>NZ_VBTN01000014.1:80452-276464 GCF_013277805.1 Pseudomonas sp. MS15a(2019)
GGCTTCGGCTTCGGCTTCGGCGGGCAGTTCGACGTCGAGCGCCAGCTCGGGTGCCACCGGCGTGGCCGTTTCCGGATCGAAGAGGTCTTCGGGTTCGGGCTCGGCCAGCAGGGTGGTGGCCGCCATGGGCAGCCCGGCGAGAATGCCCGCCAGCAGGGCGCGCAGACCCTGGATCCGCTCCTCGTTGGGGGTGGCCCGCATGCCGCCCGCCAATTGATTGAGCATGCTGATCAGGGCTTCCTGGGCTTCCTCCGCCTCGCGGAAAAAGGCTTCATCGGCCGGCAGCGAACCGCTCGCCGCGGCGGCATAGACCACCTGCAGCGCCTCGGCCAGTTGCTCGACATCGGCCAGGCCGACCCGGGCCGCCCCGTCGGCAAAGGTGTTCAGTCGTTCGGCCAGTAGATCCGGGCAGGCCGCCAGGTCACCATCGGTGCGCCAGGCATTCAGGCGTTCGTCGGCTTCCAGCAGCAGCTCCATCGCCGGCATCAGGAAGTCGGTAAGGCGCAGGACGTCACGCTGCTCCGGCAGCGGTGCTGCGGGGATCGGCAGCTGGGGATTCAGCTCCTCCAGCAGTCTCTCGCAGTGCTCGATCACGGCCGCCGCGCCCGTCAGCGGGGTCGCCAGCGCCCCCTCATCGAGGGCAGCCAGCCGCTGCTCCAGCAACTCGGCCCCCTGGGCGAGCAGGGCGCACTCGGGTTCGGCGAAGGCGACATGGGCGAGCTTGTATTCCTTGGCCAGCCGCTCCAGCGCCGACGCCAGCTCGGCCATTGGCGAACTGCCCGCCATATGGGCACTGCCCTTGAGGGTGTGCAGGGCGCGCAGGAGATTGTCGGAGACCGGCTGGACGCTACCGGCGTCGGCCTGTTCGAGGAAGCGACGCACGGTTTCCAGGTGCGCCTGGGCCTCGGTACGGAAGATGTCCAGCAGCTGGGTATCGGCTTCGCCAGCGGCGAGTGCCGCTGCCGCGGGCTCGACGCTCTCCACCTCAGGCAGCGCCGCCGCCACGGAGGGAACTGCGTCGCTCGCCGAAGCCCGCTCGGGCAGGGCTTCGTTGCGCGCCAGTGCATGGGCGGCATGGGCCAGCCAGTCGACGTCATCGCGCTGCCGTTGGCGATCCTCGGCGTATTCCTCGACCAGCTCCGGCAGCAGGGCACAGGTCTGCTCGACCACCGTCTGCAGGGCAGAACTGTGAGCGACGCTATGGTCCAGCCGGCGATTGAACAGATTCTCCAGGGCCCAGGCCAGCTCGCCGATGACCAGCGCCTGGACCATGCGACCACTGCCCTTGAGGGTATGGAAATTGCGCCGCAATTCGCTCAGCGCGGTACGCTGCTCGGGGTCGGCCTGCCAGGTCGGCAACCAGCGTTCCAGTTCCACCTGGACCTCGCCGGCCTCCTCGATAAAGACCTCGCGCAGCTCTTCCTCGACCGGTTCGGCATCGGCCGCCGGTGGCAGCAGCGCCTGCGGCACTTGCACCGCCGGGGGATTGATGGGATTGACCGGCGCGGCCAGCACCTCGGCGACCGCATCGGCATCGGCGGTCGCCGGCGGCAGGCTGTCCAGCTCGATACCGGCAGGCAGCTCCTCGGCCCCTGCGCCCGCAGGCTCGGCCTCGCCATGCGCCGCGTCAGCCACCACATCGGCCGCTGCCTGCGCGTCCGCTTGGTGATCGGCGGTCAGAGGCTCGTCAGGTTCGGACTGGAATTCGGCGTGGGATTCTGCTTCAGCGTCCGCAGGCTCCTCGATCGGCAGGGCGGTGAGTTCCAGCGTCTCTTCGAGCACCGGCTCCGCTTCCGGCGCCGGCTCTTCCGGTCGATCCAGAGGCAGCGTCTCGACCGCGCTGGAGACCAGGGGCGCCTCCGCCTCCGCACCTTCGCCGACCGCCTTGGGCGGATAGCCGAGGGCGATGAGACTCTCGTCGGCGATGTCGAGAATCATGTCGTGGGGCGTGGACGGATCTTCCGCCAGGCGCTCCAGGTAATACTCGACGCTGGTGATGGCGTCGGCCAGGGTATCCAGGCTCTGCCAGTCCGGCACCGCCTGCTTGCCCAGCAGTTGCTGGCAGATGTAGTCGTTGGCCGCCTGCACCTGGGCCGCGGCCCGCTCCAGCGGGATCATCGCCAGGCCGCCACGCACCTGGGTCAGCAGCAGAGGCACCGGCTCCAGGTGGACATGGTTCCACTGGGAGGCGATGAACTCGATGATGGCGTCCTTGGATTGCTCCAGGCCATTGCGCGCCTCGCGCACCACCACCCGGTGCAACTGATCGATGTCGGTGGTGGGCAGGCGGCTCTCTTCGGCATCGCCGACCTCGTTGCCGCTGACCATGCCGGCCAGGGTGGCTTCGACATAGAGCAGCGCCCCGGCGATGTCCATCAGGGCGGCATCGCTGGCGTCGTGCACGCCAGCGGCCAGGTCGGCGACGGCTTCGTACTGCTCCAGCACCACCTTGCGCGGCTGACCGAAGCCCAGCACCGCCAGGGTATCGGCGATCTGCTTGAGCGGTGCCAACAGGCCCCGCAGGCTGGCGGGCTGCTGGCGATCGCTGCGCACGAACAGGTCCAGGCTGTCCTTGATCTGCACCAGCTCTTCGCACAGCGCGGTCACCACCGAACGCATGGCCTCGCGATCCGGACCAACGATGCGCGAGCGCTCGAACCCCACCAGCTCGGCATCCGGCAGGGCTTCGTCGAGACGATAGTGGGCCTTGAGCGCGGCGATGCGCGGACTCTGCACCGGCGCCTTGGCCAGATAGAACAGCAGATTCTTCAGCAGATCGGCCGGCGCCGGCTGGTTGAGGGTGGTCACGCCATCGCTGATGAGCCGCTTGAGTTCACGATCCAATTGTCGCAGCAGACCGCGGATCGAGCTGCTGTTGTCCAGCTCGCCGGCCTGCAGCAATTCGGTCAGTCCCGCCGCCACCGGCCAGAGGGCGCCAAAGGGCGAACCGGCGCAGAGCTGGTCCAGGCGCTCGAAGACCCGCAGCAGGTAATCCAGGTGCAACTGGACATCACGGTCGCGGAACAGCCCGACCTGGGCACCTTGCAGCGCCTGGCGCAGCTTGCGCAGCCGTGGCAGCCAGTCCGGCGCGGCGCGGTCGGCCAGTTCGGCATCGCTCAGCGACAGCGGCGTGGCGGACAGATCCGGCGAGAACAGGCTGGTTTCCGAGAGCAGCTTTTCACCACGCGCCGAGCGCAGGTCGTTGAGCAGCGGCAGGATGGCCAGTGGGAGATCGCGGCGGGCCTCGAGGACCCGATCCAGATAGGGCGGTACCTGCAGGATGGCCTGCATCAGCACCTCCAGCGCCTCGTCCGAGCTGTTCACCCGCTCTTCGTGGAGGGCCTGCAGCAGCAGTTCCATTTCCTCGGCGAGCAGCGCGGCGCCATAGAACTCCACCATCTGCAGGGTGCCGTAGACCTGGTGCACATAGGTCCGACAGAAACCCAGGCGGCTACGGTCGTGCGGGTTGTCGACGAACGCCTCGAGCGCCTTGCGGGCCTGCTGCAAGGTTTCGGCGATCTCTCCCTTGACCCACTCGAGGGCTACGTAGTCGTGTCGATCGATCATCTCGGCTCCTGTCATGCCGGGTGGTCTGGCTGGCGGGTGAACGCCAGGACTTCGGGATGATCGACGGGTACCAGTTGCGGGTGGCTCCAATTGCTCACCTCACCGACACCCAGGACCAAGAGCCCACCCGGTGCAAGCCGCTGGACCAGCTGATTGAGCAGGTCTCGACGCAGCCAGCGGCGGAAATAAATCAGCAAGTTCTGACAAAAAATGACATTGAGCCCCTGCAAGGGGGCCTGGCCCAGTTCCAGCACATTGAGCCGGGCAAAGCACAGTCGCTCCGCCAAACCGGCGACGACTTCGAAACTGCCGTCCGCCTGGGCACGGAAATAGCGCTCGCGCAGACTGGCCGACACGCCGGCCAGCCGCTGCAGGCTGTAGCTACCCTGCCGCGCCTGGCGCAGGGCTTCGCTGCTGATGTCGGTGCCGGTCAGGGCGAACGTCAGGGGTCGCGCCTGCCGTGCCAGGACTTCGGCGGTACTGATGGCCATCGAAAACGCTTCCTCTCCACTGGCGCACCCCAGACTCCACAGGGTCAGCCCCTGGCCCTCGGTGGTCCGGGCGAATTCACTCACATAGGCTTCCAGCAGCGCGAAGGAAGGGGGATGGCGAAAGAAGCGGGTGGCCTGGATGGTCAGCCGATCGAGCAGTCGGACCCATTCGATGCGCCCGCTGATGCCCGCGCAGACGACCTGGTAGTAGCTGTCGTAGTCCGCGATCGCCAGTTCGCGCATGCGCGCGGCCAACTGGATCTGCAGAAAGCTGCGCTGGCGATCGTCCAGCACCATGCCGGCGCGGGATTCCAGCAGCTGTCGCCAACGCTCGAAGTCCGCATCCGGCAGCTCGGGAGCACGGCGCAACGCCCAACTCGACTCCCCCACCCCGTCTCCCCCTCGCCACACCACGATGTGGCCGCTGCATTCAGCCCAGCGGCTGCTCGTTCGGCAGATTGAAGCCCGACACCGAACGCCGCATCTCGCTGGCCAGCTTGGCCAGCTCGCCGATGCTGCGCGCGGTGGCGGTGGTACCGGCCGAGGTCTGCGAGGTGATCTCCTGAATCACGTTCATGGTGCTGGAGATGTGGCTGGCGGACGAGGACTGCTGACGCGCGGCGTTGGAGATGTTCTGGATCAGTCCGGCCAGGCTCTGGGAAACCTTCTCGATCTCTTCCAGCGCCACACCGGCGTCCTGGGCCAGGGCGGCCCCGCGCACCACTTCCGAGGTGGTCTGTTCCATGGAGATGACCGCCTCGTTGGTGTCGGTCTGGATCGCCTTGACCAGGGCCTCGATCTGCTTGGTGGCGCCGGAGGAGCGTTCGGCGAGGCGCTGGACCTCGTCGGCGACCACGGCGAAGCCGCGACCGGCGTCACCGGCCATGGAGGCCTGGATGGCGGCGTTCAGGGCCAGGATGTTGGTCTGGTCGGCGATGTCGTTGATCAGGCCGACGATGTCACCGATCTCCTGGGACGATTCACCCAGGCGCTTGATTCGCTTGGCGGTGTCCTGGATCTGCTCGCGGATGCTGTCCATGCCGATGATGGTGTTGTGCACCACCTGGTTGCCCTTGTTGGCGATGGCCACGGAGCGCTCCGCCACCGCGGTGGACTCCGAGGCGTTGGTGGATACCTGGTCGATGGACACGGCCATCTCGTTGATCGCCGCGGAAGCCCCGGCGATTTCCTGGGCCTGGTGCTCCGAGGCCTCGGCCAGCACCGTCGCGGTGTCTTGGGATTCCTGGGCGGCGGCCGCCACCTGCACGGCGGTCTGGTTGATGGTCTCCACCAGTTCGCGCAGCTGGTCGATGGAGTAGTTGATGGAGTCGGCGATGGCGCCGGTGAAGTCCTCGGTCACCGTGGCCTGCACCGTCAGGTCACCATCGGCCAGGTCGGCGATCTCGTCCAGCAGACGCAGAATGGCGGTCTGGTTGCGCTGGTTCTTCTCGTCGGTCTCGGCCAGGCGGCGGCGGGTATCGCGCACCAGGATGTAGCCGATGCACAGGATGGCGCCGAGGGCGATGAACACCAGCAGATAGCTGCCCACGGTGTTGATCTTGCGGCTCTGGGCCAGCGAAGCGTAACCGGCGCTCAGCTCCGAGGCGGAACCGAGCAGTGCCTGGGAGCCCTGGTAGATCAGGCCCACGGCGGAGCGGATCTGCAGCAGTTCGGGCGAGGTGGCGAGAATCTCGTCGACGTTGCCGGAGACGAATTCGAACAGCTTGTTGGCTTCGTTGAGTCGGCTGACCGCCTCGGGGTCGGTGATCTTGGCGATGCCCATGGAGGCATTGCCTTCGCGCATGGCCTTGAGTACCCGGCCGAACAGGCTGGCGTCGCGGCCAAAGCTGTCGGCCGCCTGGACGGCGGCTTCGTCGCCGGTAAGGATCTTGTTGATGGCGCCGAGGATCCGCTCGGCCAGCAGTGCCTGACGCTGGGCCACCACCACCTGGCCAGCGGGCGCGCCGCGCTCGATCAGGATGTCGACGACCTCTTCGTTCTCGACCTGCAACTGGGGAATGGTGTCGGCCAGGGCGCCGGACAGCTGGTGCAGGGACAGTACGGTCTGCTCGCTGCCGAGCATGGTGTCGACCTGCTTGCGTTGGGTCTCCCACTGGGATTGCAGGGTATCCAGACGCGGGCCGAGGATCGCCGGCGAGGGCGGCAGACCGGTCTGCGGATCGCCGCTGCGCAGGATGGTCAGGCGCCGCTCGAACTCGGCGCGCGCCTGGCGCAGGTCCCTGAAGGCCTCGGCCTTGCCGGTGGCGGCCTCACTGGCACTCTTGGCCAGCTGCTGCGAGAGAATCCGCAGCTCGGTGGCCTGACCCTGATACTGGTTGTCGTAGTTGGTCTGGGTGCCCAGGTACGCGAAGTTGGCGAACAGCAGCACGATCGCGACGATCAGCACCACGAACATGCCCGCGACCCACGCGTTGATTTTCCCGGTATTGAGTTTGTTCATCAGCGGCCCCCGCCTGGACCTTGGTTCCTTTAGTTCTATCCTTGTCGGACGCCGGACCGGTTCGCTTGAAGCCGATGCTCGCCGCCCTACCCCCACCCGTCGGCGACGGCTCCTGCCATCCCGACCCCGATCCGCCTCGTGGCGCCCGGACGCCTGGCGACCTAGGCCGCAACGTCCATGAATTCGGGATGCTCGACCAAGGCGCGTGGGCTGCAGACCAGCCAGGGCACGTCGCGTTGGAAGACACCTTCCAGAAAGAAGTGCAGGCCCGACGGCACGTTGTCGGCGTGCTCGCGATAGGCCTCGATGTCGAAATGCTGCATACCCAGGACTTCGTCAACCGCCAATCCGACGAAGAGGTCGCCATGGTCGACGATCAGGATGCGCCGCTGTTTGCGCAGGGCCTGGATCTTTACGCCGAGGAATTGCCCCAGGTCGGCGATCGGCAGCAGGCGACCGCGTACGTTGGCCACGCCCTTGAGCCAGGGTTTGACGCCGGGCAGCGCGGTGAAGCGCGGCTCCGGCAGGATCTCGCTGACCTCGCCCATGGGAATCACGAAGCGCAATTCACCGAGACGAAAGCCGATACCGCTCCAGCTGCGCTGGTTTTCCTGTTGCGCCGGCAGACCGGCCGCCCGCTCGCGGCAGCGCAGATCGATCAGGCGCAAGAGTTCATAGGGCGTGGTAGCGTCGCTCATAGGATTCCCTGCCCTGTAGGGCGCTGCCGCGAGAAACGGACGTCGGAAGTTAGCCTTGCAGGACACCCGCCAGGGTGCGCAGCAGGGTGTCTTCGTCGATGGGCTTGGTGAGGTAGTCCTTGGCGCCCTGGCGCTTGCCCCAGACCTTGTCGGTTTCCTGGTCCTTGGTGGTGACGATGACCACCGGAATGTGACTGGTCTCGGCATCCTTGGTCAGCTGCCGGGTGGCCTGAAAGCCGTTGAGGCCTGGCATGACGATGTCCATCAGGACCGCATCCGGCTTCTCCTGACGGGCCAGGGCGACGCCATCGGCACCGTTCTCGGCCTTGAGCACCTGATGCCCATGCTTTTCCAGCATGGCGGTGAGCTTGTACATCTCGGTGGGAGAGTCGTCGACGATCAGAATTCGAGCCATGAAAATTTCCTACTAGATAGAATCGCCCGCCTCAGGACACTCAGGACGCTTGTTCGAGCGGAGTGAAACTGGGGACGTGGGTCTTGATCGCACCGATCAGCTCTTCTTTGCTGAAGGGTTTGGTGAGGTACTGGTCAGAGCCGACGATGCGGCCCTTGGCCTTGTCGAAGAGGCCATCACGCGAAGACAGCATGATGACGGGCGTCGCGCGGAAGGCGCTGTTGTTCTTGATCAGCGCGCAGGTCTGATAGCCATCCAGTCGCGGCATCATGATGTCCACGAAGATGATGTGGGGATGACTATCGGCGATCTTGGCGAGCGCATCGAATCCATCGATGGCGGTAATGACCTCGCAGCCAACTTTCTTGAGCAGGGTCTCGGCGGTCCGACGAATCGTCTTCGAGTCGTCGATCACCATGACCTTCAGCCCTTCCGAATACTGTTCCATGTTCAAGCTACCAGCTCATCGTCGATGAAACGTGAATAATGATGTCGATCCGGGCACTTTGGCGGCGCCTCTTTGTAGCACACAATACCGTGACGTACCACGCAGATCCCCTGGTGACGGACCACCGGCCCGCCCACCACGACGATCGCGCAAGCATTGGCACTGAAGGGGATCGAAGGGCTATTCTGACGCCTTGCCCACGTAGAACCGAGGTCTAGCGTCAATGAGTATCCGCCTGGGGATCGTCATGGATCCCATCGAACGCATCTCCTATAAGAAGGATAGCTCCATGGCCATGCTGTGGGCGGCCAAGGCGCGCGGCTGGACCCTGCACTATTTCGAGATGCAGGACCTGTACCAGGTCGATGGCGAGGCCCGCGGCCGTGGCCGGCAGCTGGACGTGTTCCAGGATCCGGAGCGCTGGTTCGCCTTTGGCCAAGACGTCGACCTGCCCCTGCGCGAGCTGGACGTGATCCTGATGCGCAAGGACCCGCCCTTCGACAACGAATTCGTCTATGCCACCTATCTGCTGGAGCAGGCCGAGCGTGGCGGCACCCTGGTGGTCAACCGCCCGGCCAGCCTGCGCGACTGCAACGAGAAGTTCTTCGCCACCCTGTTTCCCGAGCTGGCGCCGCCGACCCTGGTCAGTCGTCGCGCCGACATCATCCGCGAATTCGCCCGCAGCCACGGTGACGTCATCCTCAAGCCGCTGGACGGCATGGGCGGCAGCTCGGTATTCCGCCACCGCGAAGGCGATCCCAACCTCTCGGTGATCCTGGAAACCCTCACCGCCCACGGTACCCAGCAGATCATCGCCCAGCGCTACCTGCCGGGCATCAAGGATGGCGACAAGCGCATCCTGATGATCGACGGCGAACCCGTGGACTACTGCCTGGCGCGCATTCCGGCCCAGGGCGAGACCCGTGGCAACCTGGCCGCCGGTGGCCGCGGCGTCGCCCAGCCGCTGTCGGCGCGGGATCGCGAGATCGCCGCGACGGTGGGCCCGGAATTGCGCAAGCGCGGCCTGCTCTTCGTCGGCCTGGACGTGATCGGCGAGCACCTCACCGAGATCAATGTCACCAGCCCGACCTGCATCCGCGAGATCGATGCGGCCTACGACACCCGCATCGCCGAGCGCCTCATGGATGTGATCGCGCAGAAGCGCGCGGGCTGAGGCGAGGGTTCATGCCGCCCCCAGCGGCATGGACAACCGCGGACACAATCCGCAGACTGGCGCCAGCCCTGCCGCGCGTCCTCTGCCCTTGCCGACCCAGTCAATGCCCAGCACCGCCTCCTCCCCCGCCGCCCAGGTCCGTCCCGCCGACCGCCTGGGCTTCACGCTGCTCATCGCGACCCTGCTGCACGTCGTGCTGATCCTCGGCGTCGGTTTCTCGCTGCCCGAGCCCAGCCAGATCAGTCGCACCCTGGAGGTGACGCTGGCCAGCTTCAAGAGCGACGAGGCGCCCAAGCAGGCTGATTTCCTCGCCCAGGAAAACCAGCAGGGCAGCGGTACGCTGGACAAGGCGGCAGCGCCGAGTACCCCGGTGCAGGCGCCCTTCCACGACAGCGAGATCCGCCCGGCCGCGCCTCCGGCTCGCCCGCCGGCGGCGGATCGTGCCCAGGCGCCCAAGGCGGCGGTGACCACCCGCGCCGCGCGGCCGACCAAGGCCGAACCCAGTCGCGAGACCCCCGAACGGGAACAGCGTGACGCTCCGAGCCCCGAATCCGACAGCCAGGCCGCCGAACTCGCCAGCCTGGAAGCCCAGCTCGCCGAGGAGCGCCAGCAATACGCCAAGCGGCCAAAGATCTGGCGGATCAACGCTGCCTCGACGCAAAAGGACAAGGGCGCCCGCTACAAGGAAGAATGGCGGCGCAAGATCGAGCGCATCGGCAATCTCAACTACCCCGAGCAGGCCAAGCGCGACCGCCTCTACGGCAGCCTGCGTCTGCTGGTGGCCATCAACAAGGACGGCTCGCTCTACGAGGTCCAGGTGCTGGAATCCTCGGGACGCCAGGTGCTGGACCAGGCGGCGCTGCGCATCGTCCGGCTGGCGGCGCCCTTCGCCCCCTTCAGCGGCGATCTGGCCGACATCGACCGGCTGGAGATCATCCGCACCTGGCGCTTCGAGCGTGGCGACCGCCTGTCCAGTCAATAGCCCTGGACGCCGTTGGACTTGAAGCCGGACCGCGCAACCGGGAAACTTGCCGGTCATGAAGCCGACCTCCAGCACCACCCTACAGCACCAACTCCTGATCGCCATGCCACAGATGGACGATCCCCATTTCGCCGAGACGGTGATCTACCTCGTCGACCACGGCCCGGATGGCGCCATGGGCCTGGTGATCAACCGACCCAACGGCCTGCACCTGGACGACCTGCTCGAACAGCTGCGGCCCGAGGTCCCGGCCACCCTGGAAGACACCCAGGTCGTCCTCTATGCCGGCGGCCCAGTGCAGACCGATCGTGGCTTCGTCCTGCATGACACCGGCCCGGTGTTCCAGAACACCCTGGAACTGGACGAACTCAGCCTCACCACCTCGCCGGACGTGCTGTTCGCCCTTTCCGATGGTACCGGCCCGACCCGCCACCTGATCACCCTGGGCTACAGCGGCTGGGGTCCCGGCCAGCTGGAAGAGGAATTGGCGGCCAATCTCTGGCTCACCACCCCGGCCACCAGCGCCCTGCTGTTCGAGACGCCCAGCGAGCAGCGCCTCGGTGCGGCCGCCGCCCTGCTGGGGGTCGACCTGCGGCTGCTCTCGCGCCAGGCGGGCCACGCATGAGCGCACCCAGCGGCCTCTACCTGGGCTTCGACTACGGCACCCGGCAGATCGGCGTCGCCGTCGGCCAGGCCGTGACCGGCCAGGCCCGTGAACTGCTCACCCTCAAGGCGCAGAACGGCGTGCCCGACTGGCAGCAGATCCAGCGCCTGCTGGACGAGTGGCGCCCCACCGCCCTGGTGGTCGGCCTGCCACTGAACATGGACGGCACCCCCAGCGAGATGAGCGAGCGCGCCGAACGCTTCGCCCGCCGCCTACAGGGTCGCTACGGCTTGCCCGTGCATACCCATGACGAACGCCTCACCACTTATGCCGCCAAGGGCGAGCGCCTGCAGGGCGGTCAGCGCGACGGCTATCGCGAACGCCCGGTGGACGCCCTTGCCGCCGCCCTTCTCCTGGAAGGCTGGCTGACCCAACAACTGGAACGGGCCGCGCGCCCGCAATCGGAGTAGCCATGCACCTGCCCTCTCCCGCCGAGCTCCTGCCGCGGCTGGCCGCCGACCTGCGCCTATCGTTGGATCGCCGTGGCATCACCGATCCCGGCTTCGTCGGCATCCATACCGGTGGCCTGTGGGTCGCCGAGGCCCTGCTGGCCGAACTCGGCCTGGATACCCCGCTGGGCAGTCTGGACGTCTCCTTCTACCGCGACGACTTCACCCAGAAGGGCCTGCATCCCCAGGTACGGCCCTCGGCCCTGCCGTTCGAGATCGACGGGCGCCACCTGGTGCTGGTGGACGACGTGCTCATGAGCGGCCGCACCGTGCGCGCGGCGCTCAACGAACTCTTCGACTATGGTCGTCCCGCCAGTGTGACCCTGGTCTGCCTGCTGGACGTCAATGCCCGCGAATTGCCGATCCAGCCCGACGTGGTGGGCGCCACCCTGAGCCTGACCCCCACCCAGCGCGTCAAGCTGACCGGCCCCACGCCGCTCGCCCTCGAATACCGCGACGCCCCCGCCGCCTGACCTGGATCCGCTGCCATGACCGACGCTACGCGCTCGCTGCAACTCAACGCCCAGGGCCAATTGCGCCATTTCCTGTCGCTCGACGACCTGCCCGCCGAACTCCTCACCGAATTGCTCGATACCGCCGACTCCTTTCTGGAAGTCGGCGCCCGGGCGGTGAAGAAGGTGCCGCTGCTGCGCGGCAAGACCGTGTGCAACGTCTTCTTCGAGAATTCGACCCGCACCCGCACCACCTTCGAACTGGCGGCCAAGCGGCTGTCGGCGGACGTCATCACCCTTAACGTCTCCACCTCTTCCACCAGCAAGGGCGAGACGCTGTTCGACACCCTACGCAACCTGGAGGCCATGGCCGCCGACATGTTCGTGGTGCGCCACGCCGACTCCGGCGCCGCCCATTTCATCGCCGAGCACGTCTGCCCCGATGTGGCCATCATCAACGGCGGCGACGGCCGCCATGCCCACCCCACCCAGGGCATGCTCGACATGCTGACCATCCGCCGCCACAAGGGCGACTTCGCCAACCTCTCGGTGGCCATCGTCGGCGACATCCTGCATTCGCGGGTCGCCCGCTCCGACATGCTGGCGCTGCGTACCCTGGGCTGCCGCGACATCCGCGTGGTCGCGCCGCGCACCCTGCTGCCGGTCGGCCTCGAAGAACTCTATGGCGTGCGCACCTTTACCGACCTGGCCGAGGGCCTGGACGGCGTGGACGTAGTGATCATGCTGCGCCTGCAACGCGAGCGCATGCAGGGTGGCCTCTTGCCCAGCGAAGGCGAGTACTACCGGCTGTTCGGCCTGACCCGCCAGCGCCTGGCCCGCGCCAAGCCCGACGCCATCGTCATGCACCCGGGACCGATCAACCGCGGCGTGGAGATCGAATCGGCGGTCGCCGACGGCGAGCAGTCGGTCATCCTCAACCAGGTCACCTATGGCATCGCGGTCCGCATGGCGGTGCTGTCGATGACCATGAGCGGGCAGACCGCCCAGCGTCAGCTACAGGAGAATGCGCAGTGAGCCTGAGCATCCGCAATGCCCGGGTGATCGACCCGGCCACCGGCCTCGACCAGGTCAGTGACGTCCATGTCGACCAGGGTCGCATCCTGGCCCTGGGCGAAGCGCCCCAGGGCTTCCAGGCCGACGAGCAGCTGGACGCCAGCGGCCTGATCCTGGCGCCTGGTCTGGTCGACCTGGATGTCGCCCTGTGCGAACCGGGCCTGACCCGCAAGGGCAATGTCGACAGCGAGACCCGCGCCGCCGCGGCCGGGGGCGTCACCAGCCTGTGCTGCCCGCCCACCACCCGCCCGGTGCTGGACACCACCGCGGTGGCCGAACTCATCCTCGACCGGGCGCGCACCGCCGATCACGCCCGCGTCCATCCCATCGGCGCCCTGACCAAGGGCCTGGGCGGCGAGCAGCTGGCCGAACTGATGGCCTTGCGCGACGCCGGTTGCGTGGCTTTCACCAACGGCCTGCAGCCCTTCGAGAATCTGCGGGTGCAGCGGCGAGCGCTGGAATATGCCGCCACCTTCGACCTCACCGTGGTCTTTACCGCTCTGGACGCCGACCTAGCCCATGGCGGCCTCGCCCATGAAGGCCCCACCGCCAGCTTCCTGGGTCTCACCGGCATCCCGGAGACCGCGGAGACCATCGCCCTGTCTCGCGACCTGCTGCTGGTGGAACAGAGCGGCGTGCGTGCCCATTTCGGCCAGCTGACCAGCGCCCGCGCGGTGGAGATGATCGCCGCCGCCCAGGCCCGCGGCCTGCCGGTGACCGCCGATGTGGCGCTCTACCAGCTGCTGCTCACCGACGAGGCCTTGCAGGGCTTTTCCAGTCTCTATCACGTCAAGCCGCCGCTGCGCACCGCGCGGGACCGCGACGCCCTGAGAGCCGGGGTACGTGATGGGGTGATCGGCGCCATCTCCAGCCATCACCAGCCCCACGAGGCGGACGCCAAGCTGGCGCCCTTCGCCGCCACCGAGCCGGGCATCAGCAGTGTCGAATTGCTGCTGCCGCTGGCCCTGACCCTGGTGGAAGACGGCCTGCTGGATCTGCCGACCCTGCTGGCCCGCCTGACCCAGGGTCCGGCCCAGGCGCTGCGCCTCGCGGCGGGCCGCCTGGCCAAGGGCCTGCCGGCGGACCTGGTGCTGTTCGCCCAGCAGCCGACCGCCCAGGCCGCCACGCCCTGGCTGTCGCGTGGCCGCAACTGCCCCTTCCAAGGCCTCACCCTGCCCGGCCGCATCGAACGCACCCTGGTAGGGGGACGCGCGACCTACCAGCGCGGCGCCTGAATAGAGGCGCCTGAATAGAAAAGGGGCTCCGCGGAGCCCCTTTTCTCTGTCTCTTAGCTGGATTAGCGCACCAGCCGCCGGCGATTCTCTTCGGAGATCTGCGAGTTGAGCGTCCAGAAGTCGTAGAGCACGCCCAGCAGGAAGAAACCCGCGGTAAAGAAATAGAGGATGGCGGTGATCCACTTGCCCAGATAGAGGCGATGGACGCCAAAGATGCCGAGAAAGGTCAGCAGGATCCAGCCCAGACTGTAGTTGATCGAACCGGACTGGAAACGCAGATCCGCCTCGCGATCCATGGCCGGGATCAGGAACAGATCGATCAGCCAGCCGATGCCCAGCAGACCCAGGGTGCAGAACCAGAGGGTGCCGGTGACCGGTTTGCCATAGTAGAAGCGATGAGCGCCGAGAAAACCGAAGATCCACAGCAGATAGCCCATGACCTTGCTGTGGGTGTCCTGATACTGCATGCCTACGACCTCGCGACTGAAGGAAAAGACCCACCTTACCGACACCCTTACATTCACCGTGACTTTATGTCGAAAACTGGATGAATGCCCAGGGAGTCTCACTGGTTGGCGCTCAAGGGACCCCACTTTCCGCTAAAAATTACATAATTTCTTGATGAGAGGTGCACAAAATATCCACAGGGTTGGTATAGAATCCCTCGCTTCGATCTTCAGACACCCCTACGACAATGCGTTTATTTCTTCTGACATGGCTCTCCGCCTGTCTTGTGCTGCCCGCGGCAGTACAAGCGAAAGAGAACTCTGCAGCGCGCACTGCCGCTCCGGTCCACAAGGTCGCAGCCCGGCATGTCACCGCCGCTTCAGCTCCCAAGACCGCCGCCCGGCACGCCTCCGCTGCTCCCGCGCCCAAGGCCGCCGCTCGCCGCGTCGCGAAGGTGGACCCTACCCAGGCAGCCTCCGCCGCCCGCGCCAAGCACGCCGCCCGCGCCACCAGCGCCCTGCACCGTAAGCAGGCCACCGCCCAGGCTGCCACCCGCAACGTCGGCGCCCAGGTCGCGACCCGCGCCATGGACCTGGTCGGTACCCCCTATCGCTACGGCGGGACCAATCCGCAGAACGGCCTGGATTGCAGCGGCCTGGTGAACTACGTCTATCGCGACGTACACAACGTCAAGCTGCCGCGTACCTCCCGTGAGCTGTCCCAGCTCAAGGGCCCCAAGGTCGCCCGTGGCGATCTCAAGGCCGGTGACCTGGTGTTCTTCAAGACCGGTCAGCGCAGCGGCATCGATCACGTCGCCATCTATCTGGGCAACGACCGTTTCGTCCATGCCCCGCGTAGCGGCGAAAGCGTTCGCGTCGATCACCTGAGCAAGCCCTACTGGACCAAGAGGTTCGCCTCGGCCAAGCGCGTGCTGCAACAGCCCACTACCCTGGCAGCGGAAACCACGTCCGTCGCGGACAAGCCGCGTACCAAGCGTACCCGCAAGTCCTGATCCCTCCTCCTCGCTTCGCCGGGCACTACCGCCCGGCGGAGTGTCGCCTTACTCGGCGCCGCCCGGCGCAAAGCCATTGAACGACGCTCCGCTTCCTGGATACTGTATGCAATCACAGTCCAGGAGATCTCGATGGAGCTCGCCGACAAGCTGATCATTCTCGCCGATGCCGCCAAGTACGACGTATCCTGCGCCAGCAGTGGTGCGCCCAAACGCAGCTCGAAGGGCAAGGACGGCCTGGGCTCGACCGATGGCATGGGCATCTGCCACAGCTTCACCCCGGATGGGCGCTGCGTGGCGCTGCTCAAGGTGCTGCTGACCAATTTCTGCCAGTACGACTGCCAGTACTGCGTCAATCGCCGCAGCAGCAATGTGCCGCGGGCGCGCTTCACGCCCGAGGAAGTGGTGCAGCTGACCCTCGACTTCTACCGGCGCAACGTCATCAGCGGGCTGTTTCTCAGCTCCGGCATCATCCGCTCCTCCAACTACACCATGGAGCAGATGACCCGGGTGGCCCAGCTGCTGCGCGAACAGCACCAGTTCCGCGGCTATATCCACCTCAAGACCATTCCCGACGCCGATCCCGAGATCATCGCCCAGGCCGGTCTCTATGCCGATCGCCTGTCGGTGAACATCGAACTGCCCACCGAGAGCAGCCTGATCAAGCTGGCGCCGGAAAAGAACGGCAGCAGCATCCGCAAGACCATGGGCAACATTCGCCTGGGGCTGGAGGAAGCCGAGGCCGAAGCCAAGGCGCCGCGTTTCGCGCCAGCTGGCCAGAGCACCCAGATGATCGTGGGTGCCGATGCCACCGACGACCGCACCATCCTCGATACCGCCCAGACCCTGTATGGCGCCTATCGCCTCAAGCGCGTCTACTATTCGGCCTTCAGCCCCATCCCGGAAAGCCCGGGTACGGTGCCGCTGCAACCGCCGCCGCTGCTGCGGGAGCACCGGCTGTACCAGGCCGACTTCCTCATGCGCGGCTATGGCTTCCAGGCGGAAGAGCTGCCCACCGAAGATGGCCAGTTGCCGCTGGACGTGGATCCCAAGCTGGCCTGGGCGCTGCACAATCGTGCCATTTTTCCGCTGGATCTCAACCGCGCCGACCAGGCACTCATCGCCCGGGTGCCCGGCATCGGTGTGCTCTCGGCCAAGCGGCTGGTGGAGCTCAGGCGCGAGCGGCGCATCCGCTACGCCGACCTGATCCGCCTGAAATGCAGCGTCGAGAAGGCACGGCCCTTCATCATCACCCAGGACTACCGACCGCAGCCGCGCCTGGCGGAATCCCTCGACCTGCGCCGGCAACTCGCCGAACCGCCCGCCCAGCTCGCCCTGCTCTAGATGCAGAGAGTCGACTTCGACGGCACCTTCGCCGGCTGGCGCAAGGAGGCGCGCCGGTTGCTCCAGGCGGGTATCGCCCCGGCCCAGGTGAGCTGGCAGGAAAGTCGCGGCCTGGGCGATCTGTTCGACGAACCGGCCGAGGCCACGGCGCCGCCGCCCAGTGGCGCCATACGCATCCCGCCGCAACTGGCCGAAGCCCTGACCTATGCCGCCTGCTTTCGCAGCGACGATCGCTGGGCGCTGCTCTACCAGGTGCTCTGGCGGGTCGCCCGGGGCGAGCGTGCGGCGATGCTGGCCGGTGACGAAGACGGCAGCGAATTGCAGCGCCGGGTCAAGGCGATTCGCCGCGAGATCCACCATGTGCATGCCTTCCTGCGCTTTCGACCGCGTGCGGAGAGCGCGGGGCCGCCGGCCTGGGTGGCCTGGCACCAGCCGGCCCACGACGTCCTGGCCCTGGCGGCGCCGCATTTCTGCGACCGCATGGGCAACAGCAGCTGGCTGATCGCGACCCCCGAGGCCGCCGCGCTATGGGATGGCCAGGCGCTGCAACTGGTGGAGCCCTGCCCCGCCGAGCTGCAGCAACTGGCGCGGCAGACGCCGGAAGACGATGACCGCAACGCCGGCGACGAACTCTGGCGCGCCTACTACCGCAGCACCTTCAATCCGGCGCGGGCCAATCCGCGCACCTTGCGCGGCAACATGCCGGCGCGCTTCTGGAAGGATCTACCGGAAGGGCCGCTGATCCCGGCGCTGCTCAGCGAGGCACGGGCCGGCGCCCAGCGCCTGGCCCAGGCCGAAGCCGTGGGCCGCCAGGGCGGTCGCGAGGTGCTGATCGCCGCCGAGCGCGCCCAGCCGGAACGCCCGCTGCCCACCACCCTCGACGAGTGCCGCCGCTGCGAGTTGTGGGAAAAGGCTACCCAGCCGGTGGCCGGCGAAGGCCCGCGCACCGCCCGCATCCTGCTCTTGGGCGAGCAGCCCGGCGATCAGGAAGACCTGGCGGGTCGCCCCTTCGTCGGCCCGGCCGGGCAGGTGCTGATGGCGGCGCTGGCCGAGGCCGGCCTCGCGCGCAGCGAGGTGTTCCTGACCAATGCGGTCAAGCACTTCAAATGGATTCCCCAGGGCAGGCGGCGCAAGCACGTCACCCCGGGACCGGAGATCGCGCCCTGCCGCTACTGGCTGGAGCAGGAACTGCGCGACATCCAGCCGACCGTGGTGGTGGCCCTGGGCTCGACCGCCCTGGAAGCCTTGCTCAAACGCAAGCCACGGGGCCTGGCGCAATTCATGGGCCGACCACTACGGCTGGACGAGCGCTGGATCATTGCCACCTATCACCCCTCTTACATCCTGCGCACCCCGGACGCCGAGCAGCAGGAGCAGGCACGCCAGGCGCTGGTCGCCGCTCTGCGCGAGGCCAGGACCCTGGCCGCCGAGAACGAAGACGAAGGCTAGCGGAAGCGCTTGGGCGGATCGTCGCCCATGTCCACCGAGAGGTTGCGGGTGAGCTGATTGAGGTGATCGGCGTCCGTTTCCGACCCCAGCTTGATCATCAGCCGCAGGTCGTTGGCGGAATCGGCGTGGGCCAAGGCCGCTTCGTAGCTGATCTCGCCGTCGCGATAGAGACCATAGAGCGACTGGTCGAAGGTCTGCATGCCCAGTTCGCCGGACTTCTTCATCAGCGCCTTGAGTTCGTGCACCTCGCCCTTGCGGATCAGGTCGGCGGCCAGCGGGGTGTTGAGCAGCACCTCGATCACGGCACGACGGCCCTGGCCATCGGTGGTGGGCACCAGTTGCTGGGCGACGATGCCCTTGAGATTGAGCGACAGGTCCATCCAGGTCTGGCTGTGCCGATCGGCCGGGAAGAAATGGATGATGCGATCCAGCGCCTGGTTGGCGTTGTTGGCGTGCAGGGTGGCCAGGCACAGGTGACCGGTCTCGGCGAAGGCCAGGGCGTGCTCCATGGTGTCCCGGCTGCGGATCTCGCCGATCATGATGACGTCCGGCGCCTGGCGCAGGGTGTTCTTCAGGGCCACCTCGAAGGATTCGGTGTCGATGCCCACCTCGCGCTGGGTGACGATGCACCCCTGGTGCTGGTGGATGTACTCGATGGGATCCTCGATGGAGATGATGTGCCCCGCCGAGTTCCTGTTGCGATGGCCGATCATGGCCGCCAGCGAGGTGGACTTGCCGGTGCCGGTGGCGCCGACGAAGATCACCAGCCCGCGCTTGGTCATGGCCAGCTTCTTGATGATCTCCGGCAGGCGCAGCTGCTCGACCGTGGGAATGTTGACCTCGATGCGGCGCAGCACCATGCCCACCAGGTTGCGCTGGTAGAAGGCGCTGACCCGGAAGCGACCGATGCCGCGGGCGCTGATGGCGAAGTTGCACTCGCGCTTCTGCTGGAATTCCTGCCGCTGCTCGTCGTTCATCACCCCCAGCACGATGGCTCGGCACTGATCCGGCGTGAGCGAATCCTTGGTGACCGGCGTCATGCGCCCGTTGATCTTCATCGAAGGGGGCACGCCGGTGGTGATGAAGAGGTCGGACGCCCCCTTGTCCACCATCAGCTGCAGGAACCTGTCGAAATCCATCAGAAGTTCTCCGGCGTCTTGGCCTTCTCGCGGGCCGCGTCGCGGCTGATCAGCCCCTTGGCCAGCAGCGCCTTGAGGCACATGTCCAGGGTCTGCATGCCCAGGCCGCCACCGGTCTGGATCGAGGAATACATCTGCGCCACCTTGTCCTCGCGGATCAGGTTACGGATGGCCGGGGTACCGATCATGATTTCGTGGGCCGCCACCCGGCCGCCACCGACCTTCTTGAGCAGGGTCTGGGAGACCACCGCCTGCAGGGATTCGGACAGCATGGAACGCACCATGGACTTCTCTTCCGCCGGAAAGACGTCCACCACCCGATCGATGGTCTTGGCCGCCGAGGTGGTGTGCAGGGTGCCGAACACCAGGTGCCCGGTCTCGGCCGCGGTCAGCGCCAGGCGGATGGTCTCCAGGTCGCGCAGCTCGCCGACCAGGATGATGTCCGGGTCCTCGCGCAGCGCCGAGCGCAGGGCCTCGGAAAAGCCCAGGGTGTCGCGGTGCACCTCACGCTGGTTGACCAGGCACTTCTTGGATTCGTGGACGAATTCGATGGGATCCTCGATGGTGAGGATGTGGTGGTACTTGGTGTTGTTGAGGTAGTCGAGCATGGCCGCGAGGGTGGTGGACTTGCCCGAACCGGTCGGCCCGGTCACCAGCACCAGGCCGCGCGGGACGTCGGTGATCTTCTTGAACACCTCGCCCATGCCCAGCTCTTCCATGCTCAGCACCTTGGACGGAATGGTCCGGAACACCGCGCCGGCGCCGCGATTCTGGTTGAAGGCGTTGACCCGGAAGCGCGCCACGCCCGGCACCTCGAAGGAGAAGTCGGTCTCCAGGAATTCCTCGAAGTCCTTGCGCTGCTTGTCGTTCATGATGTCGTAGATCAGCGCGTGCACCTGCTTGTGCTCGAAGGCCGGCAGGTTGATGCGGCGCACGTCGCCGTCGACGCGGATCATCGGCGGCAGGCCGGCGGACAGGTGCAGGTCGGAGGCGCCTTGCCGCGCGGAAAAGGCCAGCAATTCGGTGATATCCATGGGACTCCCAGATGTCGAGCAAGCAGGTAGAATGCCGCGCAGCACTGGCGGTCTGACCTGGTCACCGCCACTCACTCATCCGGTACGCCGAGGCCTGCCGGATGCGCCGACGCAAGCAGGGGCTGAATGTCCACGATAGCCGAGAATAGCGCAACCGTACTCGAACGCATCGCCGCCGCCAGCCGGACGGCAGGCCGCGATCCCGCGACTGTCGGCCTCCTGGCGGTGAGCAAGACCAAGCCCGCCGCCGCCTTGCGCGAGGCCGCCGCCGCCGGCCTGCGCGACTTTGGCGAGAACTACCTGCAGGAGGCGCTGGACAAGCAGCCGGCGCTGGCCGACCTGCCACTGGTGTGGCATTTCATCGGTCCCATCCAGTCCAACAAAACCCGCGCCATCGCCAGCCATTTCGACTGGGTGCACTCGGTGGACCGCTTGAAGATCGCCCAGCGCCTGGCCGAACAGCGCCCGCCCGAGCGCGGGCCGCTGAACATCTGCCTGCAGGTCAACGTCAGTGGCGAAGCCAGCAAGTCCGGCTGCCACCCCGACGAACTCCCAGCGTTGGCCACCGCGGTGAGCCAGTTGCCCAACCTGCGCCTGCGTGGCCTGATGGCCATTCCCGAACCCACCGACGACCCGGCCAGCCAGCGCGCGGCCTTTGCCCGGCTGCGCACCATGAGCGAGACGCTGAACCTGGGCCTGGACACCCTGTCCATGGGCATGAGCCAGGATCTGGAAGCCGCCATCGCCGAGGGCGCCACCTGGGTCCGCGTCGGTACCGCCCTCTTCGGCGCCCGCGACTACGGCGTCGCCTCTTCAACCTAGGAAGTCTCGATGAACGACACCCGCATCGCCTTCATCGGCGCCGGCAACATGGCCGGCGCCATCATCGGCGGCCTGCTCGCCCAGGGCGTGCCGGCCCGGCAGCTCAGCGCCAGCAATCGCAACCCGACCAAGCGCGAGGCGCTGGCCCGGGAGCACGGCATCCGCGTCGAGGCCAGTAACAGCGCCGTGCTCGCCGACGCCGACGTGGTGGTCCTGGGGGTCAAGCCCCAGGTGATGGGCGAGGTCTGCCAGGAGTTGGCTCCCCACCTGCGCCCGGACCAGCTGATCGTCTCGGTCGCCGCCGGCATCACCTGCGCCAGCCTGACACGCTGGCTGGGCCAGCGCGCGCTGGTGCGCTGCATGCCCAACGTGCCTTCGCAGCTGCGCCTGGGTGCCAGCGGCCTGTTCGCCAACGACCAGGTCACCGCCGAACAGCGCGCCCGCGCCCAGGAGATCCTCGCCGCGGTGGGCCTGGCCCTCTGGGTCGGGGAAGAACAGCAGCTGGACGCGGTCACCGCCGTCTCCGGCAGTGGCCCGGCTTATTTCTTCCTGCTGATGGAAGCCATGACCCAGGCCGGCACCAAGCTCGGCCTGCCGGCCGCGGTAGCCGAACAGCTGACCCTGCACACCGCCCGCGGCGCCGCCGCCATGGCCTGTCAGGGCGACCGCAGCCCCGAACAATTGCGTCGTTCGGTGATGTCCCCCAAGGGCACCACCGAACGCGCCATCGAAACCTTCCAAGCCGGGGCCTTCGCGGACCTGGTGGAAGAAGCCCTCACCGCCGCGGCCGACCGGGCTGCGGAACTGGCCCAGTTGCCGGATCGATAAGGAGTATCCATGTCCGCTTTCGCGCAAGCCCTCGTCTACGTCATCCAGACCCTCGGCAGTCTCTATCTGCTGATCATCCTGCTACGCTTCATCCTGCAGCTGGTGCGGGCCGACTTCTACAATCCGCTGTCGCAATTCACCGTGCGCGCCACCCAGCCGCTGCTCAAACCGGTGCGACGCATCATTCCCGGCTTCGGCGGCGTCGACCTGGCGGCCCTGGTGCTGGCGATCCTGGTCCAGCTGGCGCTGATGATGGTCGTGGTGGTGCTGCTCGGCGCCAGCATCGGCGGTCTGTTCCCCGCCTTGCTGATCTGGGCCCTGCTGGGCGTGGCTTCGCTGTTCCTCAAGGTGTTCTTCTTCGCCCTGATCGTCAGCGTCATCCTCTCCTGGGTCGCGCCCCAGACCCACAACCCCGCCGCCGAGCTGGTCAATCAGATCTGCGAGCCGCTGCTGGCCCCCTTCCGCCGCATCCTGCCGAATCTGGGTGGCCTGGATCTGTCGCCGATCTTCGCCTTCATCGTGATCAATCTGCTGGATCGCTTCGTCATCGGCCAGCTGGCCGCCGCCACCGGCATGCCGCAGATTCTCGCCCCCTTCCTCTGACGCACCACTCGCGCACCCGCCACGACCGCCTGCCGCGTCGTGGCGGAGGCGGCATTGACGTCCTCTGGACGCTGGGGCACCGTCCAGCCTTTGCTGTCCAGGTCAAGGAAGTCCCCTATGGAACGCCTGTTCCGCCACGTCGATGCCTATGCCACGTGGAAAGCCGAACTCGACACCCAATTGGGCCGCTACCGCGACTGGTTGCAGCGTAATCGTCTGGCCTCCCCGGCACTGGACGCCGCCCTGGCCAGCTGCCAGAGCGAATTGCAGGCCGACGGCATCACCCTGGCCTTCGCCGGCGAGTTCTCCCGCGGCAAGACCGAGCTGATCAACGCCCTCTTCTTCGCCGACTACGGCCAGCGCATGCTGCCGTCCCAGGCCGGGCGCACCACCATGTGCCCCACCGAGATCTTCCATGACGCCGGGGCCGACGGTCCCTATCTGCAGCTGCTGCCCATCGATAGCCGCCTGGACGAACGCAGCCTGGCCGCCTGGCGCAAGACGCCCGAGGCCTGGCAGCGCTTCGCCCTGGACGACCGCCACCCGGACGCTATGGCCGCCCTGCTGGCCAAGGTCACCGAGACCCGCGAGGTGGAAACCGCCGCCGCCGTGCAGCTGGGCTTCGATCCCGAGCAGCTGGAACAACTCGACAGCGACGGCCTGGTCAGCATCCCGGCCTGGCGCCACGCGCTGATCAGCATCGACCATCCGCTGCTGCGCCAGGGCCTGCGCATCCTCGACACCCCCGGTCTCAACGCCCTGGGCGCCGAGCCGGAACTGACCCTGTCGCTGCTGCCCCACGCCCAGGCCGTACTCTTTCTGATCGGTGCCGACACCGGCGTGACCGCCTCGGATCTCGCGCTCTGGGAGCAGTGCGTCAAGCCCTCCCTGGGCGATGCCCCGGAGCGGCTGTTCGCGGTGATGAACAAGATCGACAGCCTCTGGGACGACCTCGGCGGGGTCGCCCATGTCGCCCAGTCCCTGGAAAACGTCCGCCAGGCCAGCGCCCGGCAACTAGCGCTGCCGGCCGAGCACATCCTGCCGCTGTCGGCCAAGCAGGCGCTGCTGGGCAAGGTCCGCGGCGATCTGGAATTGCTCGCGCGCAGCCAGCTCGACAGCCTCGAACAGCTGCTCGCCGAACGCATCGTCGGCGCCCGCGAGCGTCTGTTGCAGCAGCGCATCGTGCAGCAGGCCAGTGGTCTGCTGGGCGCCAGCCGTACCCTCATCGAGCAGCGCCTGGAAGCCATTCGCGCCCAGTACGCGCAACTGGCCGACGAGGAATTGCCCGGTGCCGGCCTGGAATTGCAGACCGCTCGCACGCGCCAGGAATACGACCAGTATCACCGTCGCCTGCTGGACCTGCGCACCACCCAGAACATGCTGGCCGGGCAGCGCAAGCTGCTGACCGACCTGGTCGCGTCGGAGCGCCTGGACGCCCATCTGGACACCGCCCGCCGGGAATTCCGCAGCAGCCTGACCACCGTCGGCATCAACCAGTCCATCGCCCGTTTCTTTCGCGTGGTCGAGCATGACCTGCTGGCCCTGGACAACGAGGCGGACCGGGCCAACAAGGTGCTCGGCGCGGTCTACCAGCGGCACAATGTCGAGAATCCGCTGCATCCCCTGGAAGCGCCGCGACTGCGCATCCGCCCCTATGTCCGCGAGCTGCGCCAGCTGCAACTCAAGACCGAGGAGGTGCAGCGCCAGGTCAAGACCCTGCTCACCGAGCAGAGCGCCCTGGCCCGCCGCTTCTTCGCCACCGTGGCCCAGGAGGTCCAGGCGCTGCAGGAAGGCGCCCATGCCCAGGTGCTGCGCTGGAACGACGGCGCCCTGACCCCGCTGGTGCAGCACACCCGCGAGCAGAAGCAGCTGCTGGAAACCAGCATGCTGGCACTCAAGCAGCTCACCCAGCAGAACCTCAACAGCCAGGAGCAGGTGCGCCGGCTACAGGTGCACGAGGACGTCCTGCACGGGCAGCTCAGCGAGGTCAGCGACATGCTCAAGCAGATCAGCCGGCCGGCGCCCTCCCAGCGCCACGACAACGTGGTCGCGCTGCCGCTGGCGCGGGTCGGCTAGCGTCATCCGCTACCGTGACGCGGCCCTTGACCGCCGCGCCACGCCTGCCCTTGCCGCTCCCGGCGGTGCTCTTTAGACTGGCGAGCCCCGCCCCGGACGAGCCGTCAATGCCCAGCGTCATTCCCGAAGATTCCGTCGGCCTGGTCACCCCCGAGCTGCTGCATTTCAGCGAGCCGCTGGCCCTGGCCTGTGGTCGCACCCTGCCGGCCTATGACCTGATGGTCGAGACCTATGGCGAACTCAACGCCAGTCGCAGCAACGCCGTGCTGATCTGCCACGCGCTCTCCGGCCATCACCACGCGGCCGGCTATCACAGCCTGGACGACCGCAAGCCCGGCTGGTGGGACAGCTGCATCGGCCCCGGCAAGCCCATCGACACCCGCAAGTTCTTCGTGGTCGCCCTCAACAATCTGGGCGGCTGCAACGGCTCCACCGGCCCCAGCAGTCCGAACCCCGAGACCGGTCGGGCCTATGGCGCCGACTTCCCGGTGCTGACCGTGGAAGACTGGGTCAACAGCCAGGCACGCCTGGCCGATCGCCTGGGTATCGGGCAGTGGGCGGCGGTGATCGGCGGCAGCCTGGGCGGCATGCAGGCGTTGCAGTGGACCATCAGCTATCCCGAGCGCATCCGCCACTGCCTGGCCATCGCCTCGGCGCCCAAGCTGTCGGCGGAAAACATCGCCTTCAACGAGGTAGCGCGCCAGGCCATCCTCTCGGATCCGGACTTCCACGCCGGACACTTCCAGGAAAAGGGTGTGATCCCCAAGCGCGGCCTGATGCTGGCGCGCATGGTCGGCCACATCACCTACCTGTCCGACGAGGCCATGGGCGAAAAATTCGGTCGCGAACTCAAGACCGACCAGCTCAACTACGACTTCCACAGCGTCGAATTCCAGGTCGAGAGCTACCTGCGCTATCAGGGTGAGGAATTCTCCGGCCGTTTCGACGCCAACACCTACCTGCTGATGACCAAGGCGCTGGACTACTTCGATCCGGCCCATGCCCACGGCGGCGACCTGGCCAAGACCCTGGCCGGGGTGCAGGCGCGCTTCCTGATCGTCTCCTTCACCACCGACTGGCGCTTCTCGCCGGCGCGTTCCAAGGAGATCGTCAACGCCCTGATGGCCGCGCGCAAGGACGTCAGCTACCTGGAGGTCGACGCGCCCCAGGGCCATGACGCCTTCCTCATTCCCATCCCGCGCTATCTGCAGGCCTTCTCCCACTACATGACCCGCATCGAGGTATAGCTGCCGTGCGCGCCGATCTGGACATCATTCAGGAATGGATCCCCGCCGGCAGCCGGGTCCTCGACCTCGGTTGCGGCACCGGCGAACTGCTCGCCTGGCTGCGCGATCACAAGCAGGTCACCGGCTACGGCCTGGAGATCGACCCTGACAAGATCGCCGAATGCCTGCTCAAGGACGTCAACGTCATCGAGCAGGATCTCGACGGCGGCCTGGCCAACTTCGCCAGTGACAGCTTCGACGTGGTGGTCATGACCCAGTCGCTGCAGGCCATGCAGTACCCGGACCGCATCCTCCAGGAGATGCTCAGGGTCGGTCGCCAGTGCATCATCACCTTTCCCAACTTCGGTCACTGGCGCTGCCGGCTGTACCTGGGCGGCAAGGGGCGGATGCCGGTCTCGGACTTCCTGCCCTACACCTGGTACAACACGCCGAACATCCACTTCTGCACCTTCGAGGACTTCGAGCGCCTCTGCCGCGAACAGCGCGCCCAGGTACTGGATCGTCTTGCCGTGGATCGCCTGCACCGCCACGGCTGGGCCAGCAAGTTGTGGCCCAACCTGCTCGGCGAGATCGGCATCTATCGGGTCAGCGCGCCGCATCTGCACGACCTGCGCGTCGCCATATGACGTAAGGCCTGGGCGGCGCGGCCAGCCCGGGCCTGGCTTCGCGTACAATACGCCGCCCTTCCCAATGCGACACGGTGCCCCTCATGTCCGACCTAACCGAACTGGTTCTCGCCAGCCACAACGCCGGCAAGCTCAAGGAACTCCAGGCCATGCTCGGCGACCGGGTGCGGGTGCGCTCGGTGGGCGAATTCAGCCAGGTGGAACCCGAGGAAACCGGGCTGTCCTTTGTCGAGAACGCCATCCTCAAGGCGCGCAACGCGGCGCGGCTGTCCGGTCTGCCGGCCCTGGCCGACGATTCGGGCCTGGCGGTGGATGCCCTCGGCGGTGCTCCCGGCATCTATTCCGCCCGCTACGCCGACGGTAAGGGCGATGCCGCCAACAACGCCAAGCTGCTCGACACCCTGCGTGACGTACCCGACGCCGAGCGCACCGCCCAGTTCGTCTGCGTGCTCGCCCTGGTGCGCCACGCCGACGATCCGCTGCCGATCCTCTGCGAAGGCCTCTGGCCCGGGCGCATCCTGCATGCTGCTCAGGGCGAGCATGGCTTCGGCTATGATCCGCTGTTCCAGCCCGACGGCGAAACGGTCTCCGCGGCCGAATTGGCGCCGGCGGAAAAGAACCAGCGCAGCCATCGCGCCCGCGCCATGGCCCAGCTCAAGCAACGGCTCCAGCTGTGACCGACACCTTCGCCTTGCCGCCACTGGCGCTCTACGTCCATATCCCCTGGTGCGTGCGCAAGTGCCCCTATTGCGACTTCAACTCCCATGCCGCTGGCCCGACGCTACCGGAAACGGAGTACGTCGACGCCCTGCTGGCGGATCTGGACCAGGACCTGATCCACGTCCATGACCGGCCGCTGACCTCGATCTTCTTTGGCGGCGGCACACCCAGTCTGTTTTCCGCCGAGGCCCTGGGCCGCCTGCTGGACGGCGTGGCCCGCCGGCTGAGCCTCGCGCCGGACATCGAGATCACCCTGGAGGCCAATCCCGGCACCTTCGAGCAGGCCAAGTTCGTCGCCTATCGCGGCCTGGGCATCAATCGGCTGTCCATTGGTATCCAGAGCTTCCAGGACGCCAAGCTCAAGGCTCTGGGGCGCATCCACGGCCGCGATGAAGCCATCCGCGCCGCCGACCGGGCGCGCGCCGCCGGCTTCGACAATTTCAACTTGGACCTGATGCACGGCCTGCCCGAGCAGAGCGTCGCCGATGCCCTCGGCGACCTCGAACAGGCCATCGCCCTGGCGCCCACGCACCTGTCCTGGTACCAGCTGACCATGGAGCCCAACACGGTGTTCTGGAGCCAGCCGCCGGAGCTGCCCGAGGACGACACCCTTTGGGATATCCAGGAAGCCGGCCAGGCGCGCCTGGCGGCCGCCGGCTACCAGCAGTACGAGACCTCCGCCTATGCCCAGCCCGGGCGCCAGGCGCGGCACAATCTCAACTACTGGGGCTTTGGCGACTTCCTGGGCATCGGCGCCGGCGCCCATGCCAAGCTGAGCGCCCCGGACGGCACCCTGCTGCGCACCTGGAAGACCCGTCTACCCAAGGACTATCTGGACCCGGCCAAGGCCTTCCAGGCCGGCGCAAAACAATTGGAGCCGGCCGACCTGCCCTTCGATTTCATGATGAACGCCCTGCGCCTGGTGGACGGGGTACCGGCCGCCTGGTATCCGCAGCGCACCGGCCAGTCGCTGGACAGTCTGGCACCCGCGCTGACCGCGGCGCGCCAGGCCGGCCTGCTGGCCGAGGATGCACAGCGCCTGCGCCCCACCGCTCGCGGCCAGCTGTTCCTGAACGACCTCTTGCAATCCTTTCTGCCTGACTGACGAGGAGCTCTGCCTTGGACTTCGTGCTCGACCATATCGCCGACCTCTCCCGCTGGAGCCGCAGCCACCTGGACGAGGTGGCCCTGGCGGTCACCGCCACCCTGCTGGTGCTGTTCGGCAGCCAGGTCAATGGCTTCATCCAGGCGCGCCTGGGCAGCCTGCCGACCGCCATCCGCGTCCCGGCCTTCGCCCTGGCGTGCCTGGCGATCTACGGCGCCGCCATGACCTTCCTGACCCCCTGGGTGGTCAAGGGTCTGGCGCAGTTCAACAACTATGCCCTGGCCCCGGTGCTGCTGATCGGCGTCTGCCTGCTGGGCGTGCTGGCCGAGCGGCGCGGCTAGGGCTGGCCCCGCTGGCAGACGCGGATACTGTCCAGCAGGCACTCCAGTGATTGCGGACGCCCCAGCAGGAAGCCCTGGAAGGTGTCCACGCCCAGGTCCTTGAGCAACTCGAACTGGGCCTGGGTTTCCACCCCCTCGGCGACGATCTGCATGTCCAGCGCGCGGCACAGGCTGACGATGCCGGCCAGCAGTTGCCGGGATCTGTCATCGGCGTCCACCGCCAGCAGAAAGCTGCGGTCGATCTTGATGGTGTCGAAGGGCAAGCGGTGCAGATAGCCCAGCGACGAATAGCCGGTGCCGAAGTCATCCATCGCCACCCGAAAGCCCTGCTCGCGCAAGGCGGCCAGGCGCCGCTCCGGCGTGCCCTTCTGCAGGAAGACCGACTCGGTCACCTCCAGCTCCAGTGCCCTGGGCGCGATACCGAATTCGGCGCAGGCCGCCGCCAGGACCTCGGCCAGTTCATCATCAGCCACCTGCAGCGGCGAGATGTTGACCGCCACCGGGATCTGCAGGCCGGCGTCCTGCAGGGCGCGGGCGCAACCGGCCGCGCGGCGGATGGCCAGGCGCCCGAGGGCCGAGGCCATGCCGTTCTGCTCGGCCAGGGCGACGAAGACATTGGGCGGCACGGCCCCGACGCCCGGGCAATTCCAGCGCGCCAGCAACTCGGCGCTGATCATGCGCTGACGGGCATCGAACTTGGGCTGCAGCACGAAGGTGATGAGCTCCGCCTCGATGGCGCCATGCAGATGAGCCAACAGGGTCACCTTGCTGCGCGCCTCGCTGGTCAACTGCGGATCGTAGCAGCGCACCCGGCTCTTGCCGGCCGCCTTGGCTGCGTACATGGCGGCATCGGCATTGCGCAGCAGGGTTTCCACATCCAGCCCTTCTTCGGGGGCCAGACTCAGGCCGATGCTGGCCGATACGCGGATATCGTGGCCGGCGATGCACTGCTGCCGACCCACCGCCTGCACCAGTTGCTCGGCCACCTGGCGGGCCTGCTCGCGATCGTTCACGTCCAGCAGGGCGACGAATTCATCGCCGCCCCAGCGTGCCAGCACCTCATCGGCCCCCAGCACCTGGCGCAACTCCCGCACCAGGGCACAGAGCAGCTCGTCACCGGCAGCGTGGCCCAGGGAGTCGTTGACCTCCTTGAAGCCGTCGACATCGATGAACAGCACCGCGAGGTTGCCGGTCTCCTCCAGGTTCTGCAGGCGCGTCTCGAAATCCTGGTAGAAGGAGGTCCGGTTGGGCAGCTGGGTCAGGGCATCGCTCAGGGCCATGCGCTCCAGGGCCTGCTCGGCGCGCTTGCGCTCGGTGATGTCCCTCAGGCTGGCGACCACATAGCCTTCGCGATCCGCCTCGCCGGCAAAGCGACTCAGGCTGATCTCCACCGGCGTGACGCGCTTGGCGGAGACGTGGAACTGGGCTTCGCACAGGGCATAGCCGTCGCGCTCGAACGTGCGGATGGCCGTCTCGGGCAACTTGATGTAGTGGGACAGGTACTGACCGCTGACACTGCGCTCCGCACTGAGCATCAGGGCGCGCAGGGCATCATTGGCTTCGATGATCTGACCGCTCTCGGTCAGCACGGCCATGGCGTCGCGACAGAGGGCGAAGGCCGAGGCGATGAGGTGCAGCGAGCGTTCGGTACGCTGCCGGGCGCTGCGTTCGACTTCGAGCCAGCGCCGTACGGCGTGCAACTCGGCCGCTGGCGAGTCGGGGCGTACCAGGTCCGTCATCGGATCCGCTCTGCACGAAGGGCGGCGCGGAGCCGGTTGGCATTCTTGAGGAAGGCTGACATCCAGGTGTCTCTGTGAATTCGAATGCAACCGCCATCACAGCAGGGCAATTGGCCATCATGCCAATTGTCCCTCACCAGCTCAAGCTCGATTCGTCAGAGATACACGGTCAGCTCTGGCGTTCGAACTTGAGATCCCAGACGCCATGCCCCAGGCGTTCGCCACGGCGTTCGAACTTGGTGATGGGTCTTTCCTCGGGACGCGGTACATAGCCCGAGGCGTCGCCGAGGTTATGGTAACCGGGGGCGGCGTTCATGATCTCGAGCATGTGTTCGGCATAGGCCTGCCAATCGGTAGCCATGTGCAGCACCCCGCCGACCCTGAGCTTCTGCCGAACCAGCTCGGCGAAGGCCGGCTGGACGATCCGCCGCTTGTGGTGGCGGCTCTTGTGCCAGGGATCGGGAAAGAACAGCAGTACCCGGTCCAGACTGGCATCGGCCACGCACTGGCGCAGGACCTCCAGGGCATCGCAGCTGTAGACCCGCAGATTGGTCAGCTCCTGGGTCATGGCGCCATTGAGCAACGCACCCACGCCCGGACGATGCACCTCGACGCCGATGAAATCCTGCTCCGGCGCGGCGGCAGCCATTTCCAGGGTGGAATGGCCCATGCCGAAGCCGATCTCGAAGGTACGCGGCGCCTGGCGCCCGAATACCTGGTCGAAATCCTGGGGGCCGTCGGTCAGCTCCAGACCGAAACGCGGCCACCCCTGGTCGAGACCGCGTTGCTGGCCTTCGGTCATGCGGCCGGCGCGCATCACGAAGCTCTTGATGGTGCGCCGGGGGCGGTCGGGGGTCTGGTCGTCTTGATGATCGGTCATGGCGTTATCGATAGTGGGAAAAAGAGACGCCCGGCACAGGCCGGGCGCGTGATGGAGGGCGCCAGGTCTAGTTGACCAGGCCGTCCAGCGGCGAGGACGCGGTCGCATAGAGCTTGCGCGGCATGCGCCCGGCCAGATAGGCCAGGCGACCGGCGACGATGGCGTGCTTCATGGCTTCGGCCATCAGCACCGGCTCGCGGGCATGGGCGATGGCGCTGTTCATCAGCACCGCTTCGCAACCCAGCTCCATGGCGATGGTGGCGTCGGAGGCGGTACCCACCCCGGCATCCACCAGCACCGGCACCTTGGCCTCTTCGAGGATGATGCGCAGGTTGTAGGGATTGCAGATGCCCAGGCCCGAGCCGATCAGACCGGCCAGCGGCATGACGGCGATGCAGCCGATGGCCTCCAGCTGGCGCGCGACGATGGGGTCGTCGCTGGTATAGACCATGACGTCGAAGCCGTCGGCAACCAGGGTCTCGGCGGCCTTGAGCGTCTCGATGACATTGGGGAACAGGGTCTTCTGGTCGGCCAGGACTTCCAGCTTGACCAGGTTGTGGCCGTCGAGCAGCTCGCGCGCCAGGCGGCAGGTGCGCACCGCTTCCACCGCGTCATAGCAGCCGGCGGTGTTGGGCAGGATGGTGTAGCGCTCGGGCGAGATCACGTCGAGCAGATTGGGCTCGCCGGGATTCTGGCCGATGTTGGTGCGGCGCACCGCCACGGTGACGATCTCGGCGCCCGAGGCTTCGATGGCCAGGCGGGTCTCTTCGAGATCGCGGTACTTGCCGGTGCCGACCAGCAGGCGCGAGGCATAGGTGCGCCCGGCCAGGGTAAAGGGAGTGTCTTTCATCTGGATTCCTCTTGCGCGGCTAGCCGCCGCCGATGGCGTGGACCACTTCCAGCCGGTCGCCGTCCACCAGGGCGGTGGTGGCGTGCTGGCTGCGCGGCACGATGTCGAGGTTGCGTTCCACCGCCACTCGCCGCCCGGTCAGGTCGAGACGCACGAGCAGGTCGGCGACGGTGGCGCCGTCCGGCAATTCAAGGGATTCGCCGTTCAACAGAATCTGCATGGCAAAGGCATCGTCACGGGGTGAGCCGGCATTCTACGCCGGTCGGGCGTGCATTGCAGCGACGCCAGACCGGGAACGACGGCCAGTGCTCGGTCAGAGGCTGCCGAGGCGCCAGGCGAGGATGGCCAGGCACGCCCAGCCGGCGAGAAAGCACAGTCCGCCGAAGGGAGTGATGATGCCCAGCCGCGAGATGCCGGTCAGCGTCAGCAGATAGAGGCTGCCGGAAAACAGCAGGATGCCGGCGATGAAGAAGCCACCGGCCCAGGCCACCAGGCGTCCCTGGAAGTGCAGCGACAGGAGCGCGACGCCGAGCAGCGCCAGGGCGTGGATGAGCTGATAGAGCACGCCGGTCTGGAATACGGCCAGGTAGTCGGCGGTCAGCCGGCCCTTGAGTCCATGGGCGGCGAAGGCGCCGAGTCCGACACCGGTGAAGCCGGCCAGGGCAGCGAACAGCAGGAAGAGACGCAACATGGGTTTTACCGGGCGATGGAAGAGAAGCGCTGGTTATAATGGCCCGCTAACCGCCAAAGACCAAGCCGATGCTGCTCACCCTCCTCCGCCGTCTCCTGCGTATCGCCCTCTGGTTCGCCGTCCTCAGCGCCGCCCTGGTGCTGATCCTGCGCTGGGTGCCGCCGCCGGGCAGCATGCTGATGGTGGAGCGCAAGGTCGAGTCCTGGATCGACGGCAAACCCATCGACCTGCAGCGCGACTGGCGACCCTGGAAGGAGCTGCCGGACGATCTCAAGATGGCGGTGATCGCCGGTGAAGACCAGCACTTCGCCGAGCACTGGGGCTTCGACATGGCGGCGATCCGCCAGGCCTTCAGCCACAACGAAGCCGGCGGCTCCCTGCGCGGCGCCAGCACCATCAGCCAGCAGACCGCCAAGAATCTCTTTCTCTGGAGCGGCCGCAGCTACCTGCGCAAGGCCTTCGAGGCCTGGTTCACCGTGCTGCTGGAAACCTTCTGGTCCAAGCAGCGCATCCTCGAGGTCTATCTCAACAGCGTGGAATGGGACGACGGCGTGTTCGGCGCCGAGGCCGCGGCTCGTCACCATTTCGGCATAGGTGCTCCCTACCTGTCCGATCGCCAGGCCAGCCTGCTGGCCGCCGTGCTGCCCAATCCCCGCGAATGGAGCCCGAGCCGCCCGAGCGCCTATGTCGCCGAACGCGCCGCCTGGATCCGCCAGCAGGAGCGCCAGCTGGGCGGCAGCGACTACCTGCGGCGGATGACCGGGCAGTAGCAAGGCGACTTCGCACGCGGTTTTCAGCCTACAGACGCTCTATCGCGGCCATGGGCCGCTCCTACGGACTTCCCGGTACTTGTAGGAGCGGCCCATGGCCGCGATGGCCAGAGCCTGATCCAAGCCAGCCTACTGGCTGGGCGACAAGATTTGCAGACATAAAAAAACCGCACCCCGAGGTGCGGTTTTTCAATCAACGAGCGGATCAGGCGGCGATATTGCCCTTGAGCTTGTTCATCGCGTTCTTTTCCAGCTGACGGATACGCTCCGCCGAGACGTTGTATTTGGCCGCCAGCTCGTGCAGGGTCGCCTTTTCCTCGGCCAGCCAGCGCTGGTAGAGAATGTCGCGACTGCGATCGTCCAGGCGTTCCAGGGCCTCGTGCAGATTGGCCGTGGAGCTGTCGGTCCAATCGGCTTCTTCCAGCTGGCGTGCCGGGTCGTAACGGCTGTCTTCCAGGTACTGGGCCGGTGACTGGTAGGCGGCATCGTCATCGGCATCGCTGGCCGGATCGAAGGCCATGTCCTGACCGGTCAGGCGGCTCTCCATCTCGCGCACCTCCCGAGGCTCCACGCCCAGGGTCTCGGCCACGCGATGGACCTCGTCGTTGTTCAGCCAGGCCAGCCGCTTCTTCTGGCTGCGCAGGTTGAAGAACAGCTTGCGCTGCGCCTTGGTGGTGGCGACCTTGACGATGCGCCAGTTGCGCAGGATGAATTCGTGGATTTCCGCCTTGATCCAATGCACGGCAAAGGACACCAGGCGTACGCCCATTTCGGGGTTGAAGCGCTTCACGGCCTTCATCAGGCCGACGTTGCCTTCCTGGATCAGGTCGGCCTGGGCCAGACCATAGCCGGAATAGCTCTTGGCGATATGTACCACGAAGCGCAGATGCGCGAGCACCAACTGCCGGGCGGCCTCGACGTCTTCCTTGTAGAAGAGGCGCTCGGCCAGTTCACGCTCCCGCTCCGGAGTGAGCAGCGGAATGCTGTTCACCGAATGCACATAGGCTTCCAGGCTGGCGCCAGGAACCAATGTAGGAACAGGTTGCAACGAAGTGGTCATGCGAATCCTCCGATTCACTAAGCACTGGGCAGTCTAACACTGATTTTTTGGACAGCGCCAGACTAGTCCAGGTTCCCTTAACCCCAGCTGAAAACCGCCTTGAAATGCTTGTGTCATCAGGGGGTTAGACCGTTTCCAAAGGTGTCGGAAACGGTCGTTGGTCAGCGCGGCGCGAGTTCGCGCAGGTGACGGGCAACGGCCAGCCAGGCGCCGATGTAGCCGAGCAGCACGGCGCCGATCAGCAGTTGCAGCCCGTCTTCGATGGCGACGCTGCCCAGGGCGAAATCGCTGCCGTAGAGGCCGGCCAGATCCAGCACCGCGCCGTTGAGCCAGTTGAGGCCGAACACCAGCAGCGCCCAGGCGGCGATGCCGGCGCCCAGGCCGAACAGCGCGCCCATGTAGAGGAAGGGCCGGCGCACGTAGCCGTCGGTGCCACCCACCAGCTTGACCACCTCGATCTCGGTGCGGCGATTCTCGATGGCCAGGCGGATGGTGTTGCCGATCACCAGCAGCAGGGCGATCACCAGCACCACGGTCAGGCCGAAGACGAAGCGCTCGCCGAGCTTGAGGATGGCGGTGAGGCGCTCGACCCACTGCATGTCCAGCTGCACCTGCTGCACGCCGTTCATCTCGGCCAGCTGGCTGCGCAGCATGTCGAGGCGACTCTTGTCGATTTCCTTGGGCGTCACGGCGATGACGCCGGGCAGCGGATTCTGCGGCAATTCGCGCAACGCCTCGCCGAGGCCGGCGTCCTGCTGCAATTCCTTCAGGGCATCGTCCGGGCTGATCCAGCGCGCCTCGGCCACATCGGGCAGGACCTTGATCTGGCTCATCAGCACCTCGGCCTGGTCCTGGCCGGTGCGCAGGTCGAGGAACACCGAGATCTGCGCCGCGCGCTGCCAGGAGCCGCCCAGGCGCTCGACGTTCTTCAGCAGCAAGGACACACCCATGGGCAGCGCCAGGGCGATGCCCATCACCAGGCAGGTGAGAAAGGTGCCTATGGGCTGCTGCACCATGCGCCTGAGGCTGTCCCTCAGGCCGGTACGGTGGGCTTCGAGGTAGGCGTGCAGCGGGCTGCGCCAGTCGCTCTTGGGTTTCTTCGGGGCCTGGCGCTGCGGACGCTGGGGCTTGCCGCCCTGTTCCTGGCCACGGGGCAGTTCGGTGGCGCTCATGGCTGGCTCTCCTCTTCGTCGCCGATCAGGCGGCCGCGCTGCAGAGTCAGCATGCGATGGTGCAGGCGGGCGATGAGGGCATGGTCGTGGCTGGCGATCAGCACCGTGGTGCCGAGGCTGTTGATGTCCTCGAAGACGCCCATGATCTCCGAGGCCAGGCGTGGATCGAGGTTGCCGGTGGGTTCGTCGGCGAGCAGCAGGGCTGGCCGGTGCACCACGGCGCGGGCGATGCCGACCCGCTGCTGCTGGCCGGTGGAGAGTTCGGCCGGATAGTCGTCGAGCTTGTCCTTGAGGCTGACCCGCTCCAGGGCCGCAGCCACCCGCTTGGCGATCTCGGGCTTGGACAGGCCGAGGATCTGCAGCGGCAGGGCGACGTTGTCGAACACAGTGCGGTCATAGAGCAGCTGGTGGTTCTGGAAGACCACGCCGATCTGCCGGCGCAGGAAGGGAATCTGCGCATTGGTGATGCGCGAGATGTCCTGGCCGGCCAGGGTCAGCTTACCGCCGGTGGGCCTTTCCATGGCCAGGATCAGCCGCATCAGGGTGCTCTTGCCGGCGCCGGAATGCCCGGTGACGAAGAGGATTTCGCCGCGTTCGGCACGGAAGCTCAGTTCCTGCAGGCCGACGTGACCGTTGGGATAGCGCTTGGAGACGCGGTCGAACTGGATCATGAGACGCCCCGCTCCGCGAACAGGGCCTGGACGAAGGGCCGCGCCTCGAAGGGCCGCAGGTCGTCGATGCCTTCGCCGACGCCGACATAGCGGATCGGCAGGGCGCTCTGCTTGGCCAGGGCGAAGATCACCCCACCCTTGGCGGTGCCGTCGAGCTTGGTCAACGCCAGGCCGGTCAGGGGCACCGCATTGTGGAACTGCTTGGCCTGGTTGAGGGCGTTCTGGCCGGTGCCGGCATCCAGCACCAGCAGGGTCTCGTGGGGCGCCGCCTCGTCCAGCTTGCCGATCACCCGGCGTACCTTGCGCAGCTCTTCCATGAGGTTGTCCTTGGTGTGCAGCCGGCCGGCGGTGTCGGCGATCAGCACATCGATGCCACGGGCCTTGGCGGCTTGCACCGCGTCGAAGATCACCGAGGCGGAGTCGGCACCGGTGTGCTGGGCGATCACCGGGATGCGGTTGCGCTCGCCCCAGACCTGCAACTGCTCCACGGCGGCGGCGCGGAAGGTGTCGCCAGCGGCCAGCATGACCTTCTTACCGTCGTTCTGCAGGCGCTTGGCCAGCTTGCCGATGGTGGTGGTCTTACCGGCGCCGTTCACACCGACCACCAGGATGACGTATGGCTTGTGCGAGGTGTCGATCACCAGCGGCTGTTCCACCGGCAGCAGCATCTCGGTGAGCTCCTGCTGCAGGGCCTGATAGAGCGCCTCGCTGTCGGCCAATTGTTTGCGCGCCACCTTCTGGGTCAGGTTGCGCATGATGACGCCGGTGGCCTCGACGCCAACGTCGGCGGTCAGCAGGCGGGTCTCCAACTCTTCGAGCAGGTCATCGTCGATGGCCTTCTTGCCGAGGAACAGACTGGCCATGCCTTCGCCGAGACTGGCGCTGGTCTTGGACAGCCCCTGACGCAGACGAGCGAAGAAACCCAGTTTAGTTGGTTCGGCCGGAGCGGCGGCAACGGCGGGTGGAGCGGGTTCGGGTTCGGGCGCAACCACCTCAGGCTCAGGACGTACCGGGGCGACGGGTACGACCGGGGCTGGAGCAGGCTCGGGCTCTACGACAGGCGCAGGAACTACCGGGGCCAGCGGCGCGACCGGCGCCGATACCGGCTCGGGCTCTGTCTCGGGCACAACTACCGGCTCGACCTCGACCGGCGGCAGGATGGGATCGGCCACCAGCGGCTCGACCAGCGCCGTCAGGGCCACCGGCGACGGGGCCTCCTCTTCGGCGACCGGGGTCAGCGAGGGGATCGCCTCCGGAGGCTCGGGTACCGGCTCCGGATGCTGCACCGGTTCGCTGGTCAGCGGCTCGGGCAAGCGCTCTTCGGCTTCGGGCGCGGCGGCCGGGGCTTCGGCCGGCGTCGCTACGGGTTCGGCAGTCTTCTTGCGGAACCAGCCGAACAGGCCTTTCTTCTCCGCGGGGGGAGACTTCTTGTCGTCGGATCCAAACATGCAGGGCTCTGTATCGAACGGACGAGCCAGCTGCGGGAGCTCCGCCAGGCGGGGCTCGACCGTCAGGCATGGCCGTCGGGAAAAGGGATGCGTATCCTAGCAGCCTGCCGGGCGGAAGACCTCCCCGTCGGCGAAAAACGCGCGACCGTCCCCAGGACGCAGCCGCTTCGTCCCCTACCGCGCTACAAGGCCTGCTCTCGCGATGCCCGCCTCCCGCTTCCGTCGGACCGCCCTGGTCGTCTTGCTCAGCCTGCTCCCCACCCTCGCCCTGGCCACCGCCAGCCGGCAGAACACCGAGGAATTCACCTTCGACAACGGCCTCAAGCTGGTGGTCCGCGAAGATCACCGGGCGCCGGTCGCCGTGGTGCAACTCTGGTATCGCGTGGGTTCGAGCCTGGAGGCACCCGGCGTGACCGGCTTGTCCCACGCCCTGGAACACCTGATGTTCAAGGGCAGCCGCAAGCTCGGTGCCGGCGAGGCCTCGCACCTGCTGCGCGACCTGGGCGCCGAGGAAAACGCCTTCACCACCGATGACTACACCGTCTACTACCAGCTGCTCGCCGGCGATCGCCTGCCGGTGGCCCTGGAGCTGGAAGCCGATCGCATGCAGCACCTGCGCCTGGCGCCCGACGAGGTCAGCCGCGAGCTGGAGGTGATCAAGGAGGAACGCCGGCTGCGCACCGACGACCGGCCCGAGGCGCTGTCCTTCGAACGTTTCAAGGCCGCGGCCTACCCGGCCAGCGGCTATCGCAACCCCACCATCGGCTGGCCCCAGGACCTGCAGCGCCTCGGCGTCGACGACCTGCGCCGCTGGTACCAGACCTGGTACGCACCCAATAACGCCACCCTGGTGGTGGTGGGCGACGTCGAGCCCCAGGCGATCCGCGCCGAGGTGCAGCGCTGGTTCGGTGGCATCCCCCGCAGCGACCTGCCCGCGCCACGGCGACCGCTGGAACTGCCCGCGCCGGGCGAACGCCGCCTGGCCCTGCAGGCCCGCGAGCTGCCCAGCCTGCTGATGGGCTTCAACGTGCCCAGCCTGGCCACCGCCGCCCAGCCGCGCGATGCCTATGCGTTGCAACTGCTGGCCGCCCTGCTCAGCGGCGGCTCGGGGGCGCGCCTGCCCAGTCGTCTCGAACGCGGCGAGGAAGTGGCCAGCAGCGTGCGCGCCGCCTACGGCGCCTACACCCGTGGCGACAGCCTCTTCTTGCTCAGCGGCACCCCCAACACCCCGCGCGGCAAGACCCTCGATCAGCTGGAAGCGGCCTTCTGGGCGCAGCTGGACCTGCTCAAGCGCGAGCCGCCCAGCGCCGAGGAACTGGCCCGGGTCCGCGCCCTGCTGGTGGCCGGTCTGGTCTATGGCCGCGACTCCATCACCGCCCAGGCCAGCAGCATCGGCCAGCTGGAAAGCGTCGGCCTCGGCTGGCGCCAGGGGGATCGGCTGCTTGACGAACTAGGCCGGGTCACCCCCGACGACCTGCGCCGGGTGGCCCGCACCTACTTCACCCGCGAGCGCCTGACCCTGGCCCAGCTCGAGCCCACAGCCACCGCGGAGAATCGTCCATGAAACCGCTGCTCTGGCTGTCGCTGTGCCTGCTCGCGGGCTGCCAGTCCCCTACCCCGGTCGGCGACCTGGCGCGCGCCTATCCCGCCGTGGACAGCCTCAAGACCCTCAAGGACGCGCCGCCCCTGGGGCGCCAGCTGGACATCCAGCGCTGGCGCACCGCCGAGGGCGCCCAGGTGCTGTTCGTGCCGGCGCCGGAATTGCCGATGTTCGACGTGCGCCTGATCTTTGCCGCCGGCAGCAGCCAGGATGGCGCCACTCCGGGCCTGGCCATGCTGACCAATGGCCTGCTCAACGAAGGCACCCCGGGACGCGATGCCGGCGCCATCGCCGATGGCTTCGAGCGCCTGGGCGCCGACTTCAGCAACGGCGCCTATCGTGACCAGGCGGTGGCCGGGCTGCGCACCCTCGCCGATCCGGCCCACAGCGAACCGGCCCTGGCGCTGCTGGCCGACGTGGTGGGTCGACCGACCTTTCCCGCCGAGGCCATCCAGCGCATCCGCGACCAGCTGCTGACGCTGATCGTCGCCAGCCACCGCGAACCGGCGAACCTGGCGGGCGAGGCCCTGCAGGAACGTCTCTACGGCAACCACCCCTATGCCCATTCGCCGCGGGGCACGGCCGCTGGCCTGGCCCGCCTGGACGCGGCCAGCCTCAGGGCCTTCCATGCCCGTGCCTATGCCGCCGGCAATGCCGTGATCGCCCTCACCGGCGACCTGGATCGCGCCCGCGCCGAGCAGATCGCCGCCCAGCTGTCGCGCGCCCTGCCCCGCGGCCCGGCCCTGCCGCCACTGCCGGTGCCAGCGCCTGCCGCACCGGCCCGGGTGCAGCTGGAGATCCCGGCGCAGCAGACGCGCCTGCTGCTCGGCCAACTCGGCATCACCCGCCGCGATCCCGACTATGCCGCCCTCTTCGTCGGCAACCAGATCCTTGGCGGTGGCGGTTTCGGCAGTCGCCTGATGACCGAATTGCGCGAACGCCGCGGTCTCACCTACGGCGTCAGCTCGGGCTTCACCCCCATGCGTCAGCCTGGCCCCTTCACCCTCGGCCTGCAGACCCGCGCCGAACTGGGCGATGCCACCCTGGCCTTGGTCCGTGACCTGCTGCGCGACTACCTGGCCCAGGGCCCTACCCAGGCCGAACTGGACCGCGCCAAGCGGCAGATCGAAGGCAGCTTCCCGCTGGCCAACGCCAGCAACGGCGCCATCGTCGCCCAACTGGGCAACATCGGCTTCTATGACCTGCCCAGCAGCTACCTCGATGACTTCCTCCAGCAGGTCCGCCGGCTGACGGTGGAGCAGGTGCATGCCGCCCTACAGCGCCACCTGGATCCGGCCAACTTCGTCGTGGTCAGCGCCGGCCCACGGGTCGCCCAGCAGCCGCTGCCGCCACCCCGCCCTCTTCCCAACCTGCCGCCCAGCGGCGTTCCGGAGCACTAGCATGGCCCAGAAGACCGCCAACCAACTGCGCATCATCGGTGGCGACTGGCGCAGCCGGCGCTTCGTCTTTCCCGATGCCCTGGGCCTGAGACCCACCCCGGATCGGGTCCGCGAGACCCTGTTCAACTGGCTAGCCGCCGTCACCCCGGGCGCCCGGGTGCTGGACCCCTTCGCCGGCAGTGGCGCGCTGCTGCTGGAAGCCCTGTCCCGCGGCGCCGGCCCGGCGCTGGCCTTCGACCTCAATGCCCAGGCCGCCAATGCCCTGCGCGGTCATCTGCAGGTCCTCGGCTGCGCCCAGGTCGAGGTACGCCAGACCGATGCCCTGCAGGCCCTGGCCAAGCCGGCGGCGACGCCCTTCGACCTGGTGTTTCTCGATCCGCCCTTTGGCCAGGACCTGCTGGAGCCGGCCTGCGCGACCCTGGAAGCCCAGGGCTGGCTCGCCGCGGACGCCTGGATCTACACCGAGAGCGAGACCCAGCCCTCGCGCCTGAGCCTGCCCGCGACCTGGCAACTGCACCGCGAGAAGAAGACCGGCAACGTCCACTACGCCCTCTGGCACCGCCAGGCGTGAACAGCGCCCCCTTTCGACCGGCACGCTGGCTACCCGGCCCGCACCTGCAGACCCTCTGGGGCTCGTTGTGGCGGCGTCTGCCGCCCATCACCCGACCACGCGAACGGCTGTGGCTGGAGGATGGCGACTTCCTGGATCTGGACTGGTACCACGCCGAGGACCCACGGGCGCCGCTGGTGCTGATCGCCCATGGGCTCACCGGCAGCTCCGGCTCCCACTATGTGCTCGGCCTGCAATTCGCCCTGGCCGCCCGCGGCTGGGCCAGCGTCGGCCTTAACTGGCGCGGCTGCTCCGGCGAACCCAACCGCCTGCCGCGTGGCTATCACTCCGGCGTCAGCGAAGACCTGGCGGCGGTGGTGCGCCATCTGCAGGCCAGTCGTCCGGAGGCTCCGCTGTATGCGGTGGGCTTTTCCCTCGGTGGCAATGTGCTGCTCAAGTACCTCGGTGAGCGCGGCGCGGAAAGCGGACTACAAGCCGCGGCGGCGGTGTCGGTGCCCTTTCGTCTGGACCTCTGCGCCGATCGCATCGGCATCGGCTTCTCGCGTATCTATCAGCGGCACTTCATCCGCGAACTGGCGCGCTATGTGCGCGACAAGCAGGCACTGTTTGATCGCGAGCGCCATCCCGAGCAGCACGAGATCCTCGCCCGCCTGGGCCCGCCCGAGGGGCTCAAGACCTTCTGGGACTTCGACGACAGATACACCGCGCCCCTGCATGGCTTTCGCGATGCCCAGGACTACTATCGCCAGGCCTCCAGCCGCTATTACCTGGGGGGTATCCGCATCCCCACCCTGCTGATCCAGGCCGAGGACGATCCCTTCATCGGCACCGACGCCCTGCCCGCCCGCGCCGAACTGGCGCCCGACACCCTGTTCGAGCGCCTGCCCCACGGCGGCCACGTGGGTTTCGTCGGCGGCTCCTTCCGCGACCCGGACTACTATCTGGAAAGGCGCATCCCCGACTGGCTGGTCAGCCAACGAGCAGCGCCATCCGGCCGATAAACGCCCACGGGTCGGCGATCCTGGCGGCTGTCGCCTTGGCCTCACCCCGCCCCTGAGCTACCATCCAAGCCCCAACAGCTTCGCCCCCAGGACAGCGTCATGAACCGAGTGCTATACCCCGGCACCTTCGACCCCATCACCAAGGGCCATGGCGATCTGGTGGAGCGCGCCTCGCGGCTGTTCGACGAAGTCGTGGTGGCGGTGGCGGCCAGCCCCAAGAAGAATCCGCTGTTTCCGCTGGAACGCCGGGTCGAGCTAGCCAAGGCGGTGACCGCGCACCTGCCCAACGTCGAGGTGATCGGCTTCAGCTGCCTGCTGGCCACCCTGGTGGAACAGCAGAAGGCGACCATCATCCTGCGCGGCCTGCGCGCGGTGTCGGACTTCGAGTTCGAATTCCAGCTGGCCAACATGAACCGGGTGCTGGCGCCCCAGGCGGAAAGCATGTTCCTGACCCCGTCGGAACACTATTCCTACCTCTCCTCCACCCTGGTGCGCGAGATCGCGGCCCTCGGTGGCGACGTGACCAAGTTCGTCCATCCCACCGTGCATCAGGCGCTGCTGGAGCGTTTTGTCCCGGCCAGCTGATTAACCCCAAGGACTGTCGGGTGCAGCCGGCGCGCGGATGGGGCAAAATGCGCGCCTGACTTTTGGATCGCTGCGCGTTCGCGTGGCGAGGAGCCGACGATGTCCCTCATCATTACCGACGATTGCATCAACTGCGACGTGTGCGAGCCCGAGTGCCCGAACGGCGCCATCTCTCAGGGCGCGGAGATCTACGTGATCGATCCGAACCTGTGCACCGAGTGCGTGGGCCACTACGACGAACCCCAGTGCCAGCAGGTCTGCCCGGTGGACTGTATCCCCCTCGACGAAAACCATGTCGAGACCAAGGAGCAGCTGCACGACAAATACCTGAAGATCAGCGGCCAGGGCTAGCGCCAGGGCCTTACTCGGTACGCCCGTAGCCGCTCTGGGTGCAGCCCAGGCAGCGCACGAAGGCCGCCTTGCCTGGCTCGACCACCAGGGCCTTGCCGGCCTTGCCGATGTTACCGCCCGCGGCGGTGAATGGCAGACTGACCACGAAGACGCCCGCGCCGATCACGGTGGCGGCGATCAGCAGCGGCCGCGCGATCAAGAGATCGCCGATCATGGAAAAGGCGGCGGGAGCCTGGGCTTCACCGAACGCCTGGTCGGCGGTCTGATACTCGGTGACGTCACCCTGAGCCTGTTGCGCCTGCGCCGGCAGGACCTGCATCGTCAGGGCCAGCGCCAGCACGGCAGCCAGGCTACGGAACGGATTCATACGGCTGATCCCTTGCGCGGTTGTGATGGTGGTCCCTGAACTATAACAGGCCGCCCGCACTTGTCATGCGGGCGGTCCCCAGACGTCATTCGGCGCGGACGACCGGCTGCGGCGCGCGGCGATGGGCGTAGACCATGAGCGCGATACCGCCGAGCACCATGGGCACGCAGAGCACCTGCCCCATGGTCAGCCAGCCCCAGGCCAGATAGCCGAGCTGGGCATCGGGCACCCGCACGAATTCGACAATGAAGCGGAAGATGCCGTAGCAGAGCACGAACAGGCCGGACACGGCCATGGTCGGCCGCGGCTTGCGCGAATATAGCCAGAGGATCACGAACAGCGCCACGCCTTCCAGGGCGAACTGGTAGAGCTGCGAGGGATGGCGCGGCAACTGGGCCGGATCGCTGTAGGGCGGGAAGATCATCGCCCAGGGCACATCGGTCGGCTTGCCCCAGAGTTCGGCATTGATGAAGTTGCCGATGCGGCCGGCACCCAGGCCGATGGGCACCAGCGGGGCGATGAAGTCCATCAGCTCGAAGAAGCCCTTGTTGTGGCGCTTACCGAACCACCAGACCGCCAGGATCACCCCGAGCAGCCCGCCATGGAAGGACATGCCGCCCTTCCAGACCTCGAAGATCAGCGTCGGATTGGCGATGTACTCCGCCAGGTTGTAGAACAGCACGTAGCCGAGCCGCCCCCCGGCGATGACCCCCAGCGCCACCCAGAACACCAGGTCGGACAGGGTCTCGCTGGTCCAACGCGGATCGAAGCGATTGAGCCGACGCTTGGCCAACCACCAGGCGCCACCGATCCCCACCAGGTACATGAGCCCGTACCAGTGGATCTTCAGCGGCCCCAGCGACAGGGCCACCGGGTCTATTTGCGGATACGGCAGCATGGTGCCTCCTTGAAGGGGATCAGAGTAAGAAGTTGAGACCGACGCCGAACAGCAACAGGGCGAACAGGCGCTTGAGCAGCCGGGGCGACAGGCGATGGGCCAGTCGCGCACCGAAACGGGCCGAGAACATGCTGGTCAGGGCGATACCCAGCAAGGCCGGCAGATAGACATAGCCCAGGCTCCAGGCGGGCAGGCCCGGCTGCTGCCAGCCGACCAGGATGAAGGACAGCGCCCCGGACAGGGCAATGGGCAGGCCGCAGGCCGCCGAGGTGGCCACCGCCTGCGGCATGCTCAGGCTGCGCCAGATCAGGAAGGGGACGGTAAGCGAGCCGCCGCCGATGCCGAAGATGGCCGAGGCCCAGCCGATCACCACCCCGGCCACCGTCAGCGCCGGCTTGCCCGGCTCACCGGCCTGGGCCTTGGGGCGTAGGTCCAGCGCCAACTGGAGGGCGATCAGGATGGCGAAGGTGCCGATGATCTTCTGCAGCAGCGGGCCATGGATGGCGGCGGCGGTCAGGGCGCCCAGGGCGCTGCCGAAGACGATGCCCAGGGCCATCCAGGCGAATAGGCGCCAACGCACGGCGCCAAGCCGGTGATGGGCCCAGACGGAATTGAGCGAGGTGAAGACGATGGTGGCCAGCGAGGTACCCACCGCCAGGTGGGTGAGGATATCCGGATCAAGGCCCTGGGCGGTAAAGCTGTAGACCAGCACCGGCACGATGATCAGGCCGCCGCCAACCCCGAACAGACCGGCCAGCAGCCCGGCGCAGACGCCGAGCACCAGAAAGAGCAAGAGATCCATCATCACCTCGGGCGCAGGAGGCGGCATGGTACGCCGCTGCCTGCCCGGCGGGAAGCAGCCTTCCCGCCGGACACGCTCAGCTCTGGACGCTGGCCGCCGGGTTGATCACCCGACCCAGTCCGAGGTTGCGCAAGGCGAGATGCAGGGCGCTATGGATGACCTGGGGGTTGTCGATCTGGCGCATCTGTTGCACCAGTTCCCGGGCCTTTTCCAGGGTGACCTGACGCAGCAGCCATTTCACCTTGGGCAGGTTGGTGGCGTTCATCGACAGGGTATCGAAGCCCATGCCCATGAGCAGCACCGCCGCCGCCGGATCGCCGGCCATCTCGCCGCAGATGCTGACCGGCACCCCTTCGGCATGGGCGCCATCGACCACCTGTTGCAGCGCCTGCAGCACCGCCGGGTGGAAGTAGTCGTAGAGATCGGCCACCCGCGGATTGTTGCGATCCACCGCCAGCAGGTACTGGGTCAGGTCGTTGGAGCCTACCGAGATGAAGTCCACCTGGCGCGCCAGATCGCGGGCCTGGTAGACCGCCGAGGGCACCTCGACCATGACCCCCACCGGCGGCATGGGAATGTCGACACCTTCGTCACGCACCTCGCACCAGGCACGATGCAGCAGATGCTGGGATTCCTCCACCTCGTGCACACCGGAGATCATCGGCAGCATGATGCGCAGGTTGTTCAGGCCTTCGCTGGCCTTGAGCATGGCGCGGGTCTGCACCAGGAAGATTTCCGGATGATCCAGGGTGACGCGAATGCCGCGCCAGCCCAGGAAGGGGTTGTCTTCCTTGATCGGGAAATAGGACAGCGCCTTGTCGCCGCCAACGTCCAGGGTGCGCATGGTCACTGGCGCCGGATGGAAGGCCGCCAGCTGCTCGCGATAGATGGAGAGCTGCTCCTTCTCGCTGGGAAAGCGCTCATTGACCATGAAGGGGACTTCGGTGCGATACAGCCCGACCCCTTCGGCGCCCCGCTGCTGGGCGCGGGCCACGTCGGCCATCAGGCCGGTGTTGACCCACAGCGGCATGCGGTGGCCGTCGAGGGTCTCGCAGGGCAGGCTGCGCAGGGCGTCGAGGCCCTGGGTCAGCTGGCGTTCCTCTTCCACCACGTCGCCGTACTGCTTGATCAGCGTCGGCGAGGGGTTGGTGAAGATCTCGCCGTGGTAGCCGTCGACGATGAGGTCGATGCCGTCCACCTTGGAATACGGCAGGTCCACTGCGCCCATGACGGTGGGCACCCCCATGGCACGCGCCAGGATGGCGACGTGGGAGTTGCCCGAACCCAGCACCGAGATCAGGCCGACCAGGCGCCCCTCGGGCACCTCGCCGAGCATGGCCGGCGAGAGCTCCTCGCTGACCAAGATGGTGTTTTCCGGGTAGATCAGGCAGGCCTGGTGGGCCTGCTGCAGATAGGCCAGCAGCCGGCGCCCGAGGTCACGCACATCGGCGGCACGTTCGCGCAGATAGGCATCGTCCATCAGCTCGAAGCGCTGGACGTGCTCCATCACCACCTGGCGCAGGGCGCCCTGGGCCCACTGGCCGCTCTTGATGATGGTGGTCACCTCGTTACCGAGGGCGGCGTCGTCGAGCATCATCAGATAGACGTCGAACAGCGCCTGCTCTTCCTTGCGCAACTGGGTGGACAGCCGCTTGGACAGCGCCTTCATGTCCGCCCGCACGCCTTCCAGCGCCGAGCGGAACAACTGCAGCTCGGCGTCGATGTCGGTCACGGTCTTGTCCGGGACCACTTCCAGGTCGGCCGGTGGCAGGACCACCACCGCCTTGCCGACGCCGACCCCGGGCGCGCCGGGGATGCCGACGAAGCGGGCTTCCTGGATGCCCCTGCCCTGCCGATCCAGACCACGGATGGTCCCGGTGGCCTCGGCATGGGCGATCACCCCGGCGAGCTGGGCGCTCATGGTGACCAGGAAGGCTTCCTCGCCCTCGTCGAACTGACGGCGTTCCTTCTGCTGCACCACCAGCACGCCCATGACCCGACGGTGGTGGATGATGGGTGCACCGAGGAAAGACGCATAGCGTTCCTCACCGGTCTCGGCGAAATAGCGAAAGCGCGGGTGGCTGGCGGCGTCTTCGAGATTGAGCGGCTCTTCGCGGGTGCCGACCAGACCGACCAGGCCCTCGTTGGGGGCCATGCTGACCCGGCCGATGGACTTCTTGTTGAGGCCTTCGGTGGCCATCAGCACGAAACGGTTGGTGTCCGGATCCAGCAGATAGACGGAGCAGACCTGCGACTGCATGGCCGCGCGGACGCGCTGCACGATGATGGACAGTGCCGACCCCAGATCCTTGGCGGCATTGACCTCCTGGACGATCTTGCGCAGAACTGCAAGCATCTAGCGCCTCCGCAGCAGACGCCCGGCGGATCCGCCGGCGTGCATCACGTGTCGTTCATCCTGCATGACCACAGCTTCTCCTCACCTCTTTCGCACCGGCCGTACCGGCAATCAGGCCAGCAAGCGGGGTGCCAACTCCTTGAGCGCCCGCCGATAGACCTCTCGCTTGAAGGTCACCACCTGGCCCAGAGGGTACCAGTAGCTTACCCAGCGCCAGCCATCGAATTCCGGCTTGCCCGTCACATCCATCCGCACCCGCTGCTCTTCCGCGGTCAGCCGCAGCAGAAACCACTTCTGCTTCTGGCCGATGCACAGCGGACGGCTGTGGGTGCGCACCATGCGCTGCGGCAGACGATAGCGCAACCAGCCCCGGGTACAGGCCAGGATACGGACATCATCGGGGCTCAGCCCCACCTCTTCGTTGAGCTCCCGGTACAGCGCCTCTTCGGGCGTTTCCCGGTCATCGATCCCACCCTGGGGAAACTGCCAGGCATCCTGGTTGATGCGGCGAGCCCACAGTACTTGGCCGGCATCGTTGGCGAGAATGATGCCGACATTGGGGCGAAAACCATCAGCGTCGATCACGGCTGCCACCCTTGAAAAATATCGTTGCCCGCATTGTTCCACAAAGCCCGACAGCCCAGCAATGCAAGCTCCGGACCGACCGGGGCGCGGCCGACCGGCGCAGGCTCCCGGCAACCGCCGCGACCTGCAAAGGCCCGCATTATGGTGGTCGCCAGCTGAACGTCGGCTTAAGGGCGGGCAATCGTCGTGCGCTAGCGGAAATGCCGCTGTACGGCCATGTAGACCGCCAGCGCCAGACCGATCCAGCCGACCAGCCAGAAATAGTCGAGATAGCCCAGCACCTGACTCTGGCGGGTGACCAGACTGGAGATCTGCGCCAGGGCGCTGTCGGCGCCGGTGACCTGCCGATAGCGTTCGCCATAGGCCTGGTAGTTCTGCGCATAGGGATTGACCGCAACGCTGAGCACCGAGGCGTGGAAGGCGTCGCGCCACTGCAGGAAGACGTTGGACAGCACGATACCCATGGGCATGACCAGCTGCTGGGTCATGTTCTTGATCTGGTAGGCCTGGCTGAAATAGGCCGGCTCGACGCGCATGAAGGTGTACATGATGATCACCGCGAAGGTGCCGATCAGGTAGGTGCCATGCATCATCAGGCCCGGCACCAGCTGCTGATAGAGGGGCACGTCGGCGTGCTGGTGCACCATCCAGAAGCCGTAGCCGGCCAGCAGCAGATAGCCCGCCACCAGGTACTTGCGAAAACCGCCCCAGGGAAAGCGCTCGCGCAGCCGCACCGAGGTGATCATCAGCAAGGGTGCCAGGCCGCACAGCCAGCCCAGCGCCATGACGCCCCCGGCGGTATAGACCGGCAGCTGCAGACCGTTGACCACGTACTGGGGAATGATGAAGTTGTAGGCCCCGAGCAGGAAGTAATTGAGCATCATGAACAGCATGCCGGCGAGAAAGCCGGGGGTGATGGCGTGCTTGAAGTCCAGGGTCGGCCGTGCCAGGCCGCGCTCGTAATAGACGTAGAGCCCGAGGATGGCCGTGCCCAGCAGCAGCTCCAGGGCCAGCCACGGACCATCGCTGAAGAAATCGAAGGCCAGCCGCTGGGTGGTGGTGGTCAACAGCAGACTGCCACCCGCCAGCAGCACCATGGACAGCAGCGACGGCGCCCCGGAATTCTCCAGCGGATGGGAACGCCGCGGCAGCGACAGCCAGATGCAAATGGCCACCAGCGCGCAGGCCAGCGCCGGCACCATGAAGATGGCACGCCACTGATGGCCTTCCAGCAATTCCGCGGTGGTGAAGGACGCCAGCGCACCCCCCAGGGGCACGCCCGAGGCGAAGGCGCGGATCCCGGTCGGCAGCTGCGGACCGGAGAAATACATCTGCACCAGCACCCGCGCCCCGGCAAAGAAGGTAGCGGCGCCGGCGCCCATCAGGACGCGTCCGGCGATGAAGGTCGGCAGATCCGTGGCCACCAGGCAGCACACCTGGCCGACCAGATGGATGCCGACGGCGGTGAAGATCAGGTTGCGATAGCCCAGGCGCTGGGCGAACCACTGGTGCGGCGCGCTGGTGACGATGACGGCGACGCTGTAGCAGGCGGTCGCCAGGCTGTAGCTGCGCGGGTCGATGCCGAGGCCGCCATAGACATAGCGGTTGGCCAGGGCGATGGACAGGTTGTCGAGAAAGTACACCAGCACCATCAGGGTGATGCTCAGCAGCAACAGGCCGCGGTGATGGGGGCGATCGGTGTCGTCGGCGTACATGAAGACCCAGGGCTGGCACTAAGGGGGGGCCAGTCGTGGACCCTGCGTCTGGCACGGGGTTCAGAGGCCGCGTTGTCGCAGCCTCCTTCAGGTGATGCGCATCGCGTCCCGGCTCAGCCAGGTAGCAGGGCCCGGACGTCTGCTAGGAGTTCGTCCGGCACCTCCACCCAGCCACGGGTGGTATTGCGAGCCCGCGCCTGGTAGCGGCGCTGCGACGGCAGGCGGGCGCCCTGGGCCTCGATGCCGGCGAACAACTGCTCGGCGCGCTGCTGGTAGTCGCCTACCGCTGCGCCGAGAAAACGCTGGGGATCGAAGGCCAGGATGAGTTCGCCGTGATAAGGCAGTCCGCCCGCCCCGGCGTCGACCGCGGAAGATTCCGGGCTGGTGAGATCGCCGATCAGCGGTCCGGCGAGCAATTCGATCATGGCCGACAGCGCCGAGCCCTTGTGACCACCAAAGGTGAGCATGGCGCCCTCCTCCAGCACGGTGCGGGCATCGCTGCTGGGAGCGCCCTCGGCATCCACTCCCCAGCCTTCGGGCAGGGCCTTGCCGGCACGGCGGTGCAATTCGATTTCGCCGCGGGCCACGGCGCTGGTGGCGAAATCGAAGACGAAGGGTTGCCCTTCCGGTCGCGGCCAGCCAAAGGCGATGGGATTGGTACCGAACAGCGGGCGACGACCGCCGGCCGGGGCGACATAGGCCTGGGTCGGATTGCAGGCCAGGGCCACCAGGCCCCTGGCGGTGAGGGCTTCCATCTCCACCCAGAGCGCCGAGAAGTGCACGCAGTTGTTGATCGCCAGGGCCGCCAGGCCACAGGCGCGCGCCTTGGCTTCCAGCAGCGGCAGACCGGCGTGGAAGGCCAGCGGCGAGAAGCCACCCCCGGCATCGACCCGGACGATGGCCGGCGCCACGTCCTCGATGCGGGGTTCGGCATCCGGCACCACCTTGCCGGCCTTGAGCGTCTTGACGATGCCCAGCAGCCGATAGATGCCGTGGGAGGCACAGTCATCACGCTGGCCGGCCACCATCATGGCGGCGATGGCTGTACTCTGCGGTTGACTGAAACCCTGGGCCGCGAGCACCTCTTCGGCCAGGTGCTGCAGCTCTTCCGGGGTCATCTGGGCCATGGCGGCGCTCCATCGGGAAAACCCCGACTATGCCGCAACCAGCCACGGCCCGCTCGCTCGACTTGGGACCGGTCGTGCCGATCCCGGCACAGTCAGCCCTGGTGGTAGCGCCCCGACAACTCGTGCACGGCTTCGATGAAGGCGCCGGCGTGAGCCGGGTCCACCTCGGGAGTGATGCCGTGACCCAGGTTGAAGACGTGGCCGCTGCCCTGGCCATAGCTTTCCAGGATACGCCCCACCTCGGCGCGAATGGCCGCCGGCTTGGCGTAGAGCACGCTGGGATCCATGTTGCCCTGCAGGGCAACCTTGGCACCCACGCGGCGGCGCGCTTCGCCAATGTCGCAGGTCCAGTCCAGGCCCAGGGCCTCGGCGCCGCTGTCGGCCAGGCTTTCCAGCCAGAGACCGCCGTTCTTGGTGAAGAGGATCACCGGTACCTGTCGTCCTTCATGCTCGCGGATCAGCCCGGCGACGATCTTGCGCATATAGGCCAGGGAGAACTCCTGGTAGGCCGCGGCGGATAGGTTGCCGCCCCAGGTATCGAAGATCTGCACCGCCTGGGCGCCAGCACGAATCTGGCCGTTGAGGTAGGCGGTGACCGCCTGGGCCAGCTTATCCAGCAGCAGGTGCAGGGCCTCGGGGGTGTCGTAGAGCATGGCTTTGGCCTTGCGGAAATCCTTGCTGGAGCCGCCTTCGATCATGTAGGTGGCGAGGGTCCAGGGGCTGCCGGAAAAGCCGATCAGGGGTACTCGGCCGTCCAGCGCCGCGCGGATGGTGCGCACGGCGTCCATCACGTAGCCCAGGTCGGATTCGGCATCGGGGATCGGCAGCGCCTCGATGTCGGCCGGGGTATCGATCACCTTGCGAAAGCGCGGCCCCTCGCCGGTCTCGAAATAGAGGCCCTGGCCCATGGCATCGGGGATGGTGAGGATGTCGGAGAAGAGGATGGCCGCATCCAGGGGATAGCGCTCCAGCGGCTGCAAGGTCACCTCGCAGGCGAATTGCGGGTTCTTGCACAGACTCATGAAGTCACCGGCGCGGGCCCGGCTGGCGCGGTACTCGGGCAGGTAGCGCCCGGCCTGGCGCATCATCCACACCGGGGTGACGTCCACCGGCTGCTTGAGCAGGGCACGCAGGAAACGGTCGTTCTTCAGGGCAGTCATGGCGACATCCGGCAGCAAAAGTGCCGGCATTGTCGCAAAGCGGCTGGCAAAAGGCACGGCAGGGGGGCGTGCCTTTTGTCTATCGGGGTGATGGGGTACTCCGTAGGGTGACGGTGCAGCCTCGCCTATCGCCGGACGGTCATCCAGATGGAAAACGCTGTGCGGTTTTCAATCCTACGGCTCGGCGGGCTAATCGTGGCCATGCCGGTGCGCCGTAGCGACCGCTCCTACAGAGTGACGCTTTTCGTAGGAGCGGCCCATGGCCGCGATTGCTTGGCGGATACTGCACGAAGCCCCGTGCCGGCAGGATCCCACCCCAAAAAAAAGCCGACCGGCTTGCACCGGTCGGCTCTTGTCCAGCGGCCTGGCCTCAGACGCCCAGGTAGTCGAGGATGCCCTCGGCGGCGTTGCGGCCTTCGAAGATGGCGGTCACCACCAAGTCGGAGCCGCGCACCATGTCGCCACCGGCAAAGATCTTCGGGTTGCTGGTCTGGTGCTTGAACTCGTGCAACCCCGGCGCGACGACCCGGCCCTGGCTGTCGATGTCGATGCCGAATTGCTCGAACCAGGGCGCCGGACTCGGGCGGAAACCAAAGGCGATGACCACCGCATCGGCCGGCAGTATCTCTTCGGAACCGGGGATCGGCTCGGGGCTGCGGCGGCCACGGGCATCGGGTTCGCCCAGACGGGTTTCCACCACCTTGACGCCTTCCACCTTGTCTTCGCCGATGATGGCGATGGGCTGGCGGTTGAAGAGGAACTTCACGCCCTCTTCCTTGGCGTTCTTCACTTCCTTGCGCGAGCCCGGCATGTTGGCGGCGTCGCGGCGGTAGGCGCAAGTCACGCTCTTGGCACCCTGGCGGATGGAGGTGCGGTTGCAGTCCATGGCGGTGTCACCACCGCCCAGGACCACCACGCGCTTGCCCTTCATGTCGACGAAGTCGGCCGCATCCTTTTCAAAGCCCAGGTTGCGGTTGACGTTGGCCACCAGGAAATCCAGGGCGTCGTGAACGCCTGACAGGTCTTCGCCAGGGAAGCCGCCCTTCATGTAAGTGTAGGTACCCATGCCCAGGAAGACCGCATCGAATTCCTCGAGCAGCTGATCCATGGTCACGTCCTTGCCCACCTCGGTATTCAGACGGAATTCCACGCCCATGCCGCCGAAGACCTCGCGACGGCGACTGAGCACGGTCTTTTCCAGCTTGAATTCGGGGATGCCGAAGGTCAGCAGGCCACCGATCTCGGGATGCTTGTCGAACACCACCGGGGTCACGCCATTGCGTACCAGGATGTCGGCGCAACCCAGGCCGGCCGGACCGGCACCGATCACGGCGACCCGCTTGCCGGTGGGCTTTACCTTGGACATGTCCGGGCGCCAGCCCATGGCGAAGGCGGTGTCGGTGATGTACTTTTCCACCGAGCCGATGGTCACCGCGCCAAAGCCGTCGTTGAGGGTGCAGGCACCCTCGCAGAGCCGATCCTGCGGGCAGACGCGACCACAGACCTCGGGCAGGGTGTTGGTCTGGTGCGACAGTTCCGCCGCCGCCAGGATGTTGCCTTCGGACACCAGCTTGAGCCAGTTGGGAATGAAGTTGTGCACCGGGCACTTCCATTCGCAATAGGGGTTGCCGCAACCCAGGCAGCGATGCGCCTGCTCGGCGGCCTGCTGCGGCTTGAAGGGATCGTGGATCTCGACGAATTCCTTCTTGCGCTGGCGCAGCAGCTTCTTCTTCGGATCCTTGCGACCGACCTCGATGAACTGGAAGTCGTTGTTCAGACGTTCAGCCATTTCCAAACCTCTTGAAGCGACGCCCCTTCAGCAGGGCGCCACGAGCTATCACGGTGAAACCGGCGCCATGGGCAGCCGGCATCGAAGTCGTTATTCCGGACGGGCGCGGGTACTGACCAGCAGCGAGGCCAGGCTCGCGGCCTTGGGCTTCACCAGCCAGAACTTGCGCAGATAGTCGTCCAGGTTCTCATGGAGATGGCTGCCCCAGGCGCTGCCGGTCTCGCGCACGTATTCGGCCAGCACCCCTTCCAGGTGGCTGCGGTAGGCCTCCATGGCCTCGCTGTTGATGCGCTGGATCTCCACCAGTTCGTGGTTGACCCGGTCATAGAAGCCGTTGTCCAGGTCCAGCACATAGGCGAAGCCGCCGGTCATGCCCGAGCCGAAGTTGTAGCCGGTCTTGCCCAGGACGCAGACGAAGCCGCCGGTCATGTACTCGCAGCAGTGGTCGCCGGTACCTTCCACCACGGTGTGGGCCCCGGAGTTACGCACCCCGAAGCGTTCACCGGCGGTGCCAGCGGCGAACAGCTTGCCACCGGTGGCGCCATAGAGGCAGGTATTGCCGATGATGGCCGATTCCTGGCTCTTGAAGCCCGCGCCCTGGGGCGGGGTGATGACCAGCTTGCCGCCGGTCATGCCCTTGCCCACGTAGTCGTTGGCATCGCCTTCCAGATACATGTGCAGGCCGCCGGCGTTCCAGACGCCGAAGCTCTGGCCGGCGGTGCCCTTGAAGCGGAAGGTCAGCGGCGCCTTGACCATGCCCTGGTTGCCGTGACGCCGGGCGATTTCGCCGGAGACACGGGCACCGATGGAGCGGTCGCAGTTGCCGATACTGAGGCTGAAGTCACCGCCTTCGAGCTTTTCGATCCCGGGCAGCGACAGGCGCACCATTTCTTCGGCCAGCAGGCCCTGGTCGAACGGCGGGTTCTTTTCCACCTGGCAGTATTGCGGCTTCTCGGCCGGAATGTGATCGCTCCCCAGCAGCGGGGTGAGGTCCAGGTGCTGCTGCTTGGCGGTCTCGCCCGGCAGGATTTCCAGCAGATCGGTACGGCCGATCAGCTCACCCAGGCTGCGTACGCCCAGCCTGGCCAGCCACTCACGGGTTTCCTCGGCGATGAAGGTGAAGAAATTCATCACCATCTCCACCGTGCCGATGAAGTGTTCCTTGCGCAGCCGGTCGTTCTGGGTGGCGACGCCAGTGGCGCAGTTGTTCAGGTGGCAGATGCGCAGGTATTTGCAGCCCAGGGCGATCATCGGCGCGGTGCCGAAGCCAAAGCTCTCGGCGCCGAGGATGGCCGCCTTGATCACGTCCAGGCCGGTCTTCAGGCCGCCGTCGGTCTGCACCCGGACCTTGCCGCGCAGATCGTTACCGCGCAGGGTCTGGTGCGCCTCGGCCAGGCCTAGTTCCCAGGGCGAGCCGGCGTACTTGATGGAGGTCACCGGCGAAGCACCGGTACCGCCGTCGTAGCCGGAGATGGTGATGAGGTCGGCATAGGCCTTGGCCACACCGGCGGCCACGGTGCCTACGCCAGGCTCGGACACCAGCTTGACCGATACCAGCGCCTTGGGATTGACCTGCTTGAGGTCGAAGATCAGCTGCGACAGGTCTTCGATGGAATAGATGTCGTGGTGCGGCGGCGGCGAGATCAGGGTCACGCCGGGTACCGCATAGCGCAGCTTGGCGATCAGGCCGTTGACCTTGCCGCCGGGCAGCTGACCGCCCTCGCCCGGCTTGGCGCCCTGGGCCACCTTGATCTGCAAGACCTCGGCATTGACCAGGTACTCGGGAGTGACGCCGAAGCGGCCGGTGGCCACCTGCTTGATCTTGGAGCTCTTGATGGTGCCGTAGCGCGCCGGATCCTCACCGCCCTCACCGGAGTTGGAGCGGCCGCCCAGGCGGTTCATGGCCTCGGCCAGGGCCTCGTGGGCTTCCGGCGACAGGGCGCCCAGGGAGATCCCGGCAGCATCGAAGCGGGTGAAGATGTTGGCCAGCGGCTCGACCTCTTCCAGCGCCAGGGGCTGGTCGCTGGTCTTGACCTTGAGCAGGTCGCGGATCATCGCCACCGGGCGCTGGTCCACCAGCGCGGTGTATTCGCGGAACTTGGCGTAGTCGCCCTGCTGCACGGCGGCCTGCAGCAGATTGACCACGTCCGGGTTGTAGGCATGGTACTCACCGCCATAGACGAACTTGAGCAGGCCACCCGGCTGGATCGGCTTGCGGTTGTTCCAGGCTTCGCCGGCCAACAGCTTCTGTTCGGCTTCCAGGTCGACGAAGCGCGCGCCCTTGATGCGGCTGGTGACACCGGGGAAGCACAGGTCGGTGACTTCGTCCGCCAGGCCCACGGCCTCGAACAGCTGGGCGCCGCGATAGGAGGCGACGGTGGAGATGCCCATCTTGGAGATCACCTTGAGCAAGCCCTTGGTGATGCCCTTGCGGTAGTACTTGAACACCTCGTAGAGGTCGCCCAGCACCTCGCCGGTGCGGATCAGATCGCCCAGCACCTCATAGGCCAGGAACGGATAGACCGCGGTGGCGCCAAAGCCCAGCAGCACGGCGAAGTGGTGCGGATCACGGGCGGTGGCGGTCTCCACCAGGATGTTGCTGCTGGTACGCAGCCCCAGGTTGACCAGGTGGTGATGCACGGCGCCGGTGGCCAGCACCGCATGCACCGGCAGCTTGCCCGGTTCGATGTGGCGGTCGGTCAGCACCAACAGCACCTTGCCGGCGCGCACCGCTTCCTCGGCCTGCTCGACGATGTTGCGCAGCGCCGCCTCGAGCCCCATGGACTCGGGGTAATTGAGGTCGATCGTGACATGCTCGAAGCCGGGCTTGGGCATGTTGAGGATGGTCCGCCACTTGGCCGGCGAGATCACCGGGCTGCTCAGGATGGCGCGATCGGCGTGCTCGGCGGTTTCCTCGAAGACGTTGCGCTCGGCACCCAGGCAGGTCTCCAGGGACATGACGATGGACTCGCGCAGCGGGTCGATCGGCGGATTGGTGACCTGGGCGAATTGCTGGCGGAAGTAGTCGTAGGGCGAACGGATGCGCCGCGACAGCACCGCCATCGGGGTGTCGTCGCCCATGGAGCCCACGGCTTCCTGGCCCTGCTCGCCCAGCGGACGCAGCACCTGGTCACGCTCCTCGAAGGTGACCTGGAACATCTTCATGTACTGGCGCAGCTGATCCTGGTCGTAGAAGGCCGAACCGTGATCATGGTCGTCCAGGGTCGCCTGGATGCGCATGGCGTTCTTGCGCAGCCACTGCTTGTAGGGATGGCGCGCCTTGAGACGATTGTCGATGTCGTCGGTCTGCAGCACCTCGCCGGTCTCGGTGTCCACGGCCAGGATCTGGCCCGGGCCGACCCGGCCCTTGGCAATGACGTCGTCGGGCTGGTAGTTCCAGACGCCTACTTCCGAAGCCAGGGTGATGTAGCCGTTCTTGGTGGTCACCCAGCGCGCCGGGCGCAGGCCGTTGCGGTCGAGCAGGCAGACCGCGTAGCGGCCTTCGGTCAGCACCACGCCGGCCGGACCGTCCCAGGGCTCCATGTGCATGGAGTTGAATTCATAGAAGGCGCGCAGATCGGCGTCCATGGTCTCGACGTTCTGCCAGGCCGGCGGAATGATCATGCGCACGGCGCGGAACAGGTCCATGCCGCCGGTCACCAGCAGCTCCAGCATGTTGTCCATGCTGGAGGAGTCGGAACCGACGCGGTTGACCAGCGGACCGAGCTGGTCGAGATCCGGGATCAGTTCGTTGACGAACTTGGTCCGCCGCGCCTGGGCCCAGTTGCGGTTGCCGGTGATGGTGTTGATCTCGCCGTTGTGGGCGAGATAGCGGAAGGGCTGCGCCAGCGGCCACTTCGGCAGGGTGTTGGTGGAGAAGCGCTGGTGGAACACGCAGATGGCGGTAGCCAGGCGCGGATCGCCGAGATCCGGATAGAAGGCGGCGAGATCCGCCGGCATCATCAGGCCCTTGTAGACGATGACGCGGGACGACAGGCTGCAGATGTAGTGCTCGGCGTCTTCGGCGTTGCGCACCGAGGAGCGGCGGCGGGCGGAGAACAGCTTGACCCCGAACTGCTGGTCGTCGAGACCCGGACCGGCGACGAACACCTGCTCGATGCGGGGCAGTCGCGCCAGGGCAAGCTCGCCCAGTACCGAGGTGTCGATGGGCACCTTGCGCCAGCCGACCAGGGTCAGACCAGCGGCCTCGATCTCCAGGTTCATGTTGGCGCGGGCCTGTTCGGCGCGGGCCTCGTCCTGGTTGAAGAACACCACGCCCGCGGCGTACTGCTCGGGCAACTCGGCGCCGAACTGCTCCTGGGCGATGGCGCGCAGGAAGGCGTCCGGCTTCTGCATGAGCAGACCGCAACCGTCACCGGTCTTGCCGTCTGCGTTGATACCGCCCCGGTGGGTCATGCAGGTCAGGGCTTCGATGGCCGTTTCCAGCAGGTCATGGCTGGGCTCGCCCTGCATATGGGCGATCAGGCCGAAGCCGCAGTTGTCCTTGAAGCTATCGGGATTGAACAGGCCTGCTTTCATAGCGCTCTCACCGGCAATCAGGTTATTGCGAAGGCATCACAAAACGGTCCGCTTATTTGAACTTTTTTCGGACAGTCAAAGGCTGACCAGTGTAGCGAAAAAATCGCTTACGACAAACACTGATGACACCTGATGAAAATTCGATGACGCAAAAAAGAAAGCCCCGGCATCACTCTCGTGATAGCACCGGGGCTTTCTTTGCGTAGCAGGCAAGAATCAGCGACTGGTGGCGATGTCCTGCTGGATGCTGGCGAAGGTCCGCGGCCAGGGTTTGCTGGCCTGCACCTTGGCTGGCAACTGCTTGACCGCCGCTTCGGCCGCTGCCCGATTGGCGAAGTTGCCGTAGGTCACCACATAGAGCGCCTTGCCCTGGTAGCTCTTCTTGAAATAGCGGAAGTTGCCACTGTCGGCCTGGGCGGCGATGAAGTCCTGCGCCGCCTTCTCGGTGCTGGTACCCACCACCTGCAAGGCGTACTTGCTGCCCGCCTGGCTGCCGTACCAACCCGCCGCTGCGCTGCCAGCATGAGCGGGCGCTGCAGCCGGGGCCGGCTTGGCCGGTGCCGGGGTAGGCGCAGGCGCGGTATGCCGGGGCGCCGGAGCCGCCACTGCCGGAGCGCTGGGCGCCGGAGTACGCGCCGGCGTGCGGCTGGGCAGTTCGTCCTCGTCACTGATGGGTGGGGCATCGGTGGTCACGGTCGGCGGCACGCCGCCCGCACCCATGTCGTTGCCCGCGGCGGTACCCGCCTGACGACCGCCCGCCGCTTCCGCCAGGGGTTCACGGATGACCGGCTGCGACTCACCCACCAGCGGCAGGGGCAGCGGCTTGGAAGAGCCGTCGAACTGGATGGGCGCACCCTGGGCGTCCTTACCGGCAGAGGCGGTGTTCTGGCCACCCATGGGTAGGTCCTGTCCGGCCGTGCCGGTGGCCGGGGTCTCACTCTTGCCGCCCTTGAGCGACAGCGCCGCGGCGCCTACCGCCAGCACCACCACCCCGAGAATGACCAGGTGCTTGCGCGGCAGGGCCGCCAGCAGATTGCGCGAGCCTTTCACCGGTGCCGCGGCCTTCTTGCGCCGGGCGCTCATGCCGGCCACCAGCACATCCCGGGCTTCTTCGTTGAGCCGACCGGGCCAGCCGCCGGAGCGCTCGTGGATGGTCGCGAGCTGCTCGTCGGTAAAGATCTCCAGGCCCTGGCCGGCACCTTCCAGGCGCTGGGCCAGGTACTCCTCGGCCTCGCTCTCGCTGTAGGGCAGCAACTCGATGGCGTGATAGCGCTCTTCGCCCTGGACAATGTCCTCCAGGCGCATCACCACTTCCGCTTCGCCGAACAGGAAGACGTGCAGGCGCTCCTTTTCGCTGCCCCCGGCCAGCTCCAGCAGAGCTTCCAGCGCGGGAGTGGCCAGGGCCTCGGCGTCATCCACCAGGATGTAGACCTCCTGCCCCGCCAGGCGCACTTCCGCCGCCTGCACGAGAATGGCCGCCGGCGTCTGGCTGTCGGCGCCAACGCCCTTGGCGACCTGGGCCAGCACGGTGCGGGCGTCACCGCCGTTCTGCGCGGAAATCACCACGCAGTGCACGGCCTCCTTCTTGGTACTGGCCGCCAGCGCCTGGCGCAGCAGCGTCTTGCCACTGCCCTCGGGACCACTGACCACCAGCAGCAGCTGGCTGTAGCGGGCCAGGTGATGCAACTGGCCCAGCACCGGCTTGCGCTGGGCCGGAAAGAATTTGAAACCGGGAACGCGGGCGGCGAACGGGTCGTGAGTGAACTGATAGTGACCGAGGAAGGCTTCGTCGGCGTGCAGATTGGACATGGGACTCTCTTGTTCTCCTTACTGGGCGGTCAGCGCTTGGTAATCGGTACGCAGCGTCTGCTCGAGAATGTCGCGGGCGAAGTCGGCGGTCACCACGGCCTGGCCCAGGTCACTGAGCAGTACCAGCCGGAGTTGTCCATCCAGGACCTTCTTGTCCACCGCCATGAGGCGTTCGAAATCGGCCGGCTGCATGTCCGCCGGCGGTACCACGGGCAGCTTGGCCTTAACCAGCAGGCGAATGGCGCGGTCGCGTTGCGCGGCACTGAGCCAGCCCAGCAGCAGGGACATCTGCAGCGCCATGACCATGCCGGCGGCAACCGCCTCGCCGTGCAGCCAGACGCCATAGCCCTGGTGGGTCTCGATGGCGTGACCGAAGGTATGGCCGAGGTTGAGGATCGCCCGCAGACCCGACTCGCGCTCGTCGCTGCCCACCACTTGGGCCTTGGCCGCGCAGGAGCGCTCGATGGCTTCGGTGAGTGCGCTTTGATCCAGTGCCAGCAGCGCCTCGACATGCTCTTCGAGCCAGCCGAGGAAGGGCTCGTCGCAGATCAGGCCGTACTTGATGACCTCGGCCAGACCCGCCGAGAGTTCGCGCGCCGGCAGGGTCGCCAGGCTGTCGGTATCGATGACCACGGCCTTGGGCTGGTAGAAGGCGCCGATCATGTTCTTGCCCAGCGGGTGGTTGATGCCGGTCTTGCCGCCCACCGAGGAATCGACCTGGGACAGCAGCGTGGTCGGCACCTGGATGAAGTCCACTCCGCGCTGATAGCAGGCCGCGGCGAAACCGCCCATGTCGCCGATCACCCCGCCGCCCAAGGCGATGAGGGTGGTCTTGCGATCATGGCGATCCTGCAGCAGGCCGTCGAAGATCAGCTGCAGGGTCTCCCAGTTCTTGTGCGCCTCGCCATCGGGCAGCACGATCGAACTGACCGGGCGATCGCCCAGGGTGCGCAGCAGACGCTCCAGATAGAGCGGCGCGATGGTTTCGTTGGTGACGATCGCCACCTTGCGCCCGGCGAGATGGGGCAGGACGCATTCCGGTCGATCCAGAAGGCCCTGGCCGATGTAGATCGGGTAGCTGCGCTCACCGAGCTCGACGTGAAGAGTCCGCATGCCGTCACCTTGATTCAAAGGGCGCCTAGCATAGCGCAGAACGCTCGCGGCTTTAATGCGGTGCCAGGGCTTTCAGACGGTCGAGTATCTGCAGCACGACCATCCGGGGTGGCCGCTCGTCGGTCTCGATGATGATGTCGGCGATCTCCCGATACAGCGGATCGCGCATGGCCATGAGATTGCGCAGCACCGCCGCGGGATCGGCGGTCTGCAGCAGCGGTCGATTGCGATCCCGGGAGGTGCGCTCGATCTGCTGCTCGATGGAGGCATGCAGGTAGATGACCCGCCCGCCACGCTTGAGCGCCTGACGATTGTCTTCGCGCAGCACGGCACCCCCGCCGGTAGCCATCACCAGGCCGTTCTCCGCGCACAGCTCAGCGATCGCGGCGCGTTCGCGCTCGCGAAAGCCCTGCTCGCCTTCCACATCGAAGATCCAGGGGATGTCGGCACCGGTACGTTCTTCGATTACCTTGTCGGAATCCTTGAACGGCAGCCGCAATTCCTTCGCCAGGAGCCGGCCGATGGTGCTCTTGCCCGAGCCCATCGGTCCTACGAGAAACAGATTACGCACTTATGTCATCGACCAACCGCTATCGCCTGGTTGTTCATGATACGCGGCGTGAGGAAGATCAGCAGCTCGACTTTGCTGTCGGTGACCGAATCCCGGCGGAACAGCCGGCCGACATAGGGGATATCCCCCAGCATCGGCACCTTGGTGGTGGACTTGGTCTGGGTGTTGGAGAACACCCCGCCCAGCACGATGGTCTCGCCATCGCTCACCAGGACCTTGGCATTGACCTCGTTCTTGCTGATCGGCGGCACGCCATTGAGCGCATTCTGGTAGTCAGGGGCATCCTTGTTGACCTTGACCTCCATGATGATGCGGTTGTCCGGGGTGATCTGCGGCGTGACCTCCAGCGACAGCGCGGCCTGCTTGAAGCTGGTGCTGGTGGCACCGCTGGAACTGGCTTCCTGGTAGGGAATCTCGGTACCGCGCAGGATCTTGGCGGTTTCTTTGTCCGAGGTCACTACCTTGGGCTGGGAGATGATCTCGCCATTGCCGCTGGATTGCAGAGCGGACAGCTGCAGGTCGAGCATCTGACCACCAGCCATGAAACCGATGCCGATGCCCGAAGTGCTGCCGGAGACGCCCATGTCCACGAAGGGCGTGGGCGCGAGGCCAGTGGCGGCGGTGACGTTACCGATGGTGCTGGTTCCAGGCAGGAAAGCCTGGTTAGTGGTGCTATCAACGGTCGTCGCGCCATCCTTGCCATAGACTGAGAAATTGCCCTGGCGAGTATTGCCGCCCCAGCGCACGCCCAGCTGCTTGCTGTAGTCGACATTGGCTTCCACCAGCCGCGCCTCGATCATCACCTGACGTACCGGGATGTCCAGCTGCGAGACGATGCGCCGCAGTTCGTCCAGGCGATTCTGGGTCTGGTAGGCGATGATGCTGTTGGTACGCTCGTCCACCGAGATGGAGCCACGCTCGTCGGCGGTCTTGTCGGCACTGGTCACCGACTGGAACAGCTTGGCGATGTCGGCGGCCTTGGCATAGTTGACCTGGATCAGGTCGCGCCGCAGGGGAGCGAGCTGCTGGATCTGTTTCTGGGATTCCAGCTCCTGGCGCTCACGCGCAGCGATCTCGTCGGCCGGCGCGACCAGCAGCACGTTGCCGATCTGGCGCTTGTCCAGGCCCTTGGTCTTGAGGATCAAGTCCAGCGCCTGATCCCAGGGTACGTTCTGCAGGCGCAGGGTGATGTTGCCCTGCACGGTGTCGCTCGCCACCAGGTTGAGGTTGGTGAAGTCGGCGATCAGCTGCAGCACCGAACGGACGTCGATGTCCTGGAAGTTCAGCGACAGCTTTTCGCCGGTGTAGGTAAAGCGATCGGCTGCGCGCTTTTCCTTTTCCTCGGTGGTGAGCGGCTTGACGCTCAGGGTCAGGCGATTGTTGGTCTGGTAGGCCAGGTAGTCGTAGGTCCCGGTCGGTTCGATGACGATGGAGGCGCCACCGCTGTCAGCCGAGGCGTTGACGAATTGCACTGGGGTAGCGAAGTCCTTGACGTCCAGCCGTACCCGCAACTCCTCAGGCAACTGAGTGCCGGCGAAGGTCAGGCGGATCTTGCCGCCCTGCTCCTGGATGTCCGGGTTGATGCCGGTCTCGCTCAGGTCGATGACCACGTTGCCCTCGCCCTGGGGACCCCGCTGGAAGTCGAGATGACGGATCGCCTTACCGCGCAGTTGCGGCCGCGGCGCGGTCATGGCCGCCACGGTGGAAGTGGCCTGAGTCGGCGGCAGTGGCGTGCGGGTGACGGCGCTGGGCAGCGGGGCGGACGACGGCGCGGTCACGGTGGCCGGCGCCGCGGCGCGCGGCAGGTTCGGCGTCAGGTTGGCCTGGGCGCCGGCCGCCTGGCGACCCGCGGTACCGCCGATGGTGACGAACAGGTTGCGACCGTCGGCACGGGTGTCGTAGCTGGCCAGATTGGTGAGGTTGATGATCAGCCGGGTCCGGTTGCCCGCCTCGACCACCGTCACGCTGCGGGCATTGCCATTGCCCAGCTCGCGGCTCTTGGTACCCAGCTTGTTGGCCACGCCGGGCAGGTCCAGAGCGATCCGCGCCGGCTGCTCGATGGTGTAGCCCTTGGGGATCGGCACCGGCTGATCGAAGGTCAGCTTGAGTTCGATGCGATCCCCGGGCAGGGAGGCGACGTTCAAGGCCTGCAGATCGGCGGCCAGGACCTGGCCGGCCAGGCTACCCAGCAACAAGGCCAATCCCAGTCCCAGCCGTCTTGCGCTATTCGTCTTCACTGTACTTGCCCCGCCCATTAAGTCTTTTCCTTCAAGGTGATGGTGCGCGGCCGTTCCAGCCAGCCACCCTCGCCATCCGGGACGATTTCGATCACGTCGATCTCACCGTCGGTGATCTTGGTGATGCGCCCGTCATTGCGGCCCAGGTAGTCCCCCACCTTGACGCGATGTACGCCCCCGGCGCCGTTGACCAGCGCATAGCGGCCACTGGCGTTGGCCAGGATGCCCACCATGCTGAAGGTCTCGATGTTGAAGCCTTCGAGAAACTGCTTCGGCCGATTCACGTCCGGCTTGATGTTGCCGGTCCCGCGCTGGCGCACCGTGGGGTCGATGCGTACCGGCGCCTGGAAGGGGCTGCGCAGCGCCGCAGCGGCATAGGTGAAGGGTTCGTAGGCGCGGAACTGCGGCAGCGGCTCGATGGAACCGCGCGGCTTGGCGCGGGTTTCGTCCATGAAGGCCTGCAGATCGCTGGTATCGCTGGAACCGCAGCCGACCAGCACGCCGGTCAGCAGGCAGAGCAACAGAGGCGTCCTCATTTGCCGAGCCCCTTGTCGTTGTAGCGATAGGTCTTGGCCAGGACGTTCATGCGCAACTTGCCACCGGTCCCGGATACCGTGCCGCCGCCATTGGCGTTTCGGTCATCCACCGGCTTGAGGTCGAAGTCGTGCAGGGTGACGATGCGCGGCAGGCTGGAGACGCTGCTGACGAAGGTCGCCAGGTCATGATAATTGCCCACCACGGTGATCTGGATCGGCAACTCGACATAGAACTGCTGGGTCACCTCGGGCAGGAGCTTGATCTGCTCGAACTCCAGACCACTGCCCAGACCGGTGCGGGTGATGTCTTCCAGCAGCGCCGGCACTTCGGTATCGCCGGGCAGTTGCCGCAGCAGCGCGCCGAAGGACTCTTCCATCTCGACCATCTGCTGCTTGTAGGCATCCAGATTGGCGGCCTGGAAGGCCTTGCTGGCGTATTGCTGCTTGAGGGTTTCTTCCTGAGTGCGCTGGCTGTCCAGCTGCGCCTGCATGTCGCTGAGATGGAACTGATAGCCGAGCAGGAGCACCACCAGCACGATCAGCAGGCAGGCGATGACCTTGACCGGCTTGGGCCAGGAACCGAGGTTCTCCAGGCTGAGTTCGTTGATGTCGACCTTGCGCAGGCTGGCCAGGGAATCGGCGAGACTCATGGTTTGCCTCCCTTGGCGAGCGGGGCCGGAGCAGGAGCGCCGGGCTGGGTCTGCTTGACGGTGAGCTGGAAGGTGTTGGCCTGATCCACCGCCCCGGCGGTGGTGGCCTTCACCTCGATCAGCGTAGGCGAAGCGAACCAGTCGGAGGCGTCCAGATTACGCATCAGGTTGGAGACCCGGTTGTTGGATTCCGCCTCGCCGCTGATGGACAGGGTGTCGCCCTGCATCTTCAGCTCGCGGAAGTACACGCCGTCCGGCAGGGTGCGCACCAGTTGATCGAAGACGTGGCCGATGACCGGGCGGTTGCCCTGCAGGTCCTGGATGATCTTCATCCGTGCCAGCAGTTGCTGGCGCCGGGTCTTGAGCTCGCTGATCTCCTTGATGCGCACGTCCAGCTGGGCGATGTTCTGCTGGATGAAGGCATTGCGCGCCTCCTGACGGGCGATCTCGCCGGACAGGTACTGATCCCCGAGAAACACAGCGCCGCACGAGAGCACGAAGATGCCGCCCAGGATCACCAGGAACTGCTTGCGCCTTTCTTCGCGCAGCTGCTCCCGCCAGGGCAAGAGGTTGATGCGGGCCATCTAGTCGAAACTCCTCATGGCCAGGCCGCAGGCGATCATCAGCGCCGGGGCGTCACCCGCCAGGGCCGCCGCATTGACCTTGTTGCTGACGGTCATGTCGGCGAAGGGATTGGCCAGGACCGTGGGGGTGCCGATTTTCTGCTGGATCAAGCGGTCGAGTCCGGAAATTGACGCGGTTCCTCCAGCAAGCAAGATGTAGTCCACATCATTGTATTGCCCGGCGGCGAAAAAGAACTGCAGCGAGCGCGCCACCTGCTGCACCACCGCCTCGCGGAAGGGCGTCAGTACCTCGCTCTGGTAGTCGTCAGGCAGGCCACCCTGCTTCTTGGCCAGACCGGCCTCCTCCACCGACAGGCCGTAGCGGCGCTGGATCTCTTCGGTGAGCTGGCGGCCGCCAAACAGCTGCTCGCGGGTGTAGATGGTCTTGCCGTTGTGCAGCACGCTCAGGGTGGTCATGGTGGCGCCAATGTCGACCACCGCCACGGTCAGGTCGTCGACATGGCCGCCGAGCTGATTGGCCAGCAACTGGTAGGCACGCTCCAGGGCATAGGCCTCGACGTCGACCACCTTGGCCGAGACGCCGGCCAGCGCCAGGGCCGCTTCGCGGACCTCGACGTTTTCCTTCCGGCAAGCGGCCAGCAGCACCTCGACGCGCTCGGCGTTGCGTGGCGACGGCCCCTGCACCTCGAAGTCGATGGCGACCTCGTCCAGCGGATAGGGAATGTACTGGTCAGCTTCCAGCTTGATCTGGTTTTCCAGCTCGTCGTCGGTGAGGCCGGCATCCATCTCGATGGTCTTGGCGATCACCGCCGAGCCAGAGACAGCCACGGCGGCGCTGCGCGCGGAACTGCGCGCCTTGACCAGCACCCTGCCGATGGCGAGGCCCACGCCCTCCAGCTCGGCGATGTTCTTTTCCACCACGGCATTGGCCGGCAGAGGTTCGACCGCATAGGCTTCCACCCGGTAGCGCCCGCCTGCACGGCTCAACTCGATGAGTTTCACGGATGTCGAACTGACGTCGATACCCAGCAGCGTATTCGCCTTCTTTCTGAATAGCCCTAGCACATCAGTTCCCTATGAGCGACGGTGGTCTTCCGCGGACGGGCATTAGATAACAGACTTGACACCCGAGCAAATAGCGGCCAACCGCCAAACGCGCCTATAATGGCGACGCCGTGTAGGCTGACCGTCACCTGTCGCCCTTTCCTTCTTTCCATTCGAAAAGTCTCTTGATGCGTGTTCTGAAATTTTTCTGGTGGTCGTTGGTCGCCCTGGTCTGCAGCCTGTTGCTGGGTCTCAGCGGTGCCTTCCTCTACCTCAGCCCCAGCCTGCCCTCCATCGATGCCCTGCGTAACGTGCAACTGCAGATCCCTCTGCGGGTGTTCAGCGCGGACGGCAAACTCATCGCCGAATTCGGCGAAATGCGCCGCTCGCCGCTGCGTTTCAACGAGATACCGCCCGATTTCATCCATGCCCTGCTCTCCGCCGAGGATGACAACTTCGCCAATCACTATGGCGTGGATGTGAAAAGCCTGGCACGGGCAGTGAGCCAGCTGGTCAAGACCGGACACATCCAGACCGGTGGCAGCACCATCACCATGCAGGTCGCCAAGAACTACTTCCTGACCAGCGAGCGCAGCTTCTCGCGCAAATTCACCGAGATCCTCCTGGCGCTGCAAATCGAGCGCCAACTGACCAAGGACGAGATCCTCGAGCTCTATGTCAACAAGATCTACCTGGGCAACCGCGCCTACGGCATCGAGGCCGCCGCCCAGGTCTACTACGGCAAGTCCATCAAGGACCTGACCGTCGCTCAGATGGCGATGATCGCCGGTCTGCCCAAGGCGCCGTCGCGTTACAACCCGGTCGCTAATCCTGAGCGTAGCCTGGAAAGACGCAATTGGATTCTCGAACGCATGTTCAAGCTCGGTTATATCGATCAGGCGGCCTACCAGGCCGGCATCGCCGAGCCGCTCGAGGCCTATCATCACGTCGCCGTGCCTGAGCTCAACGCCCCCTACATCGCCGAGATGGCACGGGCGGAAATGGTCGGTCGCTATGGTGGCGATGCCTACACCGATGGCTACCAGGTCTACACCACCATCGACAGCCGGCTGCAGACGGATGCGTTCGAAGCCGTACGTGACGGCCTGACCGACTACGACCGCCGCCACGGCTATCGCGGCCCCGAGGCCCAGTGGCCCAATCGCAGCCGCGCCGAATGGACCGCGCTGATCCAGAAGCAGCGCATCGTCGGCGGTCAGGATCCGGCCCTGGTCACTCAGGTGGAAAAGAGCGGCATCCTGGTCCTGACCCGCGAGGGCAAGGAAGAGGCGGTCTCCTGGGACTCGATGAAATGGGCACGCCCCTACCTCAGCGCCAACAGCCTGGGGCCACGCCCGAACGGTCCGGCCGACGTGGTCAAGGTCGGCGACCTGATCCGGGTGCAGCGCCAGGACGATGGCAGCCTGAAGTTCTCGCAGATTCCCAAGGCGCAGAGCGCCCTGGTATCGCTTGATCCCCAGGATGGCGCCATCCGCGCCCTGATCGGTGGTTTCTCCTTCGAGCAGAGCAACTACAATCGCGCGACCCAGGCCCGGCGCCAGCCCGGTTCCAGCTTCAAGCCGTTCATCTACAGCGCGGCGCTGGAGAAGGGCTTTACCGCCGCCAGCCTGGTCAACGATGCGCCCATCGTCTTCATGGACGAGAATCCCGACGAAGCCTGGCGGCCAAAGAACGACAACAACACCTTCCTCGGCCCAATCCGTCTGCGCGAGGCTCTCTATCGCTCGCGCAACCTGGTGTCCATCCGGGTGCTGCAGGCCATCGGCATCGACTATGCGCTGGATTACGTCAGTCGTTTCGGCTTCGAGCGCGACCAGTTGCCGCGCAACCTGTCGCTCGCCCTCGGCACCCCGGGCCTGACGCCGCTGGAAGTGGCCACCGGCTGGTCGGTGTTCGCCAACGAGGGCTACAAGGTGACACCCTACGTGGTCGATCACGTGACCGATCGCGACGGCAAGGTGGTCTATCGCATGGCTGCGCCACGGGTGCCCCAGCAGGCGCAGGCCACGACCGCGCCGGGCGTCGAGGTCACGCCGGCGGCCGACACCGCCGCCGCCGACCCGGCCAATCCGGCGCCGGTGTTCGCCCCCCAGGTCATCGATCCGCGCAACGCCTTCATCATGAACAGCATGCTGCAGGACGTGATCAAGCGCGGCACCGGCCGCAAGGCGCTGGAACTGGGCCGCAACGACCTGGCCGGCAAGACCGGCACCACCAACGAATCCAAGGACACCTGGTTCTCCGGCTACAACGGCGACTACGTGACCACGGTCTGGGCCGGCTTCGACCAACCCGAGACCCTGGGCCGCCAGGAATTCGGCGGTACCGTGGCCCTGCCGATCTGGATGAGCTACATGGGCGCCGCGCTCAAGGACAAGCCACCGCATCAGCTCAAGGAACCGGACGGCATCGTCTCCATCCGTGTCGATCCCACCACGGGTCGCGCCGCGCCGCCCGGCACGCCTAACGCCTACTTCGAGCTGTTCAAGAGCGAGGACACCCCGCCGAGCCTGGACGAACTGCCGCCCGGCGTGGCGCCCGGCACGCCGCTGCCCTCCAGCGAAAACGTGCCCATGGACATCTTCTGATCTCCAGCCAATAAAAAACCCCGCCGTGGCGGGGTTTTTTATTGCTTCGGGCCTTACTTGGCGAAGACGTCATCCACCGACTTCAGCGGATAGTTCGCCGGATAGGGCAGCGTGGCCACGCTGGTCTCGATGGCGGCCTTGGCCACGGCATCGGATACCAGGGTGATCAGACGGGCATCCATGGGCTTGGGAATGATGTACTCACGACCGAAGCTCAGGCTGTCGACGTTGTAGGCGGCGCAGACTTCCTTGGGCACCGGCAGCTTGGCCAGATCACGCAAGGCCAAGGCGGCGGCGATCTTCATCTCTTCGTTGATGACCCGGGCGCGGACGTCCAGGGCACCACGGAAGATGAAGGGGAAGCCCAGCACGTTGTTGACCTGATTCGGATAGTCGGAACGACCGGTCGCCATGATCACGTCGTCGCGAGTGGCGTGGGCCAGCTCGGGGGTGATTTCCGGATCCGGGTTGGAGCAGGCGAAGACGATGGGGTTGGCCGCCATGCGCTTGAGGCCTTCGGCCGACAGCAGGTTGGGGCCGGACAGACCGACGAAGACGTCAGCGCCTTCGAGGGCGTCGTCCAGGGTGCGCTTGCTGGTCTCGGTGGCGAAGGCCGCCTTGTACTGGTTCAGGTCGTTGCGGCCGCTGTGGACCACGCCCTGACGGTCGATCATGTAGATGTTCTCGACCTTGGCGCCCATGCTGGCCAGCAGGCGCATGCAGGAGATGGCGGCGGCACCGGCACCCAGGCAGACGATCTTGGCGTCTTCCAGGCGCTTGCCGGCGATTTCCAGGGCGTTGAGCATGCCGGCGGCGGTGACGATGGCGGTGCCGTGCTGGTCATCGTGGAAGACCGGGATGTCGCACTGTTCGATCAGGGCGCGCTCGATCTCGAAGCACTCGGGCGCCTTGATGTCTTCCAGGTTGATGCCGCCGAAGGTGATGGAGATGCGCTTGACGGTGTCGATGAAGGCCTGGGGGGTCTCGGCGTCCACCTCGATGTCGAAGACGTCCACACCGGCGAAGCGCTTGAACAGCACGCCCTTGCCTTCCATCACCGGCTTGGAGGCCAGCGGGCCGAGGTTGCCCAGGCCGAGGATGGCGGTACCGTCGGAGATCACGGCGACCAGGTTGCCTTTGCCGGTGTAGCGGTAGGCCAGTTCGGGATCGCGGCCGATCTCGCGGACCGGTTCGGCGACGCCGGGGCTGTAGGCCAGGGACAGGTCACGAGCGGTCGCGGTGGGCTTGGTCAGCTCGACGCTGAGTTTGCCGGGACGCGGCTGAGCATGGTATTCGAGGGCGGCGGTTTTGAGATCAGACATTATTGGTATATCCGCGTGGTGTGGGTCTTGGGTCGGGCGAGAATACGCAAAGACTCAAGGTGCCACAAGCAATCGGCCATATGCCTGAAATCAATCGCAATACGACTTTCGGCTAAAACGATTCAACCCGCAAACCCAGCATGTGCGGATCGCTCAGGGTCAGCTGCCAGCGTGCCCGCCCCGCTTCCTGGCGACGGCTGCGATCGACGATCCAGCCCCGTGCCTCGAGCTGGCGCCCGATCCATTGCTGCAGTGGCAGCTCAGCGAAGGCATCCACAAAGCGATTCGGCACATTGACCACCAGATCGCTGTCGAACTGCAGCCAGAGTCCGCCCCGGTTGCGTTCGATCCCCTGTAGGCGCCCCTGCACCACGGCGAAACCACTCTCCTGGATATGCGTGGCGGAAAGGGTGGGGTCCTTTTTCCAAACACCGAGTCGAGCCTTGCGCGCCGCGCCTTCCGCCGCGACCTGACAGCCGGCCAGTCGGGTATTGGGCGCGATGGCCACCGCGTAGCCGAGACCCTCGGCGATCAACTGGGCTTCGAGATTGCGGCCCTGGCGGTCATAGAGATGGGCCAGGGTACGACCGTAGTGATCGGTCGCCTCGCGACCCGGGACCAGGCGCAGGCGGTCGTCACTGGCGTCCACCAGTGCCTGCAGGCGTCGACGTGCATCCTCGGCATAGGGCTGCGCCGTGCCGCCGGACCTGCCCAGCTCCGGTGCGTTGATGCCGATCAGGCGCACGGAGCGACCATCGACCAGGCGCAGGGTATCGCCGTCCACCACCTGCCGCACCTCGACCTCCTGGCCGCCCGGCAGCAAGGGGCACGCCGCGGCCAGGGCCAGCGGCGCAATTGCCAGGGTAGAAACGAAGAAGGCGCCCCAGAGGGACGCCTTTTTCAGTGTCGAACCATGCGGAGATGGTCGACGGCAGCGCATTACTTGCTGCTGCCGAACACGCCGAAGCGCTGCTTGAAGCGATCAATACGGCCGCCAGCGTCCAGGACCTTCTGCTTGCCGGTGTAGAACGGGTGGCATTCGGAGCAGACGTCCAGGTGAATGTTCTTGCTCAGGGTCGAGCGGGTCTTGATGACGTTGCCACAGCTGCAGGTGGCTTCGATGGCATCGTACTGCGGATGGATATCAGCTTTCATGGAACTATCCTCGGGGTCTAGCTGTGCCGCCACCCGGCGCCATTGCCGGATACCGCACAGATTTGGGCTGTAAATCATACCAGAGCGGATAGGAGGCGCAAGCAGCCCCCTCACCGCCTGTCTGCTACCATCGGGCTTTACGTCTGTGAGCCCTGCCGTGCCCCTGATCCTGCGCCTGGCGCTGCCTTCCCCCCTGCGCCGCCTGTTCGACTATCTGCCGCCCAAGGGCGCGGTGGAGGAGCAGTTGCGCCCCGGTGTGCGACTGCGGGTGCCCTTCGGTCGCCGTGAGGTGGTCGGGGTGCTGATCGAGGTGGCCCAGGAAACCGAGGTGCCGCCGGACAAGCTGCGCAAGGCCCTGCAACTGCTCGACGAGCGCCCGCCGCTGCCCAGCGCCCTGTTCGAACTCTGCCAGTGGTCCGCCCAGTACTATCAGCACAGCCTCGGCGACACCCTGAGCTGGGCACTTCCTGCCCTTTTGCGTCAGGGGGAGCCGGCCGAGCGCCGGCTGCAGCGTTTCTGGATCGCCCAGCCCGATGCCCGCCCGGAAGATCCACGCCTGGCCCGGGCGCCGCGCCAGCGCGAGGCGCTCAAGACCCTGCGCCAGCATCCCCATGGCGTGCTGCACGAATTGCTCGGCCAGCTCGGCCTGGTCAAGGACAGTCTCGACCTCCTCCAGGCCAAGGGCCTGGTCAAGGTGGAGACCCGCTATCACCAGCCGACCCGGCACCAGGGCTCCTGGCTCGCCCAGGCCGAATTGCCGCTCAACGGCGAGCAGCGCCTGGCCTACGAAGCGGTCCGCGCCGGCAGCGGCTTCCACTGCTATCTGCTGGAAGGTGTGACCGGCAGCGGCAAGACCGAGGTCTATCTGCAGCTGATCCGCGCCACCCTGGAAGCGGGACGCCAGGCGCTGCTCTTGATTCCCGAGATCAACCTGGGCCCCCAGACCCTGGGCCGCTTCGAGCAGCGCTTCAATGCGCGCATCGCCCTGCTGCACTCGGCGCTGACCGATCGCGAGCGGATGGACATCTGGCTGGCCGCTCGCGATGGCGAACTGGATATCGTGGTGGGCACCCGCTCGGCGCTGTTCACCCCGCTCAAGTACCCCGGGCTGATCATCGTCGACGAAGAACACGACGCCTCCTATAAACAGCAGGAAGGCCTCAGGTACCACGCCCGTGACCTGGCCGTGGTCCGCGCACGCTTCGAGCATCTACCGGTGGTGCTGGGCTCGGCCACTCCCTCGTTGGAGAGCCTGCACAACGCCGATCAGGGGCGCTATGCCCACCTGCGCCTGTCACTGCGCGCCGGCGGTGCCCAGCCGCCACGCTTCGAGCGCCTGGACGTGCGCAGTCGCCCGCTCGACAGCGGTCTGTCCCAGCCACTGCTCAAGGCCATGGGCGCGACCCTGGAGCGCGGCCAGCAGGTGCTGGTGTTCCTCAATCGACGGGGCTTCGCCCCTACCCTGCTCTGCCACGACTGCGGTTGGCTGGCCCAGTGCCCGCGCTGCGATGCGCGCATGACCTACCACCGCGGTTCCGGTGAGCTGCGCTGCCATCATTGTGATCACCGCCAGGCGCCGCCGCGTCATTGCCCTTCCTGCGGCAAGCTCGACCTGCGCCCGGTGGGCGCCGGCACGGAGCGCGCCGAGGAACGCCTGCAGCTGCTCTTCCCGGACATCCCGGTGCTGCGCATCGACCGCGACACCACCGCGCGCAAGGACGCCCTGGGCAAGCTCTTGCGCACCATTCATAGCGGGGTGCCCTGCATCCTGGTCGGCACCCAGATGCTCGCCAAGGGGCACCACTTTCCCAAGGTGACCCTGGTGGCCGTGCTGGACGCTGACAGTGGGCTGTTTTCCGCCGACTTCCGCGCCAGCGAGCGCATGGCGCAGCAGATCGTCCAGGTCGCCGGGCGCGCCGGGCGCGCCGAGGAACCGGGCCAGGTGCTGATCCAGACCCACCTGGCCGATCATCCGCTGATGGTGCAGCTGGCCGAGGAAGGCTATCCGGCCTTTGCCCGCCAGGCGCTGCAGGAGCGCCGCGCCGCCGGTCTGCCGCCCTTCGCCTATCTGGCGCTGCTGCGCGCCGATGCCCATCGCCAGGATCAGGTGGAGAATTTTCTCGAAGCGGCCTATCACGTCGCCGAAGGCCTGGCGGTCAATCTCGCCCTGCCCCAGGTGGAGTTGCTCGGCCCGGTACCGGCGCCCATGGAGCGGCGCGCCGGTCGCCATCGCGCCCAGCTGCTGCTGCAGAGCAGCAGCCGTGCGCCTCTGCACCGGCTGCTGGGCATCTGGGTGGCCCAACTGGAAAGCCTGCCGGAAGCGCGCCAGGTGCGCTGGTCCCTGGACGTCGATCCCATCGATCTGTTCTAGTGGCACTGGCTTACCATTGGCAAGGCCGGGCTCGCCACGGATAATGCCGGGTTTTCATCGCAGTGCGCGCCCGGCGCACGCCGAAGGCCAATGACCATGAAAGACAGCATCCGCCAGCTCATCCAGCACGCCCTCGACCGCCTGATCGCCGACGGCACCCTGCCGGCCGACGTGGCGCCGGCCATCCAGGTCGAGAACACCAAGGACAAGAGCCACGGCGACTTCGCCAGCAACGTCGCCCTGCTGCTGGCCAAGCCGGCCCGCGCCAAGCCCCGTGACCTGGCCGAGAAGCTGCTGGCCGCCCTGCCCGCCGATCCGGCGGTGAGCAAGGTGGAGATCGCCGGCCCCGGCTTTCTCAACTTCTTCCAAAATCACGCGCAACTGGCCGCGCGGCTGGATGCGGCCTTCGCCGATCCGCAACTGGGCGCGCCCACGCACGACCCACGCCAGCGCGTGGTGGTGGACCTCTCCTCGCCGAACCTGGCCAAGGAGATGCACGTCGGCCACCTGAGATCCACCATCATCGGCGACGCCGTGGCGCGGGTGCTGGAATTCCTCGGCGACGAGGTGATCCGCCAGAACCACGTCGGCGACTGGGGTACCCAGTTCGGCATGCTGCTGGCCTACATGGAAGAACAGCCCCAGGCCGCCGAAGGCGAGCTGGCCGACCTGGAGGTCTTCTACCGCGCGGCCAAGGGCCGCTTCGACGCCTCGCCGGAGTTCGCCGCGCGGGCCCGCGAGCTGGTAGTGGCGCTGCAGGCGGGCGATGCCCACTGCCTGCGCCTCTGGGAGCGCTTCAACGCCGTCTCCCTGTCCCACTGCCAGGAGGTCTATGACCGCCTCAACGTCAAGCTGACCCCAGCTGACGTCAAGGGCGAGAGCGCCTACAACGACGACCTGGCCCAGGTGGTCGCCGATCTGGAGGCCGCCGGACTGCTAACCGAAAGCGACGGCGCCCGTTGCGTCTTCCTCGACGAATTCAAGAACGCCGAGGGCAATCCGCTGCCGGTGATCGTACAGAAGGCCGGCGGTGGCTATCTCTATTCCACCACCGACCTGGCCGCCATGCGCTATCGCAGCCGCCAGCTGCAGGCCGATCGCGCGCTCTACTTCGTCGACCAGCGCCAGGCCCTGCACTTCCAGATGGCCTTCGAGGTCGCGCGCCGCGCCGGCTTCGTCGATCCGGCCATGCAACTCGAACACATGGGCTTCGGCACCATGAACGGCGCCGATGGCCGCCCCTTCAAGACCCGTGATGGCGGCACCGTCAAGCTGGTCGACCTGCTCGACGAAGCCGAAGAGCGTGCCTACCAACTGGTCAAGGAGCGCAATGCCGGACGCGCCGAGCGTGGCGAGACACCCTTCAGCGAAGACGAACTGCGCCACATCGGCCGCGTGGTGGGTATCGCCTCGGTCAAGTACGCCGACCTGTCCAAGCACCGCACCAGCGACTACAGCTTCAACTTCGAGCAGATGCTCAGCTTCGAGGGCAACACCGCGCCCTACCTGCTGTACGCCTACACCCGGGTCGCCAGCGTGCTGCGCAAGGCCGGGCAGAGCGAGCCCACCGGCCGCATCCGCCTGGACGCCCCGCAGGAGCAGGACCTGGGCGGCCGCCTGGCGCAATTCGGCGAGATCCTCGCCAGCGTCGCCGACAAGGGCACCCCGCACCTGCTGTGCAGCTACCTCTATGACCTGGCCGGGCTGTTCTCCAGCTTCTACGAGAACTGCCCGATCCTGACCGCCGAGGACCCCGAATTGCGCCAGAGCCGCCTGCGGCTGGCCGCGCTCACCGGACACACCCTCAAGCAGGGCCTGGAACTGCTCGGTCTGCATACCCTGGAACGCATGTAAGAGACGGATCACCGCCTGATGGCCAAGAAAGCCCCACCCAAGCGCGGCGCCAGTCGCAATACCTCGGCCCCCAAGAAACAGCCCCTGCCCGGCTGGGTCTGGCTCGCGTCGGGTCTGGCCATCGGCGCCTTCGTCGTGTTCCTGATGAAGCTCGAACCGGGCAACAAGGCGGTGCAGCGCGCCAAGCCGGAAGAAGGCCGCCCAGCGGCCGCGGCGGGCAACGGCAAGGCGTCGACTGCTACCGGCAAGACCGAAGGCACGCCGCCCACGCCGATCAAGCCCAAGTACGACTTCTATACCCTGCTGCCCGAATCCGAGGTGATCGTGCCGCCGGACGCCGTGCCGCGCACGCCGGCCGCCAAGCCGACCACCCCGGCCAAACCGGATGCCGCGGCGACCCCGGCGCAGCCCGGCCAGCCGACCACCGCGACGCCGACCACGCCAGGCACCGCTCCGGGCCAGCCCGCTGCGACGCCGCCCAAGGAAGCCACCACCAAGGCCCAGCCGCCGGTGACCCTGTTCTTCCTCCAGGCCGGCTCCTTCCGTACCCAGGCCGATGCCGACCGCGTCCGCGCCCAGATCATCATGCTCGGCCAGGACGTGCGGGTGGAGTCGGGCAAGGTCAAGGACGACACCTGGTACCGAGTGCTGGTAGGTCCCTACAGCGATCGTGATCAGCTGACCCAGGCGCAGAAACAACTCGCCGGCAGCGGCTTCAAGAATCTGTTGCTGCAGCAACGCCGCGGTCACTGAAACCGGTCCACGGCCGGTTGCACGTCGGCCAGACGGTGTGAAAAGACCTCTGGAATGCCTATAACTCCGGGTCCTCAGGTTTTTTCGCCTGGTCTGGCGCTAGCTCGCCAGGCCGTGAACCGGCTCTCGCCCGGCGAATCCCCTCGCCGTGATGCTTGAAGGGCGCCGCGGCCATCCCCATATCTCCGCGTAACCGGGGCCGATGCCCCAAGCAACGCGGAGAGATTCCCTTGACCACCATCGTTTCTGTACGCCGCAACGGCAAGGTCGTGATCGGCGGCGACGGCCAGGTTTCCCTGGGCAACACCGTCATGAAAGGCAATGCCAAGAAAGTCCGGCGGCTGTACCGGGGCGAGGTGCTGGCCGGTTTCGCTGGCGGTACCGCCGACGCCTTTACCCTCTTCGAGCGCTTCGAGGCGCAACTCGAAAAGCACCAGGGTCATCTGGTCCGCGCCGCCGTCGAGCTTGCCAAGGACTGGCGCACCGACCGTGCCCTGCGCCGCCTGGAAGCCATGCTGGCAGTCGCCAACAAGGACGCCTCCCTGATCATCACCGGCAACGGCGACGTGGTGGAACCCGAAGAAGGCCTGATCGCCATGGGCTCCGGTGGCGCCTATGCCCAGGCCGCCGCCCGCGCCCTGCTCATGCATACCGACCTCAGTGCCCGCGAGATCGCCGAGACCTCGCTGAATATCGCCGGTGACATCTGCGTGTTCACCAACCGCAACCTGACCATCGAGGAGCTGGACGCGCCCCAGGCGTGATCCGGTTTAGAGACTGCCCATGTCCATGACCCCCCGCGAGATCGTCCACGAACTCAACCGCCACATCATCGGCCAGGACGACGCCAAGCGCGCCGTGGCCATCGCCCTGCGCAACCGCTGGCGGCGCATGCAGCTGCCCGTCGAGCTGCGCCCCGAGGTCACGCCCAAGAACATCCTGATGATAGGCCCCACGGGTGTGGGCAAGACCGAGATCGCCCGGCGTCTGGCCAAGCTGGCCAACGCCCCCTTCCTCAAGGTGGAAGCCACCAAGTTCACCGAGGTCGGCTATGTCGGCCGCGACGTCGAGTCCATCATCCGTGACCTGGCCGATGCCGCGGTGAAGATGCTGCGTGAACAGGAAATGGTGCGTAACCGCCATCGCGCCGAAGATGCCGCCGAAGAGCGCATCCTCGATGCCCTGCTGCCGCCGGCGCGGCCTTCGGTGGGCTTCAGCAACGAACCCCAGCCGACCGCCACCGATAGCAACACCCGTCAGCTGTTCCGCAAGCGCCTGCGCGAAGGCCAGCTGGACGACAAGGAAATCGACATCGAGGTGGCCGATGCCCCCGCTGGCGTCGAGATCATGACGCCGCCCGGCATGGAGGAGATGACCAGCCAGCTGCAGAATCTCTTCGCCGGCATGCACAAGGGCAAGACCAAGCAGCGCAAGCTCAAGGTCAAGGAAGCGCTCAAGCTGGTGCGCGACGAAGAAGCCGCGCGCCTGGTCAACGAGGAAGAACTCAAGGGCCGCGCCCTGGAAGCCGTCGAGCAGCACGGCATCGTCTTCATCGACGAGATCGACAAGGTCGCCAAGCGTGGCAACACCAGCGGTGCCGATGTTTCCCGCGAAGGGGTGCAGCGTGACCTGCTGCCGCTGATCGAGGGCTGCACCGTCAACACCAAACTGGGCATGGTCAAGACCGACCACATCCTGTTCATCGCCTCGGGTGCCTTCCACCTGTCCAAGCCCAGCGATCTGGTACCGGAGCTGCAGGGTCGTCTGCCGATTCGCGTCGAACTCAAGGCGCTGACCCCGCAGGACTTCGAGCGCATCCTCACCGAGCCCCATGCCTCCCTCACCGAGCAGTATCGCGAACTGCTCAAGACCGAGGGGCTGCTGGTGGAATTCGCCGCCGACGGCATCACCCGCATCGCCGAGATCGCCTGGCAGGTCAACGAGAAGACCGAGAACATCGGTGCCCGCCGCCTGCATACCCTGCTGGAGCGCCTGCTGGAAGAGGTGTCCTTCAGCGCCGCCGATCTCGCCGGCCAGCAGAATGGCGAACCCATCGTCATCGACGCGGCCTATGTGAACGGCCATCTGGGCGAACTGGCCCAGGACGAAGACCTGTCGCGCTATATACTGTGACGGCAGGCCTGATGCCTGGTTGACGCGGCCATGGCTGCAACAGACCGTAGGTTGGGTTGAGACAGCTCTATCGTCGAAGCCCAACGTTGCCTGCGCCCTGAACCCATGGTGGGCTTCGCTGCGCTCAACCCAACCTACAGCGGTTGCTAAGAGCGGCCACATCGGCGGACCGTCAGGGCCGCGTTGGCCTCAAGCAAAGACTGAATCGCCGCCCAGAGAACCTCAGCATGCGTACCCCTACCGCCATCCAGCTCCACAAGGCCTCCAAGATCCTCAGCGTCAGCTATGGCGCGGAAACCTTCGAGCTGCCCGCCGAATTCCTGCGGGTGCATTCGCCCTCGGCCGAGGTCCAGGGACACGGCAATCCGGTATTGCAGTGGGGCAAGCAGCAGGTCGGCATCACCGCCGTGGAACCAGCGGGGCGCTACGCCATCAAGCTGACCTTCGACGACGGCCACGACAGCGGCCTGTTCAGCTGGGACTATCTCTATGAACTGGGCAGTCGTCGCGACCAGCTCTGGGCCGACTACCTGGAGCAGCTGGCCCGCGCCGGCAAGACGCGGGATCCGCACGTCAGCGCGGTCAAGCTGATGCTCTAGCGCTGGCTCAGGCCGCCAGGGCCTTGTCCAGCTTGCGCTCGATTTCCTTTTCGATCTGGCCACTGAGCATCGAGAACATCATGCCCAGGGTCGCAAGTACCCGCACCCGGTCTTCACCGACCTCGATCCGCCCGTCTACGCCGCTGCGCGTGAATGTCAGGGTATCGCCTTCCCAGGCGCAGGCCACCCCATAGTCGCGCGTGAGTTTTTCCGCCAGCTGGTCGGCTTTCTGGCGAGCGCCTTCCAGGCCGAGCGAATGGCTGCGTTCGATGGTGATCTGGGACATCGGGGAACTCCGGATAAGGGGCCCTGACTATAGCGAGGGCCCGCCACGTCGCCAATCGCGAGAACCGAGCGGTCAGCCCCCGTTTTAGCCGGACATCCCGGGCGATCGGCCTGCTAGAATGCCCTCTTGTCCCTGTCCCAGGTGTAGCCCCATGAGCGATCCGCGCAAAGGCCCCGAGGCCGAATCCCAGACCCACTTCGGCTACCAGAGCGTCCCGGAGAGCCAGAAGGCTTACAAGGTCGCGGAGGTCTTCCATTCGGTGGCGGCCAAGTACGATGTGATGAACGACCTGATGTCGGCGGGCATCCACCGGCTGTGGAAGAGATTCACCATCGAACTGTCCGGCGTGCGCCGCGGCAACCGCGTACTGGACATCGCTGGCGGCACCGGCGACCTGACCAAGCAGTTCGCCCGTCTGGTCGGCCCCACCGGCGAGGTGGTCCTGGCCGACATCAATGACTCCATGCTACGGGTCGGCCGCGATCGCCTGCTCGACGAAGGCGTCGCCAGCAATGTGCGCTTCGTCCAGGCGGATGCCGAGAAGCTACCCTTCCCCGACAACCATTTCGACTGCATCACCATCGCCTTCGGCCTGCGCAACGTCACCCACAAGGACCAGGCCCTGGCCTCGATGCTGCGCGTGCTCAAACCCGGTGGCCGGCTGCTGGTGCTGGAATTCTCCAAGCCCACCAACCCGCTGGTGTCCAAGGCCTATGACGCCTACTCCTTCGGCTTCCTGCCGCTGATGGGCAAGCTGGTGGCCGGCGATGCCGAGAGCTACCGCTACCTGGCCGAATCGATCCGCATGCACCCCGATCAGCAGACCCTCAAGGCCATGATGGAAGAGACCGGCTTCGCCCGGGTCACCTTCCATAACATGACCGGCGGCGTGGTCGCCCTGCATCGCGGCATCAAGCCCTGATGGCCCTCGTCACCCAGGCGTTGCTGGCCGCACTGGAGCGTGGCCTGAATCCGCTGCTGGCGCTCGATCCGGTGGCCTTGCCGCGCCTGGCCGGCCTGACCGGACGGGTGATCGCGGTCCAGACCCGGCAACCGGCGCTACGCCTGTACATCCTGCCCGCGGGTGACGGCCTGCACTTCGCCGCCCATCACGAGGGCGACATCGACTGCACCCTGAGCGCCCCGGCGACGCGCCTCGCTGAACTGGCTCTGGCCCGCGACAAGCAACGCGTGCTGCACCAGCCGGACGTGCGCCTGGAGGGCGACAGCGCCCTGCTGATCGAACTGTCCGACATCCTGCAGAAGCTGGAGCTGGACTGGCAGCACGAAGTCAGTCGCTGGCTCGGCCCGCTGCCAGCCGCACTCCTGGGTGATCTGGCCCGACGCAGCCAGGCACTCGGCGAACAGACGCGTGACAGTCTGCAGCTGACGCTGTCCAACTGGCTGAACGAGGAGAGTCGTCAGCTGGTCGGCCGCCTGGAAGGCGAGGCCCGCTTCGCCGAGATCGATGCCCTGCGCCTGGACGTGGATCGTCTCGACGCCCGCCTCGCCCGCCTGGGCACCGCCCGCAACGCCAGGGATAACCCCGACGAATGAAGCTGTTCGCTGCCCTCAACCGCCTGTTGCGGATCTTCTTCGTGGTGATCCGCTATCGGCTGGACGACATCGTCTACGCCCTGCCGCTGCCCTGGTACCTGCGCGCCACCCGCTACGTGCTGCCCTGGCGCTGGCTGCCGCGGCCGAGCAAGACCCTGCCGCGCGGTGCCCGCCTGCGCCTGGCGCTGGAAGGTCTGGGCCCAGTGTTCGTCAAGTTCGGCCAGATCCTCTCCACCCGGCGCGATCTCATGCCCGAGGATATCGCCGACGAACTGATGTTCCTGCAGGACAAGGTCCCGCCCTTTCCGCCGGAAAAGGCCGTGGCGCTCATCGAGTCCCAGCTTGGCGTACCCATCAAGCAGGCCTTCGCCCGCTTCGATCACCAGCCGCTGGCCTCGGCCTCGGTGGCCCAGGTCCATGCCGCCCAGTTGCGCACCGGCGAGGAAGTGGTGGTCAAGGTGGTGCGGCCCGGGTTGAAGAACATCATCAGCCAGGACATCGCCTGGCTGTTCCTGCTGGCGCGCACCGCTGAAAAGCTCTCCGCCGAAGCCCGCCGCCTGCATCCGATGGACGTGGTCAGCGACTACGAGAAGACCATCTACGACGAACTGGACCTCCTGCGCGAGGCGGCCAACTCCAGCCAGCTCAGACGCAATTTCGAGGGTTCCGAGCGCCTCTACGTGCCCCAGGTGTACTGGGACTGGTGCCGCGAGCGGGTGCTGGTCATGGAGCGCATCTACGGCATCCCGGTGACCGATCTGGCCGCCCTGCGCGACCAGGGCACGGACTTCAAGCTGCTGGCCGAGCGCGGCGTGGAGATCTTCTTCACCCAGGTGTTCCGCGACAGCTTCTTTCACGCCGACATGCACCCGGGCAACATCTTCGTCAGCACCGCCAAGCCCTGGGATCCGCTCTACATCGCCGTGGACTGCGGCATCATCGGCAGCCTGACCCCTGAGGACCAGGACTACCTGGCGCGCAACCTCTGGGCCTTCTTCCAGCGCGACTACCGCAAGGTCGCCCAGCTGCACATCGACTCCGGCTGGGTACCGGCCAACACCCAGGTCAACGAACTGGAAGCGGCCATCCGCACCGTTTGCGAGCCGATCTTCGAGAAGCCGCTCAAGGACATCTCCTTCGGCCAGCTGCTGCTGCGGCTGTTCCAGGTGGCGCGCCGTTTCAACATGGAGATCCAGCCGCAACTGGTGCTGCTGCAGAAGACCCTGCTCAACATCGAAGGGCTGGGTCGCCAGCTCTATCCGGACCTGGACCTCTGGTCCACCGCCAAGCCCTATCTGGAAAAGTGGATGCGCAAGCGGCTGAGTCCGCCGCAGGTCGCCCGCAACATCCAGCAGCAACTGGAACAGATCCCGCATCTGGCGCAGATGGCCCGCGATACCCTGGAACGCATCACCCAGCCGCATCGCAAGGATCCACCCAACCCCTGGGGCAGACGCAACGACGACTGGATCGTGCGGGTCATCGGCGCGGTCCTGCTGGTCGGTGCCGCCCAATTGGGCCTCGAACCCCAGCCACATGCCTGGCCCGCCTGGGCCATGCTGGTCGGTGGCCTGGTTCTGGTGATCAGGCGCTGAACTCCTTAAGCTGTAACCGTCCTGTCATTTTTATCGGGCGAAATACACGCCCTCAGCCACTGGTGCCCTGCCGCTGTATTCGAGTTGCGTCTTATGCGAGGCTAGGGCCTGTTTGAAAAGTCGCCGAGCGAAGGTCAGGCAAGGCAAAAATCCGTGAGGAAGCGGAGTTTACGAACGGTAAATGAGCATTCCGAACGGATTTTTAACGCCGCATGACCGAGCGCAGGCATTTTTCGGACAGAGCCAAGTACCCTAATTCGTAGTATTGAACAGACTCATGAGCGACTGGTTAGACGAGATCCACTGGAACAGCGACGGCCTGGTACCGGCCATTGCCCAGGACCCCACCTCGGGGCGCATCCTGATGATGGCCTGGATGAACCGCGAATCCCTGGCCCTGACCGCCGCCGAAGGCCGTGCGGTCTACTGGTCGCGCTCGCGCAATCGCCTCTGGCGCAAGGGCGAGGAATCCGGTCACGTGCAGCGCGTCATCGAATTGCGCCTGGACTGCGACGCCGATGTGGTGGTGCTGCAGGTGGAGCAACTGGGTGGCATCGCCTGCCACACCGGCCGGGAAAGCTGTTTCTATCGCGTGCTGCGCGATGGCCAGTGGGCAACCGTCGACCCGGTGATCAAGGATCCCCAAGCCATCTATGCAGGAGGGCACGGCCATGACTGACACCCTTGCGCGCCTGGCGCAGGTGCTGGAAGAACGCAAGCAGGCCGCTCCGGACTCCTCCTATGTGGCCAGCCTCTATCACAAGGGCCTGAACAAGATCCTGGAAAAGGTCGGCGAAGAAAGCGTCGAGACCATTCTTGCCGCCAAGGACGCCGCCATCAGTCAGCAGTACGACGACGTCATCTACGAGACCGCCGACCTCTGGTTCCACAGCCTGATCATGCTCTCGGCCCTTGGCCAGCACCCCCAGGCCGTGCTGGACGAACTGGATCGTCGTTTCGGCCTCTCCGGGCACGCCGAAAAGGCCGCCCGCACTCAATCCTGACCCCAAGCTTCGCAACGAGGAAAGACCATGGGTATCTTCGACTGGAAACACTGGCTCGTCATCCTGCTCGTCGTGGTAATCGTCTTTGGCACCAAACGCCTGAAGCATCTGGGCTCCGACGTCGGCGAGGCCATCAAGGGCTTTCGCAAGGCCATGCACACCGACGAGGATGACAAGGCCGAACAGCCGGCGCCTACCGCCAGCACGGCCAACCCCAATGCCCCTCTGAATCGCCCCCAGACCTTCGATGCCGAGCACCGCAAGGTCGAAGAGCCGGTGGTGCGCAAGGACTAAGGCCCACCCATGTTCGGAATCAGCTTTCCCGAAATGATGCTGGTGGGGTTCGTCGCCTTGCTGGTGCTGGGTCCGGAACGCCTGCCAGGCGCGGCGCGCACCGCAGGCTTGTGGATCGGTCGGCTGCGGCGCAGCTTCAACAGCATCCGCCAGGAAGTGGAGCGCGAGATCGGCGCTGACGAAATTCGCCAGCAGCTGCGCAACGAGCATATCCTGTCCATGGAACAGCGCGACAACCGGCCCAAGCCTGCCGCTTCCACCCCGGAAGCCCAGACGCCGCCCGCTGCCGCTGCTCCGCCCATGCCCCAGGACGTGGTTGCCGAACGCCCGCAGGATCCGCCCCAGACGCCGCCAAGAGCACCATGAGCGACAAGCCTTCCGATCACGATGACCAGGAAATGCCCCTGGTCTCGCACCTCACCGAATTGCGCACCCGCATCCTCAGATGCGTGCTGGCGACCTTTCTGATCTTCCTCGGCCTGTTCTACTTCGCCCAGAAGATCTATGCCTTCGCCTCCGAGCCGATCCGCCGCGTCCTTCCTGAAGGCGCGACCATGATCTCCACGGACGTCACCTCCCCCTTCCTGGCGCCCTTCAAGCTGACCCTGGTGGTGTCGCTGTTCATCGCCATGCCGGTGATCCTGCACCAGGTCTGGGGCTTCGTCGCGCCCGGGCTCTATCGCCACGAGAAGAAGGTCGCCATCCCGCTGCTGATCTCCAGCATCGTGCTGTTCTACGCCGGCATGGCCTTCGCCTACTTCCTGGTGTTCCCGATCATCTTCCACTTCTTCAGCAGCATCACGCCGGAAGGCGCCATGATGATGCCGGATCTGAACGCCTATCTGGATTTCATCCTGACGCTGTTCTTCGCCTTTGGCGTGGCCTTCGAGATCCCGGTGGCCACCGTGCTGCTGATCTGGATCGGCGTGGTCGACGTGGCCTATCTGAAGAAGATCCGTCCCTACGTCATCATCGGCTGCTTCGTGGTCGGCATGATCCTGACCCCGCCGGACGTCTTCTCCCAGACCATGCTGGCCGTGCCCATGTGGCTGCTGTTCGAGATCGGCCTGCTGTTCGGCCGCTTCGTGCAAAAGCGCGAGCGCCCGCTGGCCGACGAAGACGCTGCCGCCGAAGCCCAGCCGCCCGCCGAACGTCCGTGAATCTGATCCTGCTCAAAGCGGCCGACTTCACGGCCGCTGACCGGGTCGTGCTGCGCGATCCGCGCCGTCTCGCCCATCTGCGCGAGGTCCACCAGGCGGCTGCCGGCGACCGGATGCGCGTCGGCCTGCTGGATGGCCTGATGGGTACCGGCCAGATCGAGTCCCTCGACGCCAGCCAGGCCTGCCTGACCGTCACCCTCGACCAGCCACCGCCGGCCAAGCTGCCGCTCACCCTGTTGCTGGCCCTGCCCCGTCCCAAGATGCTGCGGCGGGTGCTGCAGACCGTGTCCGCCATGGGCGTTGCACGCCTGGTGCTGCTGAACAGCTACCGGGTGGAAAAGAGCTTCTGGCAGACCCCATTTCTGGAGCCTGCGGCCATCCAGGAGCAACTGCGCCTGGGACTGGAGCAGGCGCGGGACACGGTGCTGCCGGAGGTGCTGATCGAAAAGCGCTTCAAGCCCTTCGTCGAGGATCACCTGCCCGCGCTCGCCGCCGGCACCCGCGGCCTGGTCGGTCATCCGGGCAACTACCCGGCCTGCCCGCGCGCCCTCAGCGAGCCCGTGACGCTGGCGATCGGTCCCGAGGGTGGCTGGATACCCTATGAGGTCGAAAAGCTGCAGGAAGCGGGCCTGGCGCCCGTACAGCTCGGTGAGCGCATCCTGCGCGTCGAGAACGCCGTACCTGCCCTCCTCGCCCGCCTGTTCTAGCCCGCCTGTTCTGGCCGATCAGGGACAAGAAAAAGCCCCAGCGTCTCGCGACACCGGGGCTTTTCTATGCGCGGAGCGCCGCCTCAGGAGGCGGGCCGCGGGGTCAGACTGGCCGGGCTGGCTGCGGCATCCGCGGCCGAGTCGCTGTGGGAGCGTGGCCGCAGGGTGGCGTAGGCTTCCCGCCAGTTGCGGTGCTCTTCGGCCTTCCAGACCTGCAGGTGCAGTTGCGCCATGCCGTCCGGATCGCTGAGCAGACGCCACTGGTCGTCGCCCTTGGTCTTCTCGGGACCGGCGGCCAGGACCCGGGCCACCCGCTCTTCGCGCAGCCGGCGTGCCGGCTCCACCACCTTGCCGTGGCGACCGCGGGCCATGCCGATGGCCAGGGCATTGAGTACCGGATCGACGGTGGCGCGCAGGAAGCCCTTGGTCAGGGCGTTGCGGTTGTTCAGGTGCAGGTACTCGTCGGTCGCCACCAGCTCGCGCGGCGGTGCGTACTCTTCCGGGATCAGGAACAGGTGATGGCGACGACTGCCCAGACCCAGGTTGGTCCGGCTGGAAATCACCGACACCGGTGCCGACAGGATCAGCGACACCACGATGGGCGACAGCCACCAGAGGAAACGCGGATCCAGCCAGGCCACGCCGGCGGTCCAGATCAGACCAAGCAGCATCTGCGAACCATGGCGGCGGAACGCTTCGCTCCAGGGCGTGTCGTTGTCGTCCCGCTGGGGCGAATTCCACTGCACCGACCAGCCCAGGAAGGCGGCGGTCACGAACACCGTGTGGAACAGCATCCGCACCGGTGCCAGCAGCACCGAGAAGAGCATCTCCAGCATCATGGAAAGGAACAGCCGCAGACCGCCACCGAATTCCTTGGCACCCTTGGCGATGATCAGCACCACGCTGAGCAGCTTGGGCAGGAACAGCAGGATCAGGGTGGTGGAGAACAGCGCGATGGCCTGCTCCGGATGCCACTGGGGCCAGACCGGGAACAGCTGGCGGGGCTGGAAGAAGTACTGGGGCTCCAGCAACTTGTGGATCGCCAAGAGCGCCGTGGACAGCACCAGGAAAAGGAACCACAGCGGCGCCGACAGGTAGGACATCACCCCGGTCAGGAACACCGCGCGGTGTACCGGGTGCATCCCCTTGACCAGGAACAGCCGGAAGTTCATCAGGTTGCCATGGCACCAGCGACGGTCACGCTTGAGTTCGTCCAGCAGGTTGGGCGGCAGTTCTTCGTAGCTGCCCGGCAGATCGTAGGCGATCCACACGCCCCAGCCGGAACGGCGCATCAGCGCGGCTTCGACGAAGTCGTGGGAGAGAATCGCGCCGGCGAAGGAGCCCGTGCCTGGCAACGGAGCCAGAGCACAATGGTCGATGAACGGCTTGACCCGGATGATCGCGTTGTGACCCCAGTAGTGAGATTCACCCAGCTGCCAGAAATGCAGGCCGGCGGTGAACAGCGGTCCGTACACCCGGGTGGCGAACTGCTGCAGGCGCGCGTACAGGGTATCCATGCCGGACGCCTTGGGCGCGGTCTGGATGATGCCGGCACGGGGATTGGCTTCCATCAGCCGGACCAGACTGGCCAGGCACTCGCCGCTCATCACGCTGTCGGCGTCGAGCACCACCATGTACTTGTATTGGCTGCCCCAGCGACGGCAGAAGTCGTCGATGTTGCCGCTCTTGCGCTTCACCCGACGCCGACGGCGGCGATAGAAGATGTGGCCGAAGCCACCGACCTCGCGGCACAGCTCCAGCCAGGCCTTCTCTTCGGCCACGCACTTGTCCGGATCGTTGCTGTCGCTGAGGATGAAGAAGTCGAAGTGCTCCAGCTCGCCATTGGCACGGACCGACTCGTAGGTGGCTCTCAGACCGGCGAAGACCCGCGGAACGTCTTCGTTGGCGATGGGCATCACCAGGGCGGTACGCGACTGGGGATCAATCGGCTCGGTACCGGTGGAGCTGGCCGAGATGCTGTACTTGTCGCGCCCGCTGAGCAGTTGCCAGAAGCCCATCAGGGCGGTCCAGAAACCGGCGGACACCCAGCAGAACAGCAAGGCGAAGAGCAGCAGGATGCTGGTCTGCACCACATAGGGCAGCACCTGGCGAATGGATTCGCCCCAGCCCTGACTGTAGATCTCGCTGAGATCGACCAGCGCCCAGCCCTGATAGGGCAGCACGGCCTTCATGTACCAGGTGGCGATGCCGGTCTGTACCAGCATCAGGATCAGCAGGATGAAGCGCCGGAAGGACCCTACCTTGCGCCAGTGCGCATGGGCATCGGCTTCCGGATCGGGTTGCCAGCGACTGTGGTCCTTGCGGCCGAGCAGGCGCTTCCAGCTCCGCGCCACGGGATTGGTGCGCCAGGGATCGGGCACCATCATGGAGCGGGTCATGGGCGGGGTGGCCTTGATGAACACCCGACCCTGGGCATCGCTGCCCAGCAGCTCGCCATCGTCCAGGGTATCGTCCCAACCGGCGGCCAGGCGTGCCTCGGTGGAAGCGATCACCGCGTCGGCGCCCTGGGCACCTTCGCCGCGGGCACCGGCCAGTTGCCGGTGCAGCGACTCGACGTCAGCGGTCTGGTCCAGCACCTGCCGTTGCCCGGCGGGCAACGGCAGGTGTTCGAGGTAGTCGCCAGCAGCGGCGACCGAGGTATCGCGGGTGGTGTTATTCATTGGCAGGTAGCTGGTAAGTCCAGGTTTCGCTGAGCGGTTTGTCACCCTGGGCGAGGTTGGCGCGCATTTCCACCGGCTTGGTCTGATCCTTGACCTTGAGTCTCAGGGTCAGGCGATAGCCTTTGGTAACCGGGTTGTAGCGCACAGAGTTCTCGACCAGTTCACCGTTGGCGTCCAGGCTGACCTGGGAGCCGACCTGCGAATCCTCGGGCAGATCGTCGAGATTCGGCCCTTCGAAGTCGATGATGTAGGCCAGGCTGCCATCGGTCTGGCGCACCAGGTTGGATTGACGCACGTCGCCGGTGGACAGGCGGGTCTGGGCGACCCAGGCCAGGTCCTTGGTGTGCAGGTTGGGTTCGTCGGTGGTGAAGTGCAGGCGATAGCTGACATCGATCGGCTGGCCCTTCTCCGGCAGGGTATCCGGCGTCCAGAAGGCCACGATGTTGTCGTTGGTCTCGTCCGGGGTGGGGATTTCCACCAGCTCGACGTGCCCCTTGCCCCAGTCGCCCTTGGGCTCTACCCAGCCGCTGGGACGCTTGTCATAACGCTCGTCCAGGTCCTGGTACTTGTAGAACTCGTGACCCCGCTGCAGCAGACCGAAACCGCGCGGATTCTCGATGGTGTAGGTGCTGACCGACAGCCGGCGCGGATTGTTCAGCGGGCGCCACAGCCACTCGCCGTTGCCGGCATGGATGGCCAGGCCGTTGGAGTCGTGCAGGGCCGGACGATAGTTGACCTGGGCGCTCGGCTGGTTGGGGCCGAACAGGTACATGCTGGTCAGCGGCGCGATGCCGAGCTTGTTGACGTTGTCGCGCAGGAACACCTTGGCTTCGACGTCGACGGTGCTGTCCTTGCCAGGCGTCAGCACGAAGCGATAGGCACCGGTGGCCCGCGGCGAATCGAGCAGTGCATAGATCACCAGGTTGCGACGATCCGACTGGGGCTGTTCGACCCAGAACTCGGTGAAGCGCGGGAATTCCTCGCCGGACGGCAGGGCGGTGTCGATGGCCAGACCACGAGCGGACAGGCCATAGACCTGGTTCTTGCCGATCACGCGGAAATAGCTGGCGCCGAGCATGGTCATCAGCTCGTCATGCTTGTCCGCCTTGTTCAGCGGATAGAGCACCTTGAATCCGGCGAAGCCGAGATCCTTGAGCTGGGCCTGATCGATCTGCAGATTGCCGAAGTTGAACATCGAGGGATCGTATTTAATCTCTTCGACGTTGTTGGCGGTGACCTCGTTGATCTTCACCGGCACGCTGTAGTGCATGCCCTCGTGATAGAAATTCAGCCGGAAGGGCGTCTTGGCATCCTTCCAGTAGGCCTTGTCCTGATTGAAGGTGATCTGCTGATAATCGGCATACTTCATGCCGCTGAAGGATGCGGGCAGGTTGCTCTTGGGCGCGACGAATTTCTGGCCGGAGAGTTCTTTGGCTTTGGCGGCCACGTCGTCCAGGCTGAAGGCCAGGGCCTGGGCACTGAAGAGACCCAGTGCAACGGAGAGCCCGATCAGGGCGAAGCCCTGCTTGCCCGGCTTAACTTTGGAATGAGATAACACGCAGCCTCCTAAATCAGCGTACGAATACGTTCGGCGACCGGTGGTCGCGAAACGGATAGGCAGAGGTCCGACTCCCGCAAGGGTCAATGATTCCCCAGTTGGACGACCGTTCAAACTCGAACTGCGCAATCATAGACACTTGGCAGGGCGCTGTAAGGGGCGCCCTCACTAAATCGACAATAAAAATGTCACCGGTCCGTCGTTGACCAGGGAAACCTGCATATCGGCGCCGAAACGACCGGTCTGGACCTCGGGATGCAGGTCACGGGCGAGGCTCACCAGGTGATCGAACAGCCGTTCGCCCTGAGCCGGCGGTGCGGCGGTGGAAAAGCTCGGCCGCCGCCCGCTACGGGTATCGGCGGCCAGGGTGAACTGCGAGACCAGCAGCAGCCCGCCGCCGACGTCCTGCAGGGACAGATTCATGCGCTGCTCGCCGTCGGCGAACACCCGGTACTCCAGCAGGCGCTTGAGCATCCGGGCACAGGCGGCCTCGTCATCCGCCGGCTCGATGCCGACCAGGACCAGCAGGCCCGGGCCGATGGCGCCGACCGTATCTCCCGCCACCTCGACGCTGGCGCGAGCGACCCGTTGCAGCAACGCCTTCACTCGGCCTCCTGGGGCAGATCGAGCAGCTGGCGGGCGATTTGGTCGGTCGCCCGCACCAGGGCGTCACAGATACCGGGTTCGCTGGCCGCATGTCCGGCATCGCGGATGATCTGCAATTCGCTGCCGGGCCAGGCATGGTGCAGGGCCCAGGCATTGTCCAGGGGACAGACCATGTCATAGCGACCGTGCACGATCACCGCCGGGATATGGGCGATCCTGGGCATGTCGCGCAGGAGCTGGTCCGGTTCGAGAAAGGCGTCGTTGACGAAGTAGTGGCATTCGATACGGGCGATGGCCAGGGCGTGCTCGCTGAATTTCTCCAGCACGTCGGGATTGGGCCTCAGGGTCACGGTGCGGCCTTCCCAGCACGACCAGGCACGGGCGGCGGACATCTGCGCCAGCTCGTCCGGACCGGTCAGGCGCCGGTAGTAGGCCTGAATGAGATTGCCGCGTTCTTCCTCGGCGATGGGGTGCAGATAGTCCTGCCAGAAATCCGGAAAGAGCCGGCTGGCGCCATCCTGGTAGAACCAGTGCAGATCCACCGGACGACAGAGAAAGATGCCGCGCAGGATCATGGCACGGACCCGCTCGGGATGGCGCTGGGCATAGGCCAGCGCCAGGGTCGATCCCCAGGAGCCGCCGAACAGTACCCATTGCTCGATGCCCAGGTGCTCGCGCAGGCGCTCGATGTCCTCGACCAGGTGCCAGGTGCTGTTGTTTTCCAGGCTGGCATAGGGCGTGGAGCGACCGCAGCCACGCTGATCGAAGGTAACGATGCGGTAGAGATTGGGATCGAAGAAACGCCGGCTCAGGCGATCGCATCCGGAGCCGGGTCCGCCATGGATGAACAGCACCGGCAGACCGTCGGGCGAGCCACTCTCATCGACATAGAGCACATGGGGGGCTTCGACGGCCAGCTCGTGGCGGGCGTAAGGCTTGATTTCCGGGTACAGATTCAGCATGTCGCGCTCCGCGGGGCAGGGTCGGCCCCTTCATCATAGACCTGCACCTTACCGGGTTTCCACGCTGCCCGGGCTTGCCTCGCGTCCAGCGGCACCCGCACCATCGACGGCCAGTCGCCCAAGGAGATCGCCATGTCCCACGCCAAGCTGCAGTTGCTGCTGATCGATCCGCAAAACGATTTCTGCGACCTGCCGGGTGCGGCCCTGCCGGTACCCGGCGCGGTAGCCGGCCTGCAGCGCGTCGCCGCTCTGATCGAGCGCCTCGGGACTCGGCTCACCGCGGTGCATGTCACCCTGGATTCCCACCAGCCGCTGCACATCGCCCATCCGCACGGCTGGCAGGACGCCGCCGGGCAGCCACCGGCGCCCTTTACTCAGATCAGCGCGGACGAAGTGGCCGATGGTCGCTGGCAGACCCGCGAGCCGAGCGAGCGTGCCCGGGCGCTGGCCTATGTGCAGGCGCTGGAGGCTGGCGGTCGCTATCGCCTGGTAATCTGGCCGGAACACTGCCTGGTAGGCGGCTGGGGCCATGGGGTGCAGGAGGATGTCCACCAGGCGCTCAATGCCTGGGGCCGAGAGCAGGGGCGCCTAGTGGAGTTCATCGCCAAGGGCGGCAATCCCCATACCGAACACTATTCGGCCCTGCGCGCTGAGGTGCTGGACCCGGAGGACCCGGGCACCGCCGTGGACGCCGGGCTGATCGCCCGGCTACAGGCGGCTGACACTCTGTTAGTGGCGGGCGAGGCGCTGTCCCATTGCGTGGCCAGCACCCTACGCGACCTGCTGGAATTCTGGCCGGTGGAGCGGCGCCAGGACCTGGTGCTGTTGACCGACTGCAGTCATTCGGTGCCAGGCTTCGAAGCCCAGGGTGAAGCCTTCCTGGCCGAGATGCGCGCCGCCGGCATCCGCCTGGCGGCCTCGACGGACGAGTTCTAGCCCGTCCGTGCTTTGTCCTACTTGATCTCGTAGAGACCGGTGTAGGTCGCCGCAGCCAGCTGGTTGAGGTGGATCATGAAGCGGCCGACCGCATTGGTCGCCTCGGCCGGCACCGGCAGCTGCTCGACCTTGAGCGCATGCAGCTGGAAGATGTAGCGGTGCGGCTTGTCACCCTTGGGCGGCGCCGCGCCACCGAAGCCGCGGGTGCCGTAGTCGTTGATCAGTTGCAGGGCGCCTGCCGGCAGGCCCGAGCCATCGGCGCGGCCGGCGTCTTCCGCCAGGCCCTGGGTGCCGACCGGGATATTGACCACCACCCAATGCCAGAATCCGCTGCCGGTGGGGGCATCCGGATCGTAGACGGTCAGCGCCAGACTCTTGGTATCAGCCGGCAGGTCGGACCACTGCAGCGCAGGCGAGATGTTGTCGCCGTGGGCGCCGAAGTCGGCCACGTCGAACTCGTGGCGCTTGGGCATGAAGCCGTTGTCGGTGAAGGCATCGGTCCAGAGTTTCACGGAGAGCTCCTGTGGCCTAGGGCATATGGGCGTCGGTCTCGCGCCAGACCAGACGATTGAGGTTGTAGCCCTTCTCACGGGCGATGCGCAGCAGCTTCTCGCTCTGCGCCGCGGAGATCTCGGGCTTGCGCGCCAGCAACCAGAGGTACTTGCGATCCGGACTGCCGACCAGGGCGGTCTTGTAGTCGTCGTCGACATAGAGGATCCAGTAGGGTCCCTTGGCCACGTTGGGCAGGACGCCGCTGAACCAGGTGTCGAAGCGCACGTCGAGACGATCGGTCACGCCCGGCTTGATCAGGGTAGCGGTGCCCGTGGCTTCCTGCACCTTGCCGTCCAGGGTGCGGCAGCGGTTGAACACGGCGACCGAGCCATCGGCCATGACGTGATAGTTGGCTTCGGACTGGGCGCACTTGCGCTGGAAGAACATCGGCAGCCGCGCCACTTCGTACCAATGCCCCTGGTAGCGCTGCAGATCGACATTGCCCGCGGTGAGCGGCGGGACCTCGCGCGGGCCACTGGCACAGGCCGCGAGCAGCCCGGCAGCACCCGCCAGCAGTAGAATCTTGGTAGAGGTTTTCATCGCAGACCCTGCCCGGCGAACATCGCCACCTTGTCGTTGAGATACTGCACGCTGATGAAGGAACCGCGGTCGCCCCAGGTACAGGTGGTGACGCCCAGGGCGCCTGCGCATTCCGTGGGTGCACCCAGGATCTGCTCCACCTCGGCCTTGGTCTGGCCAGCCTTGAGCCGGGAATAGTTTTCCTGATTGACCTTGCCGCAGCCGGCCAATACCAGGCTGCCCACCAGCAACAGCGCCAAGCGCCACTTCATACCTGCCTCCTCCATCCTGACGGCAAGGCTATAGAGCCCGCCTGGCCGCCAGGGTTCGCTTCGTCAGAAGCCGTTCACGATCTCGCGAGCTAGAGCCAAGCAAGACGACAATGCCTGAGAAAGCGGAATTTACAGATAGTAAATGAGCATTTCGAAGGCATTTTCAACGCCGCTTGGCCGACGCGCAGCAGATCGTGAGCGGCTTCTTAGCCGGCGAGGTAGGAGGAACGGGTCAGGCCCAGGCGCATGGCGTCGAGGAACTGGGTGCGCTCGCGCGCGGTGAGACGGGCGCTGGCGACCTTGTCGCGGTAGTAGGTCATCAGCTCCTCGGGCGAGAGGTGCACGTACCTGAGCATGTCCTCGATGGTGTCGTGGGTCTCGATGCCGCCATGGCGCACGCTGCCGTCGGCATCCTGGTAGACGTTCACCGAATCGGTGTCGCCGAACAGGTTGTGCATGTCGCCAAGGATCTCCTGGTAGGCGCCCACCAGGAACACCGCCAGCAGATAGTCCTCGCCCTCGCGCACCTCGTGCACCGGCAGGCTGGTCTCGATGCTCTGCTCGTCGACGTACTGCTTGATCTTGCCGTCGGAATCACAGGTCAGGTCCTGCAGCACGGCGCGACGCACCGGCTCCTCGTCCAGGCGGGTCAACGGCACGATCGGCAGGATCTGGTCGATGGCCCAGGTGTCGGGCAGGCTCTGGAACACCGAGAAGTTGCAGATGTACTTGTCGGCCAGCTTGTCGTTGAGCTCGTCGAGCACCTGGCGGTGGGAGCGCTGGCGCGCCTTGAGCTGGTTGTACAGGCGGCGGCAGATGGCGAAGTAGCACTGCTCGGCCAGGGCCTTGTCGCTCAGGCTCAGGGTGCCGGCGGCATACTGGGCGGCGGCCTCGCTGACGTACTGGGTGGCGCGCCAATAGGTCTCGGTGACCATCTCCGGGTCGGTGTCGCCGAGCAGCTCGGCCAGCCACTGCACCACCTCGGCCTTGCCTTCGAAGCGCTCGCTGGCCGGCACGCTGTCGTTGTGGCGCTCGACGTCGGTGACCTGCATCACCAGCATGGCGTGGTGGGCGGTCATGGCGCGGCCGCTTTCCGAGAAGATGTTGGGATGCGGCAATTCCTGCTGGTCGCAGAACTCCTTGAGCATGCCGACCACGGTACCGGCGTAGTCGTCCATGTCGTAGTTGATCGAGCTGGCGTTGCGCGAGTGGGTACCGTCGTAGTCCACGCCCAGGCCGCCGCCCACGTCGATGTGATCCAGCGGCAGGCCCAGGGCGCGCAACTCGGCGTAGTAGCGGATGGCTTCACGGAAGCCCTGGCGATAGTCGGCCAGGTTGGCGATCTGCGAGCCCATGTGGAAGTGCAGCAGGCGCACGCCCTGCTCCAGGCCGGCGGCGCGGAAGCGTTCGATCACCGACAGCAGCTGGGCGGCGGAGAGGCCGAACTTGGACTTCTCGCCACCGGTATCGGCCCATTTGCTCGACGCCAGGGACGACAGCCGCACCCGCAGGCCGACCTGGGGCGTGACCTTGAGCTCGGCCGCCTCCTCGATCACCAGCGGGACCTCGGATTCCTTCTCGATGACGATGAAGACGCTGTGACCGAGCTTCTGGCCCATCAGCGCCAGACGGATGAATTCGCGATCCTTGTAGCCATTGCAGACGATGGTACCGCCCTTGGGCGCCAGCGCCAGCACCGCCATCAGCTCCGGCTTGGAGCCGGCCTCCAGGCCGATGGAGACGTCGCGAGTGGCGATGATGTTTTCCACCACCGCTTCCTGCTGGTTGACCTTGATCGGATAGAGGGCGGTGTAGCGGCCCTGGTAGTCGAGGCGTTCGATGTTGCGATCGAAAGCGCCGGTCAGGTGCCGCACCTGGCCCTGGAGAATATCGGGGAAACGGACCAGCAGCGGCAGCGACAGCCCCGCTTCGCGCAGCTGGCCGACCAGCACATGGAGGTCGATCGGCTGGCCGTCCGGGCCGTGGGGGCGGACTTCGACGTTGCCGGCATCGCTGATGGCGAAGTAGCCGGCACCCCAGTGGCGAATACCATAGACGCTGCGGCTGTCCGCCACGGTCCACTGGCTGCCGTCATCTTTGCGCGTGCGTCGTGGGGACATTCGCGGGAATCTCCTGTAGGGAATCTTGCTTTGGATGGACCGCCGCCAGGGGCGGTAAGTTGTACGCGGGGGCTGGAAGGCCTGGCCTAGCCGCCCGACCGCTTGGTCTTGAAGCCGCGCTTTTCGAGTTCGCCGAGCAGCAGGTCGACATGATCGCCCTGGATCTCGATGACGCCATCCTTGAGCGCCCCACCGGTCCCGCAGCGACGCTTGAGCGCGCTGGCCAGGTCCTTGAGCTCTTCCTCGCCCAGGGGGACGCCGCTGACCGTGGTCACCGTCTTGCCGCCGCGGCCCTTGGTCTCGCGCCGCACGCGGGCGATGCCGTCACCGGCCGGGGTCGGTGCCTGGGGTTCTTCCGGACGAATGCGGCCAACGTCGGTGGAATACACCAGCCGGCTGAGATCCGACAGCGAGGAGGTTTTCTTGCTCAAGGGACGGTTCTCCCAGTTCGATTCAGACGCCGGGCGCCTGGAGGAAACCTTGGATGCAGCGCCGGCCGGCACGGGCCGCGCTAGTCCGGGGCCGCGCAATGTAGCAGCATCGCCCGCGGATGCTAAGGCGCGAATGCAAGAAATTAAGGCAGGGATGCGACATCCGACCGACTGACGGCCAGGCGCAGGGCCTCCAGCGAATCCGGGCAATAGGGTCGCTGGCGAGCCTCATCGAGAATGGCGGCCGGCGCCAGGAAGCGTGCCTCCAGTACCTCTTCCGGCTGCAGCCGCAGCGGGCCGTTCCAGCGCGCGCTGAACACGCCGCCCCAGAGGCGATTGCCGGGCTCTTCGAAATAGAAGGTGCCATGCTCGCGCAAGGCCACGCCGCTGACGCCCAGCTCCTCGGCCAGCTCGCGGGCCGCCGATTGCGCATAGCTCTCGCCGGGCGCCACCATGCCGCCGGCAGCGACATCCCAGTAGCCGGGATAGAGCGCCTTGCTCAGGGTGCGCCGGTGTACGCAGAGTTCGCCGGCGTCATTGAACAGCAGAATGAAGGTGCAGCGGCCGATCAGGCCACGGGCACGCAGTTCTGCCCGCGGCAATTCGCCCTGGATGCAGTCCTGGTGATCGACCCAGACCACTAGCTCCCGGTCGGAGGCGGCGCGATGCGCCGCCTCGCGTGCGTCCGGCGTCATCAGCCCTGTTCCAGCAACTGGCGCAGATCAATGATGGCGGCGTTGGCGCGGGAGATGTAGTTGGCGATCACCAGCGAATGGTTGGCCAGGATGCCGAAGCCGCTGCCGTTGAGGATCATCGGACTCCAGACCGGCTGCTGCGCCGCCTCCAGCTCGCGGATGATCTCGCGCACGTTGACCGTGGCGTTCTTCTTGGCCAGGGTGTCGGCGAAGTCCACCTCGATGGCGCGCAGGATGTGCGACAGCGCCCAGGCCTGACCGCGGGCCTCGTAGAAGACGTTGTCGATCTGCAGCCAGGGCGTCTCGACGCGCTGCTCATGCACCTCCGGCACCTGGCCGGCAGGGATGTCCTGGTTCGGCCGCACCTCGGCATCGAGGCGTACGCGACCGACGCTGGCGGAGAGTCGCTGGGACAGCGAGCCCAGCCGGGTCTCGACGTCGCCCAGCCAGTTGCGCAGGTTGTCCGAGCGCGAATAGAAGTAGGCGGCGGGCTGACCCTGGGCGTTCTGGCCACCCAGGCGCGCCAGGTAGCGGTCCAGGGAGGCGATGCCGGCGCGGTACTCGGATTCCGACGAGGGCATGGCCCAGCTGTGGTTGTCGAAGTTGAAGCGCGGCTCGGCCTGGGCCAAATCGACGTCTTCGGTGGACTGCGACTGGGAACGGGCGAAGTCCTTGCGCAGGGCGCGCGCCAGGTCACGGGTTTGCACCAGCACGCCATATTCCCAGGACGGCATGTCGTCGAGCCAAAGGCCCGGCGGGAAGATGTCGTTGGAGAGATAGCCGCCCGGCTTGTCCAGCAGGGTGCCGGCCACCTGCTTGAGGGTCTCGACCGTGGTGTAGCCGAGCACCAGCTTGCGACCACTGGCCGTGGCCGCCTCCTGGGCATGCTGCTGCACCGGGAAGAAATCCGGCTCACGACTCCAGTACCAGCCTATCGCCAGGCTGACCAGCAGGTAGAGCGCGACGAGCGCTGCTACCAGCCGGAGCCATCCCGATCTCAAGTTCCACTCCCGCATGGGCAATTCCTTGCAATGATTTCAAAGGTGTCGGCGCTTGGACCCCTGCCCGCGGCGCCGGTTGCGCAGCCCTCGCAGGCCGCTCGGGCGCAATGCACCTGGGCAGCCGCCTCCGAGCCTAGGGTAACAGGCGACAAACGCTACTCCAGAAGCGACCGACAGTGTCCATGCGAGCGGCATCGCCGCCGCTAACCAGGGTACCGCCTCTCCCCTGCCAGCCAGCAATTGGTAGCATAGGGCCACCACCTCAAGAATGACGGAACAATTCGTGAGCGAACCAGATGATCCGAGCCGGGACCGCCTCAAGCTGCACTTCGCGCAACGGGTCATCCACCAGTCGCGCCAGGTGCTGGAGATCTGGCAGCGGCTGCAACGAGACGAATGGACGGCCGGCAGCCTGGCCGAACTGACCGACGCCAATGCGCGCCTGCTGCAATACGCGAAGCGCTTCGAGCAGCAGGGCCATGCCGAGCTCGCCGAGACCATCGGCGCTTCCCTGGCCCAGGTCGCCGCCAATCGCGGCCGCCTCAACAGCCAGGCCATCACCGAACTCAGCCAGGCCATGCAGAGCCTGTCGCGCACCGGGCTGCGCCAGGGCGACCAGCTGGAAACGACCAGCCTGCCGCCGCTGCGCAAGCCGATCTACATCGCCCTGCTCGACAGCGAGCGCGCCGAGCGCCTGGCGCAGCAGATGGAGTACTTCGGCGTCACCATCCAGATCGTCCACCATGCCGACGACTTCCGCGCGATGATGGACAGTCGCCATCCGGCGGTCATCGTCATGGACGTGGACTTCGGCGGCGCAGGCGCCGGCATCCAGCTGGCGCTGGAGGCCCAGACCGGTCTCGAACGTAAGTTGCCGGTGCTGTTCTACAGCCACCAGGAGGCCGATACGCCCTTTCGCCTGGCGGCGGTGCGCGCCGGTGGCCAGGAGTTCTATACCGGCACCCTGGATTCGGCGCGGCTGCTGGAAAAGATCGAGACCCTCACCCGCACCGTCTACTACGATCCAATCCGCGCCCTGGTGGTGGACGATTCCCGCGCCCAGGCCATGGCCACGGAAATGGCGCTCAACAGCGCCGGCATCGTCACCCGCACCCTGATGCAACCCGGGGCGGTGATGGCGCACCTGGCGGAATTCGCCCCCGATCTGATCATCCTCGACATGTACATGCCCGAGTGCATTGGCACCGAGCTGGCCAAGGTCATCCGCCAGCACGAGCGCTATGTCAGCGTGCCCATCATCTATCTGTCGGCCGAGGACGATCTCGACAAGCAGCTGGATGCCATGAGCGAAGGCGGTGACGACTTCCTCACCAAGCCGATCAAGCCGCGCCACCTGATCGCCACGGTGCGCACCCGCGCCGCCCGGGCGCGCAGCCTGCAGGCACGCATCGTCCAGGACAGCCTCACCGGGCTGTACAACCACACCCATACCCTGCAATTGCTGGAAGACGCCTGCTTCCGCGCGCGGCGCAGCCAGCGACCGATCACCTTCGCCATGCTGGACATCGACCATTTCAAACAGGTCAACGACCACTACGGCCACCCCATGGGCGATCGGGTGATCAAGAGCCTGGCGCTGTTTCTCAAGCAGCGCCTGCGCAAGTCCGACCATATCGGCCGTTATGGCGGCGAGGAATTTGCCGTCGTACTGCCCGACACCGACCTGGCCACCGCCACCCGCCTGATCGACGAGATCCGCCAGCGCTTCGCCGAGATCCACTATCCGGCACCGCCCAAGGAACTCAGCTGCACCTTCAGCGCCGGCGTGGCGCAGCTGCAGCCCGGCCAGGAGATGCCCGCGCTGGCCAAGCAGGCGGACGAAGCCCTCTATGCCGCCAAGCATGCGGGACGCAATTGCGTGCGTCAGTACGGCCAGGACTGATCTGGCGAGCCGGGTGCCTCTGCTATGATCGGCCGCTGCCGATCATCGAGAAGCCCATGCGTGTCCTGCTGTTCCTGCTCACCCTGCTGCTGACCCTGCCCGCCGCCGCCGGCCTGTTCGATGCACCGCGCTCGACCGCCACGCTGGGCCTGGACGGTCAGCGCGGGGGCCAGCAATTCCTGCCGGTGGATCAGGCCTTTCGCCTGGAGCAGCGCCGTGATGCCGAGGGCCGCCCCCTGGTGCGCTTCACCATAGCCGAGGGCTACTACCTCTATCGGCAGCGCTTCGCCTTCGACGCCGATCCCGGCCTGCTGAGCGCACCGGTGGTCCTGCCGCCCGGCGAGCCCAAGCACGATGAATGGTTCGGCGATGTCCAGGTCTATCACGCCGGCGTCGACATCCCCCTGCCCCTCGCGCCCGGCCGCGGCGGTCGGATCACGGTCACCTACCAGGGTTGCGCCGACCGAGGTCTCTGCTATCCACCGGAAACCCGCATCCTGGATATCGCCAGCTCCGCGGCCTTGCCCACGGCGAGCCCGGCGGCCAGCGCCCCTGCCCCCGATCAGGTCGGCTGGAACAGACTCCTGCTGGCCTTCCTCGCCGGGCTGGGGCTGACCTTCACCCCCTGCGTCCTGCCGATGCTGCCCATCGTCTCGGCGGTGGTGCTGGCCGGCAAGGCGCGTCCGGGTCGTGGCCTGCTGCTGGCGTTGGCCTACGTGGTGCCCATGGCTCTGAGCTTCGCGGCCTTGGGCGCGCTCATGGGCGTCTTTGGCGCCAGTCTCAATCTGCAGGCGCAACTGCAGTCGGCCTGGGTGCTGATTCCCTTCGCCGCGCTGTTCCTGCTGTTCGCCCTGGCCATGTTCGGCCTTTTCGAACTGCGCCTGCCGGCGGCCCTGCGCGAGCGCCTGGAACAGCTGGCCAGCGGCACCCGCGGCGGCTCCCTCGGCGGCGCGGCCACCCTGGGCGTGCTCTCCAGCCTGATCGTCTCGCCCTGCGTCTCGGCGCCCCTGGCGGGCCTGCTGCTCTACATCAGCAGCACCGCCGACTGGCTTGGCGGCGGACTCGCCCTGTTCGCCCTGGGCCTGGGCATGGGTACCCCGCTGGTCCTCATCGCCGCCGGTGGCGGCGCCCTGCTGCCACGCAGCGGCGCCTGGCTGGTGGGCATGCGCAACGCCTTTGGCGTGCTGCTGCTGGCGGTGGCCCTGTGGCTGCTCGAACGGCTGTTGCCAGGACCTCTGGCCTTGGCCGCCTGGGGCCTGCTGGCCGCCGGCGTCGGGTTGTTTCTCGGGGCCCTGGAATGGGTGCCCAAGCCGCCCCGCCAGCGTCTGCTGCAACTGGCCGGACTGGCCCTGGTGGTCTATGGCGTGGCGGCGGGTATCGGTGCCCTGCACGGCGCCAGCGATCCGCTGCGGCCCCTGGGTGACTCGACGGCGCCTGGCGTGGCTGCGCACTCCGACGGCATGCGCAGCCTCAGCGATCCGGCTGCTCTAACCAGCAGTCTCGGCGGCAGTCGACCGGTGCTGGTGGACGTCTACGCCGACTGGTGCATCAGCTGCAAGATCATCGAGCGCGAGGTATTCGGCAACCCCGAAGTCCAGGCACAACTCAGGGACTTCGAGCTGATCCGCTTCGATATGACGCAAAGCACCCGGGAACAGCGGCAGTGGCTGCAGCAGCACGACCTGTTCGGCCCGCCGGCGATCCTGTTCTATGCGGCCAACGGCCAGGAACAGGCAAAGGGACGCATCGTCGGCGAAATCGACGCCGCGGGCTTTCTCGCCCGACTGGGCGAAGCAAAAAGGCTTATCGCCAGCGATTAAAAGAATTTCGCCCAACGTGCGGCTATTTCCGGCAAACGTCTAGCGACTGGACAGTCACCTCTGGTTGCGGCATAGTCCGCGGCCAATCTGGTTGCGAAATCGCGAGGCAAGTGGCTATGGCGCATCTGCTGGTACTGCACGGGCCCAACCTGAATCTGCTGGGCACCCGCGAGCCGGGCGTCTACGGTGCCACCACCCTGGCCCAGATCAATGCCGATCTCGAAGCCCGCGCCACCGCGGCGGGGCATCGCCTGCAATATCTGCAAAGCAATGCCGAGCACCTGCTGATCGAACGCATCCACGCCGCGCGCGACGAAGGAGTGGATTTCATCCTGATCAATCCGGCCGCCTTCACCCATACCAGCGTCGCGCTACGTGACGCCTTGCTCGCGGTGAGCATCCCATTCATCGAAGTGCACCTGTCGAACGTGCACAAGCGCGAAGCCTTCCGCCACCACTCCTATTTTTCCGACGTGGCGGTCGGTGTCATCTGCGGGCTCGGTGCCAGTGGCTATCGCCTGGCCCTGGAAGCCGCCTGCGAACAGCTCGCCGCCCGCGGCTGAGCGCGACTCAATATCCAGAACATCACCTGAACCCGAGGGGAGAGCCAACGCCAATGGACATCCGTAAAGTCAAGAAACTGATCGAGTTGCTGGAAGAGTCCGGTATCGACGAGCTGGAAATCCGCGAAGGCGAAGAGTCCGTCCGCATCAGCCGCAACACCGGCCGCAACCAAGGCATGCAGACCGTCTACGCCGCTGCCCCCGCGCCGGTCGCCGCTCCGGCTCCGGCCGCTGCGCCGGCCGCCGCCGCTCCTGCCGAAGCCGCCGCTCCGCAACTGACCGGTAACGTGGCTCGCTCGCCCATGGTGGGCACCTTCTACCGCGCGTCCTCGCCCACCACCCCGGCCTTCGTCGAAGTCGGCCAGCAGGTGAAGAAAGGCGACATCCTGTGCATCGTCGAAGCCATGAAGATGATGAACCACATCGAAGCCGAAGCCAGCGGTACCATCGGCCAGGTGCTGGTCGAGAACGGTCAGCCCGTCGAATTCGACCAGCCGCTGTTCACCATTGTCTAAGCCCGTGGAGCCCACGATGCTGGAAAAAGTCCTGATCGCCAACCGCGGGGAAATCGCCCTGCGCGTGGTGCGTGCCTGCAAGGAGCTGGGCATCAAGACGGTGGCGGTTCATTCCACCGCCGACCGCGAACTGATGCATCTGTCCCTCGCCGACGAATCGGTGTGCATCGGCCCGGCCCCCTCGCCCCTGTCCTACCTGAACATCCCGGCCATCATCAGCGCCGCGGAAGTCACCGGTGCCACCGCCATCCATCCCGGCTACGGCTTTCTCGCCGAGAACGCCGACTTCGCCGAGCAGGTGGAGCAGTCCGGTTTCGCCTTCGTCGGCCCCACCGCCAGCGTGATTCGCCTGATGGGCGACAAGGTCTCCGCCAAGAACGCCATGAAGCAGGCCGGCGTACCCACCGTACCGGGCTCCGATGGCGCCCTGCCGGATGACGAGGCCGAGTGCCTGCGCATCGGCCGCGAAGTCGGCTATCCGGTGATCATCAAGGCCGCCGGTGGCGGTGGTGGTCGTGGCATGCGCGTGGTGGAGGACGAGGCCGAGCTGATCAAATCGATCAAGCTGACCCAGACCGAAGCCGGCGCCGCCTTTGGCAACTCCATGGTCTACATGGAGAAGTTCCTCGGCAATCCGCGTCACGTGGAAGTCCAGGTGCTCTCCGATGGCCAGGGCAATGCCGTGCACCTCTACGATCGCGACTGCTCGCTGCAGCGCCGCCACCAGAAGGTCATCGAAGAGGCGCCTGCGCCCCAGATCGACGAAAAGGCCCGTGAAGAAGTCCTGGCGCGCTGCGTCAAGGCCTGCATCGACATCGGCTACCGGGGCGCCGGCACCTTCGAATTCCTCTACGAAGACGGCCGCTTCTACTTCATCGAGATGAACACCCGCGTGCAGGTAGAGCATCCGGTGACCGAGATGATCACTGGTGTCGACATCGTCAAGGAGATGCTCAGCATCGCCGCTGGCAACAAACTGTCGATCAAGCAGGAAGACATCAAGATCACCGGTCACGCCATCGAGTGCCGGATCAACGCCGAAGACCCCAAGACCTTCATGCCCTCCCCGGGCCTGGTCAAGCATTTCCATGCCCCGGGCGGCAACGGCGTGCGGGTCGATTCGCACCTGTACAGCGGCTACAAGGTTCCGCCGAACTACGATTCGCTGATCGCCAAGCTGATCACCTGGGGCAAGACCCGCGACGAGGCCATGGCCCGGATGCGCAACGCCCTGGACGAGCTGATCGTCGACGGCATCAAGACCAACGCCGATCTGCACCGGATGCTGACCCGCGACCAGGCCTTCGGCCAGGGCGCGGTGAACATCCATTACCTGGAGAAGAAGCTCGGCATGCGCCACTAACTAGCGTGACGGCTGCGCGTCGGCTAGGCTGCGTTGGAAACCGCCTCGGAATGCTCATTTACTCTATGTAAACTGCGCTTCCTCGGCGATTTCCGCCTTGCCTGACCTAGCTCGCTCGCCCCGTCGGCTTCTTACCTAGTAAACGGGCTGCCTTCGGGCAGCCCGTTTTCATTTACCCTCCCCGCTTTGACCCGATTCAGGTAGCCCACCATGTCCTGGCTGCAAGTCCGCCTCGCCCTCACCCCCGCTCAGGCGGAAACCTACGAAGACCTCATGCTCGAATTGGGCGCCGTCTCGGTGACCTTCATGGACGCCGAGGACCAGCCGATCTTCGAGCCGGATCTGGGCACCACCCCGCTGTGGTCCCAGACCCACCTGCTGGCGCTGTTCGAAGGCGACACCGACGCCGCGGCCCTGGAACAGCGCGTGCAGCTGCTGGCCAACGGCCTGACCTACGAGGTGGAGCGCCTGGAAGACCAGGAGTGGGAGCGCAGCTGGATGGACAACTTCCAGCCCATGCGCTTCGGCCAGCGGCTGTGGATCGTGCCCAGCTGGCACGAGGCCCCGGAACCCGAGGCGGTCAATCTGCTGCTGGATCCGGGCCTGGCCTTCGGTACCGGCACCCATCCCACCACCTCGCTGTGCCTGCAATGGCTGGACGGCGAACCGGTCGCAGGTCGGCAGGTGCTGGATTTCGGCTGCGGCTCGGGCATCCTCGCCATCGCCGCCCTGCTGCTGGGCGCCGAGCGCGCCGTGGGCACCGACATCGACGTCCAGGCCCTGGAAGCCTCGCGGGAGAACGCCAATCGCAACGGCATCGACCCGGCACGCTTTCCGCTTTATCTGCCCGCCGATCTGCCAGACGAGCCGGCCGACGTGGTGGTGGCCAACATCCTTGCCGGTCCGCTGGTCGGCCTGGCCGAGCAAATCACCCGTCTGACCCACATCGGCGGGCGCCTGGCGCTTTCCGGCATCCTCGCCGAGCAGGCCGAGGACGTGCGCGCCGCCTACGCCGGCTGCTTCGACCTGGAGCCCACCGCCACCCTGGACGGCTGGGTGCGCATCAGCGGGACCCGCCGCCGCTGATCGGCCAAGGCTCCACCAGGCCGCTTACCCGGCGGCCCGGTGGAGCCCCTTCTTTCGCCTGGGCCTTCGGGTACACTAGCGCGCTTAAATTCCCTGGCTGTCGCCTCGCCATGACTGAATCCCTCGTCGCCCAGTGTCCGCATTGCCATACCCGCTTCCGCGTCACCCAGGAACACCTGGCCGCCGCGGATGGCGACGTACGCTGTGGCGTCTGCCTGGAAGTGTTCAACGCCAGCAATCAGGCCGCGCCTTTGACGGCACCGGAACCCGTGCCCGCGCCGCCCATGCCGGCGCCGACGCCCAGTGAAGCGGCCTGGCCCCATGACGAACTGGACCTGAGCCATCTGGAATTGGACGCCGAGGTTGCTCGCCTGGGCGCCCTGGAAGAACAGCGCCGCGCGCCGACTGCGCCTCCCGCCATCGCCGCGCCGCCTGCCGTCACCACGCCGCGGGAAGAACCGGCACCGGCCCAAGGCCTGGCTGCCCGCCGCCTCCAGGAAGACGAGGAGGCCTTCGCGCTGCCTTCGCTTGGCGCCCTATCCGCCGCACGCGAACCCGAGCCGGAATCCCTGCGCCTGCCGACCGAGCCCGAAGTGGCGTTCGAGCCCGAACCGCTGTCTGTGCCCCTCACCGCCGCCGAACCGGAACCAGCGCTTGCGCCGGAACCTGCATTCGCATCGGAACCCGAGCCCGAGCCGGCCATCAGCCCCTTGCCTGCCGTCGCGCCGGCGGCCCCGCTCACGGCCCTGCGCACCCCATTGAAACCGGCCCCGGCCACGCCGCCCGCGCCCCTCACCGCCGCCCCGGCCGAGCGCCAGGAGCCGGCACTCGGCCGGGTCGAGGCCGACGAAGACGAACGCGCCGAACCCGGCCTGGGCCGCCTCGACGACTGGCAGGAGCCCGCAGCCGAACCTCTCAGCGCCGACCGCGACCGCGACGACGAGGCGCCGGCGGCCAAGTCCGCGGGCGTCCTGCGCAGCGAGCCGGAATGGCAGGACGATCCGCTGCTGGACCTGCACGACGAACCGCTGCAACTGGACAGTCACCAGCAGCGCCCACACTGGGGGCGCCGCCTGCTGTGGCTACTGCTCTGCCTGCTGGCACTGCTCGGCCTGGCCGGCCAGTACGTCTATTACCACTTCGACGAACTCGCACGGCAGGACAGCTATCGCCCGCTGTTCGTCCAGGCCTGTGCCAGCCTGGGCTGCAAGGTGCCGTCCAAGGTCGATGTCCAGCAGATCCGCAGCAGCAACCTGGTAGTGCGCAGCCATCCGCAATTCTCCGGCGCCCTGCGCGTCGATGCCATCCTCTACAACCGGGCGCCCTTCTCGCAGCCCTTTCCGATGCTGGAATTGCGCTTCGCCGACCTCAACGGCCAGCTGCTCGCCAGCCGCCGTTTCAAGCCGGGCGAATACCTGAATGGCGAACTGAAAGGCCAGGACGAGATGCCGCCGCAGACGCCGATCCACATCGCGCTGGACATTCTCGACCCCGGCCCGCGGGCGGTGAACTACAGTCTGAGCTTCTTCTCGCCGGAGTAGCCCCAGGGTGAATTGCTCATAAACTAGCCAACTCGCGCTTTATCCCGAGGCGGCGAGCGGGTATCATTCCCAACCCTTTTCAAGCACAGCAGCCCCTGTCCGCGGCCGGTTTCCGGCGCAGGCGGAACAGTCGCCTATTCGCCAGGGAAAAAGATATGTCGATGGTACGCATCGGCCCTTATACCTTGCCCAATCCGCTGATTCTCGCGCCCATGGCCGGGGTCACCGACCTGCCCTTCCGGCGCCTGTGCCTGGCACTCGGCGCCGGCATGGCCGTGTCGGAAATGGTGACCAGTGACGTGCGGCTCTATGACAGCCGCAAGTCGCGGCTGCGCCTGATCCACGCCAGCGAGCAGGAACCGCGTTCGGTGCAGATCGCCGGCGGCGATCCGGCGATGCTGGCCGAAGCGGCCCAGCGCAATGTCGAACTGGGTGCCCAGATCATCGACATCAACATGGGCTGTCCGGCGAAAAAGGTCTGCAACAAGGCCGCCGGCTCCGCGTTGATGAAGGACGAGGCCCTGGTGGCCGAGATCCTCGCCGCCGTGGTGGCGGCAGTGGACGTGCCCGTGACCCTGAAGATCCGCACCGGCTGGAGTCCCGACAATCGCAACGGCCTGCGCATCGCGCAGCTGGCCGAGGCGGCCGGCATCCAGGCCCTGGCCGTGCATGGCCGTACCCGCGACGACCGGTTCCTCGGCGCCGCCGAGTACGACACCATCGCCGCCATCAAGCAGGCGGTCGGCATCCCGGTGTTCGCCAACGGCGACATCGACAGCCCGGAAAAGGCCCGCAAGGTGCTCGAACACACCGGCTGCGACGGCCTGTTGATCGGCCGCGCCGCCCAGGGTCGGCCCTGGATCTTCCGCGAGATCGCCCACTACCTGGCGACCGGCGAACACCTGGCGGCGCCCAGCGCTGCGGAGGTGGAGGCCATCCTGCTGGAGCACCTCGACGCCCTGCACGCCTTCTACGGCCCGGAAATGGGCGTGCGCATCGCCCGCAAGCACGTCGGCTGGTACCTGGCCGACCGGCCGGGCGCCGCGGAATCGCGCGCCCAGTTCAACCGACTGCAAGACACCCAAGCCCAGCACGCCAGCATTCGCGCGTTCTTCGCGCAGCCCCCGACCGGGAAGCAGGTGGCATGAATTCGATGACCGAGACTTTGACTGGAACAGCGCCCGTGAGTGACAACGGCGACCTCAAGCAGCACCTGACCGCTCCCCTGCAGGAAGGCCAGACGCTGCGCGACAGCGTGGAAAAGGCGCTGCGCAATTACTTCGCCCACCTCGATGGGCAGCCGGTGACCGACGTCTACAACATGGTGCTCTGCGAAGTGGAAGCACCCCTGCTCGAAAGCGTGATGAATTACGTCAAGGGCAACCAGACCAAGGCGTCGGAGATGCTCGGGCTCAATCGCGGCACCCTGCGCAAGAAGCTCAAGCAGTACGACCTGCTCTGATCCGCCTCCTCGCCGGCGGCCCAGGGGGCTTGACCGGCGGTCTTCTTCCTCCTGATGGACATGACCATGACCGACCAGACCTCTCGCCTCCCCGTCCGCCGTGCGCTGATCAGCGTGTCCGACAAGACGGGCGTCGTCGACTTCGCCCGTGAACTCGCGGCCATCGGCGTGGAAATCCTGTCCACCGGCGGCACCTACAAGCTCTTGCGCGACGAAGGCATCCCGGCGGTGGAAGTCGCCGACTACACCGGCTTCCCGGAGATGATGGACGGTCGCGTCAAGACCCTGCATCCCAAGATCCACGGCGGCATCCTCGGTCGTCGTGGCGTCGACCATGAGGTGATGAGCGAACACGGCATCCGTCCGATCGACCTGGTCGCGGTCAATCTCTACCCCTTCGCCGCCACCGTGGCCAAGCCCGGCTGTAGCCTGGCCGACGCCATCGAGAACATCGACATCGGCGGGCCGACCATGGTCCGCAGCGCGGCCAAGAACCACAAGGACGTCGCCATCGTGGTCAATGCCAGCGACTACGCGGCCATCCTCGACGACCTCAAGGCCGGCGGCCTGACCTATGCCCAGCGCTTCGACCTGGCGCTCAAGGCCTTCGAGCACACCGCCGCCTACGACGGCATGATCGCCAACTACCTGGGCAGCATCGACCAGCAGGCCGAGACCCTGTCCACCGCAGGCCGCGCCGCCTTCCCGCGCACCTTCAGCGCCCAGTTCATCAAGGCGCAGGACATGAGATACGGCGAGAACCCGCACCAGCAGGCCGCCTTCTATGTCGAGCACGCCAGCGAAGCCTGCGTGGCCACCGCCACCCAGCTGCAGGGCAAGGAACTGTCCTTCAACAACGTCGCCGACACCGACGCCGCCCTGGAAACCGTGAAGAGCTACGACGCGCCGGCCTGCGTCATCGTCAAGCACGCCAACCCCTGCGGCGTGGCCGTGGCCAGCGACATCCGCCAGGCCTATGAACTGGCCTATGCCACCGACAGCGAGTCGGCCTTTGGCGGCATCATCGCCTTCAACCGCGAACTGGACGCCGAGACCGCCCGCGCCATCGTCGAACGTCAATTCGTCGAGGTGATCATCGCCCCGCGCGTCAGCGCCGAGGCCCGCGAGGTGGTGGCGGCCAAGGCCAACGTCCGCCTGCTGGAATGCGGCGAATGGCCCGCCGAGCGCAAGCCCGGCCTGGACCTCAAGCGCGTCAACGGCGGTCTGCTGGTGCAGAGCCGCGACATCGCCATGATCACCGCCGACGACCTCAAGGTGGTGACCCAGCGCGCGCCCAGCGAGCAGGAGCTGCAAGACCTGATCTTCGCCTGGAAGGTGGCCAAATTCGTCAAATCCAATGCCATCGTCTACGCCAAGGGTCAGCAGACCGTGGGTATCGGTGCCGGCCAGATGAGCCGCGTCAACTCGGCACGCATCGCCGCCATCAAGGCCGAACACGCCGGTCTGGCCGTGGCCGGGGCGGTCATGGCCTCGGACGCCTTCTTCCCCTTCCGTGACGGCATCGACAACGCCGCGGCCAATGGCATCACCGCGGTGATCCAGCCGGGCGGCTCCATGCGCGACGCCGAAGTCATCGCCGCCGCCGACGAAGCCGGCATCGCCATGGTCTTCACCGGCATGCGCCACTTCCGTCACTAAGGCCCGCTCCGCCGAAGGCATCGGGCCTTCGGCGTCGACTCCATCGTCAACGGCGGATGGCCACATGCAGTCCGCCCAGAGGAAAGCTTCATGAACGTACTCATCATCGGCAGCGGCGGTCGCGAACACGCCCTGGCCTGGAAGGTCGCCCAGGACACGCGGGTCACCAAGGTCTATGTCGCCCCCGGTAACGCCGGCACCGCCACCGAGGCCAAGTGCGAGAACGTCGCCCTCGACGTCCTGGCCCTGGACCAGTTGGCCGACTTCGCCGCCGCCAACGTTGAGCTGACCATCGTCGGTCCCGAGGCGCCGCTGGTGGCCGGGGTGGTCGATCTGTTCCGCCGCCGCGGCCTGCCCTGCTTCGGCCCCACCGCCGGCGCGGCCCAGCTGGAAGGCTCCAAGGCCTTCACCAAGGACTTCCTGGCCCGGCACCAGATCCCCACCGCCGCCTATGCCAACTTCACCGAGGTGGAGCCGGCCCTGGCCTATCTGCGCGAGCAGGGTGCGCCCATCGTGATCAAGGCCGATGGCCTGGCCGCCGGCAAGGGTGTGATCGTCGCCATGACCCTGGCCGAAGCCGAGGACGCCGTGCGTGACATGCTTTCCGGCAACGCCTTCGGCGATGCCGGTGCACGGGTGGTGATCGAGGAATTCCTCGACGGCGAGGAAGCCAGCTTCATCGTCATGGTCGACGGCAAGCACGTGCTGCCCATGGCCACCAGCCAGGACCACAAGCGCGTCGGCGACGGCGACAGCGGCCCCAACACCGGCGGGATGGGCGCCTACTCCCCGGCGCCGGTGGTGACCCCCGAGGTCCACGCCCGGGTCATGCGCGAGATCATCGAACCCACCGTGGCCGGCATGGCCCGCGAAGGCAATGTCTACACCGGTTTTCTCTACGCCGGTCTGATGATCGACCAGAGCGGTGCGCCCAAGGTCATCGAATTCAACTGCCGTTTCGGCGATCCCGAGACCCAACCGGTGATGCTGCGCCTGCAGTCCAGCCTGGTGCTGCTGGTGGAAGCCGCCCTGGCCGAGGCCCTCGACAAGATCGAAGCCTGCTGGGATCCGCGCCCGAGCCTGGGCATCGTCCTGGCCGCTGGCGGCTACCCGGGCGACTATGCCAAGGGTGATGCCATCGCCGGTCTCGAAGCTGCCGCGGCCCTGCCGGGCAAGGTGTTCCACGCCGGCACCAGCCTGCGCGACGGTCAGGTCGTGACGGCCGGCGGTCGGGTGCTGTGCGCCACGGCCCTGGGCGAAACGGTCTCCGCCGCCCAGCAGAACGCCTCTGTGCTAGCCCGGGAAATCTCCTGGAATGGCTGCTTCCACCGCAGCGACATCGGCTACCGCGCCATCGCTCGCGAGCGACAGTGAAGCTCGCCCAAGGGATCAGCCTGTTACACTGTTACGTCAACAGACGTGACTAGCTGATCTATACTCGACGTCCGCATTCGCGAAGGGAACTCTCGTGCACCGGCTCTGGATCGCCATAGGCTTTGTGATCAGCTGGCTGCTGTTGCTGCTGGTGGCCAATTCCGTACAGGCCGAGAACACGCCGGATGCGGGCTGGGCGCAGTATGAGGACGTCACCGGCGAATTCTCGCTCGACGACGTCCGCGACCGCCTGTCCGCCTTCAAGCCGCTGACCGCCGCCAAGGCCCACCGCCCCGCCGGCACCGGCGCGCTCTGGCTGCACACCCGCATCCAGCCAGATACCCAACAGCGTCTGCTGCGCATCATTTCGCCCAATGTGGGCTATCTCGACTTCTTCGCCTACCGCGACGCTCAACTGCTCAGCGAGATCCGCGATGGCCTGTCGCGACCGCTGCTCAATCCGCAGCAGCTCAGTCGCGACTTCGTCTTTCCGATTCCGCACAGCGATGAGCCGCTCGACCTCTTCCTGAGGTTCGAATCGCCCCAGCCGCTGCGGATCGCCCTGACCCTGAGCAGCAGTGCCGAAGCCGAGGTCACTCACCGCTTGGTGATGTTCGGCGTACTGCTGGGTTGCCTGGCGATGCTGGCGCTGTATAACGGCGTCCAGCTGCTCTATCACCGCAGTCGTGCCACCAGTGCCCTGACCCTGCTGCTGGTGATGCTGGTGGGCGTGGCGCTGAACCTGTTCGGCTTGAGCAAGTTCCTGCTCGGCAGCTTCAAGGGCCAGGCGCCCTTGCTGACCGATCTGTCGGTGCTGGCCTGCAGCGCCGCCGGGCTGAATCTGATCGGCGCCTTCTTTGGCTGGCGGCGCCTGCCACCCTGGATGCGTCAGCTGGTCAGAGTCCTGCTGGCCGTGGTCGGCCTGGCCGCGGTGGGTCGCATCGCCGCCGGCGATATCTACGTCGGCGACTGGTTGATGGCCGTCAACGGCCTGGCCCTGCTCGCCTGCCTGGGCATCGCCGTGGAGCGCTGGCACCAGGGCGCCCGCTATGCCCGCCTGCTGGTGGTGAGCTGTGCCCTGTTGGCCCTGGCCGGGCTGATCGCGCTGCCGATTCTGGCCGGCTATGCCAACCCCCCGGTGTGGATGGGCCGCGGCCTGATCGCCAGCTGCATGTTCAGCGGCATCCTGCTCACCCTGGCCCTGGAGGAGCGCCGCCGCTACCTGCGCGAAGAGCACTTCACCCGTACCCGTGATCGCGTGGCCAACCATGCGGAGCTCAAGGGCAAGGCCGAATTCCTCTCGCGCATCAGCCACGAGATCCGCACCCCCATGAACGGCGTGCTGGGCATGACCGAATTGCTGCAGGGCACCGCTCTGTCGGCCAAGCAGCGCGACTATGTGCAGACCATTCACAGCGCCGGCGCCGAGCTGCTCAATCTGATCAACGAGATCATCGACATCACCCGCCTGGAAAGCGGCCAGATCGAACTGGAAGAGGTCACCTTCGACCTCAATGCCCTGCTCGACGACTGCCTGGACATCTTCCGGCCCCGCGCCGAGGAACACCGCGTCGAACTGCTCAGCTTCATCCAGCCCCAGGTACCCCGGCGCTTCATCGGCGATCCCACCCGCCTGCGCCAGATCCTGCTCAACCTGCTAGAAAACGCCTTCCAGCGCACCGAAGAAGGCGAGATCCTGCTGGTGATCTCCCTGGAAGAGGCCACCGGCCAGGCGCCGCGCCTGCGCATCTCGGTGCAGGACAGCGGCACCCCGCTGGACGCGGCGCTGAGTCGCCAGCTGCTGTCCACCCACCTCAACAGCCGCGACTTCCTCACCGGCGATACCGACAGCCTGGATTTCGGCCTGATCATCGCTCGCCAGCTGGTGCTGTTGATGCAGGGCGACTTCGGCATCCAGAACAACGCCGAGGGGGGGTCGAGCTTCTGGATCAGCCTGCCCATCCCGGCCCAGGCCCTGGTGCTGTCGCGCGGCGACAGCGACTATCCGCTGCAGGACGTGCGGGTGCTGGTGGTCGATGACAACGAACTGTGCCGCAAGGTCCTGCAGCAGCAGTGCAGCGCCTGGGGCATGCAGGCGGTCACCGCAGCCTCCGGGCGCGAGGCCCTGGCCCTGCTGCGCACCCAGTCGCACCTGCGGGAATACTTCGACGTGGTGCTGCTCGACCAGCAGATGCCGGGCATGACCGGCATGCAGCTCGCCGCGCGCATCAACGAAGACGAGAATCTCAACCACGACCTGCTGCTGATCATGCTCACCGGCCTGAGCAATGCGCCGAGCAAGGTCATCGCCCGCAACGCCGGCATCAAGCGGGTGCTGGCCAAGCCGGTGGCCGGCTATACCCTCAGGGCCACCCTGGCCGACGAGCTGTCGCGCCGCGGCCAGCGGGTCAGCGAACCCGAGCCCCAGGAACAGCCCAGCGGCATTCCCAGCGACTTCCGCGTGCTGGTGGCCGAAGACAACAGTATCTCGGTCAAGGTGATCCGCGGCATGCTCAAGAAACTCGGGGTCGAACCTGACACCGTGAGCAACGGCCTGGAGGCCTTCGAAAAGCTCCAGCAGAACACCTATGACCTCATCCTGATGGACTGCGAGATGCCCTTGCTGGACGGCTTCGGCGCCACCCGCCGGCTACGCGCCTGGGAACAGCAGAATCACCGCTCGCGCACCCCGGTGGTGGCCTTGACCGCCCATATCCTCGCCGAGCACAAGGATCGCGCCCAGGAGGCCGGCATGGACGGCCACATGGGCAAGCCGATCGAACTCTCCCAGCTGCGCGAGCTGCTGCTCTACTGGGCCGAGCGGCGCCGACTGGACGTGACCCGTGGGGGGCTCAGGGCGAGTCCTTGAACCTGTCCTCGACGTAGGTGATCCGGGTCTTGCCGTGGGGCACCGGATTGCCTTCCTCGTCCAGGTTGACGAAGACGATCTTGTCGATGGTGAGGATGCTCTTGCGGGTGATCTTGTTGCGCACCTCGCATCTCAGGGTGATGGAGGTACGACCGAACTCGGTGGCGGTGATGCCCAGTTCGATGATGTCGCCCTGACGCGAGGCGCTGATGAAATTGATCTCCGAGATGTACTTGGTCACCACCTTGGGATTTTCCAGCTGCACGATGGCGTAGATCGCCGCCTCCTCGTCGATCCACTTGAGCAGGCTGCCGCCGAACAGGGTGCCATTGGCGTTGAGGTCTTCGGGTTTCACCCACTTGCGGGTATGGAAGTTCATCAGGGCTCCTTGAATTTCCGGGGGGGTTGAGCATCAGATCGGGGTGCGCACGGTAGATTCCGCCGGACCTGAGGCAGAGCGCCACCCTTTGGGTTTATCGCGATCCTCGTTATACTGCCCGCGCATCGCGGCCACCAGGCCGCTCCGCCTTCCGTTCGAGGGGCGCTGCAGCACGCTGCGTTATCCCATCCTAGCCAACCCGCCGCTGGCGCGGACCCTCGGCGGGCATGACGCCAGACGTTGTCAGGCTCGAGCGGAGCGTTATCAGAACGCATCAACGGCGCCCATTCGCACCTAACGAATGGAGACTCTTCAATGAGCGCTGTCCTCACGCCTGCCGCTTTCAACGATTTCAAGGTCGCCGACATCTCCCTGGCCGACTGGGGTCGTCGCGAAGTCATCATCGCCGAATCGGAAATGCCCGCCCTGATGGGTCTGCGGCGCAGGTACGCCGGTGAACAACCCCTGGCCGGCGCCAAGATCCTCGGCTGCATCCACATGACCATCCAGACCGCCGTGCTCATCGAGACCCTGGTGGCCCTGGGCGCCGAAGTGCGCTGGTCCAGCTGCAACATCTTCTCCACCCAGGACCAGGCCGCCGCCGCCATCGCCGCCGCCGGCATCCCGGTGTTCGCCTGGAAGGGCGAGACCGAAGCCGAATACGAGTGGTGCATCGAGCAGACCATCCTCAAGGATGGCCAGCCCTGGGACGCCAACATGGTGCTGGACGACGGCGGTGACCTGACTCAGATCCTGCACGACAAGTACCCCCAGGTGCTGGAACGCGTGCACGGCATCACCGAAGAGACCACCACCGGCGTGCACCGCCTGCTGGACATGCTCAAGGACGGCTCCCTCAAGGTCCCGGCGATCAACGTCAACGACTCGGTCACCAAGAGCAAGAACGACAACAAGTACGGCTGCCGCCACAGCCTCAACGACGCCATCAAGCGTGCCACCGACCACCTGCTGTCCGGCAAGCAGGCGCTGGTGATCGGCTACGGCGACGTGGGCAAGGGTTCGGCTGCCTCGCTGCGCCAAGAAGGCATGATCGTCAAGGTCTCGGAAGTCGACCCGATCTGCGCCATGCAGGCCTGCATGGACGGCTACGAGCTGGTCTCGCCCTATGTCGACGGCCTGAACGACGGCACCGAAGCCTCCGTGGATCGCGCCCTGCTGGGCAGGATCGACCTGATCGTCACCACCACCGGCAACGTCAACGTCTGTGACGCCAACATGCTCAAGGCACTGAAGAAGCGTGCCCTGGTGTGCAACATCGGTCACTTCGACAACGAGATCGACACCGCCTTCATGCGCCAGCACTGGGGCTGGGAAGAGGTGAAGCCGCAGGTGCACAAGATCCACCGCACCGGCCTGACCGTCGATCCGACCAACGACGACTACCTGATCCTGCTGGCCGAAGGCCGTCTGGTGAACCTGGGCAATGCCACCGGCCATCCCAGCCGCATCATGGACGGTTCCTTCGCCAACCAGGTGCTGGCGCAGATCCACCTGTACCAGGAGAAGTTCGCCGACCTGCCGGTCGCCGAGAAGACCGCCAACGTCACCGTCATGGTCCTGCCCAAGAAGCTCGACGAAGAGGTGGCGCTGGAAATGGTCAAGGGCTTCGGTGGCGTGGTGACCCGCCTGACCGAGGCTCAGGCCAAGTACATCGGCGTGACCCAGGAAGGCCCCTTCAAGCCCGACAGCTACCGTTACTGATGGCCAAGCCTCCCGCTCCCCGGAGCGGGAGGCTGCTCACGAGAGAGACGCCGTGAAACCCAGTCTGAGTTTCGAATTCTTTCCCTGCAAGACCGAAGCGGGCCACGAGAAGCTGATCGCCACGGCGCGGCAGCTGGCGGGCCACGGGCCGGAGTTCTTTTCCTGCACCTACGGCGCCGGCGGTTCCACCCGCGACGGCACCTATCGCACCGTGCGCCAGCTCAACGACGAGGTCGGGGTACCGACCGCGCCGCACCTTTCCTGCGTCGGCGACAGCAAGGCCAAGCTGCGCGAGTTGCTGCAGCAGTACCAGGAAGCCGGCATCAACCGCATCGTCGCCCTGCGCGGCGACCTGCCGTCCGGCATGGGCCTGTCCGGCGGTGGCGAATTGCGCTATGCCAGCGATCTGGTCGCCTTCATCCGCGAGGAGACCGGCGATCACTTCCATATCGAAGTCGCCGCCTATCCGGAAACCCATCCGCAGGCGCGCAGCTTTACGGACGACGTGCGCAATTTCGTGTACAAGATGGAGGCCGGTGCTGACCGCGCGGTCACCCAGTACTTCTTCAACGCCGATTGCTACTTCCATTTTGTGGAACGTGTCCGCAAACTGGGAGTCGAAGCCCCGGTGATCCCTGGCATCATGCCGATCACCAACTACAGCAAGTTGGCACGCTTCTCCGATGCCTGTGGTGCTGAACTGCCACGCTGGCTGCGGAAGCAACTGGAAGCCTACGGTGACGATACCCAGAGCATCCAGGCCTTTGGCGAAGAAGTCATGACCGCCCTCTGCGAGCGACTGCTCGAAGGCGGGGCACCTGGTGTGCACTTCTACACCCTGAACCAAGCGGAGCCGTGTATCGCCATCTGGCGAAACCTCGGTTTTTGAAGTCGGCCAGGCGAACTGGCGGCGACTTCGCCCAATCGTGATTACCGCTACCGGTCATCGCCCGACTCTTCATCCAGCGCAGGATGATGAGGGTGGGCGAGACGTCCGAAACCTTTCGGACGTCAACCGGCAGCGCAACCGCGCCCCCACGTCGGCGGGACGCCGACAGAGACAGGAACCCCGCATGTCCTTCATTTCCCTCGGTCTCTCCGAGGCCCTTGCCCGCGCCGTGGAAGACGCTGGCTACACGAATCCCACGCCTGTTCAGCAACGCGCCATTCCGGCCGTCCTGCAGGGTCGCGATCTGATGGTGGCTGCCCAGACCGGCACCGGCAAGACCGGCGGCTTCGCGCTGCCGGTGCTCGAGCGCCTGTTCCCCAACGGTCATCCCGATGGTCACCACTATGTGGCCAAGCAGCCCCGCGTGCTGGTACTGACGCCGACCCGCGAACTGGCGGCTCAGGTGCACGACAGCTTCAAGGTCTATGCCCGCGACCTGCCCATGCGCAGCGCCTGCGTCTTCGGTGGCGTCGGCCTGAAGCCGCAGGTCACCGCCCTGGCCAAGGGTGTCGATGTCCTCGTCGCCTGCCCGGGTCGGCTGCTGGACCTCGCCGGTCAGCAGAGCGTCGATCTGTCCGCCGTCGAGGTGTTGGTGCTGGACGAAGCCGACCGCATGCTCGACATGGGCTTCATCCATGACGTGAAGAAGGTCCTGGCCCGCCTGCCGGCGCAGCGCCAGAATCTGCTGTTCTCGGCCACCTTCTCCAAGGACATCACCGACCTCGCCGGCAAGTTGCTGCAGGATCCCGAGCGGATCGAGGTTACCCCGCCGAACACCACCGTCGAGCGCATCGAACAGCGGCTGTTCCGCATTCCGGCCAACCAGAAGCGCGCCCTGCTCGCCCACCTGATCACCCTGGGTGCCTGGGAACAGGTGCTGGTGTTCACCCGCACCAAGCACGGCGCCAACCGTCTCGCCGAGTACCTGAACAAGCATGGCCTGCCGGCCGCGCCGATCCATGGCAACAAGAGCCAGAATGCCCGCACCAAGGCCCTGGCCGACTTCAAGAGCAACGAGGTTCGCGTCCTCGTCGCCACCGACATCGCCGCCCGCGGCCTGGACATCGACCAGTTGCCCCACGTGGTCAACTTCGAGCTGCCCAATGTCGAGGAAGACTATGTGCACCGCATCGGCCGTACCGGCCGGGCCGGTCGCAGTGGCGAAGCCATCTCGCTGGTGGCGCCGGACGAAGAAAAGCTGCTCAAGGCCATCGAGCGCCTGACCAAGCAGAGCATTCCGGATGGCGACATGCAGGGCTTCGATCCGCAGTCCGTGCCGCCCGAGCAGCCGGAAGTGCGCGCCCCGCGCGAACCCCGTGGCAAGCCGCAGCAGAATCGCCAGAAGAAGGCCGACAAGCCGGCGCGCAGCGAAGGCAAAGGCCAGAATCAGGGCCAGAACCAAGGCAAGGCCGCCGGTAGCGAGCAGTCCGGCGCCCAGCCCGAGGGCGAGCGCAAGGGTCGTTCCCGCAATCGTCGCGACCGCCGCGATCGCGATGACGCCGGTCAGGCCAATGCGCAACCCAGCCAGGCCGTTGTGCAGCAGCCGCGCAATCGTGATCCGGAAGAATTTCTGGATGACGCCTACGACAACTTCGGCAACAGCGTCGACTACGTGAGTCCCTACCAGGGCAAGGGCCGCAAGGGTCCGCGCAGTGGCAACGGCGGCAACGCGCCGCGCGCCGCCACGACCGGCGGCCAGGGCCAGCCCCGTCAGGGTCAAGGCCAGGGCGCTGCCCGCGGTCCGCGCAGCCAGCAACAGCAGCAGCCCGGCAAGCGTCGTGGTCAGAACGGCCAGCCCCGTGCCGCCCGGCCCTATGAAGCCGCGCCCAGCGAGCCACGCGCCTATGCCACGGAAGAGCGGGCGTCGAACAAGCCGCAGCCGAAGATCGTGCACAAGCCGTCGCGTGCCGATCGCCTGCCGACCCTGGAGCAGCTGGAAGAGATGCCAAGCCGGCCGCGCAGCGAGAAGCCCGCGCTGCTGACCCGCAACCGCGACGCCTGATGGCCGACGGGCCGCTCAGGCGGCCCGTTCACCAGGCAAAAAGAAACCCCGCCATGGCGGGGTTTCTTTTTTAGGCTTGCTTGAGAAGTGGCCGAGCGAAGGTCAGGCAAGGCAAAAATCGGCGAGGAAGCGGAGTTTACACAGGGTAAATGAGCATTCCGAGCCGGTTTTTAACGCAGCATGACCGAGCGCAGGCACTTATCAACCGAATCAGGCGTGGGCGGCGCGCAGGGCGTCGATATAGGGCTCGGCCTGACGATGGCTGCGGATCAGTTCGATGAAGTCCTCGCCCTGGTCGTTGCGGGCATCCAGGTCGTAGCCGGCCTCGACGAAGAAGCCGACGAAGCGCTCGAAATCGTCCGGACGCAGGCCGCGATAGGCCTTGACCAGCTTGTGCAGAGACGCGGGGGTATCGTCCGCCGGTTCGACATCGAGGAACAGCCTGATCTGCTCGTCGCTGATCGCTTCACCGATGACCTGCTTTTTATCCTTGCGCATCCTTTGGCTACCTGTGCTGGGGGATTCTTTGGAGAAAAGGAGGACCGATTCTAACCCTGCCCCTCGCCTGCCCGCCAGTGACAAACCGTGGTGATACCGCGACCCTGGTCGAAAGTTCAATCGAATTGAGCGCGCATCCAGCTGCGATAGCGCTTGGCGTCGGGTGCACCCTCCAGCGGGGCCCAGGCCGGTCGTTCACCCTCGCCCAGCGGCACGAAGGGCCCGGCCTTGCATTCGAAGAACAGGCAGTCGCCGTCCAGGGCCACCAGCGCATGGTAGTGCCCGGGGGCGAGATCGACGCCCGGGCAACCGGCGCGCTGGGACAATTCGCGGCGCACCAGCACCTGCCCCTCGTCGCTGAAGGTCAGCAGCCCCAGCCGGCCCTGCAGCACCAGCAGACTCTCGGCCTTACGCGGATCCAGATGGCGGTGGGGCGGTATGTAGCTGTCTTCGCACATCCCCACCACCAGGCGATGGCAGGGCTCATCCATGCTGTGCAGGTTGTGATGGGCGCGCCGTCGCGGGCTGGCCGCCGCCTGCCGGAGCAGGTCGGCGAACAGCGCCTGATCGAACAGCCGCGCGGTCACAGCCCCTTTACGGCATAGATGCCGGGTGCGTTGCGCCAGTAGCCCTTGTAGTCCATGCCGTAGCCGAAGATGTAGCGATCGATGCAGGGCAGGCCGACGTAGGTGGCCTCCAGGCCCTTGACCTTGCGGTCGTGGGTCTTGTCGATCAACACGGCGGTATGGACCTCGCGAGCGCCGGCGTGGCGGCAGAAGTCGATGATGGCCTTGAGGGTGTGGCCCTCGTCGAAGATGTCGTCGACGATCAGCACGTCGCGATCGATGAAGGACACCTCGGGCTTGGCCTTCCAGAACAGCTCGCCGCCGGTGGTCTCGTTGCGATAGCGGGTAGCGTGCAGATAGGACATCTCCAGCGGGAAATTCAGCCGGGTGGCCAGCTTGCCGGTCAGGATCAAGCCGCCGTTCATCACGCAGAAGACCACCGGATTGCGCTCGGCGAGATCGGCGGTGATGGATGCGGCGAGCCGGTCGATGGCCGCTTCGACCTGGGCTTCGTCATACAGGCAATCGGCTTCCTGCATGACCTGGCGGATGTGGGCGAGATCGGCGGACATGGGGCTTCTCCGGGGGGGACGGGGCGCCGGCCTGATGGTTGGCGCGGATAAAAGGCGGCAAAGGTACAGACACCGCGGACCGATCTCAAGCGCCGCCAGGCGGCTACTATTGTCGCAGGGTACTGCCCACCTCGAGTCGGATGCTTTAATGTACCGCGGTTTTTTTGTGCGCCTGCCCTTCCTGCGGCAGGCCTTCGGGCCGCCGGTCGTACCGAAACCGTCCTCGATCCGCTGCCCTACCGTCTCTGGAGAATCCCATGCCCGTTCACGAAATCCGCCATCCGCTCATCCGTCACAAGCTCGGCCTGATGCGGCGCGCCGACATCAGCACCAAGAACTTTCGCGAACTGGCCCAGGAAGTCGGCGCCCTGCTCACCTACGAGGCGACCAAGGACCTGCCGGTGGAAGAGGTGGACATCGAGGGCTGGTGCGGCACCGTCAAGGTGGAAAAGATCTCCGGCAAGAAGGTCACCGTGGTGCCCATCCTGCGCGCCGGCATCGGCATGCTCGACGGCGTGCTCAGCCTGATCCCCAGCGCCCGGGTCAGCGTGGTCGGCCTCGCCCGCAACGAATCCACCCTGCAGGCCCACACCTACCTGGAAAAGCTGGTGGGTGAACTGGACCAGCGGATGGCCATGATCATCGATCCCATGCTGGCCACCGGCGGCTCCATGATCGCCACCATCGACCTGCTGAAGAAGGCCGGGGCCAAGGAAATTCGCGCCCTGGTGCTGGTGGCGGCGCCCGAAGGCATCGCCGCGGTCGAGGAAGCCCATCCGGACGTGCGCCTCTACACCGCCTCCATCGACGAGCGCCTCAACGAGCACGGCTACATCCTGCCGGGGCTGGGCGATGCCGGTGACAAGATCTTCGGCACCAAGCAGAAGGACGCCTGAGCGTGACCGCGCGGGAACCGCTCTGGCGGGAGATCGTGGTGGGCGCCCAGATGCTCTTCGTGGCCTTTGGCGCCCTGGTGCTGATGCCGCTGATCACCGGCATGGACCCCAATGTGGCCCTCTTCACCGCAGGCTTCGGCACCCTGCTGTTCCATCTGGTCACCGGCCGCCAGGTACCGGTGTTCCTGGCATCGAGCTTCGCCTTCATCGCCCCGATCATCGCCGCCAAGGCGGAATTCGGCTTGCCGGCGGTACTGGGCGGGGTAGTGGCGGCCGGCTTCGTCTACACCTTCCTCGGCCTGGCGGTGAAGGTGCGCGGCGTGGGCTTCATCGACCGCCTGCTGCCGCCGGTGGTGATCGCCCCGGTGATCATCTCCATCGGCCTGGGTCTGTCGCCGGTGGCGGCCAACATGGCCATGGGCAAGGCCGGTGACGGCAGCGCCCAGCTGGTGCCCTATGCCACGGCGATGCTGATCTCCATGCCGGCGCTGGTCACCACCCTGCTGGTGGCCATCTACGGCAAGGGCATGTTCCGCCTGGTGCCCATTCTGGCGGGCGTCTTCGTCGGCTACGCACTGGCCTTCGTCTTCGGCATCGTCCATACCGAGGGGATAGCCGCCGCGCCCTGGCTGGCGATCCCGGCCTTCGTCGCGCCGGAATTCCACTGGGGCGCCATCCTGTTCATGGTGCCGGTGGCCCTGGCGCCAGCCATCGAGCATGTCGGCGGGGTGATCGCGGTGGGCGGAGTGACCGGCAAGAACTACCTGAAGCAGCCCGGTCTGCACCGCACCCTGCTGGGCGATGGCCTGGCCACCTCCTCCGCCGGGCTGTTCGGCGGGCCGCCCAACACCACCTACGCCGAGGTGACCGGCGCGGTGATGCTGACCAAGAACCACAATCCGCGGGTCATGCTGTGGGCGGCGGGCTTCGCCATGGTGCTGGCGTTCGTCGGCAAGTTCGGCGCGGCGCTGCAGACCATCCCGGTGCCGGTCATGGGCGGCATCCTCTGCCTGCTGTTCGGCTCCATCGCGGTGGTGGGCCTGAACATCCTGATCCGCCATCAGGTGGACCTGTCCGAGGCGCGCAACCTGGTGATCGTCTCGGTGACCCTGGTGTTCGGCATTGGCGGCATCGTCTTCGGCAACGGCGAGATCGGCCTCAAGGGCATCTCCCTCTGCGGCCTGATCGCCATCGGCCTCAACCTGGTCCTGCCCGGGCACAACGCCTGGAAGAAGGATGCCGAACCGCCAGAGCGTCCGCTGCTCTGACGGCCAGCCCAGGATGCGGTTACGCCGGCATCCTGGGTTGTTCGATGGGCTGCGGCGGCAGTTCCGCCACCTCTTCGCACAGTTCCACCAGCGCCCGGGCCCAGGCCGGGTCGTCGTTGACGCAGGGAATCAGCACCAGCTCCCGGCCACCGGCTTCGATGAACTGCTCGCGGCCGCGATCGCCGATCTCCTCCAGCGTCTCGATGCAGTCGGCGACGAACGCCGGGCACATCACCAGCAGACGCTTCACGCCGGCCTTGGCCAGCTCGTCCAGCCGTGCCTCGGTGTAGGGCTCGATCCACTTGTCCTTGCCCAGCCGCGACTGGAAGGACACCGACCACTTGCCAGCGGGAATGCCCAGGCGCTTGGTCACCAGTTCGGCGGTGCGCTGGCATTGGCTGCGGTAGCAGACGGCCAGGGCCTTGGCGGTGACCTTGCTGCTGTCGGGCGCACGCAGGTCGTGGCTGCGATCCTTGACCAGCTTGCGGATGTGCCGCTCGGGCAGGCCGTGGAAGGACAGCAGCAGGTGGTCGTAGGGCTCCTCGAGATAGGGCTCGACGCTGGCCGCCAGCGCCGCCTGGTACTCCGGGCGATCGTAGAACGGCGGCAGGATCTTCAGCGTCAGCGGCAGCTGATGGGCCTCGATCACCCGCCGCGCCTCGACGATGGCGGTGGTGGTGGTGCTGTCGGCGAATTGCGGATAGAGCGGCGCATAGGTCACCTCGCGGATGCCCTGGCTGGCCAGGCGCTTGAGCACCGACTCCACCGAGGGCTCGCCGTATCTCATGCACAACTCCACCGGACCATGCCGCCAGAGGGGCCGCACGGCCTCCTGCAGGCGGCGGCTGAGCACGATCAGCGGCGAGCCATCGTCCCACCAGATCGACTCATAGGCCTCGGCCGAGGCGGCGGGCCGCTTGATCAGCACCAGGGACACCAGCAGCCGACGCAGTGGCCAGGGCAGATCGACCACATAGGGATCCATCAGGAACTGGTTCAGATAGCGCTTCACGTCGGGGACGTGGGGCGAATCGGGCGAACCCAGGTTGGCGAGCAGCAGAGCGTTGGTAGTCATCGTGAATCCTTGGCGGCGAGCAGGTCGGCCAGGGCCGCATCCAGCTCGGGATAGCGAAAGACATAGCCGGCGGCGAGCAGGCGCTCGGGCCGGGCGCGCTGACCACCCAGCAAGAGGATGGACAGCTCTCCCATCAGGCGCAGGGCGAAGGCGGGAATCAGCAATCGCGCCGGGCGCCGCAAGGCCCGTCCCAGCGCCTCGGTGAAGTCCCGGTTGCGCACTGGCTCGGGGGCACAGAGATTATAAGGACCCTGGGCGTCGCTGCGGTTGAGAAGAAAATCGATGGCCCCGATTTGATCCTGTAAATGAATCCAGGGCATCCATTGGCGTCCGTTGCCCAGGCGCGCGCCCAGGCCGAAGCGAAACGGCGGCAACAGCCGCAACAGGAAGCCGTCGTCGGCGGCCAGCACCAGACCGGTGCGCAGGTTGACCACGCGGATACCCAGTTGCTCGGCCTCGTTGGCGATCTGCTCCCAGGCCAGGCACAGCTCGCCGGCGAAGTCGGCGCCAGCCAGGCTGTCCGCTTCGCTCACCGGCTTCTCGCCGCTGTCGCCATAGAAGCCGGTGGCCGAGCCCGACAGCAGCACCGCGGGCTTCTGGCTGCGCCCACGCAGCCATTCGATCAGCCGCTCGGTAGTGCCGATGCGGCTTTGCCAGAGCTCGGCCTTGCGACTGCGGGTCCAGGGCTTGTCGGCGATGGGCGCGCCGGCCAGATTGACCACCGCATCTAGGTACTCGTCGCCCAGCGCCTCCAATTGAGCGATGCCGCGCACGCCGGGTCCGCACTCACGCGCCACCCGTGCCGGGTCGCGGCTGAGCACGGTGAGTTGGTGCCCGGCGGCCGCCCATTGGCGGCACAGCGCGCGGCCGATCAATCCGGTGCCACCTGTCAGCAGGATATGCATGTCGTCACTTCCTTCTCGTATTGCCCTGCCGCCCGGATGCATCTGAACGAAGGGAAGAGGATTGTTTGGTATGGTCGTGGGTCGAAAGATCCAGAACGGTTGCCAGTCGTAGCCGTAGAGCCCTTGCACGCGCAAACGTTCGACAAGGGCGAATCGTCAGACAAGCGAGGTCCATCATGACTGCCCCCATCGCCATCGTTGGCGCAGGAATAGCCGGACTTGCCGCAGCCCAGACGCTGATTCGCGCCGGGCAGCAGGTCCAGATCTTCGACAAGAGCCGCGGCAGCGGCGGCCGCATGGCCAGCAAGAGAAGCGAAGCCGGGGCCCTGGACCTGGGCGCCCAGTATTTCACCGCTCGCGATCGCCGCTTCATCGACGCCCTCAACGAATGGCGGCGGGCCGGTTGCGCGGCCGAATGGAATCCGGTGCTCTACCAGTATCGCGACGGGCGCCTGAGTCCGTCCCAGGACGAGCAGCCACGCTGGGTCGGGGTACCGCGCATGAGCGCCATCACCCGCCATCTGCTGGGCGACCTGCCGGTCACCTTCGACTGCCGTATCACCGAGGTCTTTCGCGGGGCCCAGCACTGGCACCTGCTGGACGCCAGCGGCGAGACCCACGGGCCTTTCGCCCAAGTCGTCATCGCCATGCCGGCGCCTCAGGCCACGGCGCTGCTCTCCAGCGTGCCCAAGCTGGCGGCCACCGTGGCCGGCGTCAGCATGGAGCCGACCTGGTCGGTGGCCCTGGCCTTCGCCACGCCCCTGCAAACCCCGGTGGAAGGCTGCTTCGTGCAGGACAGCGAACTAGACTGGCTGGCGCGCAATCGCTGCAAGCCCGAACGCGACACCACCCTGGACACCTGGGTACTGCACGCCACCAGCGCCTGGAGCAAGGCGCATCTCGACGCCTCCAAGGAAGAGGTGATCGAACGGCTGCATGGCGCCTTCGCCGAGTTGATCGGCTGCCCGCTGCCGGCGCCGAGCTTTACCCTGGCCCATCGCTGGCTCTATGCGCGACCCGCGCAACCCCACCAATGGGGCACCCTGGCCGATCCCGACATGGGCGTCTTCGTCTGTGGCGACTGGTGCTCCAGCGGACGCGTGGAAGGTGCCTGGTTGAGTGGTCATGAGGCCGCGCAGCAGCTCCTGGGTAGTCTGGACTAAGCGACGAAGCGCATACCGTCTGTAACCTGAGACGAATCTTTTGCCGAAGCCCCCTGTCGAAAGTTGCACCAAACTTGTACAAAGTAAAAATCCTTGTACAAGAAAATACACGACAGGGGATCTCCATGCTTGCCAACGCCTCTTCCAGCCTGCCCCGTCCACGCCTCGGCATCAGTGCCTGCCTGCTGGGTGACGAAGTCCGCTACAACGGTGGACATAAGGAATCCCGGCTCTGCAGCCAGACCTTCGCCGAGCATTTCGATTTCGTCCGGGTCTGCCCGGAGATGGCCATCGGCCTCGGTACGCCGCGCGAGCCCATCCGCCTGGTGGGCGATTCCCAGGCGCCGCGTGCCGTCGGCACCTTGAATCCCAGCCTGGACGTGACCGCCGCCCTGACCGCCTACGGGGAAAAGATGGCGGGCGAGCTCGCCGACCTGTCCGGCTTCATCTTCATGCAGAAGTCGCCCTCTTGCGGCATGGAAAGGGTCAAGGTCTATCACGCCAATGGCCAAGGCAGTGAAACCGACGGCCGCGGTCTGTTCGCCGCCGCCATCATGCGTCTACGCCCGGACCTGCCGGTCGAAGAGGCCGGTCGGCTGAACGATGCGGTACTACGGGAAAACTTCGTCACCCGGGTTTTCGCCCATGCCCATTGGCAGCAACTGCTGCAACAGGGTCTGACGGCGCGGGCGCTCCTGTCCTATCATTCGCGCTACAAGTACCAGCTCATGGCCCACGATGCCCATCGTGCACGGGCCCTTGGGCAACTGGTCGGCAGCATCGGTCAGCGCAATCTGGACGAGCTGGGTCAGGAGTATTTCAGCGGCCTGATGGCTGCACTGAAAAAGTGCGCTACCCGTGGTACTCACTGCAATGTGCTCTATCATCTCTTCGGTTATCTGCGCCGGGTCCTGAGCGACAGCGAGAAGCAGGAAATGCAGCAGCTGATCGAGCAGTACCACGAGGGCATCGTCCCCCTGGTCGTACCCCTGACGCTGCTCAAGCACCACTTCCGCCAGCATCCGGATCGTTATGTGAACGAGCAGGCCTATCTCCAACCGCACCCTGAACGTCTGAGTCTGCGAAATGCCATCTAGCGTCATTCCCTTGCCCTCACCGTCGAATGGCGAGGAGCAGGATTATCAGTCCGCCTTGCACGAAGGCTGGCTGCCCATCCGGGAAATCGCCCGGCGTACCGGCGTCAACGCCGTGACCCTGAGGGCCTGGGAGCGGCGTTACGGCCTGCTGGTCCCCAAGCGCACCCCCAAGGGACACCGGCTGTACAGCGAGGCCCATGTGGTTCGGGTGCAGCAGATCCTCGCCTGGATCGCCCGCGGTGTGGCGGTCAGCCAGGTCAAGGGCCTGCTCGACGACCAACGACCGGCAGCGGTGCCCAGCGATACGCCCTGGCAGGGCATCCACCAGGAGATGATGGACGCCATTGGCCGGCTCGCCTCGCGCGTCCTGGACGAGGCCTACAACCGCGCCGCCTCCCTCTATCCGCCGCGGGTGCTGCTGGATCAGTTGCTGTGGCCGTTGCTGCGGGAACTGGAGCGACTCAGCCAGGCCACCGACGACGGTCGCCTGCAACAGGTGTTTTTCCAGTCCTGGCTGCGCAGCAAGCTGGGTGCGCGGATCTACCACAGTCAGCACAGCCTGCGCGGTGCGCCGCTGGTACTGCTCAATCTCGACGAGACGCCGATGAATGTCTCGCTGTGGCTCTGCGCCTGGCTGATCAGCGCCACGGACTGTCCCGTCGAAGTGGTGGAATGGTCGATTCCCGCGGCTAATCTCGATCGCCTGGTCGAGCAGCTCGACCCGCGGGCGCTGATCCTCTGCCGTGACAGCCGTCCCGACAGCGAATTGCGTCGCCAGCTGCAGACCTTTGCCAATCGCCATGCCCGCCCCTGCCTGACCCTAGGTGCCCTGGGCGAATCCCTCACCGCCGACGCCGCCCCGGCGCGCAGTCCGGGCGAGGCTTTCGATCGCCTGCAGAGTGCTGGGCTGCTGCGTCAGGATCGGCATGCATGAGCCAGCTCGTCTGGTTTCGTACCGACCTGCGCACCCTCGATCACCCCGCTCTCCACGCCGCCGCCGAGCAGGGGCCGGTGGTAGCCGTGTTCCTGCTGAGTCCAGCCCAATGGCAGGCGCACGACGAGGCCGCGGTCAAGGTCGACTTCTGGCTGCGCAATCTCGCCGCCCTGGGCAAGACGCTCAGGTCCCTCGGCATTCCCTTGCTGATCCGCAACGCCGAGCGCTGGGCGCAGGCACCCCAGGTGTTGCTCGACCTGGCCAGGGAACTGGGCATCGAACACCTGCACTTCAACGACGAATACGGCGTCAACGAAGCCGCCCGCGATGACGCCGTGGCAGAGGCCTTCGATGCGGCAGGGCTGGCCGCCCATCGCTATCTGGACCAGACACTGTTCGCGCCGGGCACGTTACTGACCAAGAACGGGGGTTATTTCAAGGTCTTCGGCCAATTCAAGAAGACCTGCCTGGCGCGCCTGGAAACCGGTCTGCCAGCGCCCCTGCCTGCCCCCGGCAAGCAGCGGAAGGGCCCGCTCCAGGCCGACGAGTCGCCCAGCTCGGTCGGGGGCTTCGCTACCCCCTCGCTCGAGGTGCAACGGCTGTGGCCGGCCGGCGAAGAGGCGGCGCTGCAGCGCCTGGAAGCCTTCATCCAGGAGGATCTGGGCGATTATCACCAGGCGCGGGACATCCCCTCAGAACCCGGTACCAGCCAATTGTCGGCCTATCTCAATGCGGGAGTGCTGACGCCGCGGCAGTGCCTGCAGGCAGCGGTTCGGGCCAACGATGGCCTGCTCAGCGGCGGCATGCAGGGCGCGGCCACCTGGATCACCGAGTTGCTCTGGCGCGAATTCTATCGCCACGTGCTGGTGGGCTATCCCTGGGTATCGCGGCACCAGCCGTTCAACCGGGAGCTGACCGCCCTGCCCTGGCGCGACGACCCCGAGGGCCTGGCGGCCTGGCAACAGGGGCGCACCGGCATCCCCCTCATCGATGCCGCCATGCGCCAGCTCTTGCAGACCGGCTGGATGCACAACCGCATGCGCATGCTGACCGCCATGTTCCTCTGCAAGAACCTGCTGATCGACTGGCGCGAAGGCGAGCGCTGGTTCATGCAGCATCTCATCGATGGCGACCTGGCTTCCAACAACGGTGGCTGGCAGTGGAGCGCCTCCACCGGTACCGACTCGGTGCCCTATTTTCGGGTGTTCAATCCCCACACCCAGGCGCTCAAGATCGATGCCCGCGGCGACTATGTGCGCACCTGGGTACCGGAACTGGCCGAGCTCAAGGGCAAGGCCGTGCACACCCCGGGGGGCCGTTACCTCACCCCCCTGGTGGACCTTGGCGAAAGTCGCCAGCGGGCGCTGGCCACCTACCGCGGCATGGCGCGCAAGACGGACACGAAAAAGCCGGACTAGATCCGGCTTTTTTCATATCAGCCCTGGATCAGAGAGTGTGGCTGTAGAACAGCGCATAGGACTCGATGCCATCGTTGGGCTGCTTGATGCCGGCGTTGGAATAGTGGGTCGCACGGATGCCGACGCGCTGGGTGTCGCCGATCTTCAGGCCCAGGCCGATACGGTCTTCGAAGTTGAACGCCGAACCCAGGTCCTGCTCGCCGACCTTGGTGCTGGAGAAGACCGCGACGCCGATACCGGCTTCGACGAAGGGCTTCACATGACCCTGGCCGAATTCGTAGACGAATACCGGGGCGAAGGACAACGAATGCTGATCGGAAGAGCGCCCGTTGTCGCCTTCCCAATAGGTGTAGCCCGCATCCCAGTAACCGGTCAGGCGGCCGGTAGAGCTCTGCCACCAGCTCTTGTCCCAATTCCAACCGGCACCGATGCGATAGGTCATGCCGCTCTGGCTGGTGGCTCCGACTGCCCCGGTGATTTCCACAGCCTGTGCCGACGCCATGCCACCCAGCGAAAGCGCGGCGGCCACTGCAAGGGAAAGCAATTTGTTGTTCATGAGAGTGCCCTTATGGATGTTTCTAGTTTTTACGAACTGCCAGCATTGACCATCAAGACGTGAAGGTGTTCACAGCCTTGGACATTTTTACCTACAGGGTCGGATGCTAGTCGCTGGACGACCGTTTGGCGAGCGAAACCCGGGCAGAAAAGTCAGACGAACGCCTTTACCTCGGCCCCTGCCGGCCAGAGCTGCGGCAGCACCGCGCCTAGCTCGGTGGGTGGGCCAGAGGTCCAGATGCGCGTCGGGCCGGCCGGCCCGCTGGCCAGGCGTCCAGCCAGCGCCAGCAGACTTTGCAAGCGCCGCGCCACGGCGGCGCCGGTATCCACCAGGATGACTTCCTGCGGCACCAGCTCGGCCAGCAGGGGCCGCAAGAAGGGATAATGGGTGCAGCCCAGGATCAGGGTGTCGCACTCCGCCGCCAACAGCGGTTCGAGAAAGCCCTGCAGCAGACGCCGGGTCTCGGGGCCGTGCAGATCGCCGCGCTCGACCTGTTCCACCAGTCCCGGACAGGGCTGGGTCAGCACCTGGACGCCCAGGGCGAAGCGGTCCAGCAGGGCGGCGAACTTGGCGCTCTGCAGGGTACCGGTGGTGGCCAGCACCCCGACCCGGCCATTGCGGGTAGCCGCGGCCGCCGGCTTAACCGCCGGCTCCATGCCGACGATGGGCCACTGGGGATAGCGTTCGCGCAGATCAGCGACCGCCGCCACGGTGGCGGTGTTGCAGGCCACCACCAGCGCCTTTGCGCCCTGGGCGTGCAGCCGCGCCGCGATCAGCTGGCAGCGCTCGCGGATGAAGGCAGGGGTCTTTTCGCCATAGGGGATATGGCCGCAGTCGGCGACGTAATGCAGGGTTTCCGCCGGCAACAGCTGCCGTATCTCGGCCAGCACCGACAAGCCGCCGACGCCCGAGTCGAAGACCCCGATCGGCGCCTCGTCAGCCATGGCGGGCGCCGCACACCGGGCAACCCGGATCGCGCTTGACCCGCAATTCACGGAAGCGGCTGCCTGCCGCATCCACCAGCAGCAGCCGACCCACCAGCGGCTCGCCGAAACCGGCCAGGAGCTTGAGCGCTTCCAGCGCCTGCAGACTGCCCACCAGACCCACCACCGGACCCAGCACCCCGGCTTCGCTGCAACTGAGTTCGGCCTCGCTGCCCTCGCCATAGAGGCAGTGGTAGCACGGACTGTCGGCGCGGCGCGGATCGAAGACGCTGAGCTGGCCCTCCAGGCGAATGGCAGCGCCACTCACCAGCGGCCGCCCCTGGGCCACGCAGGCGGCATTCACCGCTGCCCGGGTGGTGAAGTTGTCCGAGCAATCCAGCACCAGATCCACCGCGGCGACGCGCGCCGCCAGACTGCCGGCGTCCAGCGCCTCGCGCCACGGCACCAGGCGTACCTCGGGATTGAGCGCCGCCAGGCGTTGCAGGGCGGAATCCACCTTGCCCTGGCCGATGCGACTCTCGTCGTGCAGCACCTGGCGCTGCAGATTGCTCAGGTCGACCCGGTCGAAATCGGCCAGGTGCAATTCGCCGACGCCGGCCGCGGCCAGATAGAGCGCCACCGGCGAACCCAGCCCACCGAGGCCGACGATGAGCACCTTGGCGTCCTTCAGCCGCAGCTGGCCGGCGATATCCACCTGGGCCAGCAGGATCTGCCGGCTGTAGCGCAGCAGTTCGCCGTCGCTCAGCATGGCCAGCGGCCTCCACTGATACGCGCGTGACCGCCCAGGTCCTGGCGACTCTCGACCTCGGCGAAACCCTGGCGGACCAGCAATTCGCGCACCACGGCGGCCTGGTCGAAGCCGTGTTCCAGCCACAGCCAGCCCCCCGGCTGCAGGTGCGCGGGCGCCGCCCCGATCAGCTCGCGGATGTCGTCCAGGCCATCGGCCCCGGCCACCAGGGCGCTACGGGGCTCGAAACGCACATCGCCTTCGTCGAGATGGCGATCGCTGCCGGCGATATAGGGAGGATTGCTGACGATCAGCTCGAAGCGCTGCCCGGCGAGTGCGGCGAACCAGTGACTGGGCTGAAAGGTGACGTTGCCCAGGCGCAGGCGCTGGGCATTGCGCTGGGCCAGCGCCACCGCCGCCGGGATGCGATCCACGCCGCTGACCTGCCAGCGTGGCCGTTCATGGGCCAGGGCCAGGGCGATGGCGCCGGTACCCGTGCCCAGATCCAGTACCCGCACCTCGTCGGCCAGGGGCAGCGCCAGGGCGGTTTCCACCAGCACCTCGGTGTCGGGCCGCGGGATCAGGGTGTCGGCGCTCACTTCCAGGTCCAGCGACCAGAAGCCTTGCTGCCCAAGAATGTAGGCCACCGGCTCGCCCTGCCGGCGCCGCTCGAGATCGGCCTGGAAACGTGCCAGGGCCTCGCGTGGCACCAGTTTTTCCGGCCAGGTACGCAGGTAGCTGCGCGGCTTGTCCAGAGCGGCGGCCAGCAGCAGTTCCACGTCGAGACGAGCGCTGGGCGAATCCGGCAACTGGCTTTCGTGCAACAGGGCGCCGATGGTGGCCATGCTTCAGTCTCCCAGCGCTGCCAGCTGGTCAGCCTGGTATTCCTGCAGCAGCGGGTCGATGATCTGCTGGACGTCGCCATTGACCACCTCGCCCAGGGAATAGAGGGTCAGGTTGATGCGGTGATCGGTCACCCGGCCCTGGGGAAAGTTGTAGGTGCGGATGCGCTCGGAGCGATCACCCGAACCCACCAGCAGCCGGCGGGTGTCGGACATTTCCTTGTGCGCCGCCGCATCCTGCTGGTCGTTGAGCTTGGCCGACAGCCAGGCCATGGCCTTGGCGCGGTTCTTGTGCTGGGAGCGCTCTTCCTGGCACTCCACCACGATGCCGGTGGGCAGGTGGGTGATGCGCACCGCGGAGTCGGTTTTGTTGACGTGCTGACCGCCCGCGCCCGAGGAGCGATAGGTGTCGACGCGCAGATCGGCCGGATTGATCTCGATGGCCTGCTGCTCGTCAGGCTCGGGCAGCACCGCCACGGTGCAGGCCGAGGTATGGATGCGGCCCTGGGACTCGGTCTCCGGGACCCGCTGCACCCGGTGCGCACCGGATTCGAACTTGAGCTTGGCGTAGACGTTGTCGCCCTCGACCCGGGCGATGACTTCCTTGAAGCCGCCGTGCTCGCCTTCGTTCTCCGAGAGCACCTCTAGGCGCCAGCCCTGGCGCTCGGCGTAGCGCGAGTACATGCGGAACAGGTCACCGGCGAAGATCGCCGCCTCGTCGCCACCGGTACCGGCGCGGATTTCCAGGAAGACGTTGCGGCCGTCGTTGGGATCGCGCGGCAGCATCATGCGCTGCAGCTCGTCTTCCAGCTCCTGCAACCGCGCCTTGGCGCTGGCGACCTCTTCCTCGGCCATCTCGCGCAGATCCGGATCGCTGTCCTTGAGCAGCGCCTGGGCGCCCTCCAGGTCGGCCTGCACCTTGCGGTATTCGGTGAACGCCTGGCTGACCGGCTCGAGTTCGGCGTATTCCTTGGAATAGGCGCGGAACTGGGTCTGGTCGCTGATGACTTCGGCGTCGCCTAACAGCGCGGTCAGCTCCTCGAAGCGGTCCTGCAGACCGTCGAGCTTGTGCAACAGAGAGGTCTTCATGTCTTGTCCAAACCCTCGTCGAGGGCGAAGAGTTCCTGAGCCAGGGTCAGCGCATCGATGCGCCCCTCGGCGGATAGTTTCTTGAGCTGTACGCTCGGTGCGTGCATCAGCTTGTTGGTGAGGCTGCGCGCCAGGGCCGCCAGGGCTTCCTGGGGATCGGCGCCGTTGGCCAGCTGGCGCTGGGCGCGGGCCAGTTCGTCGTCGCGGATCTGCTCGCCCTGCTGGCGATAGGCGCGGACCACGTCCACCGCGGCGCGCTCGCGCAGCCGCTGCATGAAGTCCTCGACCCCGGCCAGCACCAGCTTTTCGGCGGCCTGGGCGGCGCCCTGGCGACTCTTGAGGTTTTCCGCCACCACCTCGTGCAGGTCGTCCACCGTATAGAGGTAGACGTCTTCCAGCTCGCTCACCTCCGGTTCGATGTCGCGCGGCACGGCGATATCGACCATGAAGATGGGCTTGTGCCGGCGCTGCTTGAGCGCCCGCTCCACCGCGCCCTTGCCGAGGATGGGCAACTGGCTGGCGGTGGAACTGATGACGATGTCGCTGTTGACCAGCTCGTCGGGAATGTCGGCCAGCAGCACGGTATGGGCGCCGAATTCTTCCGCCAGGTGACTGGCGCGCTCCAGGGTGCGGTTGGCGACAACGATGCGCCGCACGCCCTGCTCGTGCAGATGGCGGGCGACCAGGGTGATGGTCTCGCCGGCGCCGATCAGCAGCGCCTGGCTGCGGCTGAGGTCGCTGAAGATCTGCTTGGCCAGGCTGACCGCGGCGAAGGCCACGGATACCGGATTCTCGCCGATCGCCGTGTCGGTGCGCACCGCCTTGGCGGTATTGAAGGTGGCCTGGAACAGCCGGCCCAGCAGCGGACCGACGGTGCCGGCCTCACGCGCCACGGCATAGGCCGACTTGAGCTGGCCGAGGATCTGCGGCTCGCCCAGCACCATGGAATCCAGCCCCGCGGCCACCCGCATCATGTGGCGGACCGCGGCCTCGTCCTGGTGCAGGTAGATGCTGGCGCGCAGGTCTTCCAGGGGCACCCGGTGGTACTGGGCGAGCCAGGCCAGCACGGCCTCAGCCAGACTGGGCTCCAGCTCCAGGTAGAGTTCGCTACGATTGCAGGTGGAGAGAATCGCCGCTTCGCGACTGTGGGTGGCCTGCTCCAACTGGCGCAGGGCCTCGACCGTCTGCTCCGGAGTGAAAGCCACGCGTTCGCGCACCTCAACCGAGGCGGTCTTGTGATTGATGCCGAGCGCGAGAAAGGCCATGGACGCAAGCAGTCGAACGGATTGGGAAAGCCGAACATTGTCCTACGCGCGGGCGGTGGCGACAACCAGCAGCGACGAGACGTCGGACAATCGCCGTCATAGCCTGAGCGAATGAATCTTGCCGGGCAAAAGGCGTCAACAGCCTCGACCACCGCACTTCTCGGCCGGCCGCTGCGCATGCGCAACGCGGCCACGGCGACTCTTGTGGCATGATGGACCGACTGTAAAAAGGCCGCCCCGACCCTATGACCAGATACCTTGCGCTGCTGACGACCGCCCTGCTGCTCGCCGGCTGCCAAAACCTCGGCCGCCAGCCGACGCCCGCTGCCGCCATCCCGCCGCCCACCGCCAAGACCAGCACGCCGCAACCGGCCGGTTCCTTTCGCGAAGACACCCTCTATGACCTGCTGGTCGGCGAGTTGGCCGGCCAGCGCAACCGATTCGACATCGCCCTGACCAACTATGTCGAACAGGCCAAGTCGACCCAGGATCCGGGCATCGCCGAGCGCGCCTTCCGCATCGCCGAATACCTGGGCGCCGATACCCCGGCGCTGGAAACCGCACAGATCTGGGCGCGCAACGCCCCCGACAACCTGGATGCCCAGCGCGCCGCCGCCATCATGCTGGCCCGCGCCGGTCGCTATGACGAGTCCATGGCCTATATGGAGCGGGTGCTCCAGGGCCAGGGCGACACCCATTTCGACTTCCTCGCCCTGTCCGCGGCGGAAACCGACGAGACCACCCGCGTCGGGCTGCTCAAGAGCTTCGATCGGCTGCTGGCCAAGTATCCGCACAACGGTCAGTTGCTGTTCGGCAAGGCCCTGCTGCTGCAACAGGACGGCCGCGCCGACGAGGCGCTGAAATTGCTGGAGCGCAATCCGGCGGCCAAGCGCGAAGTCGCGCCCCTGCTCCTGCGCGCGCGCCTGCTGCAGAGCCAGGACCGCAGCGCCGAGGCCCTGCCGCTGCTCGAAGCCGGCATCCGTCAGCATCCGGAAGACCGCCGCCTGCGCCTGGCCCATGCCCGGCTGCTAGTGGAGCTGGATCGCCTGGACCAGGCCAAGCGTGAATTCGCCGAACTGGTCACTCAGTTCCCGGACGACGATGACCTGAGATTCTCCCTGGCGCTGGTCTGCCTGGAAGCCCAGGCCTGGCGCGAAGCCCAGATCTATCTGAAAGAACTGATCGACCGCGGCAGCCACGTGGACGCCGCGCACCTCAACCTGGGCCGCAGCTACGAAGAACTCGACCAGCCCGAACAGGCGCTGGCCGAATACGCCCAGGTCGGCCCGGGCACCGATTACCTGGCCGCCCAACAGCGTCAGGCGGAAATCCTGCTCGGCAGCGGCCGCATCGCCGAGGCCCGTCAACGCCTGGCCGAGGCGCGCAAGCGCCAGAGCGAATACGCCGTGCCGCTCTATCTGCTGGAAGTCGAAGGCCTGGCCAGTGCCGACCAGACCGCCCTCGCCGACCAGACCGTGCAGCAGGCCCTGCAGCAGTATCCCAACGACCTCAACCTGCTCTATGTCCGCTCCATGCTGGCGGAAAAGCGCGGCGACCTCGGGCAGCTGGAAAGCGATCTGCGCTACATCATCGCCCACGACCCCGACAACGCCATGGCGCTCAATGCCCTCGGCTACACCCTGGCCGATCGCACGCCGCGGCTGGACGAGGCGCGCCAGCTGATCGACAAGGCCCACCAGTTGAGCCCGGACGATCCGGCCATCCTCGACAGCATGGGCTGGATCCGCTATCGCCAGGGCCAGCTGGCCGACGCCGAGCGCTATCTGCGCCAGGCCTACGAGCGCTTCCCCGATGCCGAAGTGGCGGCCCACCTGGGCGAGGTGCTCTGGGCCCAGGGCAAGCGCAGCGAAGCGCGCAAGGTCTGGCGCGTGGGCCTCAACGCCGACGCCGATGACGCCATCCTGCGCAGTACCCTCAAACGCCTGACTGGAAGCGAAACCCTCCGATGATCCGCGTCCGTACCTTCGTCACCCTGTTGCTGCTCGCCCTGCTGGCCGGTTGCGCCAGCACCTCTCGCCAGGAGGCCGTGGAAGGCCAGGGCAACGCCGCCCAATGGCAGGCTCACAAGAAACGTATCGCCGCCCTCGACGGCTGGCAGATCGACGGCAAGGTCGGCATCCGCGCCCCGCGCGATTCCGGCAGCGGCACCCTGTTCTGGCTGCAGCGCCAGGACTACTACGATATCCGCCTGGCCGGCCCCCTGGGCCGTGGCGCTACTCGACTCACCGGGCGTCCGGGCGCCGTCACCCTCGACGTCTCCGGCCAGGGCAGCTATCAGGCCGATTCCCCGGAAGCCTTGCTGGAACAGCAACTCGGCTGGCGCCTGCCGGTCTCGCACCTGCTCTGGTGGGTGCGTGGCCTGCCGGCGCCGGACAGTCGCAGCCAGCTGACCCTGGACGCCGACAGCCACCTGGCGCGCCTGGTGCAGGACGGCTGGACCGTCGAATACACCCGCTACACCGAGCAGAACGGCTACACCCTGCCCGAGCGCCTCAAGCTCACCGGCAAGGACCTGGAAGTCATCCTGGTGGTGAAGACCTGGCAGCCGCGCGAGCTGGGCAAATGACCCCGGCGCCCGCCTTCACCCTGCCGGCGCCGGCCAAGCTCAATCTGTTCCTGCACATTCTTGGTCGCCGTCCGGACGGCTATCACGAACTGCAGACGCTGTTTCAGTTTCTCGACTGGGGCGACGACCTGGGCTTCGCCGGGCGCGATGATGGCGAACTACACCTGCACGATGGCCTGCCGGGCGTCGCCCCCGAGCAGAATCTCATCCTGCGCGCCGCCCGGCTGCTGCAGCAGGAAAGCGGTACCCACCAAGGCGCCGACTTCTGGCTGACCAAGCGGCTGCCCATGGGTGGCGGCATCGGTGGCGGCAGCTCGGATGCCGCCACCACCCTGCTCGGTCTGAATCATCTCTGGGGCCTGGGCGCCAGCCTCGACGACCTGGCGGCACTAGGGCTGCGCCTGGGCGCTGACGTGCCGGTATTCGTCCGCGGCCAGGCCGCCTTTGCCGAGGGCGTGGGGGAAAAGCTCACCCCCGTCGCGCCGCCGGAACCCTGGTATCTCGTGGCGGTGCCGCAAGTCTCTGTAAGTACAGCAGAAATTTTTTCAGATCCGCTGTTGACACGGGACACTCCCGCCATTAAAGTTTGCGCCGTTCTCAAGTGGTCAGGTCGAAACGACTGCCAGAGTACGGTCGAAAGGCGTTACCCAGAAATTCGTAACGCTTTGATCTTGCTAAACAAATTTGTTTCAGCTAGATTAACCGGCACTGGAGGTTGCATATTTGGAAGCTTTCCAAATAAGACCGAAGCTGATACAGTAGCTAGCCAGCTACCAGCATCACTTCCAGGCTTCGTAGCCAAAGGCAGCAACACTTCCATGTTGCACCGGGCGCTGGCAAGCCTGACCAGAGAATGAGTACAGCTAGTACTCTGCAAGATACAGGGGCGTCGCCAAGCGGTAAGGCAGCAGGTTTTGATCCTGCCATGCGTTGGTTCGAATCCAGCCGCCCCTGCCATTTTCCTTCCAAGACCCACCTCAAGCCGCAGGAACTGCAGCGTGTCCAAGATGATGGTCTTCACGGGGAACGCCAACCCCGATCTGGCACGGCGCATCGTGCGCCAGCTGCACATCCCTCTCGGTGACGTCTCCGTCGGAAAATTCTCCGATGGCGAGATCAGCGTCGAAATCAACGAGAACGTACGGGGCAAGGATGTCTTCATCATCCAGCCTACCTGCGAGCCGACCAACGACAACCTGATGGAACTGGTGGTGATGGCCGATGCCTTCCGCCGCTCCTCGGCGACTCGTATCACCGCAGTCATCCCCTATTTCGGCTATGCGCGCCAGGATCGCCGTCCGCGTTCTGCGCGGGTCGCCATCAGCGCCAAGGTCGTGGCCGACATGCTGACCGTGGTGGGCATCAATCGCGTGCTCACCGTCGACCTGCACGCCGACCAGATCCAAGGCTTCTTCGATATTCCCGTGGACAACATCTACGGCTCCCCCGCCCTGGTGGATGACATCGAAGACCAGCGTTTCGAAAATCTGATGATCGTCTCCCCGGACATCGGCGGCGTGGTGCGTGCGCGTGCCGTGGCCAAGAGCCTGGGTGTGGACCTGGCGATCATCGACAAGCGCCGGCCCAAGGCCAACCAGTCGGAAGTGATGCACATCATCGGTGACATCCAGGACCGCACCTGCGTGCTGGTCGACGACATGGTCGATACCGCCGGCACCCTGTGCCATGCGGCCAAGGCGCTGAAGGAACACGGCGCCGCCAAGGTCCTGGCCTACTGCACCCACCCGGTGCTGTCGGGTCGCGCCATCGAGAACATCGACAACTCCGTGCTGGACGAGCTGGTGGTGACCAACACCATTCCGCTGTCCGCCGCGGCTCAGGCCTGCAGCCGTATCCGCCAACTGGACATCGCGCCGGTGGTGGCCGAGGCGGTACGCCGGATCAGTAACGAAGAATCCATCAGCGCGATGTTCCGTTAAGGAACAGCCGCTCTGGAAGCGCCCCGGAAGGCCGTGACGGTCTACCGGGGCTTTTTAGTCGGTAGGGCCGTGGAACTGGTCGCAAGTCCCGGTCTGCCGATTCCTTATCCTGGAGATTCACAATGTCTGATTTCACTCTGAATGCCGAAGTGCGTTCCGACCTGGGGAAAGGTGCGAGCCGCCGCCTGCGTCGTAATGCCGGTAACGTTCCCGCCGTGATCTACGGTGGCGACAAGGCTCCGACGTCCATCACCCTGGTCGGCAAAGACCTGGCCAAGATGCTGGAAAGCGAAGCCGCCTTCGCCAGCGTCATCACCCTGAAGGTTGATGGCAGCAACGAAAGCGTGCTGGTCAAGGCCCTGCAGCGTCACCCCTCCAAGGGCTACGTCATGCACGCCGACTTCCTGCGCGTCATCGCCGGTCAGAAGCTGACCGCTCACGTGCCCCTGCACTTCATGAACCAGGAAACCTCCGTGGGCGTGAAGCAACAGGGTGGCGAGATCCTGCACACCATCAACGAAGTCGAAGTCTCCTGCCTGCCGAAAGACCTGCCGGAATTCATCGAAGTCGACATGGCCAAGGTCGAGCTGGACCAGATCGTGCACCTGAGCGACCTAAACGTCCCGGCTGGCGTCGAGCTGGTGTCCCTGGCCCACGGCAGCGATCTGCCGGTTGCCAGCATCCACCTGCCGCGCATCCGTGAAGAAGCTGCAGACGGCGCTGCCGAAGAAGGCACTGCCGAGTAAGTTCGCGCACGCCTGAAAGAGAAGGGCTCCTGACATGACTGCCGTTCAACTGATCGTCGGCCTGGGTAATCCAGGCCCCGAATACGACCAGACCCGGCATAATGCAGGGGCCCTTTTCGTTGAGCGACTGGCGGCCGCCCAAGGCGCGAGCCTGGCTGTCGAGCGCAAGTATCATGGCCTCGTGGGGCGCTTGCGCCACGCGGGCAACGAGGTTCGTCTACTCATCCCCACCACCTATATGAACCGCAGCGGCCAGGCCGTGGCGGCGCTCGCCGGCTTTTTTCGCATCCCGCCGGCGGCCATTTTGGTGGCCCATGACGAACTCGACCTGCCACCCGGCACCGCCCGCCTCAAGACCGGCGGCGGCCATGGGGGGCACAACGGACTGCGCGACATCATCGCCCAGCTCGGCAATCAGAACGGTTTCCAGCGTCTACGTCTGGGCATCGGCCATCCGGGGCATGCCAGCCTGGTCTCCAACTTCGTGCTGGGTCGCGCCCCGCGCAGCGAGCAGGAGCTGCTCGACACCAGCATCAACGCCGCCCTGGAAGTGGTACCGGAGCTGCTCTCCGGCGACCTGACCCGGGCCATGCAACGCCTGCACAGCCGCAAAGCCTGACCTACCCTCTTCCTTTTCTTCCGCGAGGACACACACCATGGGATTCAATTGCGGCATCGTCGGCCTGCCCAACGTCGGCAAGTCCACCCTGTTCAATGCCCTGACCCAATCCGGTATCGCGGCGGAAAACTTCCCCTTCTGCACCATCGAGCCCAACAGCGGCATCGTGCCCATGCCCGATGCGCGGCTGAACGCCCTGGCGGAGATCGTCAAGCCCGAGCGGGTGATCCCCACCACCATGGAGTTCGTCGATATCGCCGGCCTGGTGGCGGGTGCCTCCAAGGGTGAAGGCCTGGGCAACAAGTTTCTCGCCAACATTCGCGAGACCGATGCCATCGCCCATGTGGTGCGCTGCTTCGAAGACGAGAACGTCATCCACGTGTCGAATTCGGTGGATCCCAAGCGGGACATTGAGGTGATCGACCTGGAGCTGATCTTCGCCGACCTCGATAGCTGCGAGAAGCAGCTGCAGCGCGTCACCCGCAACGCCAAGGGCGGCGACAAGGAAGCCCTGGCGCAAAAGGCCTTGTTGGAACAGCTGATCCCCCACTTCGAGGCCGGCAAGCCTGCCCGCAGCCTGATGAAGGGGCTGGACGAGGAGCAGAAGCGCCTGGTGCGCAGCTTCCACCTGCTGACCAGCAAGCCGGTGATGTACATCGCCAACGTCGCCGAAGACGGCTTCGAGAATAACCCGCACCTGGACGTGGTCCGCGCCATCGCCGAGGAAGAAGGCGCCGTGGTGGTGCCGGTGTGCAACAAGATCGAGGCGGAAATCGCCGAACTGGACGACGACGAGGAAAAGCAGATGTTCCTCGAGTCCATGGGCATGGAAGAGCCGGGCCTGAACCGGGTGATCCGCGCCGGCTACGAACTGCTCAACCTGCAGACCTACTTCACCGCCGGGGTGAAGGAAGTCCGTGCCTGGACCGTCCGCGTCGGCGCCACCGCGCCCCAGTCGGCCGCGGCCATCCACACCGATTTCGAGAAGGGCTTCATCCGCGCCGAAGTGGTGGCCTATGACGACTTCATCGCCTTCAAGGGCGAGAACGGCGCCAAGGAAGCAGGCAAGTGGCGCCTGGAAGGCAAGGACTACATCGTCAAGGACGGTGATGTCATGCACTTCCGCTTCAACGTCTAAGCGACGGCGAACGCCAGAACCCCCTCCTCACCGCAAGGTGGCGAGGGGGTTTTCTTTTGCGCGGAGATCAACTGTCGCAGCGCAAAGGCACGGCTCATAGATCGTCGATTTGGCACAATGACGGTCGCTCGCGGCAACCCGCGAAAGCTTCTTCCGCTGCCTGGATGCCGCCATGAATTTCGATGACCTGCGCCTATTCGTCACCACCCTGAACGAGGGCAGCTTCACCGCCGCCGCCGACAAGCTGGGGCTGTCCAAGCAGTTCGTCAGCCGGCGGACCATGGCACTGGAGGAAAGTCTGGGGGTGCGGCTGCTCAATCGCACCACGCGACGCCTGCAGGCGACCGAACTGGGAATGCTGCTCTATGAGCGGGCGGTGAAGATCCTCGAGGACGTCAACGACACCGAGGAATTGCTCTCCAGCCGGCGGACGGTGCCCCAGGGGGTGCTGAGAGTCAGTGCGCCCATGACCTTCGGCACCCTGCACCTGAGTCCCCTGCTGCCGGATTTTCTCTCGGCCTATCCGCAGATCCGCCTGGAGCTGGATCTCAATGACCGGGCGGTGGATCTGCTCGCCGAGGGCTACGACATGTCGATCCGCATCGGTACCCTGGCCGATTCCAGCCTGATCGCCAAGCGGCTGACCGAGATGCAACTGGTGACCTGTGCCAGTCCGGATTATCTACAGAAGGCGCCGCCGCTGCTGCAGCCGGAGGATCTGGCCGAGCACAGCTGTCTGCTCTATGGCCATAGTCGCCAGGTGGAATGGCGCTTTCAGCGCGGAGGCAAGCCGCTGGTACTGCCCATGCAGGGTCAGCTCCGGGCCAACAACGGTGAGGTGGTGCGGGATGCGGCCATTGCCGGTCAGGGCATCGCGGTGCTGCCGACCTTCATCATCGGCGCGGCGCTGGCCTCAGGGGCGCTGGTACAGGTGCTGGAAGACTTCGCCCTGCCCAGCGCGGCGGTCTATGCGGTCTATCCCCAGCATCGTCAGTCGGCGCGCATCGTCCAACTGTTCTCGGACTATCTGCGCGACCGCCTGACGGTTCAGCCGACTCACGCCACGGCGCCGCGGGTCGGTTGACGCTGGGGCCACTGCTGGAGGGTTCGCTCGGCGCCGTCGGCGGCCAGGGCGCGGCGCGGGTCGAGGCGCTGCTGCTGGCGCTGGATCGAGGGTTGCAGGCTGCGATCGGCACCGTTTTCAGCCAGGGTCCGATCCTGCTGCTGGTGCTTTTCGATCAGCGAACCCAGGGGGCGCAGGGCGCTTTCCTCGGCCTGGGCGGATTGGGCGATGGCGGTGGTGAGCAGGGTGGCAGCGAAGAGGGCGGTGAGGGCTTTCATGGCTAGTACCTGTGTCGGGTGGGTGTGGACTCATTGTCGCCAGCCCACCCCGCGCCTAGAAATCGTCCCGCGGGATAGCGATCATCGACCGCGCTGATGATGACGCTCAGGCCCGCGCCTGACGCTGGCGCAGCAGGAACAGGCACCAGACGGCCAGCGCCGTGGCGGCCAGCAGGCATCCGGCCAGGCTGACGCCGGTCCAGCCGAAGTGCTCGTACAGCCGCGCCGACAGCAGCGAACCTAGGGAGCCGCCGAGGAAGTAGCCGGTCATGTAGCCGGCGTTGAGGCGGCTGCGGGCTTCCGGGCGCAGGCGATAGACCACGTTCTGGTTGCTGACGTGGCTGAGCTGCACGGCGAGATCCAGCACCAGGATGCCGACCAGCAGCGCCGCCAGCGACTGCTGGGCGAAGGCCAGGGGCAGCCAGGCGAGTGTCAGGGAGGCCAGGCCGATGCTGGTGGCGAGACCACCCTTGCCCTGGTCGGCCATGCGCCCGGCCAGGTTGGCCGCTAGGGCGCCCACCGCGCCGGCGAGACCGAACAGGCCGATGGTGCCATCGCTGAAGCCATAGGGCTCGGCGGCGAGCAGAAAGGCCAGGGGCGTCCAGAACACCGCGAAGACGGCGAAGCCCAGACAGCCCAGCAGGGTGCGCAGCCGGTGCAGGGGTTCGTCGCGCAAGAGCACGAACACCGAGCCCAGCAGCCGTGGGTAGCTCAGGCCCGCCGACTGCTGATAGCGCGGCAGCGCCAGGCGCAGGGCCAGGGCGGTGGCCAGCATCAGCCCGGCCGCCACGGCGTAGACGGTACGCCAGTCGCCCAGGGACGACAGCGCCCCGGCCACGGTGCGGGCCAGCAGGATGCCGAGGATGAGTCCGCTCATGACGGTGCCCACCGCCCTGCCCCGCTGCTCCGGCGCGGCCAGGGTCGCGGCGAAGGGCACCAGCACCTGGGCCACCACCGAGAAGAGTCCGGTCATGGCGGTGCCCACTAGCAGCCAGGTCAGGCTGGTGGCGGTGGCACTCAGGGCCAGGCCGGCGGCGGCGATCACACTCATGGTGACGATCAGCCGGCGGCGCTCCAGGAGATCCCCCAGGGGCACCAGCAGCAGGAGACCGGCGGCATAGCTGAGCTGGGCGGTGGTGACGATGCTGCCCGCCTGGGTATAACTGAGGTCGAAGCGCTGGGCGATGGTGTGCAGTAGCGGCTGGTTGTAGTAGTTGCTGGCCACGGCGATACCGGTGGCGACGGCCATGAGCAGGGTCAGCCAGCGGCTGAGAGGAGGCGTGGGAGTCGACATCCGCAGGTTCCGGCAAGAGAGAGGCTGGTCAGTATCGGACAACGGCAGCCATCGGTTAAATGAATCGTTAAGATGGTTTCGATCTCATTTCAAGATAGCGCCATGAACCTCAAGCAACTGGAATTCGCCGTCGCCCTAGCCGAGGAGCGCCACTTCACCCGCGCCGCCGAGCGTTGTCATGTGGTGCAGTCGGCGCTCAGTCACCAGATCGCCCGCCTGGAAGCCGAACTGGGCGCTACCCTGTTCGAACGCCTGCCGCGGCAGGTGCGCCTCACCCCCGCCGGCGAGGCGCTGTTGGTCCAGGCGCGGCAGGCGCTGGCCGTGGTGGAAAGGCTGCAGCAGGACGTGGCCGCCGCGGTCGGCGCCATTCGCGGCACCCTGACACTGGGCCTGATCTCCTCGGTGCCCCGTCTGGATATCGTCGAGTTGCTGGCCACCTTCCATGCCCGCCATCCCCAGGTGGACATCCGGCTGCGCCAGGACAAGAGCGAGACGCTGCTGGCGGCGGTGCGCGAGCGACAACTGGATTTCGCCCTGATCGGCCTGTCGCGCCAGGTGGCCCTGGAGGCGGTGGCCAGCCGCCTGCTGCTCAGCGAGGAACTGGTGGCGGTGCTGCCCGCCGCGCACGCCCTGGCGGGGCGGGAAAGGCTGTCGCTGCACGAACTGGTGGATCTGCCGCTGGTGGACCTGCCCGCCGGCAGCGGCGCCCGGCGGCAGACCGACGAGGCCTTCGCCGCCCTGGGTCTGCCCCACCGGGTGCGTTTCGAGACGGGCAACATGCAGTTGCTGGAACGCTTCGTCCGGCGCGGGCTGGCGATCGGTCTGGTGCCTGACAGTATCGCCAGTACCTTTGCCGGCCTCGCCCGGGTGCCGGTCAGCGATGCGCCCCAGCGTAACGTCCATGCCATCTGGTCGCCGCTGCCGACGCCGGCGACGCGGGAATTCCTCAAGGTGCTGGAAGAGGCCCTGGCGGAGTAGCCTTCGCCGCTGCGGCCGCGCCTACGGCGCCCTCGTAGGTTGGGTTGAGCGCATCGACGCCCAACATTGCCCAAGGCTGAGCATCCCTGTTGGGCTTCGACGATGGAGCCGTCTCAACCCAACCTACGGTCTGACCGCCGTCCGCGCGCATGGTGGTCCGCCGATGCGGCTACGGCTAATAGCCCGCGCAGGTGGGGTTGAGCGCAGCGACGCCCAACATCGCCTAAGGCTGAACATCCCTGTTGGGCTTCGACGCTGGAGCCATCTCAATCCAACCTACGATCTGACCGCCGTCCGCGCGCTTTATAGCGGCGCTGGTGGTCCGCCGATGCGCCGCGCCTACGGACACTCGTAGGTTGGGTTGAGCGCAGCGAAGCCCAACATTGCCCAAGGCTGAGCATCCCTGTTGGGCTTCGACGCTGGAGCCGTCTCAACCCAACCTACGGTCTGACTGCAGCGCCACAGCCTGGAAAACGCGGCAGCCCGCTGAGCTACCCTTAGCCCTCGCTCACCGGTAGCCGGCGCACGAAGTTGCCCACTCGCCAGGCCAGTTGTTCGCCCTGACACTGCACCAGCAGGTTGCGCACCGGATAGGACTGGCCGGCGACGCTGGCCTCGGCCTGGGCTTCGCTGGCGCCGTCCAGGTGGTTGCGGGCAAGGACCTGGTAGCTGCCGGTGGGGCAGCGTGCGGCCGCCTCGCCGGCGCAGCCGGACCAGCGGCCGAAGACTCCGTTGCACTGCACCAGGTAGGCCGTGCTGCCATCCTTGAGGTAGGCGTTGTGGGAGTTGGCGCAGCCGCCCAGCAGGGCGAGGAAGCCGGCGCAGGCCAGCAGGCGGAGGGCGTTGCGGAAGGTGGCGAGGTTCATGGGCGTGGCTCCGGAAGACATGCAGCCATCCTAGAAAGCCAACCCCCTCGCCAATAAATCGTACCGGCGGATAGCGCATATCGACGTGGCTGATAGCCCAGTTCGCTAGGAGGTCTCGCCCATGAATCTGACGATCTCGCCGCGCAACCAGCGCTCGCCGGGATCCTGGTCCTGGGCGGCGCGCCAGACCAGCGACAGCTTGGCCGGGACGATGGGAAACGGCGGCTCCTCGATGCGCAGGACGCCGCTGGCGGCCAGGGCTTGGGCGGCGTAGTCGGGCACCGTGGCGAGCAGGTCGCTGCCCGCCAGCAAGGCGCCGAGACCGTTGAAGTGGGGCACGCCCAGGGCCACCTTGCGGCTGCGCCCAAGGCGCGCCAGGTCGTCGTCGATGTTGCCGCAGAGATCGCCGGACATGGACACCAGCACATGGGGCCGCGCGCAATAGTCGTCCAAGGTCAGGGGCGCGGGATCGGCGTCGGCGCGCACCACCAGGGCGCGGATGTGCCTCAGGGTGCGGCACTTGGCATTGGCCGGCAGCTGGGTGGTGTAGCTGATGCCCAGGGAGACTTCGCCACTGGCCAGCAGGCCGGGCAAGAGCAGGAAGTTGGCGTTGCGCACCACCAGCACGCAGTGCGGCGCCACCTCGCGCAGATGGGCCAGCAGCGGCGGCAGCAGACCGCATTCGACATCGTCGGACATGCCCAGGCGAAAGACCGCACGGCTGGCGTCGGGATCGAAGTCGTCGACCTCGCTGAGGGCATTGGACAGACCGTCCAGGGCCGGTTGCAGGCGTGCGAGGATGGCTAGGGCGCGCGGCGTGGGTTCCATGGTGCGGCCACTGCGCACCAGCAGCGGATCGTCGAAGAATTGCCGCAGGCGCACCAGGGCGGCGCTGATGGCCGGCTGGCCGAGAAAGAGTTTTTCCGCGGTGCGGGTGAGATTGCGCTCGTGCATCAGGCTTTCGAACACCACCAAGAGGTGCAGGTCGATGCGGCGCAGGTCGTTGCGGTTCACGGCGTCCCTCCGCGAAGGTCTGGCAGGGATGGTCCGGCGCCGAGGGAGGCGCCGGACCATCGTTCCCCTTACTTGGCGGACAGCTTGGCGTAGCTGGTCATCAGGTTGCGGTAGTTGGGGATGTGGTTGGACAGCAGGGCACCCAGGCCCTCGATGTCGTTGCGCCAGTCGCGGTGCAGTTCGCAGGCGACGCTGAACCAGTTCATCAGCTGCACGCCAGCGGCGCTCATGCGCGCCCAGGCGGCCTGCTGCACGGTCTTGTCGAAGGTGCCGGAGGCATCGGTCACCACGAAGACGTCGAAGCCTTCGGCGATGGCCGCCAGGGCCGGGAAGGTCACGCAGACGTCGGTCACCACGCCGGCGATGATCAGCTGCTTGCGGCCGGTGGCCTTGATGGCGGCGACGAAGTCTTCGTTGTCCCAGGCGTTGATCTGGCCGGGCCGGGCGATGTACGGCGCCTCGGGGAACAGCTCGACCAGCTCGGGCACCAGCGGGCCGTTGGGGCCCTGCTCGAAGCTGGTGGTGAGGATGGTGGGCAGGCCAAAGAACTTGGCGCTGTTGGCCAGGGCCAGGACGTTGTTCTTGAAGTCGCTGGGGGTGAAATCCTGGACCAGCGAGATCAGACCGGCCTGGTGGTCGATCAGCAGGACGACGGCATCGTTCTTGTCGAGACGGTTGTAGGGCTTGCTCATGGTGGAGTCCTCAGGGAGTGGTTTGGGGGTTGCGGGTGAAGGGCGGCATCAGGCGCCGCCCAGGAGATGGCGAATGGCGATGGGTACGCCGGGGGTCTGGTACTGGCGCGCTGCCGCTTCCAGGCGCTGTTCGCCCTGGGTGACGCGGTGGTGGTGGCGCAGGTGTTCCAGCCAGGATTCGTCGCAGAAGAATTCCTGCCAGCGGCGCGGCTCGGCGCTGTCCTGCAGCAGGGCCCAGGAGAAGGCGCCGTTGCGTCGGCGCATGGCACCAACCGCCTGCATGGCCTGGCGAAAGGCCGGACCGTGTTCGGGAGCGATGTCGTATTCCAGGGTGACCATCACCGGGCCGCGCTCGCGATCCAGGGAGTCGTCGAGGATCGGTGTCGGCCAGTGCAGTGCGGGGGCGATATCGGCCGCCGGGGTGACCGGCAGGCGCAGGCGCCAGGTCAGCCCGATGCCGGCCAGCAGCACCCCGGCCGCCGCGCTCAGGGCCACGCTCAGGGAGAAGTGGCTGGCCAGGGCGCCCCAGAGGAAGCCGCCCAGGGCGCTGGTGCCAAAGAACACCAGGATGTAGACGGCCAGGGCACGGGCGCGCACCCAGCCGGGCACGGCGGTCTGGGCAGCCACCTGCAGACTGGAGAGCACGGCGATCCAGGCCAGGCCGCTGGCCAGCATCACCGGCAGCAGCCAGGCGAAGTCACGAATCCAGGCCAGGCCGAGCAGGACCAGGGCATAGAGCGCACTGGCACCCGCCACCAGCAGGTCGCTGGACAGCCGTTCGCGCAGCCGCGGCAGGAGCATGGCGCCGGCGATGGCACCCAGGCCGACGCACCCGAGCAGGATGCCGAAATCCAGGGCGGTGCCCTGCAGGGTTTGGCGTACCAGTAGCGGCAGCAGGGCCATACCGGCGCTGGCGCCGAGGAAAAACGCGGCGGTCCGGGCCAGCACCACCTGCAGCTGGAGCGAGCTGCGGGCATAGCGGAAACCGACCCGGACGGCGCCCAAGAGGCGCTCCGCGGGCAGCACGGCGGCTGCAGGTTGGCGCCGCCAGGTCAGGAGCGCGACGATGACGGCAAGGAAGGAAACGGCGTTAAGGGCGAAGGTCAGCCAGGGACCGGCCAGGCTGACCAGCACCCCGGCCAGGGCCGGCCCCAGGGCACGGGCCACGTTCATGCCCAGGCTGGACAGGGCGATGGCCGCCGGCAGCTCGCGCTTGTCCACCAGCTCGGGGGTGAGCGCCGACCAGGCCGGCAGCATCAGCGCCGTGCCCACGCCCATGGCCAGGGTCAGCCCCAGGAGCAGCGGTACGGTCATCCAGCCGGCCAGGGTCAGCCCGGCCAGAGCCAGGGCCACCGTGGCCATCCATAGCTGTACGCCGAGCAGGTAGCGGCGGCGGTCGACGATGTCGGCCAGGGCGCCGGCTGGCAGCGCCAGCAGGAACATCGGCAACGCCCCCGCCACCTGGACCAGGGCCACCGCCAGGGGGCTGGCGGACAGCGAGGTCATCAGCCAGCCGGCGCCCACCTCGTGCATCCAGGTACCGATGTTGGACGCGATGCTGGCCAGCCACAGCCAGCGGAAGGTGCGCTGACGCAGTGGCTGCCAGGGCGAGGCGGCGTTGGGGTTCAAGGCGGCGGCGGTCATGGTGGCGGTCCTCAGAAGCTGAAGCAGGAGCAGCCGAAGGCGCCCCAGAAGCCGCTGAAGTCGCTGACCGGTACCTGGCTCTGGCGCGCCCGCTCATGGCCGTGGCCATGCACGGAACAGGCGCCGGCGCACTGGTGCACGGCAGCCTGCAGGGGCGCGCCGGGCTTCCAGTGACCGGGCACCTTGACCACGGGCGACCAGTCCGGCGTGACCGGCAAGGGCGCCGGGCCGAGGCGATCGAATTCCTCGGCGCCATGGACGATGCGGCCGCCGACCACGGTCAGCACCGACTCCAGGTGCTTGATGGCCTCTTCATCGACGGTGAAGAAGTCCGCCGAGAGCACTGCCACGTCGGCCAACTGGCCCACCCGCAACTGGCCCTTCTTGCCCTGTTCCGAGGAGAACCAGGCACTGCCCTGGGTGAACAGCTGCAGGGCGGTGGCCCGCGGCAGGCCCTCCTGATAGAGCGCCAGGCCGCCGACGGTGCGGCCGCTGACCATCCAGTACAGTGAGGTCCAGGGGTTGTAGCTGGAGACGCGGGTGGCGTCGGTCCCCGCCCCTACCGGTACGCCTTCGGCGAGCATCCGCTGGATCGGCGGGGTCTGCTCGGCGGCCTTGGCACCATAGCGGTCGACGAAGTATTCGCCCTGGAAGGCCATGCGGTCCTGGATGGCGATGCCGCCGCCGAGGGCCTTGACCCGCTCGATGTTGCGCGGACTGATGGTCTCGGCGTGGTCGAAGAACCAGGGCAGCCCGTTGAAGGGCACGTCGCGATTGACCCGCTCGAAGACGTCGAGCATGCGTGAGATGGATTCGTCGTAGGTGGCGTGCAGGCGGAACGGCCAGCGTTGCTCCACCAGGTGGCGCACCACGGGCTCCAGATCGGCTTCCATGCTGGACGGCAGGTCCGGGCGCGGTTCAAGGAAGTCCTCGAAGTCGGCCGCCGAGAAGGCCAGCATCTCGCCGGCGCCGTTGTGGCGGAGGAAGTCGGTGCCCTGGTGCAGGGTGACGCTGCTGGTCCAGTTCTTGAAGTCGGCCAGCTCTTCCTTGGGCCGCTGGGTGAAGAGGTTGTAGGCGATGCGTACGGTGAGCTGGTCGGCATCGGCCAGCTCCTGGATGACCTGGTAGTCGTCCGGGTAGTTCTGGAAGCCGCCGCCGGCGTCGATGGCGCTGGTCAGGCCCAGGCGATTGAGTTCACGCATGAACTGGCGCGTGGAGTTGACCTGGTATTCCAGCGGCAGCTTGGGCCCCTTGGCCAGGGTGGCATAGAGGATCATGGCGTTAGGCCGGGCGATGAGCATGCCGGTGGGCTCGCCCCGGGCGTCGCGCTGGATCTCGCCGCCTGGCGGATTGGGCGTGTCCTTGGTGTAGCCCACGACACGCAGGGCGGCGCGGTTGAGCAGGGCCCGGTCATAAAGGTGCAGGATGAACACCGGGGTGTCCGGCGCGGCCTGGTTGAGCTCCTCCAGGGTCGGCAGCCGGCGCTCGGCGAACTGGAATTCGTTCCAGCCGCCCACTACCCGCACCCACTGGGGCGCAGGGGTACGCTCGGCCTGGTCCTTGAGCATGCGCAGGGCATCGGCCAGCGAGGGCACGCCCTCCCAGCGCAGTTCCAGGTTGTAGTTCAGGCCACCGCGGATCAGGTGCAGGTGGGAGTCGTTGAGGCCCGGGATGGCGCGGCGACCGCGCAGGTCGACCACCTGGGTGCCCGGGCCGCGATGGGCCATGACGTCGCTATCGCTACCCACGGCAAGAAAGACGCCGTCCTTGATGGCGACCGCGGTCGCCGCGGGGCGCTCGGGATCGACGGTGTGGAGCTTGCCGTTGTGCAGGATCAGATCGGCGTGTTGCATGGTGCCTCCAGAGGCAGTGTCGGCGCGTCCGGCCAGGGGCAGGACGGACCAGAGCGCGCCGGCGGCGCCCAACAGAAGGGCGCGGCGGCGTTGAGGGTCCAGGGGTTCTTGGCTCATAACCGTACTCGCGACCCGGGCAGCGTCTGCTGCTGACCGGGCGGGTGGTCAGCGGGCGACGAAGGCCAGCAGGTCCTGGTTCAACTGCGCGGCGTGGGTCACCGCGAAGCCGTGGGGGGCGCCGGCGTACACCTTGAGCTCGGCGCCACGGATCAGCTCGGCCGCCAGCTTGCCGGTGGTCGCGAAGGGCACCACCTGGTCGGCGTCGCCGTGGATCACCAGGGTCGGCACGTCGATCTTGGCCATGTCCGGACGGAAGTCGGTCTCGGAGAAGGCGGTGACGCAATCCAGGGTGCCTTTCAGCGAAGCCAGCAGGGCGATGTTGAGGGTCTGGGTGAAGACGCCCGCGGAGACCGTCTGGCCCTGGTTGGTGCCATAGAACACTGGCGCGAAGTCGGCGAGGAACTGGGCGCGGTCTTGCAGCAGACCGCCGCGGATGCCGTCGAAGACGCCCTGGTCGACGCCCTGGGGGAAGTCCGGCTTCTGCCCGAACAGCGGGGTGACGGCGCCGAGCAGCGCCAGCTTGGCGACCCGCGCCGAGCCATGGCGCGCCAGGTAGCGGCTGACATCGCCACCGCCCATGGAGAAGCCCACCAGGGTGACGTCGCGCAGATCCAGGTGCTCGATCAGCTCCTTGATGTCGTCGGCGAAGGTGTCGTAGTCATAGCCATTCCACGGCTGGCCGGAGCGCCCGAAACCACGGCGGTCGAAGGCGATGGCGCGATAGCCGTGGCTGGCCAGGTGGTGCATCTGGTACTCCCACATGTCGGCGTCCAGCGGCCAGCCGTGGCTGAACAGCACGGGCTTGCCGCTGCCCCAGTCCTTGAAATAGATCTCGACGCCATCGCGGGTGGTGAAGGTGCTCATGGTTGTTCGCCTCTAAGGGTGGAAGGAGTGGAAAAGGCGCCCGAGCGGGCGTTGAGCCAGGGCGCGCACAGGCGGCTCACCCTCGGCATGATCAGGAACACCACCAGCGGCACGATGCACAGGGTGATCAGCAGGTTGCTCGGCACCGGGCCGGCCAGCAGCGGATAGCGCGCGAACAGCGGCTGCCACAGTGGTGGGATCAGCATGGTCAGGGGCGCGATCACCAGGTAGGTCAGCACCGCCTGCTTCCAGGCCGGTGGCTGGCGCACGCCGGGGCGCGGCGGGTTGAACCAGAACTCGGCGTCGGCATGCACCTCGGGCGCATCGGCCTCGCGGAGCAGCGGTGCCACCTCGGCGATCAGCGCCTGACGTTCCGGCGAAGCCAGCCAGGCCTGCAGCCGCTCGACGTCGGCGAAACGCACCAGGGTGGTGAAGGCGGTGCCTGCCTCGGCCGGCGGGATGACATCCACACCGAGATGGCCACAGGCTTCACGGGCAGCGGTGACCGCGCGCTGCAGCCAGCGCTGATAGGCGTCCTGCTGGCCGGCCAGGGGCTGGTGGCGGATCACCAGGGTGACGATGCGACTGTGCGCCTGATGCAGGTCCTGCCCGCGTGTGGCGCTCATGACAGGGCCCTCGCGAAACCACCCTGAGCGGCGTGACGCCTGACCAGCCGGGCTTCCAGTGAATAACGACCGGGCCCGGTGAGCGCCAGGGTGCCGAACAGCACCAGCAGCAGCCAACCGAACTGACCCTGCTCCAGAGACCACTCGGGGTGCACCACCAGCAGGGCGATCAGCAGCAACCCGAGGATCGGCAGGCAGGCCAGGCGCGTCGCCCAGCCCAGGGCGATCAGCAACGGACAGAGCACCTCGGCGAAGACGGCGAAGCCCAGCGTCGGCCAGGCGCCCAGGTGCAGCGGGTCTTCGATCAGGCCAAGCTGCTGGCGAAAGTGCAGCGCCTTGGGCAGACCATGCACCGCCAGGAGCAGCCCGGCGCCGCCCAGGCGCAGGAACAGGAGTCCCAGATCCAGCCTCACGCTTCCCATGACCCATCCCCCTGATGAAAGAGTCGGCTGCGAGAGAGACCTCGCGCCGTCGATGGAGCGAACTTTCGCCCGGACGACGGCGGACGGCCTTGGACGTCTGTGCTGGTTTTTGTACGCCTGTGCTGTGGCGTGTAGCTGAAAGGATTCAGGTTGCAGCAACGGGAAGATAGTCAACCTGAGGGTGACTGTTTAACACCCCAATACTACTTATTCGGAAATCGAGTGGACAGTAAGCTTGCCCCATCGCATCCAAGCCGGATGCCAGACCTGGAAAAGGACAGTCAACGATGAACACCCAAGCCCTCACCGCCACCACCGGCCGCCTGCTGCTCGCCAGCCTCTTCCTGTTCAGCGGCGTGGGCAAACTGCTCGCCCCAGCAGCCACCAAGGGCTACATCGCCGCCATGGGCCTGCCCTTCCCGGACCTCGCCTACCTGGGCGCCCTGGTGGTGGAGCTGGGACTCGCCAGCCTCCTGCTGATCGGCTACCGCACTCGCCCGGTGGCCCTGGCCATGGCCGCCTTCACCCTGGTGACCGCCCTGGTGTTCCACAGCCAGTTCGCCGATCAGAACCAACTGATCCACTTCCTCAAGAACATCGCCATCGCCGGTGGTCTGCTGCAGGTGGCGGCCTTCGGCGCCGGCGCCCTGAGCCTGGATGGTTGGCGGCCGGTGCGGGCGGCCCGACTCGCCTGATTGCCCTCGCTCGTGGCGCCCGCCTGATCCTTGAGGTCAGGCGGGCGCCGTCACATCCAGCATCCTGGCGCAGGCCTCGCGCACCAGTTCGAGGAACAGGCGCAGCCGCGCCGGGTAGACCCGGGCGTAGGGATAGATGAGATAGATTGGCAGGGGCGCGGCCTGCCATTCCGGCAGCAGGTGCACCAGGCGTCCCGCGGCGACGTCCTCGCGCACCATCCAGTGCGACAGCGCCGCGCAGCCCAGACCACGCACCGCGGCATGACGGGCGACGAAGAGACTCTCGGTGGCCAGCCGCGGGCGCAAGGGGATCAGTCGGCTTTCGCCAGTGGCGCCCAGCTGCAGGCGCAGTTCGGTCTGGTAGAACTGCGTCATGGCGATCCAGGGCAGTGCCGCCAGCTCCTCGGGTGCTTGCAGCGTGCTCGCCAGCTCCGGCGCCGCCACCAGGATGCGCTGCACATCACCCAGGCGCACCGCCACGGTATCCGGATCCTCCACCACCCCCACCCGAATGGCGCAGTCGACGCCATCGGCGACGAAATTGGGCGCCCGGTCGCTGAGCACCCAGTCCACCTGCATGCCGGGATAGCGCCGCAGATAGGTCTCCAGCGGATCGAGCAACTGCTCCTGGCCGAAGGCATGGGGCATCACCACCCGCAGCCGTCCCTCGGGCTCGGCATGGGCACCGTGCAAGGCGGCGGCGAAGGCCTGCCAGTCGCCGAGCAGTTGCTGGGCCTGGCGATAGCAGCGCTGGCCGTCCTCGGTCAGGCGCAGGGCGTGGGTCGAGCGCTGTACCAGGCGCACCTGCAGCGCCCCCTCCAACGCTTGCAGACGTCGGCTGACGGTGGGCTGGGTGGTGCCAAGCTGGCGCGCGGCCGCCGACAGGCTGCCGGCCTCGACGATACGCACGAAGGTTTCCAGCAGGTCGAGACGGTCATGGGTAAAGGTGGTGTTCATACGGCCTACGTATACCCCCTGTACCCCGCATTCGGCTACAGGCAGCGACCACTCTGGCGAAGAATGCGCTCATCGTCTTCCCACCCGGAGAATCGCCATGACCGACATTCCACTCTCGCATAGCCAGACCTCGCCTCACAGCGGCAGTCTATCCCCTGCCCTGCTTGGCCTGCTGGCCACCGGCGCCGGCCTCAGCGTAGCCAACCTCTATTACAGCCAGCCCCTGCTGGGCACCCTGGCCAGTGCCCTGCCCGCGCCCGCTGCCGACGTGGGGCTGATCCCCACCCTCACCCAACTCGGCTATGCCCTGGGGCTGCTGCTGCTCGCGCCCCTGGGTGATCGCTTCGATCGCCGCCGCATCATCCTGGCCAAGCTGGCCGTGCTACTGCTGGCGCTGCTCGGCGCCAGTCTGGCGCCGGGGTTGCACGGGCTGCTGGTGGCCAGTCTGGTCACCGGCCTGGCCGCCACCGTGGCCCAGGACCTGGTGCCCGCCGCCGCGACCCTGGCGCCGCCGGCCGAGCGCGGGCGCATCGTCGGCACGGTGATGACGGGGCTGCTGCTGGGCATCCTGCTGTCGCGGGTGGTGAGCGGCCTGGTGGGCGAGTGGCTGGGCTGGCGCGCGGTCTATCTGTTCGCCGCCCTCAGCATCGCCGCCATCGCCGTGGCGGTCTGGCGTGGTCTGCCGGCCTTCGCCGCCACCACCCGGCTCAGCTATCCGGCCCTGCTCGGCTCCCTGGGTGCCCTCTGGCGCCAGCATGCCGCCCTGCGCCGGGCGACCCTGGCGCAAGGGCTGCTGTCCGTGGGCTTCAGCGCCTTCTGGTCGACCCTCGCCCTCTATCTGCATGCCGAGCCCTTCCAGTTGGGCAGCGCCGCCGCCGGCGCCTTCGGCCTGGCCGGTGCCGCCGGTGCCCTGGCCGCGCCCTGGGCCGGCCGCCTGGCGGATCGCCACGGCTCGGAATGGGTGACACGCCTGGGCATCGGCCTGGCGGCCCTGGCCTTCGCCAGCCTGCTCCTGCTGCCCTGGCTGCCGGGCGTGGCCGGTCTGGTGCTGGTGGCGCTGGCGACGGTGGTCTTCGATCTCGGCGTCCAGGCCACTCTGATCGCCCACCAGGCCCAGGTCTACGGCCTGGAACCCGAGGCGCGCAGCCGCCTCAACGCGGTGCTCTTCACTGGCATGTTCATCGGCATGGCCAGCGGCGCGGCGCTGGGCAGTCTGCTGCTGGCCCACCTGGGCTGGAATGGCGTTGCCGGCCTGGCGCTGGCGACCGCCCTGCTGGCTCTGGCGGTACGGCTCTGGCCTGCCCGTCCGCGCCTGGAGTAACGATCACGGTAAACAGCACGGCACCCTTTGGCTGAAGGCATCGTCAACCAGAACAGGACGACCATTCTCCTTCCAGCTCGTTAATCAAACCGGGGCGCCACAGTAGGATGACTTCCATGGCGTCGGAACAGACCGCGCCCCACTCAGACAAGGAGCCTCATCATGCTGGCCATTCGTAAAGCTTCCGATCGCGGCGCCGCCAACCACGGCTGGCTCAAGTCCTTCCACACCTTCTCCTTCGCCAGCTACCGCAATCCGGCGGAACAGGGCTTCTCCGACCTGCTGGTGATCAACGACGACACCGTGACCGGGGGCCAGGGCTTCGGCGAGCACCCGCACCGCGACATGGAGATATTCTCCTATGTGCTCGAAGGCGCACTGGAGCACCAGGACAGCCTGGGCACCGGTTCGGTGATCCGCCCGGGCGACGTCCAGCTGATGAGCGCCGGCAGTGGCGTCAGCCACAGCGAGTTCAACCATTCCGAGCGCGAGAGTGTGCACTTCCTGCAGATCTGGATCGTGCCCAACGTGCGCCGCGCCGAACCGCGCTACCAGCAGCAGCACTTCAGCGCCGAGGCCAAGCGTGGTCGTCTGGCCCTGATCATCTCGCCGGACGGCGCCGAGGGCTCGCTGGAAGTACGCCAGGACGCCCGGGTCTACGCCGGTCTGTTCGACGGCAGCGAAGGCGCCAGCCTGCAACTGGCGCCCGAGCGCCATGCCTATGTGCACGTCGCCCGCGGCAGCCTGGAGCTGAACGGCGTCCTGCTGCAGGCTGGTGACGGCGCAAGGCTGCGCGGCGAGCGCGAGCTGCAGCTGGCCCACGGGACCGATGCCGAGGTGCTGGTGTTTGATCTGCGGCCCAACGAACTGCCGCAAATGCCCTGACTACGATTTGCTCGCTAAATCGTAGGCTTAGTTTGCGCTAGGAGGCCGCTCCCACGGCCTCCCCTTGCCGAGAACGCGCCATGAGCACCCAAGCCCTGACTTCCCTGGTGGCCGGTAACGCCACCCTCTGGCTGACGCTGAACGTCTTTGGCGAACAGCTGGGCCTGCCGGTACCGGCCTATCCGTCTTTACTGGTGATGGGCGCCGCGGCCGATGAAGCCGAGTTGCTCCTGGCGCTGCTGGCCAGCGTGGCGGTCACCGGCGTGGCCGATCTGCTCTGGTACTGGGCCGGTCGGCGCCATGGCGCCTGGCTGCTGCGCCATCTGCCTGGCCAGCATGTCCCGGCCGCCACCCGCCTGCCCAGCTTGCTGCTGGTGGCCAAGTTCATCCCCGGCGCCGCGGCCCTGGCCACCCTGAGCGCGGGCGCCAGCGCCATGCCCCTGCGGCGCTTCCTGGCCTATGACCTGGGCGGCGCCACTCTGTGGATCGGCTCCGGCCTGGCCCTGGGGCGGTTGTTCGAGGCGCACATCCTGGCCCTGCTCGACGCACTCCAGGCCTATGGCCCGGCGCCCCTGCTGCTCGCCGGACTGCTCGGCCTCGCCCTGCTGGGCTGGCACCTGCTGGCTCGCCGCCACGGTCGGCCAAGCCCGGCGCGACAGTATTGCGCCTAGGCCGTTGCCGGCTTAACGCTAATTAACGATAGACAACTCGCACGTCAGGCAACTGCAGGGAATCATTCTCAGCCAGGCCAGCGCGCCACACGGCTGGTTTGACAGGGAGAGCGCCATGTCCATGACCGTCGATAGCACCCTGGCTCTATCCAATACCCGACTGGTCGGCTTGGCCGCCTGGCAGGAACGTCTGGCCAAGGAAGTCCTGCTGCAGCATCTGGAGCGCGGCATCAGCGTCAGCCAGGTCGCCTCCGTCTGCGGCCTGTCGCGCAGTCACTTCACCCGCCAGTTCAAGCTCAGCGCCGGACTCGCCCCACTGGAATGGCTGCGCCAGCAGCGCATCGACCGTGCCCGGCAATTGCTCGCCGAGCGCCGGCTACCCCTGGCGGCGATCGCCCTGGAATGCGGCTTCTTCGACCAGGCGCATCTGAGCCGGGTATTCACCCGCGCCGTGGGGATCCCGCCGCTGGCCTGGCAGCAGCAGGCCCTGGAGCGGCGGTTGCTGGCGGAACTGGCGCAGGTGCAGGCGCAACATGGCCAGCAGGCGGTAGCCTAGGGTCGCCCCGCTGCCTTCCACCAGGATCAGCGACTTGTCCACCAATTGTCCCAGGAGGGGGATGAACAGCGCCTCCTCCAGCCCGCGCTGCGCCGCCAGTCGCAGGGCCTCCTGCCGACTGAAATGCTCCCCGGCCTCGGCCAGGGTCGCCAGCACGGCGAATTCCGACTCGCTCAGGCTGTGCAGACTCCAGTCGAGCATGGCGCGGAGGCTGCGCTGGCGTTGCGCCGCCGTGCGCCGCCCGGCCACGCTCAGGTAATAGCCGCCATCGAGTTGCGCCAAGACCCCCGCCAGCCCCAGTGCCGCCACCTGCTCGGCCAGGATCTCCAGCGCCAGGGGCACGCCTTCGCTGCGGCGGCAGATCTCGCCCACCAGCTGCACGTCGGCTGGCCGCAACTGCAGCCCCGGCAGGCGCGCCCGGGCACGCCGGACGAACAGCCGAAAGGCCGGCTGGCGCATGGCCTCGCGCAGCCGCCGTGTGGGTGGATTCACGACCGGCAGCGGCGCCAGGCGCAACACGGCCTCCCCTTCCACCCGCAAGGCCTCGCGACTGGTGACCAGCACCCTGAGCTGCGGACAGCCTTGCAGCAGGTTTTCCACCAGCCAGGCCGCGGGTTCGATCAGCCGCTCGGCATTGTCCAGCACCAGCAGCAGGCGCCGCGTGGCCAGGGCTTCCTGCAGCGCCGGCAAACCACTGCCACTGGCGAGTCCCAGGTCGCTGGCGAGCCGATCCACCAGCGCCATCATGTGGCCCAGTGCCGCGAGATCGAGACTCTGTATCCCGTCGGCAACGTCTTCCGCCAGCGCAGGCAGCAGATGCTGGACCAGCAGCGACTTGCCGACACCGCCGGTACCCACCACCGACACCAGACGGCGTTGCGCGAGCAAGCGGCGTAGTTCGACCAGGCTGGTCTCGCGCCCCTCCAGGGGCGTCAGGGGCAGTGGCGTCTCGGCCAGCGGCGTGAGGTCTTCCTCGCTCAGGCGCTCCACCGCCAGGGCGAAGCCGTAGCCGCGATGCCGGGCGCTGAGGATGGGATCCCGATCGCTGTAGGGGCGCAGTACCCGGCGCAGGGCCGAGATGTGCACCCGCAGGTTGATGTCCTCGACGACCGCGCCAGGCCAGACCCGGGCCATCAGGGTCTGCTTGCCGACCAGTTCGCCGGGGTGTTGCAGCAGCACCCGCAGGATGTCCAGGGCCCGTCCGCCGAGGGGCAGCACACGCTCGCCATCCAGCAGCAGGCGCCGACGTGCATCCAGGACCAGGCCGCAGAAGCGGAAGGCACTGGCGTCTTCCAGGGACTTGAGCTCTTGCATGACCGTGTCGCGCCACCTTGCCTCGGGTTCTGCGGGCACCAGGCTCCGCAGTCCCTCGACGGTGTGCGCCTCTCCTTGCCGATAGGTACGACCATTCTGGCTGCTACCCAGGCAAGCCGTATGACGATATACGGCCAGAAGCTGCCATCGATGGGCGTGATACCGCCATCAGAGGCCGATTTCAGCTGAATTGGTAACGGTATTGCGCCGGAGTCAGCCCCAGATGGCTCTGGAAGGCGGCGCGCATGCAGCGGTCGCTGGCGAAGCCGCTGCGAAAGGCCACCGTCTTCAGCGGCAGTTCACTGGTCTCCAGCAATTCGCGTGCATGATCGATGCGCGCCCTGAGCACGAACTCCAGGGGCGTCATGCCGGTGTCGCGCTTGAACACCCGGGCGAAGTTGCGGGTACCCATGGTCGCCAGCTCGGCGAGCCGGCTGATCGAATAGGCCTGGTCGATATTGGCCAGCACATGATGCTGCACCCGGTTGATCGCGGTGGTGGCTTCCGGCTCGTCGAGCAACGGGCTGAACTGCGCCTGCTTGCCCTGCCGCTGGGTCACCACCACCAGCACCTTGGCCACCTCCCGGGCGATGAGCTTGCCGTGATCCTCGGCCACCAAGGCCAGCGCCAGGTCGATGCCGGCAGTGACCCCAGCCGAGCTCAGCAGCGGGCCATCGCTCAGGTAGATGTCATCGGCGGTCACCTGGGCGCGGGGAAAGCGTCGCGCCAGTCGCTCGCGATAGTTCCAGTGGGTGGTGACCCGTCGGCCATCGAGCAGACCGGCGCTGCCGAGCAGGAAGGTGCCGGTGCAGACCGCGCCGTAGCGGGTGCACTGCGCGGGCACCTGCCGCAGCCAGGCCGCGACGTCCGGATGGGGCTCCAGGTAGGCCCCCGGCCCACCGGGCACCAGCAGCAGGTCATAGCTCCCCGGCGGCTGTTGGGTGGTGAGCTCCGTGCGTATCGTCATGCCATTGGAACAACGCAGGGTCCGCCGCCGCCCCGCGGCGATGGTCACGATGCGATAGTGGTCGGCCGTGGGCAGATAGCGATTGGCGATGGAAAACACCTCCACCGGCCCGGCGAAATCCAGCATCAGCACCTCGGGGACCAGCAAGAAAGCCACTGTCCTCGTCATGGCGATACATCCTTATCCGTGTTGCAGTTTGTCCTTGGGTGCCGGGGCGTCCGGGTCAAGGTAGGGACGAGGATAGAGAACTGTCTCGAAGGGACAAGCACTGGCAAAAGGCCATCTATCTGTCTTTTTATGGTTTCCACTGAGGCTTGGCCGAACGCAGGGCCTCTGGTGCGGGATTCTTGGCGAACTCAATGCCGTTGCTGACGTTTCTCCTGCCGCTACCCCTTTCGCAACCTGATCAGGGTGATCTCGCTTGGCGCGCCAAATCTCAGTGGTGGCCCCCAGTAGCCGGTGCCGCGGCTGATGTAGACGGTCAGCCGACCCAGGCGGTGGATGCCGGCCACCCAGGGTTGCTGCAGGCGCACGAAGTGCATCCAGGGCCAGAACTGGCCGCCGTGGGTGTGGCCGGAGAGCTGCACATCGGCACCGGCCGCTTCGGCCTTGGGCGCCGAGCGCGGCTGGTGGGCCAGCAGCAGGCGGAATAGTCCTTCCGGGGCACCGGCGAAGGCAGCCGCGGCGTCGCTGCGGTGGCTGGGCACATAGAGCGGCGCCGAGTAGTCGGTGATGCCGGCCAGCACGAAGGGCGTGCCCTGGTGCTGCAGTACCACATGCTCGTCGAGCAGCAGGGTCAGGCCCTGCTCGCGCCAGGCGCGCACCCAGGCCTCGGCGCCGGAATAGTATTCGTGGTTGCCGGTGATGGCATAGGTGCCCAGGCGCGCCTTGAGTCCTTGCAGCGGCAGGAATTCGTGCTGCAACTCGGCCACGCTGCCATCCACCAGGTCGCCGGTGATGGCCACCAGATCGGCGTCCAGACCGTTGACCCGGTCGACGATGCGCTGCAGGTAGCCGGCCTTGATGGTGGGGCCGATGTGCAGGTCACTGAGCTGGACGATACGCAGCCCGTCCAGGCCGGCAGGCAGCGTCGGCAGGGCCAGTTCCACGTCCTTGACCCTGGCCGTGCGGCGGGCGTTGTAGACGCTGCGCAGGGCCACCAGCAGCACCAGACCCAGCACCGCCCAGGCACTGCCGGTACGCCAGGCGGCGTCCAGCGGTTGCCCGACGAGGCTGGCGAGCGCCACCACCAGCCCGCGCAGCAGACTGAACACCGCCAGGCTGGAGAACACGCCCATGGCGATCAGCGCGGCCCAGGCCAGCAAGCGCGAGTTCATGTCCCGTGAGCGAAAGCCCAGGGGCACCAGGACGAAGGACAGCAGCAGCAAGATCCAGAACGGCAGCTGCGCAGCGGGCGACAGCCCGAGATCGCCGATGACGCTGAGGCCGATGAACAGATGCAGGGCGAAGAGAACCAGATACATCATGGCGCGGGAGCGGAACATGGAGGGCCCAGAGGCAAGGAGAAGGGCCTACCTTAGCACCCCGTCGGTCGCCCCTCGGAGCCCCGGGTTGTTTCCGGCTACAACGATTCAGCCGGCATTCAGCGCCGCTCCGCTTCGTCCGCCAGGGCTGCCTGATCTGCGCGGCGGCCCAGATAGAAACCCAGGCAGGCCCAGAGCGCCGCGCAACCGGCACCGACGAGGGCCGGCAGCCAGGCGCCGTGGCCGAGCAGATCCAGCAGACTCTTGGCCCAGCCGCTGGCGGCGTCACCGGCGCGATAGACCACGGTGTCGATGAAGTTCTTGGCCTTGTACTGAGTCTCGGCGTCCAGCGGCGCGAAGAGCATCTCGCGCCCCGGGCGGATGAAGGCGTATTCACCGATCCGCCTGACGATCATCAGCCCGGCCAGCATGGCGAAGGTGGGCAGCAGCGCCAGTCCGAGGAAGCCGATACACATCAGCAGCGGCACCCCGGCCAACAGCACCCGTACCCCGAGCCGCTGGGCCAGGCGACCGGTGATCAGCACCTGGCTGACCAGGGCGCCGGCCTGGACCACGAAATCCAGCAGGCCGAACACCTGCACCTGACGGGCGCGATCGGGAAACAGCTCGGCCACCAGCCGCGCCTGCTCGAAGTAGAGAAAGGTGCTGACCGTGGCCAGCAGGATGACGAAGGCGCTCACCGCCAGCAGATAGGGCGAGGCCAGCACCCGGGTCAGACCGCTGAAGGGATTACCGGCCACCGGGCGGCGCGGGCTTTCGGTCGGTGGCGCCCCCGGGCGTCCGGCGCCCCGGGTCTCGCGCCAGCCCATCAGATAGGCCTTGAGCCTGAGCGCCAAGAGCAGCAACGCCGCGGCCAGCAGCGCGAGGCCCGCCTCGCCGATCAGCGGGGCCAGGACGGCGGCCAATACCGGGCCGAGCAGCCCACCCACACTGGCCCCAGCGGCGATGAAGGCGAACAGCCGCCGCGCCTGAGCGCCGTCGAAGACATCGGCCATCAGACTCCAGGCCACCGAGACCACGAAGAGGTTGTAGACCGAGATCCAGACATAGAAGGTACGCGCCAGCCAGACGCTATCACCTAAGCTGGCGAAGCAGGCGGCGAAAGCCAGCAGGTTGAGGGCGAAGAAGCCGTAGACCCAGTCGACGAAGCGAATCCGCGCCACCCGCGAATTGAGCCAGGCGAACAGTGGCACGGCGAGCAGCATCACCAGGAAGGTGGCGGTGAACAGCCACTGCAGATTGTCCACGCCACCGGCGATGCCCATGGCCTCGCGGATCGGCCGCAGCATGAAGTAGCCGGCGAACAGGCAGAGAAACAGCGCGAAGCCGGCCAGGGCCGCGGGCGACTCACCGGCGCGGGCGTCAAGGACGCGACCGAGCCAGTCCTTCATCTAGGCGAACAGCCCGGCGATGGCCTCACGCTGGCGCGCATCCGGCAGACGCCCGCGACCGGCCTGGAGGTTGTCGATCATGTAGCGCGGATTGCTGGTGGCGGGAATCACCGCGGTCACCGCCGGGTCGGCGAGGATGAACTTGAGCAGCAGCTGTGCCCAACTGGTCGCGCCCAGGTCGGTAGCCAGCGGCGGCAAGGGTTTACTGCGGGTGCCGGAGAGCAGATTGCCGCGTTGGAAGGGCCGATTGATCAGCACGGCGATGCCCTGATCGCGGCAATAGGGCAGCAGGCGCTTTTCCGCCTCGCGCTCCCCCACCGAATAGTTGAACTGCACGAAGTCGACCTTTTCCTGCTTCAGCGTGGCCAGCAGATCGTCCAGCGCCGCCTCGCGATAGTGGGTGACGCCGACATAGCGCACCCTGCCGGCCTGCTGCTGTTCGCGCAGTAGGGCCAGCTGGTTGGCGGTGTCCTGCAGGTTGTGCACCTGGACCAGGTCCAGGCGATCGGTCTGCAGGGCCTTGAAGCTGGCGGCCAGTTGCGCTGCGCCGCGCTCGCGGCCGGTAGCCGATACCTTGGTGGCGAGAAAGACCCGCTCCCGGGCCTGGGCCCGCTTCACCAGCTCGCCGGCCACCCGTTCGGAGTTGCCATAGCTGGGCGCGGTGTCGATGAGGCTGCCACCGCCGTCGAGCAGCGCCTTGAGCACCTCCTGCAGCGGCGCCAGGGCGGCGTCGCTTAGATCGACATCGAGATTGCCCGAGGTACCGAGACCGATGACGGGCAGGGCCTCGCCACTGCGGGGGATCTTGCGGGTCAGCAGCGGCTCGGCGGCCTGGACGCTCTGCCATAGCCAGGGTGCGGCGGTCACGGCGGCGGCCAGGGCGGTGGTGGTCTGCAGGAAATGGCGACGGGTCGGCATGGCGGGCCTCGCGACGATCGTTTCGAAAGGATGACCCTTGAGTTAAGCGGCTCTTCCAGCCTGTCGCCCGCCAGGCTCATTGCGGCATGTTGCAGTGAGAGCCGTTTTCGTAGGTTGGGTTGAGCGCAGCGAAGCCCAACAGTGCCAAGGTCGAACACCCCCGTTGGCCTTCGACGATAGAGCCGTCCCAACCCAACCTACGTGACGAGACAGTAGGTTGGGTTGAGCGCAGCAAAGCCCAGCAGTGCCAAGGTCGAGCACCCCCGTTGGGCTTCGACGATGGAGCCGTCTCAGCCCAACCTACGAAAGAATGCCGTGATCCGCCGGCGGCAGACTGCCGTCGCCGCCCAGGTAGCGGTCATAGAAATGCCGCACCGTGACGTTCTTGTGCTTGGCTTCGAACATGATGTCGAAACGGTCGAGGAACTGGCAGGCGTAGCGGTTGCACCAGTCGTTCCACATCATGTCGCTGTGGGCATAGAGCACCCGCTTGCTGATCTGCTGCAGCAAAAACTTGATGTCGATCCGCTCGGTGGGCGAGACGCCCATTTCCATCAAGGCCTCCGGCGGCTGGGAGTAGTGCATGGCCGGACGCACCCCGCGCCAGCTGTCGAGGATACGCTCCACGCGCGGCTCCCAGGGGTCGATGTAGGCTTCCTCGTGGATCCAGCAGTGGTGGATGTCCAGTACCACCGGAGCTAGATCGGCCAGCTGCAGGCAGTCGTCGACGCCGTAGGTCTTTTCATCGTTCTCGAAGGTGATGCAGTTGCGTGCCTCGGTGGAGAGACGCGGCCAGATCGCGCGGATGCCAGGCACGCCCAGGCGGCCGGCGATGTGCACGTTGCACTTGAAGTCCTGGAATTTCTGGCCGTAGCCCATCAGCCGGATCATGTCGGCGTGGTATTCGAACTCCTTCAGGCTGTTTTCCACGACCTCGGGGCGGTCCGAGCCCAACACGCAGAATTGCCCGGGATGCAGCGACAGCCGCACATCGCGGCGGCGGGCCAGTTCGCCCAGCCGACCGAAGCGATCGGCCAGCAACGCCTGGAGCTCCTGGGAACGATAGAAGTAGGCGAATTCGGCGTGGCTGTAGAAGGGCAGCAGATCGCTGCTCAGGCGCAGCATGCGCAGATTATCCGGCAGGTCGGCGACGTGCTCGACGAATCTCAGCTGGGCATCCAGGTTGTGAGTGACCACGTCCAGCAACTTGGCCTCGGCGGCCGCGCGCTCGACGCTGCCCAGCCAGCGCAGGGTGGTGGTACGGGTGTTGAAGGCCCGCTCGACCTGCTCCAGTGCCTTGAGCGAGAGACTGCGCTCGGGATGACGGTACATGCAGGCAAAGCCGATTCGATACATGGGACGCTCGGGACAGGGACTATGGGCTTTAGTCCGCGCGGCGCCGCTTGGGTGCGGGTGGGGTGATGGGTGGAGGGGGCCTTGGCGTTTGGCGTCAAGGCTTGTCCTCACCCAGGCCCTCTCCCGGAGGGAGAGGAGGAGTCAATTGCGGCCATGGCGGTCCGACGATGCGGCCGCTCCTACGGGCCGCGGTAGGTTGGGCTGAGCGCAGCGAAGCCCAACATCGCCTCGGGGCCGCCAATGTTGGGCTTCGACGATGGAACTGTCTCAACCCAACCTACGGTCTATCGCGGCCTTGGTCGCGATGCACTCTTGCGCCCTACCCCGGCCCGAACCACTGCGTTAGGGCATGCAGCACCAGTCCCACCAGGCCGCCCACCAGAGTGCCGTTGATGCGGATGAATTGCAGGTCCTTGCCGACGCTCTGCTCCAGTTGCTGGACCAGTTCGCCGGTATCCCAGGCGGCCACGCGGGCGGCGATGTAGTCGCCGATGCGCTGGCGGTTGCGGTCGATGAAGGGCGGTGCCACCGCCATCAGCTGCTCGTTGATCCAGCGCCGCATGGCTTCGTCGCGACTCAGGGTCTCGCCCAGCTCGGCCAGCAGCCGGCCCAGGCGGCGGCGGATGCGCGAATCCGGAGCGGCGAGATCGGCCTGCAGCCAGTTCACCAGTTCGTCCCACAGCTCCTGCAGATAGCCGGCCAGCGCCGGATGCGCAAGCAGTCGATCACGTAGTTGCTCGCCGCGCAGGCGAAAGGCCGGGTCCTCTTTGAGGCGCTCGATGAAGCCGACCAGATAGCCATCGAAGTGACGGCGTAACTCGTGTTCGCGGTCGTGGCTGATCTCGCCGATCAGGCGCGACACCGCCTGCACCACCTTGATCGCCGACCAGCGCCCGACCCGCTCGTCCAGCCCCAGGTACTTGAGGGTGCGCAACTCGCCGCCGATGGTGCGGGCGATCAGCGCCTGGGTGTCCTCGTCCTGCAACAGCCGGTCGATCTCCTGCAGCACCTCGTCGAGCACCGCCTGGTGACGGTCGTCGGCGGTCAGCATGTCGAGCAATTCGCCGGACAGCGCCGCCACGTCCAGGCGTTGCAGCCGCTCCACCGCCACCCGGCGGATGAAGGCCTGCACCCGCACCTCGCGCAGGGCTTCCAGGGAGTAGCGGGCGACACCAGTGGCCTGGCTGGCCACCGCGGCGGCGTTGTCCGGCTGGCGCAACCAGCCGGCCAGGCGTCCGGCCGCGTCCAGTTCTTCCAGCTTGGCCAGCACCTGGGGCGTGGCGAGGAAGTGCAGGCAGATGAAGTCCGACAGCTTGCGCCCGACCCCGGCCTTGTTGCGCGGGATGATGGCGGTATGGGGAATCGGCAGGCCCAGCGGATGACGGAACAGCGCGGTCACCGCGAACCAGTCGGCGATGGCTCCGACCATGGCCGCCTCGGCGAAGGCGGCGGCGTAGCCCCAGGCCGGATGGCGGGCTTCGAGGGCGGTGGCCAGGCAGTAGAGCGCCGCCGCCAGGAACAGCAGCAGCAGCGCGATGAGCTTCATGCGCCGGACCGGGGTGAGGCCGTCGCCGGAGAGTGTGGTCATGGAAGAGGGACAATCCTCGCGCGGGATGATCCCGGCATCCTACCCCAGACTAGAGCCTGACCCAGCGCTCCTCCTGGGCCGATTGCCGCGCGGCCTGGGCCAGGCGCTCCACTTCCCAGGCCTCCTGGAAGTCGACGCCGGTGTGACCGGGGTTGCCGCCCAGGGCCTCCAGCAGCGAGCGGACCTCCAGGGTCTTGAGTTCGTTGTAGCCGAGCTGGTGGCCGGGTGCCGGGCAGAAGGCGGCGTAGTCCGGCAGGTGCGGACCGGCCAGCAGGGTACGGAAGCCGCCCAGGCCCGGACGGTCGCCGACCTGGTAGAGGCGCAGTTCGTTGAGGCGCTCCTGGTCGAAGCCAAGGGTGCCGCGGGTGCCGCAGACCTCGAAGGCCAGGCGATTCTTGCGCCCGTGCTTGAGCCAGCTGGTGGTCAGAGTGCCGCGGGCGCCACTGGCGAAACGCAGCAGCAGATGGGCCTGGTCGTCGATCTCAACCGTCCGGGTGCCGCCCTGGTGGGGCCGCTGGCCATGGGCGGTGTGCAGATCGGCGCAGAGCGCCGCCACCGGGCCGAGCAGGAAGCGCGCCAGCGACAGGATATGGCTGCCCAGATCGGCCAGGGCGCCGCCAGCCTGGTGGGTCTCGCAGCGCCAGGTGAAGGGCCCCTGGGGATCGCCCATGAAGTCTTCGCTGAATTCGCCGCTGAAGCTGACGATCTCGCCCAGTTCGCCGCTGTCGATTAGCTCACGCGCCTGCCTGAGCATGGGATTCTGCAGGTAGTTGTAGCCGACCCGGTTGACCACCCCGGCCTGGCGCGCGGCGTCGCGCATTTGCGTCGCCTCCTCCAGGCTCACCGCCAGGGGCTTTTCGCAGTAGACCGCCTTGCCCGCCGCCAGGGCGGCCAGGGCCATGGGCGCGTGCAGCAGATTGGGCGTGGTGATGGCCACCAGCTCGACCTGGGGATCGGCGATCAGGCTTTCCCAATCGCAGCTGCGGGTGAAGCCCCAGACGTCGGCGCAGCGAGCGGCGCGCTCCGGATCGGCGTCGGCCAGGGCCACCAGCCGCGGGCGGACCGGGAGCGCGAAGCTGCTCGCCGCGTGATGGAAGGCCTGGGCATGGGCATGACCCATGAAGCCGGTGCCGATCAGACCGATGCCGATGTCGCGCATGTCGTTCTCCGTGAGGGGTGTAGAAAGACCCGGCCGGCCAAGCCAGTAGCCGACCGGGTGAAAGGGATGGCTTTGGAGTGGGGGCGCCCTCACCCCAGCCCTCTCCCAGGGGGAGAGGGGGAAAAACGGTCAGGTGCTGGCTCGGCCCCTCACCCCGGCCCACTTCCAGCGGGAGAGGGGAAAGCAATCGGGTGCTGGCTCGCCCTCTTCCAGGGAGAGGGGAAGGCGCCAGCCCTAGCGCTTGGCCTTGCGCTTGTTGCGGTACTGGTCGATGACCACGGCGACCACGATGATCAGGCCCTTGATGATGTCCTGGACGTAGGCGTCCACCCCGAGGAAGGTGAAGCCGCTGGCCATGGTGCCGAGGATCAGGGCGCCGATCACGGTGCCGGTGATGCGCCCTACCCCGCCCGCCAGGCTGGTGCCGCCGATCACCGCCGCGGCGATGGCGTCCAGTTCGTAGGACATGCCCATGCCCGCCTGGCCGGTGGCGGCGCGGGCCGAGGCCACGACGCCGGCCAGCCCGGCCAGCAGGCCGGCGATGCTGTAGACGATGATCAGGTGCTTCTTGACGTTGATGCCGGAGATGCGCGCGGCCTGCATGTTGCCGCCGATGGCATAGGTGTACTTGCCGTACTTGGTGTAACGCAGGGCGATGTGGAAGATCACCGCCACCACCAGGAAGATAATCACAGGCATGGCGCCGGCGCCAATGGCGGTGTAGTTGTCGGACAGCATGCTGATCGGCTGGCCTTCGGTGTAGTAGCGCGCCAGGCCGCGGGCCGAGACCATCATGCCGAGGGTGGCGATGAAGGGCGGGATGCCGGTGACGGCGATGATGCTGCCGTTGATGGCGCCGGCCAGTAGCCCTACCCCAAGGCCGGCCATGACCGGCACCCAGACCGGCAGGTCGGTCAGCGAGGGAAACACCGCGCGGCCGAAGTCCGAGCCCTGGGCCAGACTCGCCGCCACCATGGCCGACAGCGCCAGCACCGAGCCGGAGGAGAGGTCGATGCCGGTGGTGATGATCACCTGGGTCACGGCGATGGCCAGCAGGCCGATGATCGAGACCTGCAGGATCATCAGCACCAGGCGCTGGGAATTCATCAGGAAGCTCTGGTCGCGCAAGACCCAGCCAAAGGCTTCGAAGGCCAGGCCGATGCCCAGCAGCACCAGCAGGATGCCCAGCTCGGTGGGGATGCGGCGCCGCGGGCGCGCGCTGGGTAGCTCGGCGGTTTTCTTGTCCAGGAGGGCACTCATCTTGTTCTACCTCTTGTATGCCGGGAGCGATGGGTACGGGCCCATCGTACGAAAGATGCGCTAGTGCAGTACGGGATTGCCCGAGGCCAGGTGCATGACCCGCTCCTGGGTGGCTTCGCCGCGATCGAGAAAGCCGGTGACGGTGCCTTCGTGCATCACCATCACCCGGTCGCTCATGCCCAGGACCTCGGGCAGCTCGGAAGAAATCATGATCACCGCCAGGCCCTCGGCGGCCAGCTTGGCGATCAGCCGGTAGATCTCGGCCTTGGCGCCGACGTCGATGCCGCGGGTGGGCTCGTCGAGGATGAGGATGCGCGGGCGGGTCATCAGCCAGCGGGCGATCAGCGCCTTCTGCTGATTGCCGCCGGAGAGATTGGCGATGCACTGGTCCAGCGAGGGGGTCTTCACCCGCAGTTGCTGGCGCATTTCCTCGCAGAGCTGATCGAGGCGCTGCTGCTGCACGAAGCCGCCGCTGGCGAAGCCGTTCAGCACCGCCACCTCCATGTTTTCCCCCACCGACAGGCAGGGAAAGATGCCGGTGTCCTTGCGGTCCTCGGTAAGCAGCGCCAGGCCTTTCTGGATCGCCAGGTGAGGATCGCTCATGCGCACCGGCCGGCCGTCGATGCGGATCTCGCCCGCCGTGGCCGGGGTCACGCCGAACAGGGTCTCGGCGACGTTGGTGCGGCCCGAGCCCATCAGCCCGGCGATGCCCAGCACCTCGCCGGCGCGCAGGTCGAAGGAGACGCCGGAGAACACCCCGTCCAGCCCCAGGTCGCGCACCGACAGCAGCACCTCGTCACGCGGCGCCGTGCGTTCCGGGAACAGCTGGGTCAATTCGCGCCCGACCATCATGGCGATCAGGCCGTCGCCGTTCATGCTGTCGGCGCGCTGCAGGCCGATGTACTCGCCGTCGCGGAACACCGCGACCTCGTCGGCGATCTGGAACACCTCGTCCATCTTGTGGGTGATGTAGACGATGCCCTTACCCTGGGCCTTGAGGTCGGCGATGATCGAAAACAGGTGCGCCACCTCGGTCTCGGTGATGGCCGAGGTAGGTTCGTCCATGATCAGCACGTCGCTGTCGTAGGACACCGCCTTGGCGATCTCCACCATCTGCCGCCCGGCGATGGACAGGCTGCCCACGCTGTCTTCCGGGTCCAGGGCGATGCGCAGTCGATCCAGCAGCGCCTGGGTCTGGCGACGCATCTTGCCGTGGTCCACCAGGTGCAAGGCATTGAGTGGTTCGCGACCCAGCCAGATGTTCTCGGCGATGGTCATGAAGGGCATCAGGTTGAGTTCCTGGTGGATCATGGCGATCCCCGACTGCAGCGCCTGCAGCGGCGTCTCGAAGCGCACCGGCACGCCGCGCAACCGCACCTCACCGGCATCGGGCTGGTAGATGCCGGCGATGATCTTCATCAGCGTCGACTTGCCCGCGCCATTCTCGCCCATCAGCGCCAGCACGGTGCCGGGACGCACCCGCAGCTGCACGTGGGACAACGCCTTGACGCCGGGAAACTCCTTGGTGACGTCGACGATTTCCAGCAGGTATTCGCCGGGCGCGGCCGTGGCCGCAGTGGCGGGAGCAGCGGCAGGGATAGCGGGACTGAGCATGATCACGATCTCCTCGCGGGCGCCGACCGGGCGGCGCGGGCCGCTGGTCAGTGAGGGGTGCGGGGCGACGGGCTGGCCGCGACGGCGTTCGCCAGGGGCGGGCGGGTGCCCGGCGGACAGGAGATCGGAGACCCATGCAGGGACAGGAAGCGGGATGGCATGACGGCACCTTTTATTCTTGTTGAAGGGCGCACTCGCCGGGGCAAGCGTGCCGCTGTACGTCTTGGCTTGCCCTCGACTCTATTGGAAAATAAATTCCAGTCAATATCTTTTTGGAATTTTTAAGTGATAACGATCGCCGGTCTTCGGTCCGGTCGACACCGGGTGGAAAGGCCCCGGATAGACGAAACGGGCAGTCCGTTGCCGGACTGCCCGTTTCGTGTGGAAAGCCGTTCTGGCATCGCGCCCCGCCCTCCTTCCAGGACGGCGCAGGCGCCTCAGGTCATTTGGTCATGGCCTGGAATTCGGCGACGTTCTCAGGGGTGATCAGGCGGAAGGGAATCAGCACGTTTTGCTCGCCCGGGGTCTTGTTGATCATCTTCAGCGCCGCATCGAGGGCGCCTTCCGCCTGGCCCTTGGCGTCCTGGAACACCGAGACCGTCACCAGGCCGCGCTTGATCGCGGCCAGGCCGTCGGGCGTGCCGTCGACGCCGGTGACCAGCACGTCCTTCTTGCCGGCCTGGCGCAGGGCCATGGCCGCGCCGATGGCCATCTCGTCGTTGTTGGCGAAGATGGCGCTGAGCTCCTTGCCGGCCAGCAGCCAGTTGCTGGTCAGGTCCATGGACTTGTCACGCTGCCAGGCCGCGGTCTGCTCCTCGACGATCTTGATGGCCGGGTACTTGGCCAGGACTTCCTTCACCCCGGCGGTGCGGTTGTGGGTGGAATTGTTGGCCAGGTCACCCAGCAGGATGGCCACCTGGCCCTTGCCGCCGAGCTTGTCCGCCACGTACTGCGCCTGCAGGCGGCCGGCTTCCTTGTCGTCGGAGGTCACCGCCACCACGCCGGCCGGCAGGGTGGGATCGTCGGGTCGGCGGTTTATATAGACGATGGGCACGCCGGCCTTGGTGGCGGCCTCCGTCAGGGTCCGGGTCGCGGCGGTGTCCACCGGATTGACGATGACCGCATCGACCTTCTGGCTGATGAAGCTCTGCACCTGGGTGAGCTGCTTGACCACGTCGTTGCGGGCGTCCTCGAACTGCAGCTGCACGCCGTCGGTCTTGGCCTTCTTGGTCATGTATTCGCGCACATAGGTGAGGTAGTTGTCGTCGAACGACGACATGGTCACCCCGACCTTGAGGTCCGCCAGGGCCGCGCTGCTGCCCAGCAGCAGCGACAGCGCCAGGGTGGCAAAGCGAGTTTTTTTCTGCATGGTTCAGGCTCCATTCGTGGGGTGACGATCAGCGAGGGGATCAGGCGAGCGCAACGGCCAGGCGCACCTCGGGCGCCGCGCGGTCGTGAACCGGGCGGAGCCTGGGCGGACGCCGGAAAGACTCGGGAATCAGTGCGGGCGGTAGAGCACCGCGGCGCCGGGCGAGGCGCAGAGCACGGCGCCGCTGCGCTCGTGGCAGAACAGCCGGCCGAGCAAGGCGAGCAGACGGGAGGGACGCTGCGCCTCGAGGCGGTGCACGGTGGCGACGGTGAGACGGAAGGAATGCGTGGAGTGGTTCATGTGACGGCACCTATTATTGTTGTCGGGGCGCACGGCCCTGGTGACTCGTTTCTGCAACTGCTCTCGACTCTATTGGAAATTTAATTCCACAACAAGAGAGAAATAGAAATTTCATTCGACATGTACGAATGACCGCCGCGCTCGCCCCTGGGCACCTGCCCGCGACCGCTCCGTCGCCTCTGCGAGGCCCTCTACCGCCAGGCTTTCACCCGTACGGGCACTCTGCCGCGCCACCTCCAGAATCGCCTGGCAGGCCAGGGTTTCCTGCGGCGTGACCGGCAAGGGCGCGCCCTGGGTCAGGGTCGCCAGCCAGCCCTCGTAGAACAGATCCCAGCGGCCCCGTTCGCTGGGCACCCGCGCGCGCTCCTCGCCCACGCTCAGCCAGCCCCAGCGCTGATGCTCCTCGGCGCCCCAGCTGGCCTTTTCGCTGCGCGGGGTACGCCCCTGGCGCAGGGCCGAGGCCTGGCCATCCAGGCCATCGACGCTGTAGACGCCCCGCTCGCCGACCACCCGCAGGCGCTGCGGACAGCACTGCAGGCCGCTGCCCGAGAGGTGCGAGACCACCCCCGAGCGATGGCGCAGGGACAGAAAGAATTCCCGCTCCCGCGCGGGATCGCCACGGTGGAACTGCGCCTCGGCATAGACCCGCTCGACCGGCCCGAACAGCAGCAGCGCCTGGTCTACCAGATGGCTGCCCAGTTCGAGGAGCAAGCCCGCCTCGGTGCCCAGGCCCGCCGCGGCCAGGTCCGTCAGTTGCAGGCGCGACTCGAAGAGGCGTACCCGGCCCAGGCGCTTCTCGCGCAGCAGGCGGGCCAGGGTGAGCAGATCCGAATCCCAGCGGCGCGGTTGATGGACGCAGAGCGGGACGCCGCGTCGTTCGGCCAGCGCCAGCAGCTCCTCGGCCTCTGCCAGGGTCCTCGCCAGCGGCGCCGCGCAGACCACTGGCAGACCCTGTTGCAAGGCCTCCCGCACCTGCGCCGCCCGTTCGCCGAGAGGCGTGGCGATCACCAGGCTGTCCACCCCGGCGGCGATCAGCCCGGCCATGTCAGGATGGCCGGTGACGCCGGGATAGGCCCTGCTCAGCTCGGCGCCTGGCGCCGGCGAGCCGGTCACCACCCCCACCAGCTGGGCGCCCGGGGTGCTGGCGATCAGCGGCGCCTGCAGCAGGCGCCCAGGGCCGTCGTAGCCGACCAGTCCGATTCTCACGTCCGAGGCCTCCCCTGCAGGCAACGCATCCCCGCGGGCGACCTAGTCGTAGAAGGCCGGTCGGCTGGGCAGGGTCACCGGCTCGATGGCGCCGCTGTCCTGGGCCTTGACGCAGGCATCGGCGGTGACCGCGGCGATGTAGCCGTCCCAGGACGACGGCCCGGTCAGCTGGCCGGCGGCGAGGTCGTCGATGAAGGCCTGCAGTTCCACGTCGTAGGCGGCGATGAATCTGTCCTTCCAGTCCATGAGGATCTCGTTGGACAGCCGCGCCTCGCTGCGCAGCTGCACCGAGGTCGGCTCCGGCAGGCGGGCGATGCCGCGCTCGCCGACGATCTCGCACTGGATGTCGTAGCCGTACTGGCAATTGACGAAGACCTCGACGTCGATGCGCACGCCCTTGGCCGTTTCCAGCAGCACCACCTGGGGATCGCGCAGGTGCTCGCGCGCCGCCGGCGCCTTGCGCGGAAAGACCACCTGGGCGGACACATAGTGATCGTCCAGCAGCCAGGCCAGCACGTTGATCTCGTGGATCAGGGTGTCGGTGATGGCCATGTCGGTGCTGTAGTGCTCACTCACCGTGGGATTGCGGTGGGCCGCGTGGATCATCAGCGGCGCGCCGATGCGATCGGCGTCGACCACCGCCTTGAGCTGGCGATAGCCGGCGTCGTAGGGCCGCATGAAGCCCACCTGCACCAGGCGCTTGCCCTGGGCCTGCTCGGCTTCGACGATGCGCCGGCAGCCCTCGGCGGTGGTCGCCAGCGGCTTTTCGCAGAATACCGGCTTGCCGGCGGCGATGGCGGCCAGCACGTATTCCTCGTGGGTCGGCCCCCAGGAGGCGACCAGCACCGCCTGGACGTCCGTCGCGGCAATCAGCGCATGGCCGTCGGCATAGACCTCCGCGGTGATGCCCAGCTCCTGGACCACCCGGGCGGCCTGTTCGGCGTTGATGTCGGTCACCGCCACCACGCGACTGCCCAGCAGGGTGTGGCTCAGGCGGCGGATGTGTTCGCGGCCGATGGCGCCGGTCCCGATGACACCGATGTTCAAGGTCATGACTTCATTCTCCGATTTGGACTTGTTGTGGAGTGAGCGGCGTTCAGTACTGGCGGGCCTGGGCGGCTTTTTCCCTGAGCACCCGGGCGACGGCGGCGATCTTTTCGCTGGTGGAGACCTCGGCGCCGCCGACCCGCCACCAGGACAGGTAGCCGTGCAGCATGGTCTTGGGCAGCACCTTGATGTCGATCAGCGTGGAAACCGTCTGCCGACGGGCATCGGCCAGGGCCGCTTCCAGCTCCTCCAGGGTGCGCACGCTATAGGTCTTGCAGCCGTAGGCGGCGGCGCTCATGGCGAAGTCCACGGGCACGAAGTCGCCGTCGAGCCGGCCGGTCTCCGGGTTGCGGTAGCGGAATTCGGTGCCGAAGCTGCCCATGCCATGGCCGACCTGCAGGTTGTTGATGCAACCGAAGGTCATGTTGTCGAGCAGCACCACGTTGATCTTGCGCCGTTCCTGGATGGAGGTGGCCAGCTCCGAGTGCAGCATCTGGTAGGAGCCGTCGCCGACCAGCGCATAGACCTCGCGCTCCGGTTCGGCCAGTTTCACGCCCAGGGCAGCGTTGATCTCGTAGCCCATGCAGGAATAGCCGTATTCCAGGTGATAGGTATTGACCCCCTTGCTGCGCCAGGCGCGCTGCAGGTCACCGGGCAGGCTGCCGGCGGCGGCGACGATGATGGCGTCGTCGTCCAGCCGTGCGTTGAGGCGGCCGAGCACCTGGCTCTGGGTCAGGGACGAACCGGTCAGGCGGACGAATTCCTCCAGCACCGCGCGCGGCAGGTCGTCGTCGATCTCCGGCACGAAGTCGGCGCCGGTGTAGCCCAGCGCATAGACCCGCTCCACCTCCTGGCGATAGCGCTCGCGCGCCGCTCCCACCTGGCCGCCCCAGCCGGCGCGGTAGTCGGTGGCACCCAGGGCCTCGGTCAGGGCGCCAAGGGCTTCGCGGGCATCGGCCACCACGGCCAGGCCGTCGAGCTTGCCGGCGTCGAAGGCGGCCACGTTGAGATTGAGGAATTCCACCTCGGGATGCTGGTAGAGCCACTTCGAGGAGGTGGTGAAATCGGTGTAGCGGGTGCCCACGCCAATGATCAGATCCGCTTCCCGGGCCAGCAGGTTGGCAGCCAGGCAGCCGGTCTCGCCGAGGCCGCCGACATTGAGTTCATGGCTGGAGACGATGGCGCTCTTGCCGGCCTGGGTCTCGGCGAAGGGAATCTCGAAGCGCTCGGCGAAGCGCTGCAGGGCCTCGGCGGCACCGGAATACTTCACCCCGCCACCGCAGATCAGCAGCGGCTTGCGCTTGCGCCTGAGCAGCTGCACCGCGTCTTCGATGGCGGCGGCCACCGGCGGCCGGCGATCCAGGCGGTGCACCCGCCTGGCGAAGAAGTAGTCGGGATAGTCGTAGGCCTCGCCCTGGACATCCTGGGGTAGCGCCAGGGTCACGGCGCCGGTCTCGGCCGGATCGGTCAGCACGCGCATGGCGTTGATCGCCGCGCTCATCAGCTGCTCGGGGCGGTTGATGCGATCCCAGTACTTGCTCACCGCGCGAAAGGCATCGTTGGTGCTGATCGACAGGTCGTGGAATTGCTCGATCTGCTGCAGCACCGGATCGGGCTGGCGACTGGCATAGACGTCGCCGGGCAACAGCAGCAGCGGGATGCGGTTGGCGGTGGCGGTGGCCGCGGCGGTCAGCATGTTGGCCGCGCCCGGACCCACCGAGGAGGTGCAGGCATAGATCTGCCGACGCAGCTTCTGCTTGGCGAAGCCGGTGGCGGCATGGGCCATGCCCTGTTCGTTGCGCCCCTGGTGCACCACCAGGTCACCGGCCTCCTGCTCCAGCGCCTGGCCGAGGCCGAGCACATTGCCGTGGCCGAAGATGGTGAAGACGCCGGCGATGAACTTGGTTTCCACGCCGTCGACGCTGAGGTACTGGTTGTCGAGAAATTTCACCAGGGCCTGGGCCATGGTCAGACGTTGGGTGCTCATGGCTTCTCCCCGGTCACTTGGCGGTGGGCATGCTGAATTCGGCGCCCTTGGCGATGCTGTCGGGCCAGCGCTGCATCACGCTCTTGTAGCGGGTGTAGAAGCGCAGGCCTTCCTCGCCATAGGCGTGGTGATCGCCGAACAGCGATCTCTTCCAGCCACCGAAGGAATGCCAGGCCATGGGCACCGGGATGGGTACGTTGATGCCGACCATGCCCACCTTGATGGTGCGGGCGAAGGCGCGGGCGATGCCGCCGTCGCGGGTGAAGCAGGAGACGCCGTTGCCGAATTCGTGGGCGTTGATCAGGGCCACCGCGCTGGCGAAATCCGGCACCCGCACGATGCCCAGTACCGGACCGAAGATCTCTTCCTTGTAAATGGTCATTTCCGGAGTCACGCCATCGAACAGGGTGGCGCCAACGAAGAAGCCGTTTTCGGCGCCGGGCACCTTGAAGTTGCGGCCATCGACCAGCAGCTTGGCACCCTCCTCCACACCTTTCGTGATATAGCCCTCCACCTTGGCCTTGTGCTGCCCGGTCACCAGCGGCCCCATGTCGGCATCGGCTTCCACGCCGTTGCGCACCCGCAGGGCATCGATGCGCGGCAGCAGTTTCTCGATCAGGGCATCGCCCACCTCACCCACCGCCACGGCGATGGAGATGGCCATGCAGCGCTCGCCGGCCGAGCCGAAACCGGCGCCGATCAGGGCGTCGGCGGCCTGGTCCAGGTCGGCGTCGGGCATCACGATCATGTGGTTCTTGGCACCGCCCAGGGCCTGGACGCGCTTGCCGCGGCGGGTGCCTTCCTGGTGGATGTATTCGGCGATGGGAGTGGAGCCGACAAAGGAAATGGCCTCCACGTCCGGATGCTGCAGGAGGGCGTCGACCGCCACCTTGTCACCCTGGACCACGTTGAACACGCCATCGGGCAAGCCGGCCTGCTTGAGCAGCTCGGCCAGCAGCAGGCTGGCGGACGGATCGCGCTCGGAGGGCTTCAGGATGAAGGTATTGCCGGTGGCCAGCGCCATGGGAATCATCCACAGCGGCACCATCACCGGGAAGTTGAAGGGGGTGATGCCGGCGCACACACCCAGCGGCTGGCGCAGGTTCCAGTTGTCGATGCCGCCACCGATGTTATCGCTGTAGCTGGTCTTGGCCAGGTGCGGCGCGCCGCAGGCAAATTCCACCACCTCGATGCCGCGGGTCACCTCGCCCATGGCGTCGGACAGCACCTTGCCGTGCTCGCGGGTGATCAGCGCCGCCAGTTCCTCGTGGTGCTGGTCGAGCAGCTCCTTGAAGCGGAACAGGATGCGCGAACGGCGCAAGGCTGATTGCTCGGACCAGGCAGAAAAGGCCGCCTTGGCCGCCGCGACGGCCTGCCCCACGGTCTGCGCCGTAGCCTGGGCGACCCGTGCCTGAACCACGCCTTCGGCCGGATTGAAGACGTCGCTGAAACGCTCGGCCTGGGCCACGATCTCGCCGTTGATGTAATGCCCGATGACGGGGGTTTCGCTCATGTGCTGCATCCTTGTGTCTGAGCCGCCGTGCGGCTGATAAAGGGGGACTTACCGCTCCAGCAGCCACTCGTGCTGCGGATCGTTGTGGAATTTCCAGACGCGCTTGGGGCCGGCCATCACATTGAGGTAATAGGACTCATAGCCATAGGGCACGCTGACCGGGTGATAGCCGCGCGGTACCAGCACCACGTCGTGGTCTTCCACCGCCATGGCCTGATCCAGGTCGCGCTCGTCGGTGTAGACGCGCTGGAAGATGAACCCCTGCCCCGGATCGATACGGTGGTAGTAGGACTCCTCCAGCAGACTTTCCGAAGGCAGGTTGTCGCGGTCATGGCGATGGGGCGGATAGCTGGAGGAATGCCCGGATGGAGTGCGCACCTCCACCACCAGCAGCGAATGGGCCGCCACCGTATCCGGCAGGATGTCGCAGACATAACGGGTATTGGCGCCCTTGCCACGGGTGGATCGCTGCATGCTCGCCGGCTCGATCAGCCGCGGTGGCAGCCGGTCTGCCACCGCCGGATTGCCGGGCGAGGTGCAGACGGCCACTTCAGCGGCGCTGTCGGCGGTCACCCGCGCCTCGCTGCCGGGCGGCAGGTAGGCGGCATAGGGCGAGACGTCCTCGAAGACGCTCTGGCGACCGGCCAGTCCGCGCCAGGCGAAGTCGCCCAGTTGCGGATGCCCGCCTTCGATACTGGCGCCGCCGCTGAGCAGCACGATGCAGACTTCCAGGTCACCCGCCACCACCGGCAGGGATTCCCCCGGTTGCAGGCGGTGGGCGGCGAAGCCGACGTAGTCAAGAGCACCGTCCGGGACATTGACGATGTCGCGGGCGCTCCGGTCGGCTTTGACGAGCAGATTCATCGCAGTTCCTCCTCAGGCAGTGGCCTGCGCCACCAGTTGGCGCAGATGGTCGTAGCCTTTCTTGGCGTATTCGTAGGCCGGCGCCACGGCCGGGTCCTGCTCGGCTTCCACCACCAGCCAGCCTGAATAGCCGGCGGCCACCAACACCTTGAGCAGCGCCGAGAAGTCGATGTCGCCATCCCCCGGCACGGTGAAGGTGCCGTTGAGGATGCAGTCCGGAAAGCTCCACTGGTTGTTGCGCGCCAGCTGTACCACGTCCTTGCGCACGTCCTTGAAGTGCACGTGACAGACCCGGTCGATGTGTTGCTGCAGCACGCTCAAGGGATCGCCACCGCCCATGTAGCAGTGACCGGCATCGAACAGCAGGCCGACGTCCGGGGAGGTCAGTGCCAGCAACCGGGCGATGTCCTCGGGCGATTCCACGTAGGCGCCCATGTGGTGGTGATAGGCCAGGCGCACGCCCTGGCTCAGGGTGAAGGCGGCCAGCCGATCGAGCTTCTCGGCATAGGCCTGCCAGGCGGCGTCGTTGTGGAAGCGCGGCCGTTCGATCAGCGGCACCCGCTGACTCTGAATCGACCCGGCCACCTCGCCATAGACCAGCACCCTGGCGCCGTTCTCGGCCAGCAGCCGGCAATGCGGCCGGATCGCCTCGATCTCGGCCTCGACCTCACGGTGCGCCAGACCACTGGAATACCAGCCGGACACCAGTTCCAGGTCGTGCTGGCCGAGCACCTCGCCCAGCGCCCTGGATTCGCTGGGAAACTTGCCACCCAGCTCGAAGCCCTGGAAGCCGATTTCCTTGCCCTCGCGCAGGATGGTCGCAAGCGGGGTGTCACCACCCAGGGCCGGCAGGTCGTCGTTGGCCCAGGAGATGGGATTGATGCCGATCTTGAGTTGTTGTTGTTGTGCAGTCATGTCAGCCCTACTCATTGGATAGCGATCAGGCGCGAGCGGCGCGCCAGGCCTGGATCAGGAATTCGAAGGTGGCGCGCACCTGGGCGATCAGCCCGGCATCGTCGATCTCACCGGCGAGCCAAGCCCGACTCGGTTGGCCGAAGATGGTCCGGCCCACGGCAAAGCCGCGGCAGCGGGTACTGGCACTGGCCTGACGAAAGCCTTCGGCCAGTTCCTCGGCCGGGGCGTTGAGGCCCAGCAGCACTACGCCTTGGCAATGGGGATCGCGTTCGGCGATCAGGGCGTCGAGTTGCTGCCAGACACCGGCCGGCTGGGCCTCGATCTTCCACCAGTCAGGGTAGATGCCCAGGTTGTACAGCCGCTTGATGGCGCGATAGAGCACGTCCGGCCGGCTGGAGGCATGGTTCTTGGGTGGGATGACCTCCAGCAGGAGCTCATGACCACTGGCCTGGGCCGCCTGGTACAGCCCCTTGAGCTGGGCTTCCTGCTCCAGGCGCAGCAGCGGCTCGTCATCGGGGTGGAATTGCACCAGGCACTTGATGATCTGCTCGCTCGGCCAGCTCAGCAGGGTGCTGCCCACCGAGCGGCCATGCTCGAAGGCCAGCGGCCGCGAGTTCTGCAACTCCACCGGCCGGGCGATCCACCAGCCACGGCCGCTGGCGGCATTCAGGGCGTCCTGGCCGAAGCGCTCGTCGGCCAGCAGCCCGACGTCGGCGGCCACGCCCTGCCCCGCCAGCGCCTGCTCGACCTCGGCGATGGCCTGGACGAACAGCTGCTTGAGCGCCGGAATCCGCGCCGGGTCGGCGCCCACCTGCTGGGCGCTCTCCACCAGCTGGTAGCGGTGATCGAAGGCGAAGATGAACAGCGGCTGCCAGGTGCGGCGGCGGACGCTGACCCGGTGCAGCCGAGTGAGCACGGGATCGAGGTCCGGCCGGGTAATGGGCACCGGACTGTTGTTGAGGTAGTCCAGCTCGGCCAGGGTCGGCATGGCCGGGGCGCAGCCGTGGCGCGACACCACCAGCCCGCCGCAGGCATTGGCCAGCCGGCAGCATTCGGCATCGTCGCCACCGGTCAGCCAGCCGCGCAGGAAGCCGGACATGAAGGCATCGCCCGCGCCCAGCACATTGAGCACCTCGACGCGGATGCCGCGATGGATCTCGCCTTCCTCGAGACGCGCCGGGATGGCGCCGTGGATCACCGTGCAGCCCTGGGCGCCGAGCTTGACCACCAGCGTCGCCGCGGTCACCTCGCGCACCCGGCGCAGGGCGGTGAGCAGGTCTTCGCTACCCCCGGCGATCTGGAATTCCTCCTCGGTGCCCACCACCAGGTCGAAGCGCGGCAGGATGCGCTGCACATGGGCGCTGACCTCGGCGCTGGCGATGAAGCGGGTCTCGCCATCGGCCTTGCCGGTCAGCCCCCAGAGCACCGGGCGGTAGTCGATGTCCAGCACCCGCTTCACGCCGTTGCGCTCGGCATAGTCCAGCGCCCGGCTGCTGGCCTGGAACACCCCCTCGGTGGAGAAGTGGGTACCGGTGATCAACAGCGCCTTGGCGCTGGCGATGAAGGCCTCGTCAATGTCGTCCGCGCCCAGCGCCATGTCGGCGCAATTCTCGCGATAGAACACCAGGGGAAAGGTCTCGCGATCCTTAATGCCCAGCAGCACCAGGGCGGTGAGGCGCTCGCGATCCACCTGGATGCCGCGGGTGTCGCAGCCTTCCTGCGCCAGCGTCCGAGTCAGGAAGCGGCCCATGTGGTCGTCACCGACCCGGGTCAGCATCGCCGACTTCAGCCCCAGGCGCGCGGTGCCGAAGGCGATGTTGGCGGAGGATCCCCCCAGGTACTTGGCGAAGCTGCTGACGTCTTCCAGCGGCGCCCCGATCTGCTGCGCATAGAGGTCGACGCCCAGTCGCCCCAGGCAGATGACGTCCAACTGGCGCCCGCTGGCGAAGAAATGATCACCCATGGGTGGCTCCTGCTTATTGTTATCGGCCAACCGCGCGGACCCGAGGGGCCGAACGTGTGAGTGAGCTCAGGCTAGAACGACACCGCGGACAAATCAACAAATTTTCCACATGTGATTTTATGGAATTTAATTTCCATAAATGGCGTACACTGCGCCTGCCGCCCCACTTCGACGCCGCCCGGCGAATGGGTTAAGTTGCCGGCACAAGACTCCCTACCGCGAGATAGCCCATGTCCTCCGACTCCCCGGCCGACGACCCCCTCAGCAGCGCGCCGCTGGCCGACCCGCCCGGCAACGTCGAGCAGTTGCTGACCTGCATCGCCCGCGACTACGAGGCCCTGCCACGCCAGCTGAAACGGGTGGCCGCCTATGTCAGCCAGCAGAGCGACAGGGTCATGGTCGATCGCATCAGCGACATCGCCGGACAGTGCGAGGTGCATCCCTCGGCCATCGTGCGCTTCTCCCAGCGCTTCGGCTTCAAGGGCTTCAGCGAGATGCAGGCGTTGTTTCGCGAGGCCTACACCCACAAGACCACGCCGGTACAGAACTACCAGCAGCGCATCCGCAGCATGATCGCCAACAAGAGCCAGCGCGCCAGCAGCGGCGATCTGGCCCGCGAGTGCATCAACGCCACCCGCTCGGGCCTGGATCGACTCGGCGAGGAACTGGACGACGCCGCCTTCGACAAGGCCGTCGACCTGCTGGTGAACGCCGAGAACATCTATGTGGTGGGGGTGCGCCGCTCCTTCGCCGTGGCCGACTACCTGGTCTACAACCTGCAGCACACCAACAAGCGCATCCACCTCATCACCGGCCTGGGCGGCGGTTATCGCGAGCAGATGCGCAGCATCGCCCAGGGCGACCTGCTGATCGCCATCAGCTTCAGCCCCTACGGCAAGGAAAGTCAGCAGTGCGTGCGCATCGCCCAGCACCACAAGGCCAAGACGCTGATCATCACCGACAGCAATCTCTCGCCCCTGGCCAAGCGCGCCGATGCCCTGCTGCTGGTCAACGAAGGCAGTGCCTTCGCCTTCCGGTCGCTGAGCGCCACCCTCTGCCTGTGCCAGGCGCTGTTCCTGGCCCTGGGCTATCGCCTGGAGCTGAAGATGGACGAGATCCAGCTGCCGCTGGACGAAGACGACTAGCCGAGCAAGTCCCGGCAGGGCCGCGCAAACGCTTGATCGACAAACAGAAATTTCTTGAACGGAAGGCTTGACAGCCACCGGCGCCTTGCCAATAATGCGCGCCTCGGATGGCTACGTAGCTCAGCTGGTTAGAGCATAGCATTCATAATGCTGGGGTCCGGGGTTCAAGTCCCTGCGTAGCCACCACCTATTTCCAAGGGTCAGCGTAAGCTGACCCTTTTTTATTGCCCACGAAAAAGCCCACCGCGGCACCGCTTTTAGTCCCCTCTCCCTCCGGGAGAGGGCTAGGGTGAGGGCCCCGCCCCGCTCTCCCCCCGGACAGCCTTCCCGCCCACGGAAAAGTCCAGCAAAAGCAGACCCAAGCCACAGCTAGCACCGCTCTTCGTCCCCTCTCCCCTCGGGAGAGGGCTAGGGTGAGGGCCCCGCCGCTCCCCCTTTGGACAGCCTGCCCGCCCCCGCACAAGCAGACCCAAGCCACAGGTAGCACCGCTCTTCGTCCCCTCTCCCCCCGGGAGAGGGCTAGGGCGAGGGCCCCTTCACAACCAAACCTCATCCACGCCCCATGAAAAAGCCCGGCCTAGGCCGGGCTCCCTCACCGCGCGAGAAGCTTACAGCGCGACCTTCTGCTTGCTCTCCACCTCTTCTTCAGCCGCCGCGTCCTGGGTGTCGATGGACTGCACCAGCGACTTGGAGCTGAAGGCCCGCAGGTCGCGCAGGAAGTTGTCGCGCCAGGAGGCCAGGTCGGCCTGGCGGATCACCCGCATCATGTCTTCGTAGCGCGACTTGCGCTCTTCCAGCGGCATGCGCAGCGCCCGGTCCAGCGCCTCGGCCATGCCGACATGGTCATAGGGATTCACGATCAGCGCCGAATTGAGTTCGCGCGCCGCACCGGCGAAGCGCGACAGCACCAGCACGCCCGGATTTTCCGGGTCCTGGGCCGCCACGTATTCCTTGGCCACCAGGTTCATGCCATCGCGTAGCGGCGTCACCAGGCCGACGTCGGAGGAGCGGAACAGTCCCATCACCGTGCGCCGGTCGTAGCTCTTGTTCAGGTAGCGGATCGGCGTCCAGTCCAGTTCGGAGAAATGGCCATTGATATGACCGGCATGGCTCTCCAGCTGACGGCGGATGTTCTGGTAGGAGACCACGTCCGCCCGCGACGAAGGCGCGATCTGCACGAACTGCACCGCCCGGTGATGCTCGGGGAAATGCTCCAGCAGTTTCTCGAACGCCTGGAAGCGCTCCACCAGCCCCTTGGAATAGTCGAGGCGGTCGACGCTGACGATGGTCTTGTAGGGCACGCCCTCGATGCTGCGCGAGATGAACTGGCGCCGCGTGCGATAGGACTCGGCCTGCTTCTGGATGACGTCCGGCATCACACCGATAGGATAGACGCCCACCCGGAAGTTATGTCCGTAGGCGGTCAGGCTGCCGTCCTTCTCCAGCACGCCGCGCACCTCGCGGGTGATGTAGTCCTGGAAGGCCAGCTGGTCGGTGTCGGTCTGGAAGCCGATCAGGTCATAGAAGCACAGGGTCTTGAGCAATTCGTTGTGCGGCGGGATGGCGGTGAGGATCTCCGGCGCCGGGAAGGGAATGTGCAGGAAGAAGCCGATGCGGTTGCGAATGCCCAGCATGCGGCAGGCTTCGGCGAACGGGATCAGGTGGTAGTCGTGCACCCAGATGATGTCATCGGGCTTGAGCAGCGGCTTCAGGCGTTCGGCCATGGCCATGTTGACGCGCCGATAGCCGTCGTACTCTTCACGGTTGTAGCGCGCCAGGTCGATCCGGTAGTGGAAGATCGGCCAGAGGGTGGCGTTGGAAAAGCCGCGGTAGTAGTGGTCGTAGTCGCGCTTGGTCAGGCCGAAGGTCACGTAGTCGATGTTGTCCTTGGTCTGGGTCTTGGCCGGCCCGTTTTCCTTGACCGTCTCGCCATTCCAGCCGAACCAGATGCCACCCGACTTGCGCAGGGCATCCAGGACACCCACTGCCAGACCACCCGCGGTCGCCTTGCCTTCCTCGATCGGGGCCACCCGATTCGATACCACCACTAAACGGCTCATCCTAATCTCCTTGCTTATAATGTGGCGCGAGGTCACGGCTCAGCTGCTGCAGCCAGAGGGCTACCGCTTCCACCGAAGGCAGGCGGGTCTTGGCGACCGTCTCCCCCTCTCCTACCTTGACGGTCAGACCGCCTCGCGCATTGACGACAGTGAACCCCTCTTCATCGGTACGATCGTCACCGAGAAACACCGGCAGGCAGCCGGCAAAGGGTTCCAGTTCGAGAAAACGGGCGATGGCCTCGCCCTTGCTCGCCGCAGCGGGCTTGAGTTCGAAGACGCACTTGCCCGGCTGCAACTTGAATTCGGGATGGTCGGCCGCGATGCCTTCGGCCAGTTCGCGTACCAGGGACTCCTTGTCCGGCGCCTGGCGATAGTGCAGCGCGAAGGCCACGCTCTTGCGCTCCAGCAGCAGGTCCGGATGTTCGGCCAGGGCCGCTTCCAGGCGGGCGCCGACCTGCGCCAGTACCGCGGCGTCCAGGGTCACCCGATGGATCTCGCCCTGGGGATCGCGCCATTCGGCGCCATGGACGCCAGCCGCCGGCAGTTGCAGCGGCCTGGTGAATCCGTCGATCTCCGCCAGCGGCCGCCCGGAGACCACGGCGACGCCATGGTGGCGCGCCAGCTGTTCAAGGGCAGCAAGGGTTTCGGCGGGAATGAAAACCTGTTCCGGACGTGGCTGCAATTCTGCCAGGGTGCCATCCAGATCGAAAAAGAAGGCCAGTGGCTGGCCCGATGAGGTGAGGCTGTCGAGGTCGATCATGGAAGGTACGACTGCCGGGTCACCGTATGGTTCGTTCACACCTTCCGGCGGTGCCGAGGAATTCCCCTTGCCGACGCGTAGTCGGATTCAGGGAGATGCTCTAGCAGCCCTGCCTTTGGAGACCACCATGAACAAGCCCGACATCACCAAGACCCCCGAAGAGATCGATGACATCCAGGACCGCATGGGCGACATGCGCGAACTCGACTTCAGCGAGCGTAAGGACGAGCGCGGTGGTCGCATCGGCGACGAAATGGACGAGCGCGACTATGAAGGCCAATTCCCCGAGGAGCGCGTGCGCCAGGCCGGCATGACCGGTGGCGAAACCCTGGATCATCAACCGACCATGGACGACGCCAGTCCGGAAACCCTGCTGGACGAGACCGGCGCCCGTTCGCCGACCGACTACGGCGATGCCTGGCCCAATGACAAGGAGCTGAGCGTGGTCGAAGACACGGACATCGGCGGCGGCTCGGGCCAGGACGAAGCCGAATTGGGTCGCAGCCATCCCCTGGACGGCCAGGCGTGGGACGGCGAGGCCGACGAGCCCAACGAAGCCGAAACCCAACGGGACGCCCGCTACGCCGATCTGGACGCCAACGACGAAGACCTCGCCGGTGACACCAGTCTGGATCTGGACGAAAAACGCGCCGATCACTAAAAACCGCTGACGGCCTAGTCGAGCAGCGTACAGGCCATCACCAGCGCATCTTCCCGGCCGCCGACCGCGGGATAATAGTCCCGCCGGCGGCCGATCTCGTTGAAGCCATAGCGTTCGTACAGCCGGTAGGCCGACTGATTGCTGGCGCGCACCTCCAGAAAGCACTCGTTGGCCTTGGCCTTGCGCGCTTCCTGCAGCAGATGCTCCAGCAGGCGCAGACCGAGACCGCGCCCCTGGCTTTCCGGCTTGATGGTGATATTGAGCAGATGAGCTTCGTCGAGAATGACGTTGATCACTCCATGCCCCACCTGCTGCTCGCCGGCCGTCATCACCCAGCAGTCGTAGGACTTGAGCGCATCCAGGAAGATGCCGCGGGTCCAGGGGTGGCTGAAGGCCTGATATTCGATCTTCAATACCGTGTTCAGATCGGCTTCGGTCATCCGCCGAAAGCTCACCGCATCGTTCATTGCTGTTCCATCCAGCGGCGCCGCTGCGGGCGCATGGCTTGCCAGAGCCTGGCCTTGGCAGCCGGCTCTTCCATCAAGATATCCAGCCCTGGCACCAGCCAGGCCGGTCCCAGGGCGGTGTCCTGTTCCACACCGGTGAGCTGCGCATCCTCGACGCCACCGCAGCGCCGCGCCGCGCCGCCGATCAGCCAGAGCCCCAGGCCCTCGCCCAGGCGCTCCTGGTGCCCCGAGACGAAGCTCTGCACGAATTCGCAGGCCGCGGCCGGCCCCTGGTCGAGTTGACCGCTGTTGAGCAGCGGCCAGCGAATGGGTTCTTCGCTGACGATCCGTGGCGTATCCGGCAGGCCAGCAGCGCGCAGCAGATCCCGGAGCAGCAGGTAGGCCGGATCCCGCACCTCCAGGGTATCGCCGGTAGGCAACTCCAGCAGCAGCAGGCAGCGCCCGGCCTGCAACAACTGCAAGGCAAAACGGGGCGCCGGCTCCCGCGCTGGCGGCGGCGCACGTTCCGGTTCCGGCTCGGCCACGGGGGGCGCAGCCGGCTTCAACGCCGCAGGTCGCGGGATCTCGATGCGCGGCCGATTCGCCCGCGGTGCCTCGGCTACCGCAGCGGCCGGCGCGGTCTTGGCCACCGGCTCCGGGCGTACCACCCGAGCCACGACAGGCGCCGCTTCCGGCTCCTCGACCCACAGGGCTTCCGGGCGCGAAGGCGCGGCGAAGGGCAACACCGTGCGCGGCACCCAGACATCCAGCTGCAACGCCTGCAGATAGGCGCGACGACGCGCCTCGGCGGCAAGCGAGGGGCTGGTGGAAGGGGTGGGGTCGGACATGGGCGGATCCTAAGAGCCTGCGCTGTTACGCGGCGGGATTATGCGGGGCGGCATTGTCGCGCGGATCGCCGCGGATCGAAAGGCCGCCCTGCCCATCGGTCCCACCGCGGTCACATCGAAGGCTCTGGCGTCTGGAGTACAATGGCGCTTTTGTCTGGTGCGGTCCCCGCCATGATCGACCCCAAACGCGTCCTGCGTACCCTTGCCGAACACTGGCACCTCATCGACCCGCTGTGCACCCACTTCGACAGCGGTACCCTGGGCCTGGCCGAACTGCGCGCCCGCCTCGCCGAGCAGTTGCCCGAGCGCACGCCGGCCGACCTGACGGCCCTGCTGGACACCTGGATCCGCCTCGACATCCTGGTGCCGGTGGCCAAGAGCCCCAACCGCTTCGAACTCAATGGCCAGATCCACGACTTCCTCGGCTACCTCAGGCGCGAACACCGCTTGGGCCTGTGCCTGGAAATCGAGGCCTACCTGCGCCACCTGGAACGCCTCGCCGGCCACATCCGCGAAGCCTTCGACAACCGCGACGGCCCCGATCTCGTTCGCCAGCTGCGCCTGCTGGACATGCGCGTGCGCGACGTCCTCAAGAAGCTCGCCAACGATGGCCATGCCCTGGAAGGCGTCGCCGAACGCGCCAAGACCAGCGACCGCCAGATTCCCCTGCGCCAACGCTATGCCGAGGTGCTGGCCACCTGGGACGAATACGTCGAGCCGATGATCCAGCTGGTGGCCGCCGATGGCGCCTTCGAGCGTGGGGTGCATCGCGTCGAGCAGGTCCTCCTGCACCTGCTGGGCGAACAGCAGCGCCTAGGCCAGCTGGTCGACGACGACCTGCTACTGCGCACCCAGGCGCGCATCCTGGAGATGCACAACGCCGCCCAGCTGGCGCTCAGACGCGCCCGCGAATTGCTGCTGCCGCTGCGCGAGGAAGCGCGTCGGCACAACGCCGTGACCCGCGGCGCCGCCCTGGCCCTGGCCACCATTCGCCGCAAGGGTCTCGACGCCGTGCCCCAGGCCGCCTTGCCGCTGTTCAGCCGGCCGCAGAGCGTCTTCCTCGGCACCACCGCCCAGGTGGAAAGCTATGTCTACGCCCTGGCCCGCTTCGAGCCCAAGCCGGCGCGCTTCCCCAGCCAGACCAGTCGCCCGCGTGACAGCGAACGCCCGGCCGCGCCCCGTACCGCCCGCGAGATGCTCGATCTCTGCCAGGACGCCCTGCCGCTGCCCGACCTCATGGCCTGGCTGCTGGAACAGGAGCCGGCCGGCGACACCGACGAGCTGCTCTACTGGTTCTCGCGCCTGTCCCGGGATACGCGCTTCCAGCGCCAGCGGCTGGATCGGCGCCACTACGACACCCTCGAACACCGCGTCAGCCTATGCTCCTACGCCCTGACCGCCCGATCTCTCGCGAGCGACGCCCATGCAACTTGATCTCAATGAAATGACCCAGCTCGCGCCCATCTTCCGCGAGTTGTTCAAGGGCTATCACCTGTCCCGCAGCGAGCCCGAGAGCTACGCCCAGCTCAGCCAGCTGCAGGACCAGTACCGCGCCCTGTTCCGCGCACTCGGCTTCGAACTGGTCTGCGATCCACGCGGCTTCTACTATTTCGTCCCCGAGCAAATGGGCGCCCAGGTCAACAAGACCGCCCAGCGTCTGGCGCTGTTCACCTTCATCCTGGTCGAGCACCTGGCCGACCAGGGCCGCGACCCCCTGGCCGTGCTCGACGGCGGCACCCTGGGTCGGCACGAGTTGCCGGCGCTGCTGGACAAGTACCGCGATCTCTTCCTGCAGGCCGAGGTGACCACCCAGGAAGAACTGGAGGAAAAGATCCTGCGCCGCCTGACCCAGCTCGGCTTCGCCCTGGACAGCAACGGCACCTACCGCTTCCTGCCGCCCATGCACCGTTTCCTGGATGTCTGCCTGACCGTACAGCAGGACCGCGACCTGGCCGCCGCCGGCCTGCATGCCAGCGACCTGCCGCTGCCGGCTCCGACCCTGGCCAGCGACGAGGAGAGCGCCGACGAGGATGACGAAGAGGCCGCCCTGGCCCGCGCCATCGCCGCAGAACGGGAGTTCGACCTATGATCCGCTACGGCATCAGCCGCTTCGCCCTGCTCAATACCGCCGGCTACAGCCTCGGCCTCTTCCCGCTGGAACAGCCGCTGTCGGTCTATGGGGCCAACAACCTGGGCAAGAGCGCCTCGATCAACGCCCTGCAATTTCCCATTCTGGCGCGGCTCTCCGACATGAGCTTCGGCAAGTACAGCAACGAGCAGTCGCGCAAGTTCTACTTCGCCACCGACACCAGCTACATCCTCATCGAGCTGCGCCTGGCCCACGGCCCCCACGTCATCGGCGTGGCCGGTCGCGGTCCGGGGGGCGGCTTCGGTCACCAGTTCTTCGCCTATGCCGGCGAACTGGACCTGGCCCATTACCAGCGCGACGGTGCCTGCCTGCGCCAGCGCGAACTCTTCGCCAGCCTGGAGCGTGCCGGCCTCAAGGCCTACGAGGTCAAACCCGAGGAGTTGCGCCGCCTGCTGGTCGGCGGCCACACCAGCATTCCGCTGGACCTGACCCTGATTCCGCTCCGATCCACCAGCGAACAGAGTCTCAAGACCTTCCGCGCCCTGTTCATCAATCTGCTGCACATGCGCGAGATTACCGCCGCCAAGCTCAAGCAGCTGTTTCTCGACGCCTTCGAGCACAGCCTGAGATCCGGCAGCGTCGACTACATCGCCGCCTGCGAGGAAGCCTTCCGCGACGTGCGCCGCATGGAGCAGGACTACCAGTCCCTGGTGGCCGCCGGCCCGCTGGTGGAAGCCCTGGCCAAGGGCGTCGAACAGCGCGATCACCTGAGAGGCAAGCTGCATCGCCTTTCGCCCCTGCTCGACAGCCTGCTCGGCACCTGGCAGCACTACGCGATCGACCATCGCGACGAGCTGCTGGCCCAGACCGAGCACTATCGCCAGGAACAGGACGGCCTGCAGCAGAGCCAGCGTGACGGCACCAGTGAGCTGATGCGTCGCGAGCGCGAGATCAGCAGCCTGCAACGCTGGCTCGCCGACCTGGCCCAGCTCAAGCACCGCTTCGCCCTGGTAGACTCCACCGCGCCCCTGGAAGCTCAGCTGCTGGCGGCCAAAGACGCCCACGACGAACTGGCCGGCGCCCTCTCCCAGGCCCGTCAGTTCAGCAGCGAAGACCTCGACCAGCGCGTCCGCGAACTGGAACAGCGCCTCAAGGGTATTCGTCAGCAACTCGATCACGCCGACAACAACAGCTACGCCCGCCTGCGCGAGGAATTCAGCCAAGCCGACGTCGATCGCCTGATGCGGCTATTCAACGGCCAGTTGTTCAGCCTGCCACTCGGCCCCAAAGGCGTCGAACTGGCCGAAGACGGCAGTTGGGTTAAGACCTTCGAAGGCATCCTGGCACGTTTTCAGGGCGATCACCTCGAACTGCCGGGCCTGTCCCTCGACCTTTCGGGGATCGAGCCGCCCACCCTGCAGGCCCTGGCCGACCGTACCGCCTTGCGCGACCAGAAGGACCGCCTGGAGCGCGAACTCAAGCAACTCAAGGCCCAGCAGGGCGTCAGCCTTGACCGCCAGGCCAGCAAGGCCCAGGCCGAAGCCCTCTACCAGCAGGTCCTGGATGCCCAGAAGGCCCTGGAAGATTTCCGCCGCTGCCAGACCCTCGGCGCCGAAGAAAACGAAAAACTCGAACAGCTGGCCCAGCTGGAAGCCGCTCAGGACGAACTGAGGCGTGCTGGTGACGCCTTCACCGAACGCGTCCAGCAACTCTCTGCCAAGCTGCAGCTGATCGGCCGCCAGCTGGCCGACCTGGAAGCCAAGGACCGCACCCTGGCCGACGCCCTGCGCCGCCGGCAGCTGCTGCCCACCGACCTGCCCCAGGGCACGCCCTTCATGGAAGCGGTGGACGATTCCCTGGAGAACCTGCTGCCGCTGCTCAACGACTACCAGGACACCTGGCAGGCCCTGCAGCGCGCGGACACCCAGATCGAGGCGCTCTATGCCCAGGTCCGCCTCAAAGGTGTCGCCAAGTTCGATAACGAGGAAGACCCCGAGCGTCGCCTGCAGCTGCTGGTCAATGCCTATGCCCATCGCCAGGACGAAGCCCTGACCCTGGCCAAGGCCCGCCGCGCCGCCGTCACCGATATCGCCCGCACCCTGAGAAACATCCGCAGCGACTACGACAACCTGGAACACCAGCTGCAGCTGTTCAACCGCGAGATCAACCGCAAGCAGGTCTCCAACCTGGAAAGCTTCCGCATTGTCCTGGCGCCCAATAAGGAAGCGCTCAAGCACATCGACCAGATCATCCACAGCGCGGGTCAGTACGAGGAAGGCGAGACCCTCTCGGTGTTCGATCTCACCCAGGACAGCAGCCAGGACCAGAAGAACGAGGACGCCAAGGAATACCTGGCACGCCTGGTGGCCGCCAACGGCAACCAGCTCGGCCTCAAGGACCTCTTCGAGTTGGCCTTCGAGATCACCAAGCAGGGCGGCCAGCCGATCCTGCACACCGACATCGACGGCGCCGCGTCCAATGGCACCACCATGACCATCAAGGCGCTGACCAACATGTACCTGTTGCTGCACCTGATGGACCGGGAGCAGGCCGCCAAGATCCGCCTGCCCTACTACCTGGACGAAGCCGCCGACATCGACGAACGCAACCAGCAGGCCCTGATCGAGACCAGCCAGCAACTGGGCTTCGTGCCCATCCTGGCCAGCGTCAAACCCCAGGTCAGCGCCCAGGTTGCCATCGACCTCGAAGGTGGCAGCGGCCCCGGCGGTATCTACATCGACGAAGCCGACTGGAAGTACATCGCCAAACGCGACCTGGCCCTGCCCGACCCCGCTTGAGCCCTTCCAGAACGCAAAAAGCCCGGCACACGCCGGGCTTTTTATTGCTCGCATAACGCTGTCGTAGGTTGGGCTGAGCCTAGCGAAGCCCAACACCTGGAAGCCAACCTCGCCTCCTCGACGCTCCGCCGCAGTGCGCTTGATCCCTGCAGCAGACCTGATCGTTTGGCTTCGCTACGCTCAGCGCCAACCTACACCGGCCCCTTGCTGCGCTTCAAACACGACAGCCCGGCGTAGCCGGGCTGTCGGTGCTCTTGCAGACCTCAAGCCGCACCTGATGCAGCAAGCACAGCTCAAGCCTCAGCCGCACCGCCCCCGTCCCCTCTCCCCCCGGGAGAGGGCTAGGGTGAGGGCAACCTCAGCCGCATGACTGCCCGGCTTCCGCTGGCAGGGCTATCGGCCCAAGTGCCTTGGCGTCCAGCCAAACTTTTCCGACCCCAAAGACAACACCCCCGCCAGAGTGAACTGAGCGGGGGTGCTGGGTGTTAGGCGCTTGACGATGACCTACTCTCACATGGGGAAACCCCACACTACCATCGGCGATGCATCGTTTCACTTCTGAGTTCGGGAAGGGATCAGGTGGTTCCAATGCTCTATGTTCGTCAAGCAATTCGGTTGGCTGGCCAGGCGTTGAAGCTTACCTGGCTGGCCCAATTGGGTCGGTGATCGAAGTAGACAACTCGTCTTGGGTCTTGCGAACCCACGCGCCGTTTTCGGCGTCGTCTTCCTCACGCTCTGACCTGCGGTCAGATTGTTTGGGTGTTATATGGTCAAGCCTCACGGGCAATTAGTATCGGTTAGCTCAACGCCTC
>NZ_VBTN01000015.1:0-42073 GCF_013277805.1 Pseudomonas sp. MS15a(2019)
GTGTGTTTTTAGAGGTGCCCTCGAATCAGGATCTCAGCAACTAACGCCATGAACGCGGCATGGCGGAAGACAAGGTACGCCAGCTACAGAAGATGGAAGCAGTCGGCCAGCTCACGGGCGGGGTCGCCCACGACTTCAACAACATGCTCACCGTCATCATGAGCGGCCTGAACATGCTGATGGCCAAGCTGGCGCGCGGCGACCACAACATCCAGCGCTACGCCGACCTGGCCCTTGAAGGTACCAATCGCGCAGCCGAGCTCACCCATCGTCTGCTCGCCTTCTCCCGCCAGCAGCCGCTCGTGCCGGAGGTCATTAACCTCAACCGTCTGGTCAGCGGCCTGTCAGAATTGCTGCAGCGAACGCTAGGCGGCAGCTATCAGCTGGAAATCATCCGTCATGCCGGCCTCTGTTTCACCCAGGCGGACATCAGTAGCCTCGAACAGGCCGTGGTCAATCTCTGCGTCAATGCGCGGGATGCCATGGAGGAAGGCGGCGCCATCACCGTGGAGACCGGCAACGTCTACCTGGATGATCATTACGCGCTAGAGGAAGGCGTGCCGGCCGGCGAATACGTGATGGTAGCCGTCAGTGACACCGGCACCGGTATCGACGCCGAGACGCTCATGAGAGTATTCGAGCCCTACTTCACCACCAAGCCCGTCGGCCGCGGCACCGGCCGGGGGTTGTCCCAGGTCTACGGCTTCGTCGCCCAGTCCTATGGCCATCTCAAGATGTATAGCGAGGTCGGCTATGCAACGCCATCGTTCACAACGGCAGCCTGGACCGAGGCATGTTCTTGCTACCTAAGCCGTTCACACTGCGCAACCTCGCAATCAAGGTGCGCCAAGTGCTTGATACATAACCTTTCGTCTATTGGTAACAACTTAAGCCAAACGCATGGCTCAAACACGTATGATCCCCTGCTGCTCTTTAGACACGTACCCAAATGACCTATTCACACCCGCACATCCTCGTTGTTGAAGACGAGCCGCTGGTTCGCCAGCTGATCTGCGACATCCTTGCAGATCTGGGCGCGGTGGTTACCGAGTGTGATCGGGCCGACTCTGGATTCGAGTACCTGGAAAGCCATGCGTCGGAGGTGACGATGGTTATCTCTGACATCCTTATGCCGGGCCGCCTAGACGGCTATCAGCTGGCACACCTCGTGTTTCTGCGTTGGCCTGAGCTGCCAGTCTTGCTGACTTCAGGCTTTTCTGGCGCTCAAACTCACCAACTACCGGCCAACACTAGCTTCTTGGGCAAACCATGGTCTTACCAGCAGATCGAAGATGCGGTTAGGGCACGGCTCCCGGCCTGTTTCTAAATTCTCTTTGCTAAAGGTAATGACACCAAGCTAAGGGTCCCGCTGGGCACTGCAACCCAATACACGGCGAACGAAAAATTTCGCCTTGTCGCTGTGTATCGCTCTTTTGTCTGCCTACTTATCCACAACCCTAGGCAGGCCTGATAGAGTGGCCGCTCCTATCTGAAGGCCTATCCTAATTGATCAACCTGAACTCCTTCCGCGTTGCCGTGGTAGAAGATGATGCTTTGCTGTGCCAGATTTTAGAGGACGTGCTGCGGGAGCGCGGCGCTGAATGTAAGGCCTTTCCCAATGCCGATGACGCCTTGGTTGACATTCTCAACTCGGGCAAACCCGACCTCCTGATCACCGACCATTTGGTACCCGGCCAACTGACAGGTGCCGATCTTGCGCAGCTGCTGACCAGCCGCTGGCCTTCTCTTCCGATCATCATCACGACGGGCTACGGCTACGACATTCAGAAGGATCTACCGCCCAATGTTGTCTATCTGCAGAAGCCATGGCTCAGTGAGACCTTGGAAAACGCGATAGCTGACGTGCTCCGATAATGTGCGGGGAGCTACCGCCCAGCGCATCAAAGAGATGAACCGGTAGCGCCTGCGCTATCTTTAGCCGTTGAAGTCTCCACACGTCTAGCTTCATGCCTACCCTTCCCTTCCAGTTCGACCCTCTCGCCACCTACGACGTCTTGCCACATGAACCCGGCATTGCCGGTACCAGCCGGTTGATCGCCGGATATCTATTCGTCTCCCGCAACGGGATACTGGATACGGTGCGAGCAATGGGCGAGATGCGGGAGCAAGTCCTCTATCTGATCAATACAACCATCGCCATTGGCCATCTGCAGACCGATCAGTTGGTACTGGAGCGTACGGGCGCCATTTTCACGTTGTCACTTCGCAACGACTGACCATCGAAGGGTTAGCATCAAAGCGTGCCCTGCCCCCCCTAAGTGGCTGAACTGCTGGCGATAGAGTGTGGTGAAAAGCTCATTCAGCTTCCGCAAATCCTCACCTGGCAGCGCTGAGGCATCGCGCAGGGCCATCAGGTAGGACTCAAGCCGTTTGTGATGCAGGTCTAACGTCTGCAAGTTGTGCGCGCGCTCTAGATCAATAGCGTAGGACGTCAGTGAGAAGAAAATCGCAAGGTTAGGCAAAGGCGGAAGAGCTATAGGCATCTGTCAGAAGCATAGGTAGCGTGTCATCGATAAGGCCCATTCGATGTCCTTATGACTCTCGCCAGCTGTCATAAAACGAAGCCGCTCATCCGCTGGCAACGCCGCAGCGTCTCCAGCCCGACAAGCAGCTCCTCCAGATAGGAGTTTGATGCAAGGGGCGCCGATGGCTCTGGCGCTCGCTTTGCACCCTACCCGGGTGTAGTCGGGAAAATTCTGCCTTTTCCAGCACGCTTCGCCGTGTACATCCAGCTATCGGCTTCCCGTATCAGCTCGGTCGAACTCTTATCGGATTTCGGCGAATAAAGCGCAATCCCTATGCTGGCATGCACGCTGGCTGTACCTCCATGGAGCGCAACCGGTTCAGCGATGCTCGCTAGTAACTTGGACGCAACCGCTCTTGCGTCGACCAGCCCCTGCGGAACACCCTCCAGCACAACAGTAAATTCATCGCCTGCCAAACGTGCGACAACGTCGCAGGCGCGGGTACCGTCGCGCAAACGGTTCGCGATGATGCGTAACAGTTCGTCCCCCGCCTCGTGCCCGAGGGTGTCATTGACGTTTTTAAAACCATCCAAATCGATGAATACCAGCGCCAATGGCGATTGGTTGCGGTCTGCGCGCGTCAACGCCGACGGAAGCAGGTCGTCAAGCGCACGTCGATTTGGCAGGCCGGTGAGCGCATCGTGCCTGGCCTCATGTTCGCGCCGCGCCTCTAAAGCCTTGCGCTCCGAAATATCGTGTAGAAATGCGCTGAACTGTGTGTGCTCACCGATCTTTAGAGCGCGAATCCGAACCTCCACTACCAGCGCTGTTCCGTCTTTGCGTACCGCTGGCAACTCCAAGCGCTGGTTGAGCACTCTTGCCTCACTGGTCGAAAGATAGCGTGCCATTCCCTGACGATGCGCTTCTCGCATTTCCGCGGGTATGATTAGCTGGTGCAAGGTGTTCCCGATTGCCTCACTAGCTGCCCAGCTAAACGTCTCTTCCGCCACCTTGTTCCAAGCGGTTACTCGACCCACCTGATCCATGCCGATGTATGCGTCGTTGGCGTTCTCGATAACTGAGGCCAGCTCTGCCTCGCGGTCGCGCACCTGCTGCTCCGTGCGCTGCTGACGCTCAATCACTGCGTATAGTGCGCTATTAGCTTCCGATAGCTGCTGTGTACGGGCCCGCACCCGCACCTCTAACTCATGGTGAACAGTTGCTAGCGCCGCCTCTGCCGCTTTGTTCGCCTGGATGTCAGTGCTGACGACGATGTAGTACTCAAGCTCGCCTGCGGCAGTATTTTTTCGGCTGATACTCTCGCTGACCCAGATCGACTCGCCGTTTTTATGCAGATAACGCTTTTCCGCTTTGGACGTCGTGGCGTAGCACGCGCCTTGATCTGCTGTCGGCTCAGACGCAACGTCGTCCGGATGGGTCAGCTGATGCATGGTCATCTGGCGTAGCTCATCACGGCTATACCCCACCAGCTGGCACAGCGCGTCATTCGTACTCAGCCAAACGCCATCTTTGGCCAGCAGACCTATGCCAACCGAAGCGTGCTCGAAGACTGCACGAAAGCGCGCGTCGCTCGCCGTAAGCATCGCATCAGCGCGATCAAGCTCAGATCTTGCAAGTAGAACGGTCTCGCGCAGTTGAATTTCACGCGTGACTAAGCTCGCCAGGTCCTGCAGGACTATCAGCTCGGCCTCTGTAAGTATGCGGGGTTTGGAATCCATTGCACATAGCGTACCTAAGGCCAACCCGCCTGACGTGCGAATGGGTACGCCCGCATAGAAGCGAACGTGCGGGTGATTTCTCACCAAGGAGCTAAGGGCAAATCGCTCATCGCGCTCGGCATCAGGCACGACCAATGGAGCAGAGTCGATGATTGCGTGTGCGCAGAACGCCACGTCGCGATCGGTCTCGATCAGGTCCATGCCGACTCTGGATTTGAACCATTGCCGATGCTCATCGACGAGTGAGAACAGCGCGATTGGTGTCGAAAGGCTATGCGCAAGAAGGCGTGTGATACGGTCGAAAACCGGTTCCGGATCGGTATCCAGCAGCTTCATCGCTCGCAACAAGGCAAGCCGCTCATACTCATCTGGGGGGACATTTACGCCTGTGGATTCGACGGAGCAGTCTGTCACCAACAACCTCCCTAGTGAATTTTTAGAGTAGTCATACTATAAAGCAGCAACGACTGGCACGTTTAGCGCCTCGACCCTCAGCGGGCGTGAGGTAACGACCGCCTGCGGTCCGAGGGATGTGAATGGATTACTGGCTGGCTGCGACGCCTTACTGAGCACTACGCGTTGTCGCTAGCGCCAAGGCTATTCATGTATTTATCCGACTAGGTTGCCTGACTTCCAGGGGAAAGCGATGCCGATTTCTGCCAGTCAACGAGCCCGGCTCTCCGCGTCACTCGCACGCTACATTGCAGATTTGGAGGACGCCCGAGACGTATGCGAGCTGGAGCTACATTTTCATCGTGCAGGCGCTTACATCGCGGCGGTTCGAGACGTGGAAGGCGTCTGTGTAGAGCAAACCAACGGACTGCTAGTCGTTATCGATCTTATCTACCAACACGGGCTTTCCAGGCTTGAGGAAACTCCGATCCTTGACGTCCCGCAGAGCTAGCGCACCTTCTACTATCGCGCTAGTTAGCCTGCCGCCTGGTAGGGGAAGATTCGCGTCATGTATCAGAAAGGGCTGCGGTCTAGAGCCAAAAATAAGAGTCATCCAGGCGCCGCAGATGCGGGTTGAGGGGCGAACATCGGCTTTAAGAAAGGTACTAATTGGTTTGGTAAGGAAAGTGCAACTTCGTTATCAACGCTTGCAAGGCTGCCTTATGCTGCTCGACCCCTTTCATTGCAAGCTCATACTCCTCGACTGCTTGGCTTCGTCTGGCCGCCTCGCTGCTTCGCGCAAAGTTTTCAAGCAATAGCTGTTTTTCGTGCAATGCCCGAATCGCTACCCATAGGGCTTCTTCAATAGACTCGTCCTGCGCACTGAGCAAGGAAGCAGAGGTATAGGCATGTCCGGTATGACACCGGAAACGCAACGGACTGGATCCAAGCTTAAACAGCGTGCCTCCGCACTCTGGGCAGGTCATCCCCGAGACCTTGCCGATGCCATCGAGCGCGGCGCCGCCTCCTGCACTTGGGTCATAGGTCAGCTTGTTTTCCGTAACAAATGGCTCAGTAAGGCTACTTTTGTTAAGTGCGGAATCATCCGCTCGCCTATCCTGGAGTGCGTGCACGATGGCCTTACTCAACTCGCCCAGGGGCAGGCAGAAATCGACCGTCACATAACGAAGCGCACTCTCGGGCATCGACGGCGCGTCAGCTGTCACAGGATCCTGTACAAATGCGAGCCCACCATAGGCCTTGATCGCTTGCAATCCAACCACGCCGTCATCGAGCTCACCCGTCAAATCACCCCTGCAGCGCCTCGTCTGTAGCTGATGGCAGCAGACCGAAACATTGGATCGATAGCGGGGCAGGTGTAGTTTTCCTTAGCGCTTCGGACCAGCTGCATCGTTCCCGACTGTAGCAAAAGATGGTGATCTGGCGACGCAACATACACGTGGTTCTTATTTATCGGTTGGTCGGTCTCGGCGAACCTCACAGGAAGATGTGTATAGGATGCCAAACTTTCCGGTAGCGAGCTGACGTGATTGCCAATGTCCATGGTTGTAAAAACTGCGGCGTCAAAGGTCGCTTGGCAGCTGCCTAAGCACTTGGCTTAGCGCAGCCAGGATGCCTGTGGACGTGCCTATCAGCACGACCCGTTCAACTGGCGTTTATGTGGAATAGGGCTTACTGCAATAAAATGTAGCGTAATAACAGTTATTCCAAGAGGGCTAGCGTATTATAGAATAGAGTGTCAATAGCCCTTTTGCACGGACGACCATCGTGATCGAATCAGCTCTGTTAAGTATTAAAGTAGAGCTTGTAACTACCGATACAGAAACGCTTTTTTATCAGGCATTGGATCGCGATGAAACAAATGCGCTAGTAGAGTTCTTCCTTAAGATCAATATAGCTACCCTTCTCCCGCTGGTCGGCGATCCACGAAAAGCTTTAGCTACAAAAGATGGAATAGATAAGATTTTATGGGCTATAAGCAAGGGAATTGGTAGGGACATCTATAGCCCCACAGAGCTAGACAATTTAAAGATCTTAAAAGATACTGCTTATGCCACTCCCGACTCGGCAAATCATGATGAGTCTCCAGAAACTCTAGCTAGACTACTTGGCGAGGCTGGATTGACCTATCAAAAGGCTGCAATGTTGCTGGGCATTTCTGAACAATTGATGCAAGCCTATATGTTAGATACTACCTGCCCTGGCGCTCTGCCGGCACCTTACCCCGTACAATTTGCGCTTGAATGTTTAGCCAAAAAAAGATACGTTGAGAAGTTGAAGCTAGAGCTTAACGATTATGTTGCGGCGAGCACTTCTCGTGAGAACCTATCTCTATAGATGGATAAAAATAAGGCCCTAGAATTAGCGCCTTACATGCAAGTATTACCTAGTTAACTCACTGGAGTTGGTTGGCGAACTTGCCGACTGCGCCCACGACCTTTTGTGCACCGTCTTGAATTTCGATAATAACCTGCCCAGCTTGCCCCGCGAGTGAAAGTCCATGCTCTGCTTGCAGTTGACCTGCCTCAATCAATTTTACTGCATTTTCCGCAAGATTCTGATTTTGCTTTACGACGCTGACAATCTCTTCTGTAGCCTTTGTGGTACGCGAAGCCAGTTGCCTGACTTCATCAGCAACCACCGCAAAGCCACGGCCCTGTTCACCGGCGCGTGCGGCCTCGATGGCGGCATTCAGTGCTAAAAGATTAGTCTGCTCTGCAATACCGCTAATTGTCTTGACGATACTTCCTATTGCCTGCGACTGCTTATCCAACGCCTCGATTCCGACGACCGCGTCTCTCATCTGATGAGAAAGGCTGGTCATCACTTCGACCGTTTCCTGAGCAACTGATGCACCCAGTCGTGCTGTTTGATCAGTATGTAGCGAGGTCTCATAAGCAAGCCTTGCGGCTTCTGAAACGCATCGTTCGCGTTCCACCTGTTTTGTTATGACTGATGCGAATTTTACGATCTTGTAAAGATTTCCTTGGCCGTCAAATACTGGATTGTAGGAGGCCTCCAACCAAACTTCGCGACCACAGGCATCAATTCGCTTGAATCGGCCAGTAAAGAATTGACCTTGACGCAGGCGCTCCCAAAAGTCTGCATACGCTTGAGCGTGAACCTCTTGGGAATGGCAAAACATACGATGATGCTGCCCCTTGATCGCAGCAAGACGATAACCCATAGAGTCCAGGAAGCGCTCGTTTGCGTTAAGGACTTCACCCTTTAAATTGAATTCAATCACTGCAGTAGACAGTGTCAGTGCTTTGAGGAGTCCTTCATGCTCGCGCGACGCTTCAATCGTTCGAGTAAGATTATTACAATAGAAAAGATAGCCTTTTAACTTTCCGCAATCTTCAGTAAGAGGCTGCATGATACCGCGCAACCATATTTCCTTTTCGTCTTTTCCCGAGAGTCGCACTGCGCCGCTGTAATGTTCTCCTTTGGAGAGACACTGGATCAAACGCTTACTCATTTCTTCGTTTTTTACATGATCTGGCATCAATTCAGCGAACAGACGTCCTATCACCTCATGAGCAGGGATACCTACTTCCTGTTCAAAATTGGCATTTACACGCTTGATCCGTGCCTCGGGTGTAAGCTCAATGCCTATCATGTCCTCATCCAAACCCTGCTTTAAGCGATCAAACGAGGCTAAGCGCTCAAGGGCAGCTGTTAACTCGGCCTTCAGGTGTTTGTTAAACATATTTAGCTCGCCTTGTTCAAAGAAGTTGTTAGCCTATCTATAGGCCACTTAGGTACTAGGCAAAGGCTGCTAATAGCAGAAGCAGATCCGCTACTGCTCTGCCTTAGAAGACGCGCTTTCTTCATAAGTAGCGGGCCTAGATAGGAAAAGGAGTTTATTACGCTAATCGACCGAAGCGGCGATCCTTGAAGGGGAAATCTGCCCAGCGGTCTATAACGAAGGATGAATGGCAACCGCCCAAATTTCATTGCCAAGAAATGCCGAGTAAAATTATCCTACAATCATTTATTGAATATAATTTTTTTTTGAAAACTATCAGGTAGCAATACGGCGCCTCTGGCTTCACATGAGAGCTACTATGAACCATTTCCCAGATATCCCAGATCATCCAAGTCGGGAATACCTGCTGTCGATCCATAGGCAGCTTACCGCTAGCTTGGATCAGCTGCGAACCTTAAAGCTCGATGATCCCGCTCTACAAATCACATTGGCAGTTTTCGAAGCGCAGGCCAGACAAGCCCATGAGCTGATTGCTGAAATCGCCGTGAGGCTGGCAACGGATTCTCTTGGTGGGGTAGAGCTTGCTGATAAACGGACGATACGTGACCTAAAGCCTTGATCGACGTTGCCGATTAGCTGGTAATTTCCAATAGGTACCACGTCATGAACCTGCGTTCCTTCGGTGTAGCAACACGAAGCCTGCTCTGTTTCGGCCTCTTGGCGGTCCTAGTAGCTGCGCTAGGCCTGTTCAGTCTCTATCAGCTTGGTCAGCTTCGCGATCAAGAAGAAATCGTTGAGAGCAATAGCGTCCCCAGTATCATCGAAGCCAATCAACTGGCGTTGCAGATAGCCCAAACGCGTATTGAGGTCCTTCGCCTTCTTGCGATGCCAGACGCCGCCACCGTTGCTACGACGCGCAAGAAAATCGAAGCGTTTGGTGCCGAGGTACGCGTAGGCTTTGATCGATATCAAAAGCTCGTGAGCTCAGAACGCGAGCAGCAAATCTTTGACGTTTTGCGAAAAGTTCATCACGACTATATGCAATACACCCTTCAGCTTGCCGAATTGATCGCAGCAGGCCGACTGGATGATGGACGTGCCTTGGTGCAGGCTGCCATGGCGCAGCTAGGCGCCAAGATGAATGAAGGCACTGAAGCCTTACGCCAGATCAACAAAGATGCGGTCGATTCGGCAATGCAGGTGTCGACCCGGACCTATCACCGCGCAACGTCGGTCACCTGGCTGGTCATTGCATTGACGTTTGGCATAACCCTACTGCTTGCCTGGCGGTTGACGTTGAGCTTGGTACGTCCTCTTGCCCAGGCAGTCGCCGCTGCCAAGACTATTGCTAGCGGTGATCTCACCCAAGCACTCGATACCCGAGGTCGGGATGAAGCGGCGCAACTGTTGCAGGCCATGCACCAGATGCAGGGAAGCTTACGTGACACCTTTGAACACATGGGGCATTCGGCTACTCAGCTTGCTTCGGCCGCGGAAGAAATGACCGCGGTTATGCGGGAAAGCACCCATGGGCTACACCAGCAAAACAACGAAATTGAAATGGCCGCCACTGCCGTCACGGAGATGAGTCAGGCGGTGGAAGAGGTCGCCGGCAACGCTACCGCTACCTCGTCTGAGACACGTCGGGCTGCCGGTTCCGCTCGCCAAGGTCAGACCTTGCTCGTAGATACCTTGGACGCCATAACGGTCCTGGCTGGAAACGTCGTCAATGCCAGCGACAATGCGCGTCAGCTGGCTGATCAAACGCGCAACATTACTCAGGTGCTTGATGTTATCCGCTCCGTTGCCGATCAAACGAATCTACTGGCCCTCAACGCTGCCATCGAGGCTGCCAGAGCGGGCGATGCGGGCCGTGGTTTTGCCGTAGTGGCCGATGAGGTCCGGGCGCTCGCGCATCGGACCGGCGAATCCACACGCGAGATCGAGGGCATGATCGGCACCATTCAACAGGGTACAAGTCAGACCGTCGAAGCCTTGCTGATGAGCGCTAAGCAGGCTGATCAGACGCTTGGACAGGCACAGTCTGCCAGTGCTGCTTTGACAGCCATTGCTCAATCGATCTCAGACATTGACGAGCGCAACCTAGTGATTGCTAGTGCTGCCGAAGAACAGGCCCAGGTGGCAAGGGAAGTCGACCGTAACCTGGTACGCATCCGCGACCTTTCGGTGCAATCAGCCGCAGGTGCCGAACAAACACGAGCAGCGAGTCAGCAGCTTTCGGTACTGGCAACCGAGCTCGACAGCCAGATTCGGCGGTTTACCCTTTAAAGCGTGTACTACCAAGCAGGAAGTCAGCGAAAGGTGTTGACGTGAAATACTCCCCAAATTTTTTATATAATCTAAACACGCAAGAATGCTAAAGAAAATTGGCCGTGATGACGTTCAGCTTGGCATGTTTATCCAGAAATTTGAGGGAAGCTGGGTCGACCATCCGTTCTGGAGGACCGGCTTTCTATTGGAGCAAAACACCGACCTGCAACGTATTCAAGAAAGTGCCGTGCAGGCAGTATGGATTGATACAGCTCGAGGGATTGGCTGCATTGATACTATTGATGCTAAGCTAATTGTTCAGCCCATTCCCTATGTATTAGAATCGGGCACGGTCACTAATATCGAAGTTTCTAACATAATTAGCTGTGACCAGGAGTTGGCGCGAGCTGCTAAAGTCCTTACTGACGTAAAAAAGGAAGTCACACGGCTATTTAATGATGCTCGGCTGGGCAAGGCCATTTCAATGGGTGACGCGGATGCGGTCGTTGAGCAAGTGTCAGGATCAGTTCTCCGCCACCCTACCACATTAATAAGCTTGGCACGCTTGCGCTCTGCAGATGAATACACATTTGTTCATTCGGTATCTGTCTGCGCATTGATGACAGCTGTCGCACGTCAATTAAATCTAACGGCCGGAGAGGTACGGGCAGCGGGCACTGCAGGGTTACTTCATGATGTAGGCAAAATGCTTGTGCCTCTGAAAATACTTAATAAACCTGGCAAGCTGACTGACGAAGAATTTTTGATTATGAAAAGTCATGCTAAGCAAGGAGTTGCACTGCTGCAGCAATGGCAGGCATCGGCAGAGAGTATTGATGTTTGCTTGCATCATCATGAAAAGTTTGACGGAAGCGGCTATCCAGATAAACTTACAGGTAACGAAATTAGCCTACTGTCACGAATCGCAGCCGTATGCGATGTCTATGATGCTATTTCATCCGCACGACCTTATAAGCAAGCTTGGAGTCCTGCAGAGTCGATTCGGAAGATGGCTGAGTGGAAAGGTCATTTCGATCCTAACGTTTTTCAAGCTTTTATAAAGACATTAGGTATTTATCCAATAGGCTCATTGGTACGATTAAATAACGATCAACTAGCTGTTGTAGTCGACCAGCATCCCGACAATCTATTAACGCCTAAGATACGGATCTTTTTCTCCGCTCGGTCCCGTATACCGTTACCACAACGATTGCTGGATTTAGCACGTGCACCAGGTGGTGAAAAGATCATCTGCCGTGAAAAGGCCGAAAATTGGGGGTTTCGGAACCTTGATAAATTATGGCAGCAAGAACAAGAGAGAAGTAAATAGGTAGGAGTTGAATAGATCTACGCTTGCACTCAGAGTTAAATTCTGCCTCCGGGAAATTCTGCTACAGGCACATCGTGAGCTTTGCAAAATAAATAAGTAGATAAAATCGATAAGCCTGACCCGCATAACCATATAACTGAAAGTAATATAATTATTTCAAGTACGAAATTTTGATATTGCGCCTGCCTTCATCTTCCAGTATCGGAGTCAAAAATGTGTAGCCGATTCGTGCAGTCGCGGGGTATAAGCGAGTATCTGAAAATCCTAGGTCTTGACATGACCAGTTTGAAGATTCCAGCAGGCCTCTGCACTTCAAAGCGCTACAATATATCTCCAGGTGATCGAGTAGGCATCTTGACTGTAGAAGAAGGTGTCGCAAAAATGGAGGCCCTGACGTGGGGCGTGCGGCCTTTTTGGGTTCGTGAAAAGAACTGGCCTTCTACAATTACTGCCAGAATGGAAACCGCAGCCTCGAGCAAAATATTTGGTGAGATTTGGAAAAATGGACGTGCAGTGATTCTTGCAGATGGATGGTACGCTTGCTGCAAAGGTCGAAAGGCTAGACAGCATTACTATTTCAACCTACAATCCGAGAAGCCGTTATTTATTGCTGCAATTGGCTATTTGAGAGAAAGAGCCTTGAAGCCATACGACGGCGATGGCTTTGTAATCGTTACCACAGAGTCTAAAGGCAGTATGGCTGATATTCATGACCGCTCCCCCTTAATACTTTCTGCAGAATTAGTTCGGGAATGGATGGATCCTGACACTTCCGAAGAGCGTCTTGTGGAAATCATTCAAGAATGTCTGGCTCAACCAGATGTTTTTAAATGGCATCCCGTCAGTAACGTAGTTAATAGCGTCAAGCACGATGGGCAAGATCTAGTGAAGCCTAAAAGCGAAGATCTCGATTAAGGCTAAAATTGGATCATGTAGTGACTGACTCACCACACCTCAGCACTTACTTCAAGGCTGGCTTACACAAGAAGCGACTTAGGCATTTCTCTAAGTGGTAGGCATATGGTAAAGGTGCCGTCCCTAGCGAAAGTCATAAAAAGCTTCTGTGAGATGGGGCCTGGCCCAAGCCTGGCTATCGATTTGGAGGAACGGGCCAGAAATAGTCGGGCACGAGCTTTACTAAAAGTCCAGCACAACAGAGAGCAGCACAATACCCGTAATTATGATGATAGCCAAGAGGATCAAAACAGCGAGCTGGGACTCTTTGTCGGACATTTTCTCTGTAACCGCTGGTTGGGTCGCCCGTATTCGAGTAGAGAATTCCTCATCACTTCTACCCTTCAATTCTCCGAGCTGATCAAGGTGATAGGTTAGGCTTGGAAGGATGGACCAGTCCAACTCTAACCTATCACCGTTTGGGACGAAATAGATAGAGGAACACGATTGAGGTTAGCCCAGGCTTAAAAAGCATTCCACCTGACTTACTATTTGCTCCACGGCTTATCCTAGTGATGACTAGATCGTCTAATCCGATAATTACAAGGCCGCGGTAGTATTCAACGGGCTTAGGGCTACTCGAACCACCTCACGCGCTGATGTTCGACCTCCATATGGGTTGGGATAGTCGGGACAGGCTAACGTTCGAGAATCAGTCAAAAAGAGGTCGCTAGTCCCACTTCCGATCCCTCATCACCGGTAGCAATGATCATCGCGACCGGCTAGAGCTATGAGATCCAGACCGGCCCATCTCACGTGGTCTATTTTTAGGAGCCACGGAAGGCACAAACGCCGAAGGCAGCGATAGCCCGCCCGTTGCCTGAAGTACCGTGCTGTCCGGCTTAGGGGCTATGCCCCCTCAACCGCCCAACAGCCTGTCGACTCGAGCAGCGAAGGCGTCTACCGAATAGGGCTTTGTCAGCACCTCTATGTCAGTTCTGAGCTGCCCTTCGTCCTGAGAGGCCGTATCAGCGAAGCCGGTGACAAAGAACACCTTGGGCTCCGGGCGCACCTCCCGAGCGGCCTTGGCCAACTGCCGACCATTCATGAGACCCGGCAGGCCCACATCCATGATCAGTAGATCAATCCGGCCATCAGAGTTCAAGATCTCCAGCCCGCCCGCGCTTCCTGACGCCTCAAGCGTGGTGTAGCCCAGGTCGCCAAGGATCTCGGTGGTCAGCATCTGCAGCACCGGCTCATCCTCCACGACCAGCACCACCTCCCCGCGCCCCTTCGTTTCCGGCTCCGCTGCTGTCTCACCGGGGCAATCACCTGACGGGGCATGCTCGTTGCGCCGCGGCATGTACAAGCACATCGTGGTGCCTTCACCCAGGGTCGAATCGACCTTGATCCAGCCGCCGGACTGCTCGGCGAAACCGTAGATCATCGACAGGCCCAGGCCGGTACCCTCCCTGACCGGCTTGGTCGTGAAGAACGGATCGAAGATGCGACTCAAGAACTCGGGGGCTATGCCACTCCCCGTGTCGATCACGCAGAGGGACAGGTAATCTCCCGGCTCCAGGTCCAAACTCTCCGCAACCTGTTCGGCGAGGTGTTGACCGCCAACGAGCGCTTCCTGCAGGGCATAGGCTATTCGCTGGGGCAGATCGTCGGTAAGCACCACCGGATGTTCTGCAGCCGTGAAGAAGCCGAGTCGGCCGACTATCGCGCCTTCTGCGAGCGGCTCAACCGCGGCGACTACGTGGCCAGTCGCTTCAAGCGCATCGACAGCCATGGTCGTACCGTCTGGCTGGAGGCTTCCTACAACCCGGTGCTCAACACCCGCGGCGAGCTGTACAAGGTCATCAAGTTCGCCACCGTCATCACCAAGCAGGTGGAACAGGAACTGGCGGTGGCCGAGGCCGCGCGGGTCGCCTTCGACATCTCCCAGACCACCGACGAAAGTGCCCGCCAGGGCGCGGCGGTGGTGCAGGACACGGTCGCGGTGATGACCCGCATCGCCGACGAGATCCAGGTCGCCGCCAATGGCATCGAGGACCTCGGCAAGCAGTCGCTGGTGATCAGCGCCATCGTCAAGACCATCAGCGGCATCGCCGAGCAGACCAATCTGCTGGCGCTCAACGCCGCCATCGAAGCCGCCCGGGCCGGCGAGCAGGGGCGGGGCTTCGCGGTGGTGGCGGACGAGGTCCGGCAACTGGCCGGGCGCACCAGCAAGGCCACCGAAGAGATCGTCGGCGTGGTGCAGCAGAACCAGCAACTGGCGCAGACAGCGGTCAGCAACATGGCGGCCAGCCGGCAGCAGGCGGAGCAGGGGCTGCACCTAGCCAGCAACGCCGGGGTGCGCATCACCGAGATCCAGGAAGGCGCCCGCCAGGTGGTGGGCGCGGTCAGCCTGTTCGCTCGCCGGCTGAGTTAAGGCTAGGCGTCCCAGCCTGGGGCGCTGTACCACGCATAACAGGCCGCATCCAGTTCCAGCCAGCGGCCCTGGTGGATGACCATCCGCGTCGCCACCTCCGGGCTGGCCAGACCGATGGCCACCAGCAGGCTGCGGATCAGGGCGCCGTTGGCCACCAGCAGGGTGGGACCCTGGAGTTCCTCCAGCAGGGGCGCACCCGTTCGGCGGCATCGGCCTCGCTTTCACCAGCGGGTACCCGAAAGGTGTAGGGCTCGGCGACGCACCGGGCGTGCTGCGCCTTTAGCCTGACCAAGCCGCGCTACCAATACCCAGCGAGGTGGTACCGGAGGCATACGCCGCCACCTGGCTGTGTACTCACTGAGGAGGGCTGCGCCTGGCGCTGGCCGGAGGATCTGCCAGACCACCTGCGTACTCAGATCGAGATAGAGCTGCAGCTGATCGTCGATAAAGCATACGAGAGTTACTTCCTAACCGTGCACGGCTTCGTCCGCGTCGCACTGCAGCTGGGAATCCTCTGCCAGGGGTGCGGCTCGGCCGTTAACTCGGCGGTCTGTTTCGCCCTGCGTATCACTGAGCTGGATCCGATCCGGATCAACCTGCTGTTCGAGCGCTTCATCAGCCACGAGCGAGATGAGCCTCCGGACATCAATGTGGACTTCGAGCATAACCGCCGGGAATCGGAGGCCGACTACCCGCGTGAGCTGGGTAGATACCAACTGCATAGCGATCCTGCGCATTACTGACGTTTGATACGGTGGCAGCAGGCGCTCTTGTACTTATGGGTCGACGCTGGGCGTCCTTCGCTTCAGGCGTCGTTCCTATCACCTATCAACCACTCAGCCATAGCACTGTCTTCCAGCGCATACTCGCCGCGGTTAGCCTTCCAGATCAGCTCTCGCTCACGCAGCACTTCGAGGGCCTTCTGCACATTGGGCTTTGTGGCATTCGGCGCTGCCTGCGCCTCCTCAAGCTTTCGGTTGATCGCTTCGCGCGTCTCTGACGAGAACGGTGCGAAAGACTGCTTGCGCAAGGCCCGCTCGGCGATCACCTCCAGGACAGCACGCTGTAGAGCTGACAGGTCGTTGCAGGCGCTTTCGTAGTCGTTCCAGACGCCCTGCTGATGGTTCAGCGCGCCCTCACGCAGCAGCTCGCCCAGGTTGCCGGCCTCGCCCAGGATCACACGCGTGTCAGAGAGAAGCGCTGTCAGCATTTCCGGCCTGCGGCCGACTAACTCGAAGGCGTACTCCACGTCCTCGATCGCGAACTGGTTGTGCGCGGCGAGACTGCCGTTCCACAGCTCGGTGACAAACTCGACATAGTCACGGCTAAGACGAGGAAATTCGGAGACCCGGGCACCGTAGAAGGGTTGGCCGTTCTTGAGCACCAGGTTGGCCAGCTTATCTCGGCTGGAGCCAGTGAAGACCATCCGGACGCCGTCTTCCTCCTCGCCGCTATTGAGCTGGTCGCGGGCAGCCTTGAGGGCGAACATGGCTGCCACGCCTGCCTCGCTGTTGAGTGCATGCTGAGCTTCGTCGATGATCAGCACGATCATGCGACCTGATACGGTGCGCAGCACTTCCAGTGCCTTCGCCAGGGTAGTACCGGCGGGCAGCTGCGGCCGGGTGAAGTCCCAGCTCAGGGTGCGCAGGAGGTTGAGCTTTTCAATGCCGGCCTTCTTGGCCACCTTGCTCAAGCCAGACTCGTATTCGGCCAAGGCCTCGCCGATGGCGCCCGCGATCAGGTCGGCGGGATCGTTCTGCTTGTCCGCCCACAGGTCGACATAGACAGCGAGCCAACCACGGGCTTCGCAGGCAGGAATAAGGTCGTTCTTGAGGAAGGTGCTTTTGCCGGTGCGCCGCGGCGCCGCGAGGAAGAGCCCTGAGCTATGATCGTGGAAGGTCTCGCCTGCCAGCTCTCTAACCAATGACTCCGCCAGAGCGGTGCGTTTGAAGAGTGGACGTCTCGCGGCCATGGCCAGTATCCCGGAGTATCTGCGTTCGGATACAGTATACCGATGAAGATACTTAAGCTATACCGGCCGGCGCTCATCGCCGCTTGGAGGGTTGCGACAGTAGCGCGACGCCTGCGCACACTGGCGCGGCGCCCGATAGATCTACTGGCCGTAAGTGTTCTCGTATTCGCCCGACCACTTCCATTCGCGTGGTGCTGCTGGTTCTTGGTAGTTGGCGGCCAGCACGTCTGCAAGGTGCGATGGGGTGCAGGGCGTGTCGTACGTTGGCGCAGTTATCCAGCGCTCCAAAGCGCCCTGTAGCTCGGCAAACTCATCAGCACCGATGCCGTCGAAATCCCCAGGCCGGAAGATGTTGCCGTCGACGGCCGTTGGGCTGAGGTCTGCGGACAGGAACATTGCCAGAGCACCACCCACCGGCGCAACGAACAGGGACTCACTGTCGACTTTGGCAATGGTGTCGGCCGGCGCCGCTGCGAGGATCGACGCCATCTGGTTCCAAATCACAAGCAGCTGTTGGAAGACCGGGTCTTCGGCTCTAGAGCAATAGCGGTGGACGCACAGCTGTAGCGGCAGAGCCGGAGTCGAGGAGGTATTGAGGGTCTGCATGGGGAAGCTCCGTCAGCATCGTTGAGTGATGCTGACCAACGTCCCATAGGTCTTCAGATACGCAAGCCGCGAGGGGCTCAGCAGCTGGCGCACCGGGGTAGCCTGACTCGCCTACTGCGACCGCTTTCAGATCCCGTCGAATCCTGCGATCCCGGATCTGAACGGCTTCCACTCTTCCTCTGGCGCGCCGAGCTTGCAGATAGCCACGGTGACCTTCTGGCCAATGGCTGGATCCGGCGGTTTGACGGCGAGATGGCGGTAGGGGGTGTAGTCGGGCACCCACATACTGGAGCTCTGGCTCCGGTGGTATTCCCAGATACCGTACGCGTTGACGGTGCTCACCGAGCGCTCCAGGTTGATTACTCGACCACTTTCCAGATGGATCACCAGCATTGCGCACGCCTCACGAGTTGAGGCGCGATGATACCGCGCGGTGCTGGCATGGCCTGCAGCAGGTCGTCAGGTGACGCAGAGTACGACTACAGATTACGGCTCGCCGGGCGTTGGTGTACCGCACCGCCCGGCGCTGGCAGGTATCTATCACGCAGCAGACGTGGCAGACGACTACAGATTCTGGCCGGCGGGACAGGCGTAGGAAATGAACTCGCCGCCCACCCATTCCTTGCCCATCTCGCCCGGTACCAGCGGGATACCCAGCGTCGCAAAGACCGGCCGAGCACCGGCACATTCCTGGACGTATAGGACGGTGTACGCATAACCCTTGGCATCTGCAATTTCCGCCAGCTCGTTGATGGACACGAAGTGGTCCGACTGGAACGAGTAGTCGAGGCAGGACCACCCATGGCCATGGATGACTCGCGGCCGAGCGCCGGGCGCGGCGAACCGCTTGAAGGCGGTGGCCAAGGTGTCGTCCCGGGCAACCCTGTCCTTGAAGTCGAGGTAGCACAGGAGCGAACAATTCCCGTACCAGAGCGCCTTGATCTGGAAGCCCTGGCGCCAGTTGACCCAGCCTACCTGGCTGGTGATCTGCGGGCTCCACTTCGGAAGTTGTTCCACCGCGGCTTTGAGCTGTTCAACCGGTACCATGTTCGTGTCTCCATCAGGTGATGGCCTACCCTCTCACCGATCCGGAAAACGCAAGGCCCGTCGTGGTCCGCCTGGTGGCATGCCGCTAGACTGGCATGTGCTGCAGATCCCGTGAGTTGCGATGAAGATCTGGACGGACGAGATGCTTGCCTTGCTGGGCACCGAGAGCGATACCGCCCTGGGCGACCGGTGGGGTATGTCGCGCATGACCGTGGCGCGCAAGCGGCAGTCGCTGGCCATCGCGCCCTACGACCTGAAGCAGGGCGGCTTCCAGCGCGAGACGTTGTTCCGGTGGAGCCCGGAGAACCTCGCCCTCCTTGGACAGGAACCCGATGCGACCGTCGCCAGGCGGCTCGGCATCAGCCGGCGCGCGGTCTACCTGATGCGCCTGCGCCAGGGCCTGGCCCCGGCGAAGCGGGCACCGCGGGTGCACAGTCTGCCCCCGGAGGCCGTGCCGCTACTGGGCAAGTTGCGAGACGCCGAGCTGGCTCACCGGTTCGGGATTCCTGACGATCTGGTGTACCGCGAACGCAAACGGCGCGGCATTCCAAAGCTGCAGGTCGAACAGCCACTGAGCGAGGCGCTACTGGCTGAGCTGGGCACCGATAGCGACCGGGCAATTGGCCTGAGGCACGGCCTGCACTACAGCAAGGTGAGGGAGCTGCGCCTGAAGCGCCAGATTCCTGCGTATAAGCGCCCCAATCGCAAGAAGATGGCCGCCGGCGGTAACGCCATTGACGGTGGCCACGGCCGCTAGCCCACCGCCGCTCATAGCCACCTTCCGCTCCTCTGTCTGCTTCTCCCCCGCATAGGGCCTGCCAGTCATCCTTGCCGCCGCTACACTCCCGCGTCGGCGTCACCGGCAGTACGGAAACGCGGCAGCGCCCGCCCGGTGATACCGGCCCTCACCCTCTTACAACGGATCTGAGACCTCATATGCTTCGGCAGCTAGCAGTAGCCCTTGCGTTGACCCTCCCTACCCTCTCCTTCGCCGAAACGATCGACTGCCGCGTAGTGGGCGTGCACGACGGCGACACCCTGACGTGCCTCACTAGCGCCAAGCAGCAGATCAAGGTCCGGCTTGCGGAAATCGATACCCCGGAGAGCAAACAGCCCTACGGCAACCGCGCCCAACAATCCTTGGCGGGCATGGTCTTTTCGAAGGATGTTCGCCGGGACGTCCAGGACACTGACCGATACGGCCGCCGGGTGGCCCGCGTGTACCAGGGCAATACGGACGTGAATGCCGAGCAGGTGCGCCAGGGCGCCGCGTGGGTCTATCGCCAATACCTGAAGGATCGATCGCTGCTGGACCTGGAAGCGCAGGCCAAGGCGCAGAAGCGTGGCCTGTGGGCGCTACCGGAGGCGGAGCGGGTACCGCCGTGGGAGTGGCGCCGCGCCGCGCGTGATCAGCGACAAGATGCGCAAGCTGGAGAGGGCGAGCCGCCGGCGGCAGTACCGCCGAAGCGACCCGCGTCCTTCTCTCAATTTGGCGGTTCGGATGGCACCAGCACCGCGGGATCCTTCAGCTGCACACCACTGAAGGCCTGCAGGCAGATGACGAGCTGTGCGGAGGCGAAGTATCAGCTGCAGCACTGTGGCAACGGCCGGATCGATGGCGACCACGACGGGGTGCCGTGCGAAGCCATCTGCCGGTAGTTGGTGACTAGCGGGCCCGGATGGGGCCTTCTGCCGGATGCTTCGCGGTATGGGCCGCGATCAGCTGGTCGAGGAGGGCGACGACGTCCGGACGGCTGAGCAGCTCACGCCCCACGACCGCTGCCGGTTTGAAGACGCGGCCGGCCTTGCGGGTGTTCCAATCGCCGATCACCACGTGGATGCCCTGCACCTGGCCTACCGGGGGAAGCATGCCCCAGGTCTTGGTGTGGCTGGCGTAGGTGAGCAGGGCGCCAGCGAGTTCCTCGTGCAGCGCCAGGCGCGCCGCGTGATCCTTCGCCGCCTCGTAGCCGGTCAGGGCGTATTGCAGCACGTCCCACGCCTGGATGCCCTTTGGCAGCGGCAGTCCGCCGCGCTGGCATGCGGCGCGGTAGCCCTCGACCGAGAGCTGCGTGACCAACCGGGCGCCGTGCTCCGGATTGACCGAGTAGATCCAGACCGGCACCGTGTTGGTGGGGTTGCCCTGCACCACAGCGTTCCAGTCCGCCTGCTGGGTGGCCGTTTCGAAGCGCTTTCTCTCCGCTTTCTTGATGTCGTCCATTGCCAGGCCTCCTACTCGTCCAGTCCAGTAACACCGGCGCCTTTCCACAGCCGCTCAGCGACCTGGCGGATCAGCACGAGATCGTCCTGTGTGCTTGCCGAGTCGGGTAGATGACCGATGAACGCCAGCTGCGCGATTTCGCGGCAGAAGTCCGGCCGCGAATAACCTGACGCGAGCAGGCCCTGGTAGGCCGTTTTGCCAAGCAGCCGCTCGGCCGCGGCGTCGAAGTGTTTCTGGGTAGCCATGTTCCGAATGCCTCGCGAGTTGTGGGAGATCCGTTCCACGCTATCGAGCATTTGAAAAATGCAACTCGGTACCGGCTGCGGCTCGATGCTAGCCGCGCAGGTCGCCGGCTGCTGCTCCCAGCTACTCACAAATTGAGCTTGAGCACGTTCCCCTTGACGAGGCGCCCCAGCTACATACCCTGCGGCCGCTATTGAGCTCCCTCCTATGAACCAACGAAAGGCAAAGCTATGGCTACCTACATCCTGACCCGAAACGGCTACCCTCCCATCTATCGAGAGGCAGATGGCGCTCCACGTGACTTGCTGGAAATTGCCGAGAGGAACGCCGACCTACGTGCTCAGGTGTTCGTTCAGGACGACTGCCTGACGAAGGAAATCTATCCCGGCTGGCGCAAAAAATATCTCTGGAAGGACTGATTCAGGCCGTTGGTACCCAACACCGATTGACGGTGCTGGTCGAGCACTCCACAGCTCCGGGATCATGCTCACTCGGAGGATTCCAACAGTCGGGACAAGCTGTCGGGTTCTATCCCCCATCCCTCCCCCAGCGTGAAAGTCGGGCGACCGTGAAACCGGTCAGCTTTGCCCATGCTGACACTCATGGCTTCACCGGTGACTCCATGGAAATCGCTAGAGTCGTCATAGTCGATGGAAATCTCCGCGTCGTATCGCTGGAGGAGGTCTCGTAACTCGGTGAGGAATGCGATCCGTGTGGTGTGATCCATCAGTTCGACTCCTGATGGCGTGCGCAGGAAGCGACGAAATGATGGGTGTAACTGAGCAGCGCGCTCCGCGCAGACGCGTCACACAGGTGCAAGTGCTCGTTGGCCACCTTGAACCGGCCCAAGTAATCTAGTCCCTCGAGATCTGCGGCGGCAATCTGCTCTCCGTCAACCAAGGCGGCAACCGCACGCTCCCGCTCCGCGAACAGTTCCTGTAGGACTTTGGGGTGCCTGTTCATCTTGCGCTCGCTCAATACTGATGGAATTGCCTCCTAGGCTAGCGGCCTTCTGGAAAACGCAAACACCGGGCACCTTATCGCTTGTCAGGGACCGCACATCGAAGGAGGGCCAGGTCTGGGCGCCAGCTGCGTTTACCCTGGCACCAGTAGCAGAGTGACACCGCCGGGGCCGCCCTGGATGCAAAGGAAAAAGGACTTTTGAACATGGCAATGAGTGCTGAGCCTGATGATGCGCCTGACTGGCTGGTGCAGAAGCCGCGTAGGGCGCGGCCGGTCGCTTTAGTCGTGTGCCTTGCCGTCGGCGGCCTCGCGACATTCGCTGCCCTGGAGCTGGCCAGCCGGGCGCTGCCAGGTCCATCGACATCCGTAGCTACTGACCGCCCCGCCCTTCGCGCCGAGGCTGCAGCTCATCCTGCCCCAGAGCCGGTCGATACCGTCCGCGGCACGGTCCGCCGCGTTACGCCTTCACCCGTGGAAGGAAATGCGTCAGCCGCGGCGACCCCACCCTCGAACGTCCAGCCGCCGGCAGTGGCGGTCGGCAAGCAGACCGTCTTCAACGACCGAAACTTCACGCCACGAGGGGCCGATAACGTAGTGAGCTTCAGCGAAGCCCCTCGAAGCCTGGCGCCAGAAGAGGCGCCCCCGCAGCCGACGAAGGTCACGGTGGTGCGCCAGACGCCAAGCATGAAGGACCGCGCCTGCTGGCCGTACAAGGCTGGCAGCCTGGAGCATCGCAACTGCCGATCCGCGGTCGGGCTTCAGTACCGGGACTAGCGTCACTGTTGGTCGCCAGCGAGAACTGAGGAGTTCACGCCCAAGGCGAGGTCAATCCGGCGTTTGCCTAGGCCGCTGCCGTGCTGTACTGACAGGGATCTCTCCCTCAGCGCGGCTGGCCGGCGACACTCGCTATCGGGCCGCGGTGAGGAGATAGCTACCACCTTGGCTTGGAGGCCTACGCCTATGCTCTACAACCGCTATCGGATCACCCTGGGCGGGAAGTCATACTCCCCTGAGTTCCAAACGGATCCTCAGTACGCCGCGGCCTGGAAGCGCGTCCTGGAACGCGCCTACGGCCGGGAACACGGTCTGTGCGGATGCCCTGGAGCGGCGAGCGAAAGGTGACGATCAAGCTGCGCGAAGGATCGGACGGCTACCACCTAGCCCGCTACCCTCACAGCGGCCCGGAGCATGCCAATGACTGTCGCTTCTATGCAGCAGCGCCGCAGCGCTCTGGTCTGCAGGGCTATGCCGTCGGCGTGGTGGAAGAAACCGCCGACGGGGGTATGAAGGTGAGGCTCGCCCGGGGCGTACGGCAGCAAACGCCTGGGGAAGCTGCGGATGCGACCCCCTCCCCGCCGGCCGCCCCGGGCGTGAAGAAGCCGGCCATGACGCTTCTGGGCCTGCTGCATCTTCTCTGGTCGGAAAGCCGGCTCACCACCTGGTACCCGGCAATGGCGGGAAAGCGTAATGGGGAGCTGATTTCTCACCTGCTTCACGAATGCGCCGGGCGGGTGTCGGTAGCCCCTCGCATCAAGCTCGACCAGGTGTTGCTGCTGGCCGCTCAGAAAGAGAAGCGGCGCGAGGCGGCCAACCGCGAGATCGCGACGAACGCGGCCTCACGCAACTGGCGGCTGGTCGTCGTCAGTCCCCTGGCCAGGTACGACGAGGAGCGCCACAGCGGCTCGCCGGAGAGATTGCCAGTGACTGGGCCATTCGGGATGCCAACGCTCTACCTGCCCCCTGCCGTATGGGAAACCGCCTCTCGCCGATTCGGACGGGAGCTGGGCGCCTGGCGCAGGGGAAGCCGGGTGATCGCTATCGCTCAAATCGCGCAGCGCCCGGCCAAAGCCCACCAGGCGGATGTGCTCGAGGTGGCGCTGATGCAGGTGAGCGAGCAGTGGATCCCGCTTGATTCAGACCTGGAAGGCAAGGTCGAGCAGAAGCTGCGGGATGAGAGGCGCAAGTTCGACAAGCCGCTGCGTTACGACGCCGACGAATGCGCCGTCTTCCCAGACTTCTGGCTGCTGGACATGCAGCAGGACTTCGCGCTCGAGGTCTTCGGCATGGCCACACCGCAGTACCTGGAACGGCGCGGCACGAAAGAACAGTGGTGCTGCAGCGAGTATGGCAAGACGGGCTCGTGGCGCTGGGACGCGACCCAGGACCCTCGGGGAGAACACATACCGGCGTTCCCCGCGGCATACGTGTCTTCCAGATAGGTCAACGCGAAACCGGGCTAGCAGCGCAAACGTCCGGGCTCACTGTCGGTTTCCGAAATTGCTGCGAAATTCTGGAAACAATTGAACGGAAATTAGCCAATGACAGCAATCGACCCATAGCTGCCGTTCAGGCCCCCAACTGATCGCCGAAACCGTCTCTCCCGACCTGCCTTAGTCAAGCACCTCCGTTGGCTACGGGACCTTTGCTCCCCATGTCGATCAGACACTTGGATCTGCGATGACTTTGATGCCCTAGCTGCCACCGGCGTCTGCTCGCTTCCAAGATCGGCTACGTCTCCAGCGACTTGGTCACTGCGGAGCGCTACTGTGCCCACCTAAATGAGCGCGGCAAATGCAAGAGAGGTCAATACGCCCGCTCGTCTGATTGCAAGGAGCAAAAAATCGATCTGTCGATGTAGCTGGATTAGCTCAAAGAATCTTGAATCTGGAAATTTCACCTTAAATTCACATAAATTCTGCAATTAGGACCCAAATACGCACCACGCCTCATGGAAGTAAAATTTTTACATCTGTCAACCGGTAAACGACCAATCGAGAAATTGCTTGTCGGCGACTAGTGGTAGAACGTGGTCCTCGCTAACACGATATCTTTTACAGCAATAGGTACTGCTCGGGAGCTCATCGATGACTCTTTATTTTCCTATACCTGCATCTCTTGATCGAAAGTATTTACTTGGCGTTCATGTGCTCTTGTCACAAAAAATTGACCAACTGCGTGCTATGGACGTTAGAAGTCCTGACTTTCAGCAGCAATTACGTCACTTCGAGTACATTACAGCGAGAGTTCTTAATTTAGTCGAAGAAGTAAAAACTAGGCTTACTAGTGAAGCGAATCGCATCCAGGAATTGAATGGTGAGCTCATGCTACCAAAGCGCAATTATCACTTAATGAGTGACTCATAAAAGACCAGAGATAACTAGCATGCATGAGAGCCATTGCGCAAGCAGTAATATATCCATTATTACAGCATGGTCAAAACCTTCGGAATTGCCTGAACATCCGCGCTTAAAGCAGCCTCATGTATTTGCTATTCTTGAAAAGCTTAATAGGAGTCTTGCGTCTGCCCAGCGGCGGCATGTGATTGATATTAAAGAGTGCTATTCTTCGTTTAGCCGCGCGACTATTGATCGACTACTGGAAAAGCTGCAGCCCACCTAAGATTATGATATAGCGATGAATGTGTCGCACTAGAAATTTTCTTAAAAAAAGACCAAGGTAATGTATATGAGCCCTCATTATACGCTTGCCCACTCGCAACAATTAGCAAGTAAATTGTCATGCAAACTCATTAACTATACGTTGCTAGTAAGTCCACCCGCTCCTGATGGCGCTATCTTCGCGCACTTGTATTCGCCCTCCAACAATCGCGCACTCACAATCTCCTTTGATGCGCAGACAATCCATAAAGACGATTATATTTGCGAGCGGCTATCTACAATTTCGTAGGAGTCGATATGTTAGCCACGAGAAGCTAGCGGTGATGCTAACCCTGGATGCGGTCTTTATCGCCTCCACCTATGCTCATCGCTTTCTAGCGGGGCTCTGGGCGTAGAGCCAACCAGCTTTCTTCCTGCTGCTCGGTCTGAGACTAGCTGGGTCTATCTGTCCTGACTTCACCGTAAGCGTCCTGCAATGCGGCTACCTCTCCATTGCGACTAATCTTGGCGCCGGCCGCAATTACGTTCGCCTTCACCGCAGGCGCTGGCGTTTTCTGGGCAGTTAAAGCAACCTTGGTTGTCCGGCGCCAGTCCTGTGAACAAATGTGGCGGGTGGCGGCCTTGGCAGTGATCTGCTTGATGCGTTTAGTCCGAGCGCGCGCTATGGATGGCACAGCCCTTCCCATGCCTTCTATCCTTCTAATTCGTGGCGGCATGACTAGCGCCGACCTTTTCATTGCTAGTCTTCTGCTTTCGCCTTTCCGCTTCATCCTTTGTCGCACGCAATCGGTGAGCCATGTACGCTTTTTAGTAGCTACGGGCAAAGTTCACCGCGGATACTGGCCGCAATGGATCCCATCGAGCAGATGTCAAGGATTGATAATGCTGACCCATTATAAGAGGCTGTCTTACCGCTAATGTGGTTTCGAACGATAAGGACCCGATCATCCGGATCATGAAGGCTTCGTCTAAGGGTCACTTCGAAATCGGATGGAAAAAACGCCTGGACGTAGGCATGCAACCTTTGCTCAACTTCATAACGCATGGCTTCATCCTTATACGATCGATGCGTCTAGGCTACCTGCGCTAGGTACGCTTCGATCAAGCGTAAGCGTTAAGCAATTTTTTCAGTGGGAAGCTTTCCTGCTATGTAGGGGAGATGTGCTCAGTCGCTAGTCTTATCGCTACCTCCTCTACCAATTCCTTGATGAGCTGAGTGAGATCTTCGAATTCTCGGAGAATCTTAGCCAGCTTAGGATCATCCATCCTTAATCGGTGAAGCTCATGGAGACGGGCATTGAGGTGGCGATGCACGCAGAGCAGGTATTGCCGCGACGGGCTATCTGGTATAGGTAAGAAGCTTTCCACGACACGTTCTCCAATGCGTGATCCACGCTTGGTTATCGTCCCACTTTCTGCATTCTTTAACGGCCCGCACTAGCGAGCCTTTTGTGCTTTTGGGGTACCAAAAAGGAGCTTTCTGAGCTGGACGGCGGAACCCCGTCATATGGTTCACCGGCAACGGTATTGGGCTTGCTCTGGATCAAGTTCCCCTCCGGGATCAAGTCAGCGCTTGCAAACGATTGCCCTGAACCATATCTGCTTGAGCGCTTGATCAAATGTAACAACCCTCGGGCGCCCAATCTAAAGCGCTAGCGCTCCGGTTAGCCGTGGGTCATGGATGATGACTCGAAAATAGAGCTGCAGAAACTTGTAAAGCAAGGGCGGTTCACGATGGTGAAAGGAAGATCAAATTTTATGCTAGATCGGGCCAGTCCATGCAAGCAGTGAGACCAAGCGTCCACTGATATGTGCCCCACCGCTTTGCAGCAATAAAAGCGATAGCAAACCAGACTCTAGAATTCGCATGTCATCTGATTGCGTACCACGCATCATCGCCTAGCCCGCTAGTGGTCATATCTGTCACCAGGTTCGCTATCCGAAACTGAAGGGCGTTTGTGGTCGTTTCCACCTCGGCGGCCGGCTGATGGGACGGATAGCTCCGTCCCCTAGTCGGGCCCATGCTTGTACTCCCTCACTGAGGAGTAAAAGCCATGAAAGCCATAGCAGTCGTTAGCCACGAGCCTTGGAACAAGGGAAAGCTCGTTGGTCAGAAAGCCCCGCTTAGGATTAGGGATATCTGGGCTATCCGCGTCAGACTCCAGCTTGCGCAGAAAATCAGGGACTTGGCTCTTTTTGACCTAGCGATCGATAGCAAGCTGCGCGCCTGCGACCTCACCAGGCTGCGCGTGCGGGACATAGCCCACGGGGAGCACGTATCACCGAGAGCTATCGTGATGCAGCTAAAAACTCATCGTCCGGTGCAGTTTGAGATCACAGAGCAAACACGCTCAGCGGTGGAGGCTTGGATACGCCATGCCAAGCTTCGAAGCGAGAATTTCCTGTTCCCAAGTAGGCTTGCCCACTCTGAGCATATCTCCACCCGACAGTACGCACGGATCGTCTAAGCCTGGGTGACAGCGATTGGTTTGGATCCAGCCTTGTACGGAACCCATACCCTGCGGCGAACCAAGCCGTCGCTGATCTACCGCAGCACAAGGAACCTTAGGCCCTTCAGCTCTTACTGGGCCATACGAAGCTGGAAAGCACTGTCAGGTACCTTGGCATCGAGGTGGACGATGCTCTGGAGATGGCCGAGCAGACACAGGTTTAGCTGCATGACCTGGCGACGGCCGCGGGGCCGTCGCCATCCGACCTATAGCTGCCGTTTAGGCCCAATAACTGATCGCCGAAACCGCCTTTTTCGAACAGCCCTATTCGAGCACGCCGACTGGCCGCAAAACCTGTGCTTTCCTGTGTCGATCAGACATTTGGATTTGCAATGACCTTGATGCCCTAGCCGCTGATACACGCCTTACCGCTTTGCAGGATAAAAAGGATGGCAAATCAGATTCTAGAATTCGCGCGTCATCTGATTGCGTGCTGCGTATTGTCATCTAGCCTACTAATGGGCACACCTGTCATGGGGTTCGCTATGGATAGTCTCAGAGCGCGGCTTGAGGCACTGGATCCTCCAGTAAAATCTTTTCTGGAATGGCGCGCAGACGGCTGGCTCGTCTGCTTGGTTGACCCTTCCGTTCCTGCCATGGTTTATCGAGTTATTGAATGGTCAGTGATGAACGATCTTGGTCAGACCAATATGATCATCTTGCATGCCGTCAATGAATTAAGACGCAAAGGATCAAATCTCCCGTTAGAAGCCGATACAGCGCTTTTGGCAAGAGGATTGTGAATGAGGATGGCGCAGGCAAAGAAAAGGCCCATATTCCGATATAGGCCTTGGCTCAACACCTTGGGGGCCGGACGAGCCCAAGCAGCAAGCATAGACCACGTTAGTTAAAAGCGTGTGTTTCAGAGATAAAATTCGTTGCATTTGACGTCTAGCGCACGATTTCACAGGAAACGCTTACCCATACAAGGGTGAAGGGTCATGTTAGTAGGTCCCGTGCGCAGCCACAGCAAACGACTAGTCGCCATGACCTCTCTTAATCAATCAATACCTTCCTGGCATCCGCACCACAAGAGTAGTATTTGAGCGCTGAGAAAATGCAATCATTACCAAAAGCCCATTAACCCTGTGACGAGTGAGGCGACGATAACAATATTTGCGAGAAAAAGAACCACCACAGTGATAATGCGAATGCTATTTAGTTTTCTATTACGCTCAAAAGACATTCTCCTGCGTAGACCCATTTTTTTCAATCCGGCCGATCCAAAACCCTAATTCATAAAAAAGCGCTTAATCCAAAGCGCTTAATAATGAAACACGGCTGATCTATTTATAATAGCTCAGTGGATCTTTTAGTAACGGAACTGGGCTACCAAACCTTGGAAAGAAATGGCGAGACGCGAAAGCTCTTGGCTGGATGCAGCTGTTTGCTGGGCGCCAGTCGCGGTCTGAGTGGCCAGATCCTGGATGTTCACCAGATTGCGATCCACTTCTCTTGCGACCTGGGCTTGCTCCTCGGCCGCGCTCGCGATGACCAAATTGCGCTCTTCAATTTCAGCTACACCGCTGGCGATTCGATCCAGGGCTTCACCCGCTTGGTGCGCACGCTGTTGAGTGTCGTCTGCCAAGGCTTTGCTTTTATGCATTGCATTGACCGTATCCTCCGCGCTGGTTCTGACGGTGTTCATCATGCGCTCGATCTCACCGGTCGATCCTTGCGTCCGATGTGCCAGCGCCCGAACTTCATCAGCTACCACAGCGAAACCCCGCCCTTGCTCGCCGGCCCGTGCGGCTTCGATCGCCGCGTTGAGCGCCAGCAGGTTTGTTTGTTCGGCGATACCGCGAATGACATCCAACACCTGACCGATTTCACGGATCTGAACTTCAAGCGTTTGCACCTTTTGAGTCGAGTCGCTGATCTCGCCAGCCATTTCGGTCATGGAGTGCGCCGCCTGTTGTACCTGGTGACGTCCATTCTGGGTTTCGCGACTCGTTTGCTGCGATGCGCCAGAAGTGGTAGCGGCATTGCGTGCCACCTCTTCAACGGCTGCGGTCATCTCGTTGACGGCAGTAGCGGCCTGTTGCACTTCGCTATGCTGACGAAGCTGACCATTTGCCGTCTCTTCGGTCACTGCATGAAGTTCCTCAGCTGCCGCGGCCAGTTGTGTTGCCGCGCTATCCGTCTGCTGGACAGTACTCTTCAGGCTGCTTTGCATGGAGCCCAATGCCTGTAGCAGTTGGCCAGCTTCATCGGAACGGCTGCTGAGGACGGGGTGAGTCAGGTCTCCCTGAGCAACGCGTTCGGCGCTGGCGACAGCCTCGCGGATCGGAGCGACGATGAGACGTGTAATGACGATGCCCAAGGCTACCGCACACAGCACGGCAAGCGCCAAGCCGTCACCCAGCAACCAAAACGCTTCTTGGTAGGTGCTGATCGCAGCAGCGCCTGATTCGCGACCTTGGCGTTGATTGGATTCGACCATGATTTTGAACGACGCCATGAGCTTGCGATAGTTGGGCTGGGCTTGTTCGTCAATCACGCGAGACGCCCCGGCAACATCATTCGCCTTGAGCAGACCTAAGGCTGCGTCCACGCCCGCTAAATAAATTTTCCAATCCCGCTCGAACGCGTCACCTGCCGCCTTTTCATCGCCCTCCAGTGGCGTTGCGCGATACGTGGAAAACGGCTTTTCCACCTCATCCTTATTGGCGATCAGTGATGTCCTTACGCGGTCCCGTTCATCTTGAGGGGCGCCTGCATAGGACATCGACATCAGGCGGAAAAGGTCCCGGTTGTGAGCGATGACGTTGCTCTTGGCGTCGTTGAGCTGTGTGATGGACCGAAGGTTGTTGTTGAGGACTGAATCCAGCAGGGAATTGAGGGTCCGATCCCCTTCATACCCACGGCACCAATGCCAAGGGTAATCAGAGTGCAGAGGCCGAAAGCGATGGCGAGTTTTTTCGCTAGCGCAAGGTTGTTGAACCAGACCATGGGATGTCCTGCTTGAGTGGCTACGAGAGGGGTTTGAACCCTAGTGCCGCTGTAACGGCATGACTAAGCAAGACTTGATGGCCGCTCGGCGGCATCAGCGATCCGGACCAGCTTGAAGGTGGCCTGCGTTCGGGTAAGCGTCAGGATGGCACCCAGCAGTTGGCCGATCACGATCTCGGTACCGGTCAGATAGAGCGTTTGCTCCCTGATCTCACCCCATGCCCTCACCTGATCCAACATGCCATGCCGTGCTATGAACAGACTTCCAGCGATGATTCGACTCGTCAGCCCAAGGTCACCCTCCAAGGGGACCAAGTCATAAGCTGCCTCAGGGTCGAAAGAAAATGGAAGATTCATGTGAGGGCGAGAGTCGACATCTGGAAAGCATCCAAGATAGGTTAGCGAAAGGCGTCAGCGATCGCCCTTTCAAGCGCGTCGAGCAACCACGGCTTTTGCAAATACACCACCTGTGCCGGTAGGTCTCGCCCAATTTCGTAGCCGTATCCCGTGGTCAGGACGGTTGGCAGATCGGGCCATCGACCGAGCAGCAATCGGACCAAATCGGTTCCTTTAAGCTGCCCCGGCAAGAGTTGATCGGTGATGAGCAGGTCGGGCTTGCCCTCTTGAAGAATAGTCACCAACGCGTCATCCGCATTATCGAAGTGGGCGGCCTTTGCTCCGCGATCTGCAAAGAAGTCTTCAAGAATGCTGCTAAGGGTATCGTTATCTTCCACGACAACGATTCGGAAGCTCGACAGATTAAGCATGTGACCGCCGCGATTTTAAGGAAGTTGAGCCGATGCCAATAGGACGGCCTCTATCGGGGGCGGCCCGCCTTGGCTCCTATCCCCCTCATGGATGCCCTCGGGGGATAGCCGCAACCCGCTTGCCGCGCTGAAGACGCGCACAATACTCCGCAGCGGTTCTGGACGCTGGATGTTTCTGCTTATTTCGGGATTTTTCGCCGGAGGTGATTGAGCGAAGCGGCGAGAATGGGGCCTGCGGTCGTCGGCTGTTGGAGCTATCTTCTCAGCCAGCCAAGACGAGCTTAGAATCAGCCGCCAGACCGCTGATCGCAGTGGGTCAGGTGACCGGCTCCACCCGTCACCTGAGTGAAAACGTTGTCGCCTGCTAGCACTCTATTGGCTGCCCCCATAATTTCTGGTGTTTTCCATGACAAGCCCTCAGGTTGCCGTTCTCGTTGTAGAGGACGAACCGCTGCTGTTAGAGCTCTTGACTGAGTTGCTGCGCGATCTTGGGGCCAACGTTGTTGCGGTTGATCGTGCTGATGCAGGTCTGAGTTACCTGGAAGGGCATGCCAGCGAGCTGGGATTGGTCGTTACTGACGTCATGATGCCGGGTCGACTCAATGGCCATGACCTCGCGGTAGCCGTTGCGAATCGGTGGCCAGGCTTGCCGGTCCTTGTCACTTCCGGGTACTCCCCCCTGCAGAACCAGCCGATGCCGACAAACGCGTCGTTTATCGCAAAGCCTTGGACGTTCCAGCAAATGGAAACGGCTGTCAAAGAGCAGCTACCCCGGCTATAGCTTCTTGAGATTTGCTCAGACGGACTTGCTGAAAGGACGCTACGAGATAGCGATCGCCTAGCTGCCACAGCCTGTCCGATTGGTCAGACAAAGCCGTAGGCCCAGACTAAAATCTATCTCTTTATCGTGATAAGCATCTAATTCCGACTCCCCCATTTCCAGCAGGTCTCTCCCTTGCCTACCTCTCCTTCTCGCCTGGCTTTTCTAAACGTACCAGGCGAAATGGCTGCGCTCATGCGCGAAAAAGACTGGTCGCAAACGCCTTTTGGACCCATCGAGACGTGGTCGACGGCGCTTCGCTCGGCGGTAAGCATCTGTCTTGGCTCGCGCTTTCCGATCGTCCTTTACTGGGGTGAGACAAGGGCGCTGATCTATAACGATGCCTGGAGTCCCGTCCCAGGTCGCAAGCACCCCTGGGCGCTAGGACGACCCGGTGCAGAGGTCTGGGCCGAGATCTGGGACATCATTGGACCCATGTTCGACCACGTGATGGAAACCGGTGAGGCGACTTGGTCCGAGGATCAGCTGCTACCGCTGAATCGGTTTGGCTATGTGGAAGAGTGCTATTTCTACTACAGCTACAGTCCGGTGCGCGGTGAGAGTGGAGAGGTAGAGGGCATATTCACGGCCGTGACCGAGACGACCTATCGGGTATTAGCGGAGCGACGTGAGCGCCTGCTTCGTCATGTGTCTGAGGTTACTTCAAGCACGCGGGACGCTAGCGAAGCTTGCATTGCGGCCGTGCAGGCACTGCACGGTTTGCCTGAGGAATCTCCATTCTGCCTGGCCTATCTGCGCGATGCCGCCACCGGCGATCTCAGGCGAGTGGCGGTAGCCGGTCTTGCAGAAGATGACAAACTGGCGCCGCTTCACGTCTCTGCCAATGAAACGGAGACGCCTTGGCCTTTTGCGGATGCTCGTACCGGACCCTGCCTGGACGGGGACCTCAACGGTAAACACGATGGGCGGCTGGCAGGTTTGCCGTGGCCAGAACCAGTAGAAGAAGCTCTCGTTATACCGATCGTGGGCCCGCTTGGCGAAGAGCCTTATGGCTACCTCGTTTCCGGCCTGAGTCCGCGACGCCGATTTGATGCCGATTACGAAAGCCTGCTTGTCCGCGCGGCGGGGCATTTGAGTACGGCGATCAGCAACGCTAAACGCTATGAAGAAGAGCGTAGACGTGCTGAGCAACTGGCGGAGCTGGACCGCGCGAAAACCGCATTCTTTTCCAATGCCAGCCACGAGTTTCGCACGCCTTTGACCCTGATGCTGGGGCCTTTGGAAGACATGCTGGCACGGCCGGATGAGGCAAGGGGTAGCCCGGCGGTAGGACGGCATGAGCTCGAACTTATTCAACGTAATGGGCAGCGCCTACTGCGTTTGGTCAACTCGCTACTCGACTTTTCGCGCATAGAAGCTGGACGCATGCGAGCAAGCTTCGCACCGGTGGATCTGGCGGTTTATACGGCAGAGCTGGCCAGCAGTTTTCGCTCCGCCATGAGCCGCGCCGGGCTCGATTTCCGTATCGATTGCGAAAGCCTTGGCGAGCCGGTCTGGATCGATCAGGAGCTCTGGGAGAAAGTCGTCCTGAATCTGATTTCCAACGCCTTTAAGTACACGCTGGAAGGCGGCGTAAGGGTTCGCTTGGAGCGAAAGGGGGATCTGGCCGTACTGAGCGTGATTGATAGCGGTGTGGGCATTCCCTATAGCGAACTCGGTAAAGTGTTTGATCGCTTCCACCGTATCGAAGGTCAAATCGGGCGGACTCACGAAGGAACGGGTATCGGGCTGGCCCTGGTTAAAGATCTGACCGAGTTACATGGCGGTGAGGTTCGGGTATCAAGCCAGATTGGCGTAGGCACTACCTTCGAAGTCTTGATGCCTTTCGGCTATGGTCACTTGCCAGATGGAAGCCGTGTTCCTGCGCGTGCGCAAGTCTCGACCGCGACCCGTGCCGATACCTTTGTAGCCGAAGCGCTTCGTTGGCTACCGGACTCGGAGGGCACTGATCTGACATCGCCGAGTCTTGGTGATAGCCAAGGTAACGGTGTAGGACAGGGCGAGCGGATCATTCTGGCCGATGACAACAGCGACATGCGCGCCTACGTCGAGCGGCTGCTGCGTGAAGCGGGCTATCAGGTGTTAGCCGTTGCAGACGGTCGTGCGGCCGTCGATGCCGCCCAAGAGTCTCTGCCTGATCTTATCCTCTCTGATGTGATGATGCCGGTGTTGGACGGTTTCGGCGTGATCAGGGCGTTACGAACCGATGAGCTTACCAGCGAAGTGCCCATCATCCTGCTGTCCGCTCGAGCAGGAGAGGAAGCGTCTATCGAGGGCATTGCCGCCGGCGCCGACGATTATCTGGTCAAGCCCTTTAGTGCGCGCGAACTCATCGCTCGTGTAGAGGGTGCCATGCGCCTCGCCCGGTTGCGCCGGGAGACCGCTAATGCACTGCGTCAGGCCAATGAGGTGCTGGAAATTCGCGTCCGCGAGCGGACCCGTGAGCGGGATCAGATGTGGGCTTACAGTCACGATCTGATCGGTATCGCCGATAGTCAGGGTATCTGGGTCAGTATCAACCCAGCCTGGACGCGGCTGTTAGGCTGGAGAGTCGATGAAATCGTCGGCAAGACGTCCGAGTGGCTGGAACACCCCGACGATAAAGAGCGTACGCGCAGTGAGGTCGCAACATTAGCGGCTGGTGCTCCCACCTTCAATTTCGAGAACAGATTTCGTACTCGTAGCGGCACCTATCGTACCCTGTCCTGGACTGCGGTGCCGGAAGGCGGTTTGTTGTACTGCGTCGCCCGGGATGTCACCGCGGAGCGAGAGCGCAGTGTCGAGCTTGAGCAAGCAAAGGAAGCTCTGCGACAGAGCCAAAAAATGGAAGCAATCGGCCAACTGACTGGTGGCATCGCTCACGACTTCAACAACCTGCTCACGGGGATCATGGGCTCGTTGGAATTGCTGCAGCGGCGCCTTGAAGGTCACCAACCGCGCGCCGAGCGCTACATCGGTATCGCTATTGCCTCTGCCCAGCGCGCGGCCGCATTGACTCATAGGCTGCTGAGTTTCGGCCGTCGCCAGGCCCTTGATATGCAGCGCATCGATATGAACCGGCTGGTGACAGGTATGGAGTACCTGATTCAGCGCACTGTGAATGAAAATACGCCATTGCGTTTGAACCTGAGTACTGAGGCGTGGCCGACCTGTAGCGATGTCAATCAGCTGGAAAATGCCCTGCTCAATCTCTGTATCAATGCACGGGACGCCATGCCTCAGGGCGGAGTCCTTGAGGTCTGTACAGCCAATGTACGTAATCCGCAGCTATCTATTGCGGGGGAGCGTTTGGTCGGTGAGTTCGTCGAGTTGTCCGTTATAGATACGGGCACCGGCATTGCACCTGATGTTTTATTGAAGGTCTTCGAGCCGTTCTTCACCACCAAGCCGCAAGGCAAAGGAACAGGGCTGGGCCTGTCGATGGTGTATGGCTTTGTGAAGCAAAGCGGCGGCTACATCGACATCCACAGTGAGCTAGGCAAGGGAACGAAGATCTCTCTGCTGCTACCTCGCTATCAGGGCGAGGCAGCCGACACCGCCAAAGTCAGCAATAGAACGTTGCCTGGGCATGGCGAGCGCGTGCTGGTGGTTGAGGATGAGCCTGGTGTTCGCCTGCTTGTGATGGAAGTTCTGTAGGACCTGGGATACAGCGCTATTGAGGCTGAGGATGCACAGAGCGCTTTAGAGGTTGTGCAACGCGAGCCTCGACTTGATCTGGTGATATCTGACGTAGGCCTACCCGGCATAGGTGGAAGAGAGTTGGTCGAAGAGATTCGACGTCAGCGGCCGGGTATCGGTGTACTACTGATCACGGGTTATGCAGAGGACGCTACAAATGTGCAGCGCTTCTTAGGCCAGGATATGCACCTATTGCAGAAGCCATTCGCGATTGAGGTACTGGGCGCGCGTATCAGAGATATATTGGAAAATCAGGACCAAGGCTGATGCTATGGGATGCGGCCACCACAGATCTAGAGGCGTCAGAAAATTGTTTTCATCGACGGTAATCATTGAAGCTGAACGATGTAACAGAGGTCTGTTGCTGCGTTAAATGGCACAGATACCCTTCGCTATCCGAAGCCGAAGGTGGAGGCACTTTCTAGCCGCTAGCTGCACTACGCCAACAGCTTTGGGGCAAAAGACTTTGCTCCTGAGCGGCTGCTTTGGGTCGGAAACTGACACCAGACTTGCATTCTGGAGATCGCCGGTAGCTTGAAGGTACCTCAAGACTTTCGAGCTACCGCCATGCAGCACGTCGCCCCTACCCTCTTCCGCCCCGCTGACAAACAGGCCATCAGCCTCCTGGATATCACGGCGCCGGCGCGGCTGGTGGAGGCCTCCCTGGCAGAGAAGGTGCGGGCCGCGGTCGCGGTAGTGAAAAGTCTGCTGCAGGCGGGCAAGCACCTGGTGGCCGCATCGTCCTTCGGCAAGGACAGCAGCGTCATGGTCGCGCTAGCCCTGCGAGCGATGGAAGAGCTGCAGGCCGAGGGGTTCGCCGTCCCCGAGCTGCACGTCATGAACAGCGACACCCTGATGGAAAACCCGGTGGTGCACGCCTATGCCCAGGGCGAGATCAAGGCCCTTCGCGCCTATGCCAAGGCCAAAGCGCTGCCGGTACGGGTGTGGATCTGCCGGCCGAACCTCACCGAAAATTGGCTGGTGTCGATGATCGGCGGCCGTACGGTGGCCAGCCTTCCGGGCAACAGCGCCAAATGCCAGCAGCAGTTGAAGAAGGCGCCGCTGGAGCGCACCAAACGCCAGATCCGCGCCAAGATCAAGGCCGAACTGGGCAAGGCTTTCCGGGACGAGGACCTGGTCCTGCTGATCGGCACCCGCCGGGACGAATCGGCGGCCCGCGAGCGGAACATGGAAGCCCGCGGCGAGCGCGCCGATGTCCCTGTCAACACGGCCAAGCCTGGCGAGACCCCGACTTGGGTGCTGAGTCCGATCGCCGACTTCACCACCGAGGACATCTTCTGCTTCCTGGCTGAAGTCACCAACGAGCGCTTTCAAACCTATTCCGACTTCAAGCGCCTCACTGATGTTTACCGGGACGCGGCCGGCGAATGCATGATCAACGTGTTCATCCGTGACGGCGGCGCCGAGCGCAAGACCTCGTGCGGAAGCCGTCATGGGTGCTGGGGCTGCCTGCGCGTGAGCACCGATCGCAGCATGGAGAACATGCTGGCCGAGGAGTCGGGCAAGCATCGTTGGATGAAGCCCCTGAACGACTTCCGCAACTACCTCAAGGCCCGCCACTATGATCCAGCGGCCCGCAACTGGGCGTCGCGCACTGTCGATCCGGATACCGGCTACCTGACGATCGCCGCCAACGCCTATTCGCCGGACTTCTGCCTGGAGCTGCTGCGCTATGCCCTGACGATCGATGCCGATGAGGCCGACTGGGCTATGGCCAACCGCAAGCCGCGGCGCTTCACGCTGCTGGGCATGAAGGAGATCCTTACGATCGACCTGTACTGGGGGCGCTACGCCTACCAGCGCCCGTTCACCGCGCTCAACGAATACCGCGAGATCTGCGAGCGCGGCCGCCGGTACACGATTCCTGAGGCCTACGAGGAGCACCCGCGGTCTGCGCTGAAGGTCGGCCAGGCGATCCAGGTGCCTTTCGCGGATCGCCATTTCACCGGCTTCCATGATGGCCTGCGTTCGGTAAGCGCTGCAGCCGCTGGCGCCGAGCATGTGATCAACAAGGGCGGGGTCTACTACACCCACGTCAACGAGACCCAGGAATTCGATATCGACGACGAGGGGGTGGAGCTGTTCTACGAATTCGAGCTCGACCGCGCGCTCGAGTATTACGGCCCGCACACGGACGTCTATCCCTCAGAGGTCGTTCACTACCTGGCGCGCTTCGGTGTGGTCTCTTTCAAGAAGGGTGGGCACTCTTCCTGGGATCGCATGTTGCGGATTGGCAATCAGCTGCATCGCGCGGGCGTGCGCGACGTACTCAACGATCCAGAAGCGCTGGCTGCGCGGCTGCGCGCGTATGCGGCGTCCGCCGAAAGGCTTGCTGCAGCTGCCCGGCCGCAGGCGGCCGAACGGCCGGCGCCCGCGGTGACAGACTCTGGCCAGTACCTGATGGCTTTCTAGGCTTGGCGCTTCTCCTACAAACGTCAAACGGCAGCTCAGGAGGCGCCCAGGGTGAACAAAGGGTCGGAGTCAGCGGCGAAGTGGACTGGTGCCCGAAGTGCTGCGGCAGGACAGAGAGGCCCGTCAATAGAATTGCTCTCGGGGGAACTCTGTTCCTGTGACCGCCAAATCGGTCGGCTCGAAGTAGGTCGTGGTTTTCATGCCGTGAATCAAAATAGCGTAGCCGAACAGCCTTTCGCCTTCTTCGCTGATACCCAAGATCACGCCCCTTTTCCCATAGTGTTCGTGATCAGCGTTGCAGATTTCGACCTCCTGAAAAAAGCCTATGGTTTCCGCCATCTGGTTGATTCTCTCGCAGAAGAAAGTCGGCCGCAGGAACGCGACTCACCGATTCGAAGGGCTCTGGCACGTGTCACCGACCGGTCGAGTGACCCAGGAGTCTAGTCCGTCTGGGGGCGTGGATTCACCCCTTGCATTCTGGGCGCTCGTGCCATGCTTTAGCCATACCGACACAGCCTTCGCGGGTCGCCATTAGCCCTCTAAAGACAAGCTCAGCCAATCGAACGTAGGAACTGTCATGTCCATCGATCCCCGCCAGAAAATCGAGCATCTGATCCGCCTATCAGCGGGCACGACAGGATTCCAGGGCCGGACCGTACGACTGGACAATGGGCACGTCGCACTGTGCACATCAACGTACAATTACAGCCATGACGACGAGACGCGCCACCTGGTCGCCGAGCGCATTGCACTGCTCTGGAACCTCGCGCGTTCGACCGACCGACCAGCTCTCGCAGCTCGCGTTGCTGCCACGACGGCGGATTTGATATGCGTTTTCTCCTGAGCATCGTCTGGACGGCCATGTGCTTAGCCTTCTTCATGAGGCTCGGCTTCGCCATGCAGATCATGGATCCGGTGGATGTGTTTCTGGACAAGGAACGCTGCGCGGTCGTGAAGTCGTACGGTGCGTCTAGCTGCAAGGTCAGAGGCAGAGCCGAGGGCAACCTCGACGGTACCTGGACCATCACGCTGCCCGAGCCGCCACTGACGATCCAGATGCCAGACGGTCCCATGGCCTATCAGCAGCCGCATTGGCGTCTGCAGGGGGGCAACCTGACCGGTGTCGGACTGTTCGCTGGTCTGATGATCTTCCCTGGCTAGGAACTACCTGATCACCCGGCGCCACCCCGAGCGCCAGGTTGGCGAGTCACCGGTATGAAGCCAGCGGCGGTTTGGGGACCTAGTTGCGCAGGGCATTGATGCCTGGCCGAGATCTCCGCGATGTAGGTACCTACCACAGGCCTTAATGGGCCGTTAACTCTATCAAGATGCGAACCCGCATCTGCAGACGTAATGGAGAGAAAAATGGGCATTGAAGGGTTTAAAGCTACGTGGCAAGCCCAGATTCCTGAGCTAAGTAAGCGTATCAAGGCAAATTGGTACCGCCAGCTTACCGCGGTATCGGCGAGCCCAACGCCAGCCGCAGCCACTGAGGCTGCGCTAATCGCCAAAGGCTATCTGGTTGGCTTGCTGGATGCAGAGGCCATTGATGAGCCCGCGGCAAGCCTGCTGGGTGGGTATCTCGTGCATATAGAACAGGATGTCATGGCACGCCTCGGCTCTTCGTGAAGCCGGCCGAGCGTTCTCCTTCCAATGCTGAAGGCCACGCAATGTTGACCTGGAAAGAGAAGCGCGATGGCCCGCCCGCCGAGGTGGCCGAGCTTCTCGGAACGCTACCCGATGCCGAGTTGGCCAAGAGACTGGGGGTCAACCGACGCTTGATCTGGAAATGGCGCACGGAGCGTGAGATCCCGTCACCTCCACGCGCTACCGTGGCGCCGGCGGTCTTGAGCCCTGACCAGGTAGCGCAACTCGGAAAGCGCTCGGATGGCGAGCTGGCGCGCGAGTTCGGGTTCAGCGACTTCCAGATCCAACAGGTGCGCACGCGGCTTGGCATCCCTCGGCATGTACCGGATCGATCAGAGATGGACGCCTTGCTTGGCACCGTCACCGACCTAGCGATCGGCTCTACGCAATCTGACCGGTGTCGGACTGTTCGCTGGTCTGGTGATCTCTTCCCTGGCTGGGAACTACCTGATCACCCGGCGCCGCCCTGAGCGCCAGGCTGGTGAATCGCTGGCGTGAGGTCGCGCGACATTTCGGCGATGAAATAACACAATGCAAGGATGCCTGCTTGGGCGGCTCACTGCGCGCCAGGCGACTTAGTAGGTTGGTCGGACGTTTCAACTCCCAAGCCAGCTCCTATCACTAAAACCAGCGATGGTGGACGAGGTACCAATGCTCAATTCAGTGCAGAAAAGACATGTAGCCAAGGTGTTCCCAGAATCTCGCGAGCAGATGGCTCAATACCTCCTCGCTGGCGTCGATGTGGTGATCTATCACCAGACCGAATGCACGCCCGATGTTCCTGCGTTTGCAGTCGCGCCAAAGGACGACATCGAATTCTGGATTGGCTGCTGGGACAGTGCGGAAGTGGCGCAGCGCGAAGCTGAGGCCCTCGGCTTGCACGTCGTGCAGTAACGATGACCTCCCTTTCGGCTGGGTGCCCCTACGTTCTGAAGGCCGCTGAATTCCTGGCAGATATCGGCCTCACCGTTCTGTGGCGCCCGGGCGCATCGGGCTTCATCGACCATATCGAGGTCGTTGCCGGGGCGCTGCACCTGGATCCGCGGTGCTCGATCTCGGCACTGCTGCACGAGGCTGGCCACCTGGCGCTAGTGCCGACCCCCTACCGCGCGATGCTGTCCGGAGACGTCCACCGCGCGATCGGCAAGGTGTTCCACGATCCGTCGGTATCGGAGCTGCCTCCGGATCACCCGACACTTCGAGCGCTTCTGCAGGCGAGCGACCCAGAAGCCACCGCCTGGGCCTGGGCTGCCGGCCGCCATCTGGGCGTACCGGATGAGCTCATCATCCTGGATGGGGAATACAGCGGTGGCGGCCGCGACATCCGTCTTGCTTTGGCGGCACGTCGCTACATCGGCATACATGGCTTGATGCACGCCGGTTTCTGCGTCGTCCGCGCTACCCCTTACCGTCCGTTGCCTACCTACCCCGACCTCGCGTTCTGGCTCCAACCGTGAAGAGCCGTCCTGCGCGCCCAGCGTCGAACGCCCCGATGCTGACCTGGAAAGAGAAGCGCGA
>NZ_VBTN01000015.1:42163-208460 GCF_013277805.1 Pseudomonas sp. MS15a(2019)
CGCGGCTTGGCATCCCTCGGCACGTACCGGATCGATCAGAGATGGACGCCATGCTGGGCACCGTCACCGACCTGGCGATCGGCTCTACGCTTGGTATCGCTCAACCCGTGGTCAGCAAGTTGCGTCGGGACCGTGGCATTCCGGCGACCCGCGACGCCCTGAACTGGACGGCCGAGTTGCAGGCGCTGCTACCCCTCCTATCTGACGAGGCCTTAGCCGCCCGGGCTGGCTGCGGCGTGGTGCAGATCCAGGCCATCCGCCGCGGCGAGCAGGTGCTTTCGAACAAGACGCCGCTCAGGGAAATCACCGGCCTGTTGGGTACCTGGTCAGATGAGGACCTGGCGGCGCAGCATGGAGGGACCCCTGCCCGCTATGCCAGCGCCCGTCAGCGCCGCGGTATCCCTGTGCGCGGCCGAGCACCTGAAGCACAAGCCGATTCGGTGCGATAATCACCCCCCTCCCCTACTACATCACCGCCGCCCACTACCGATGCAGTTTTCCTCCAGCCTTCTCGCCCCCCACCAGCTCGAAGCCCGCGCCCGCATCCTGGACGGATTCAAGCGGCGGGCCCGGCTGCAGGTGCATATGGCGTGTGGGACCGGCAAGACTCGGCTTGCGCAGGGTGTCGCCGCGGCGCTCGATGCCCGCAGTATCGTCATCTTCCTACCCTCGCTCGCGCTGGTCAGCCAGACGCTGCAGGCCTGGGTGAGCAACGCCGAGCTGGATCTGGAGCGCGTGCTGTGCGTCTGCAGCGACGAGAGTGTGGCCACGCTCGACGACGAGCATGAGGTGCTCGAGGATCTTCCGGTGGCGGTCACTACCTCGCCTGAGGAGATCGCGCTCAAGGTCAGCACCCTGGGTCGAGACCTGATCGTGTTGTGCACCTACGCCAGTGCCCCTACCCTCGCCCAGGGCCTGCCGCCCGGTTTTGCCTTTGACCTGGGGATCCTCGACGAGGCGCACAAGACAGCCGGCGCCGCCGGCCGCCGCAACAGCTTCGCGCTGAGTGACCACGCTACCCTGCGCATCGACAAGCGCCTCTTCCTTACCGCGACGCCGTTGGCCATCGCTGAGGAGGAAGGCCCGGCCGGTACCGGGCCCATTTACTCCATGACGGATGAGGCCGTCTTCGGTCCGGTTGCCTACGAGCTCAGCTACTCCGCGGCCGTCGCGGCGGGGATCATCTGCGATTTCCGCGTCATCATCTCTGTAGAGGAGGTGGACGACGAGCAGCTCGCCGAAGCGCTGGAAGATGAGGAGCGCCGCTACGCGGTGCATGCCCAGGAGTTGCTGCGGGCGATGACAGACGTCGGCGCCCGAAAGGCTTTCGCCTTCTACTCGCGGATCTCGCAGTCGAAGCGCTTTGCCACCGCGCTGCGGGAGGCCGTCGGCGCCGGCGACTTCTGGGCGCGCCACATCGATGGGTCTTTCCCCTCGTGGCAGCGCACCCGCCTGCTGCACCAGTACGGCCGGGCCCCGCGCGCAGCGCTGTCCTGCGCACGCTGCCTGGCTGAAGGGGTGGACGTGCCGGATACCGACCTGGTCGCCTTCATGCACCGGCGGGAAAGCCACGTCGACATCGTCCAGGCGCTCGGCCGCGCGGTGCGCAAGGCGCCGGGCAAGCGCTACGGCTATGTCCTGATACCCCTACGCCTAAAGCGGAGCTCCGGCGAGTCCCTCATTCAGGCCGTGGCGCGCAGCGACATGTCCACGGTCTGGCGGACCCTGGCGGCGCTCGCCGAGCAGGACGACGCCATGCTCAACGAGGTGCAGCGCGCTGCAGTAGACCAGGGCGAAACCGGACAGCCTGCGTCGCCCGGCTGGTTCAACAAGCTGCACGTCATCGCGCCTGCAGGTCGTCTCGACGCGGGCGCCTGGGCCGCCAGCCTCAAGGCTGTGCTATCAACGGAGCTGGTAGGGCGCATCGCCGGCAGCTGGCCGCACTATTACGGTCTCCTGCGTGCGTTCGTGACTGACCGGGGCCACGCCCGGGTCGCCCGCAGCTATCGCACACCGGGTGGGCATACCCTGGGCGCCTGGTGCTCTCGCCAGCGCGCGCTCCACCGGCTAGGCCGGCTTGCACCCAACCGTGCCGAGCAGCTGGAGGCCATCGGCTTCGAGTTCGATCCGCGAGAGCATGCCTGGGAGCGGGGGTACGAATCCTTACGCAGCTATCTGGCAGACACGGGATCGCCCTCCCCCGCCGTCGACGTCGTCACCGCAGACGGGCTCGCCCTGGGCCACTGGTGCAGCGAGCAGCGCAAGGCCTATCGCATCGGCCGGCTGGCGCCGCGGAAAAAGCAGCTGCTTGAGGCCCTGGGCTTCATCCTGAGCCCCTTCGACGACGCCTGGGAGAAACGGTATCAGGCGCTGGTGGCGTTTAAGGAGCAGCACGGTCACCTCCGCATCGCCCAGCGCCAGGTGCTGGTAGACGGTACCGATCTGGCGGACTGGTGTCGGAACCAGCGCAGCCGTCAGATCGACCTGTCCAGGCGCGATCGGCTGGCCGCCCTGGGCTTCGATTTCGGCGCTGGCGTGTTGGACGCTCGCTGGGAAGCCGCCTACGCCGCGCTGCAGGAGTTCGGTACACGGCATGGCCATGTGAATGTGCCGCTCGACTTCGTGCTGCCTGATGGGACAGCGCTTGGTACCTGGGTCGGGAACCAGCGCGCGCGCTACCGCGACGGCCAAATGGACGCGCAGCGCATTGAGCTGCTGAATCAGCTGGGTTTCGTGTGGGAGATGTTCGGTGCGGCCTTCGACCAGGGCCTGCAGCACCTGGAGCAGTTCAAGGCCGCGCATGGCCACTGCGATGTGCCGATCGCCTACGTGGCTGGCGATGGTTACAAGCTCGGCAGGTGGTGCTCGAATCAGCGCACGCGGCTGAAGGACAAACCGGAGGATCCGGATCACGGCCGGCTGCTGGCCGCTGGGTTTTCGTTCGATCCTGCGGAAGCTGCGTGGCAACAGCACTTTGCAGCGCTCCAAGACTACCTGGCCGCCAATGCCGGCGGCTCGGTACCGGTGAAACACGTGACAGCTGCCGGCCTGCGGCTGGGTTCATGGGTATCTCGGCAGAAAACCCTACTAAAGGCCGGCAAGCTCCACGATACGAAGCAAGCCGCCCTACGCCGATTGGGCGTTTTGTCGTAGCAGTCCACGCTGTGCAGTAAAGCCTGCGGGGCGTCGATATTTCGCAGTTCACGCCCTTAAAGGGTGTGAACCTGCCCCCTAACGCATTGAAACTCCTCTCTAATTCGATAGCCGAGACTGCACTCCGCCCGATTGATGGCATTTTGCCGCTGGAAAGGGGTGCTCTCTGTGCAACTGCGCGCGGCTCGTCCTACCACGGCAAAACGAGAGCACAGCCGTCCGCACACCGTAAAAGATGCTGAATGCACTATTGCGGACTGAACGCTCAAAGAGCATTATTACGCCGTTGACCATTCAAAGCGGAGTGTGGGATGAATAAGCTGTTCGAGCACGTACCGAGTCAGTTGGGCGCAAAAAACGCCGGCGCATTGCTTCGCAGTTTCTCCGAGAAGGGAAACGCGGAGCTGGCCATGCTGCGCACCGACGTCATCAAGCCGGACGAGCAGAAACGTGCCCGCACCTGGTCCCTGGCCGAAGCCGCTCAGCTGATCGACAAGTCGCCCAATACGATACGCGCAGCCGAAGCTGAGATCGTGGCGGCCTTCGAGGCAGGCGACTCCTCTGCCAAGCCGATCCCCAAGGACGAGCGCGGTAAGTGGTCGTTTACCCTGGACGACATCAACCGCTACCGCGATCGGTTCGGCTCACGCTACCTCCGACCCGCCGGCTCCAGCTCGATTATCATCGCCGTATCGAACTTCAAGGGTGGTGTCGCCAAGACGACCACGGTCGTTCATCTGGCCCAGAAGGCAGCTATCGAAGGCCTCAGAGTGCTGGTGGTCGATCTTGACCCGCAAGCATCCAGCACCGTCAACCTCGGCCCCTATATTCCCGATATCGAACTCAGCAGCGAAGATATCATCAACCAGGCGCTGTTGTTGGATCCCCAGGCAATTCGGCGCTGCACTTTCGAATCCTACTTCCCAGGTATCCATCTGATACCGGCGAACTTAAGTTTGCAGGAACTGGATATCCAGTTGCCTAATCCCGAGATGAACAACTCGGAAAATCTTGGCAGCCCGGTGTTCCGCCTGCGTAATGCGCTCGATGTTGTAAGAGACGAATATGACCTGATTCTTCTCGACTGCGGCCCGAACATGGCGAGCGTATCGCTGAACGCCATGATGGCGGCAAATGGCCTTATTGTGCCGATCCCGCCAGGCACCTATGATTACGCGTCCTTCGTGATGCTTTGCTCCGCTCTGGCCAGCCTGTTTGAGGCGGCAGAAAAGGAATTTGATTACTTGCGCCTGATGATCACCCGTCATCCAGGGCCCAAGTTTCAAGCGGCGATGAAGATAGAACAGCGTATTCGCCATCTTTACGGCGACTACGTGTTGAGCAATGTAGTCAATCTTACGGCCGCCATTGAGCGCGCCAACGCGGAACTTTCTTCTGTGTACGACCAAGTTCCGTCGAGATCCACTCGCGACTCTTATCGCCGCGCTGTCGAAATTCTCGATGGCGTCAACGATGAGATTCTTAAAGATTTGAAAACTATCTGGGAACAGCAGGCGCAAGCTGCGGGGAGAGATAAGTGAGTGACATGCCTCGAGCGCCCGGTGTAGCAGGACTGTTCACCGCGCAGCTTGTCGAAGAAAAACAAAAGCTGGCTGCCGCAGGCCCCCGACGTGTTCATCCTGATGCCCAGAGCGTAGGCGGTGACAGCCTGCTTGCGCGGTTTCCTGAGAAACCCAAGGCGCCGCAGCAACCGGAGATCTCCGACGCGGAACGGCAGGGAAATCTTATTCAGGAGATCGATCCGTCTCTTGTAGAGCCGTGGGCGTTTGCTGATCGCCCCGAAGATGAAATGGGCGATCTGGACCAGCTGACGCAGGCCATTCGCGCAGCGGGCCAGGCGGTTCCCGGGCTCGTTCGTCCCAACCCGAGCAAACCAGGGCATTACGAGCTTATCTTCGGCCTTAGGCGTTGGCTCGTATCCAAGGATCTTGAGCGGCCGTTCTTGTGTGTTGTGAAAGAGCTGGACGATAAGTCCGCCTTCGCCGCCATGGAGCATGAGAACAACCTTCGGGAGAACCTCTCGAGTTGGGCCAAAGCCAAATCATATCAGCGAGCCCTAGATCAAGGCGTCTACAAGAATCAGACGTCGCTGGCTGCGGAGTTGGGCCTGCAACGGCAAACGCTTAACAACCTGCTGACCTTCTTCCGGATTCCGCGCGAGCTGATGGATGCGATCGGGCCCATGGGTAAGGTCAGTGTCTTGACCGCTAAAGCCATCGTGGCTCTGGTCAACGACGAGAATCACGGAGAGCGCTACAAGCGCACCCTTATAGAGCTGGCCCCACGGATCAGGTCGGGTGCTATGAGCGACAAGGTTCTGCAGCGGGTAGTGCGCAGCAACCAGGGCGCGGTGGGTGCCGCTAGTGCGATCGAGGTCGTAGGTAAAAGCGGCGAGAAACTGGGAAGCATCCGTCGCACGGAGCGGGGGTCGGTCCAGATCACCCTGTCTTCAAAGCTCAACAGCGACCTAACCCTGGATGACTTGTCGAAGCGAATTGCTGCTTTGCTCGAGCAACAAGGAGATGCTGGCGCCAGTGAAGACTAGACCGTCGGGCAGCGTTGCACGTGGGCGAGCACCTTTTAGGTTGCTCGCCTTTCGTGCTTATAGCGCTCCGATAAGTTGCGTCGTTCAGGGCCGGTTCAATTCTGGGCGGTTAGCTGCGGGTTCCACGGATGAGCCCTCGGAGACCGTGCAGCGTACAGCGAGACCTCGCCCTCCCCTACTGAAGCACGGGGCGCTTATCTCGCGTTCCCTCGATTCGAGGGTGGTAAGGATTGCATTTGCTTCATTCTCTGTGAATTTGTCGTATGCATACGACAAATCTGATCTCGTCCTTCGTCAACGCCGCGTAAGTGAGCGAAGCGTGGACAGTCAGCCGTATGCATACGACAGCTTCGCCCTACAACAGGGGCCTCGGGCGAGGCCTGTTTCAGCACGCCCAAATTTGTCGTATGCATACGACAAAACGGTCCGGTGCTCCCCGGCGCCGGCCGCTTCCACCCTGGACGCCCGGGATTTGTCGTATGCATACGACAAGATGGCCGGTGCCTCGGCCCGGTACCTGGTGCCCGATCGGGGTAGCTCGATTTTGTCGTATGCATACGACAAAACGGTCCGGTGCTCCCCGGCGCCGGCCGCTTCCACGCGGGACGCCCGGGGCTTGTCGTATGCATACGACAAAATCGACGAGGCTTCGGACCTGCGCTTGGCGCCCAATCTGGATGGTTCGGACTTGTCGTATGCATACGACAAAATGGTCCGGCGCACCGCTGAGCTGACCGCTTCCACTCTGGGCGCTCGGCATTTGTCGTATGCATACGACAAGATCGCCATCGCCTCTGACCTGCGCCAGGTGCCTGATCTGGTTGCTTCAGTTTTGTCGTATGCATACGACAAATCGGTCCGGTGCTCCCCGGCGCCGGCCGCTTCCACCCTGGACGTTCAGGATTTGTCGTATGCATACGACAAGATGGCCGGTTCCTCGGCCCGGCACCTGGTGCCCGATCTAGGTAGCTCGATTTTGTCGTATGCATACGACAAACCGGTCCTGCGCTCTGCAGAGCTGGCCGCTTCCACCCTGGACGTTCAGGATTTGTCGTATGCATACAACAAAATGGCCGGTGCCTCGGCCCGGCACCTGGTGCCCGATCTAGGTAGCTCGATTTTGTCGTATGCATACGACAAACCGGTCCTGCGCTCCGCTGAGCTGGCCGCTTCCACCGTGGACGTTCACGATTTGTCGTATGCATACAACGAGATGGCCGGGGCCTCGGCCAGGCACCTGGTGCCCGATCTAGGTAGCTCGATTTTGTCGTATGCATACGACAAACCGGTCCTGCGCTCCGCTGAGCTGGCCGCTTCCACTTTGGACGTTCAGGATTTGTCGTATGCATACGACAAGATGGCCGGTGCCTCGGCCCGGTACCTGGTGCCCGATCTGGGTAGCTCAATTTTGTCGTATGCATACGACAAAACGGTCCGGTGCTCTCCGGCGCCGGCCGCTTCCACTCTGGACGTTCAGGATTTGTCGTATGCATACGACAAGATCGCCATCGCCTCAGACCTGCGCCAGGTGCCCGATCTGGCCTCTTCGGCTTTGTCGTATGCATACGACAAAACGGTCCGGCGCTCTGCTGTGCAGGCCGCCTCCACCCTGGTCGCTCAGGATTTGTCGTATGCATACGACAAATTGGATGACCCCATTTATAGCTTCTGGGCCAACCGGCGATTAGCGCCGACCACGATTGGCCTCCCTCGCCAATCAGTAGGCTATGAGTCCGCTCCGCCTGATACAGGCCCTCCACCACCACCTCACATAGACCGGCGCCGCCAAATCGGTAGGACGCCCAAGAAACCCGCCACTAGGCGGGTTTTTTTATGCCTAGGAAAAACACGATGACCACCCTATGCACTGTGAACGACCTCTACCATCACAGCAGATCGAAGCCCTTCACTATGATTCCCGTCACCTACCTGAGGCATCTCCAGCGCGTCGCTGAGATCGGCCTTGATAGCTTCGGAATGTGGCTCTCGCTTTACGATCTCTGCAGCAGCAATCCGAACATGGAGCGGGAGATCAGCTGGTCTTTCCTCGCGAAGCGTTTTGGGTTTTCAGAGAACACGGCCAAGCGCTTGTGCAAGCGACTGGTCGAGCGGGGGCTGCTTGAGGTCGTGGTACGAAGAGCAGAGAACGGCATGAGTCTGCCGAACGTCTTCCGCATTAGGCTCAGCGAAGTGATCCTGGCCAAGCTGAACGTCAGCTGCCCTGATCGAAAGCAGCGCGAAGCTGCGCTCGAAGGGTTAGTCGAGACCCTCGAGACCAGCGGGAGAAGTAACCAGGTAGAAGGGGAGATCGGTGTGAAGCCGACGGGTATTCGTCAACCGGACATGCCGAAGTCCACTGCCTCTACCCAAGGTGAGCTATCGGCTTCTGAAGGGCATTCAGATCAAATGGCAGTAACGGTGGAAGCGCACGGTGACGGGATATCCACCAGTGGTGACGTAGAAAGCCTTTGCGGAGACGTAAAACAGGCGTGCGACACGGAGGTAGATGCTGCAATGGTCATCCAGGCATCAGCTCAGAGAGAAGGCCGTTCACTCACTGCCATCGAGCGGCTTGCCCTCAGAAGCATCGGCACGAAACCGAAAGCGCCCGACGTGCCGAGCCGACTACGTATGAACCACGATGCCCCTCGCGAAGCCGGTAATCAGGTGCCCGCGGCAGGGGGGCCAAATCTTAAAAGAGGGGGGACCAGAATTGCCCCCCAAGAAATAACTCTTCCGAGAGAAAAAACACAAAACGCGTCGTGGCTTTTTTCAATCATGGAAAAGCTTGTGAAGAGCGGCGTCGCCAGCGATCGCCTACCTCAGTTGGCCAAGGAGGTTTTTCAAAGCCTGCAGAATGGCGCGCTGGCCAAGCACCCAACAGCTAAAGCTATCAACATTGCTGCGAAGCTTATCAGGCAGGGCACGTGGACGACGCCAAGACTTCACCACCCGGCGATGCCAGCCTGATGGCCACGAAGCGATCACTGCACGCCTGGGTATTGGGCAGGGCGGGTGAACACTCAGCGTCGCGATCAGAACTCGAACGCGATCTGCGATGCAGCCGGGTGAATCAGGTGAACGGGTGCATCCACGATCTGATCGGGCTTGGCCGCGTACAGCTCCGCATAACGAGCCCTGACCTCAGAGCCGGTGGTACACGCTACGTCGAGCTTCAACGATCGCGCGACGGTCAGCCGCACGCCTGCGAGCAGTTCAGCTTCATGTGCGGTTGGGATACAGGTGGGCCATCCAGAGACGTAGTGGAGATGCCGAGGGATCGTCGCCTCCGCAGATTCGCGTATGCGGCATACCTCTTTCGCATTACGGATCCGCGCCAATGCCTTGTGGTCGAGCAAATGAGGGGCGATGTCGCCCAGCCAGGCGCCGGACTGAAACGAGAACGAAGACCTCGCTTCAAGGGCAACCATCCTGCGATAGGTATCCTGGTTGCTCGCGCAGGCGGCGGAAGCGATCAAATCAGGCTTGGAGGCCATGATGCAGAACGAGCAGCTCACTCGGCTCATGCCGTAACGCGTGTAGGCCTCGTGCAGCTCTCGGCCGTGGCCGGCAATCTCGCCCAGTACCTCAGGCAGCGTCCATTCGATGATCGAATTCCACACCAAGCCTTGCAGGCCGCGCCGGCTAAGTCGGGTGTCTACCTTGGATACCGGCATCTTGCTGCGGCTGGAGCTTTCCTGGCGACGGATGCCGGTGACGTTGATGATGTCTTGTCCGGGAAAACGCTTCTTGAGGTAGCTGGCGATCACCGCGCTCTTGAGCTCCGAGGTGCAGAAGCGCATCGACGGTGTGCTCCAGGGCAGGATCAGCTTCACGCACGAAAGGTCAGCGTAGCGACGAACGTTGTTGTCCCAACGGCCCTCCCAACGCTCCATCATCCCGCCCGCCTCACGGCGTACGACGGCAAGCTCCCAGCCGATCGCACTGGCCAGTTCCTGGCACTTGGGGAGGCTCTGCTCCCACTCCACCGAGCCAAGATCGGCATGAATCAGCAGCCGGGGCCCACGGTGGCCAAGCTGGTCCAGGTAGGCAGCCGTTGCCAGTGCACAGGCGTCCGAGTCCTTGCCGCCGCTTACGCCGATGGCGACCACGGCATCACGGGAGAGGAGGGCGTCGATTTCAGCAGTTCGGGCGACGACAGACATGAGGAGATCCGCTATTGGAAGGACCTCTGCAGGATCTCCCAATCCCCAGGAATGCAACTTCTGCACGGCTTGCGTCCATGCGGGATCGTCCTTGCATTCTCAGGAAAGGTGCCAGGGTATCGGGGTACCCCTCATGGACCTGAGACGATGGATATCCGCTACGACGATTTCGTTGAGTTACTCGAGCACCTTGCGCACGCTCCGGAGAAAGACCTGCCGCCGATGAGCGTCGCGTCAGTTATCAAAAAAGTGCGCGGTACCGGCAATCCGCGGCTGCACTATGCCCGCGGCCACGTGACGGTCACCTTCCAGACGAAGTACGGGCCGTTGCAGATCGGTGAGGCCTGGGTGGCCTATCCAGGCCCGGATGACGACACGACCGAGTGGGAAGTGTTCATGGCGGTCGAGCTCGACGAGCAGACCTGGTCGTTCGGTGACACCCGTATTATCGACGAGCACGGCCTCCTGTCACCGATCGACGGGGGGAGTTGTGCATAGAGCTGATGGATGCGATCAGTTGGGTCGGCTGGGAACCCTATGTCGAAGCGACGCTCCCAGCGCGTGAGGCGAGCTGGAACGCGGTCAAAGACCAGTACCCTGACATCCGCGTCGACCCCTGGGGTGCAGGGTGGGGGAAGCCAGGCAAAAAGGGCAGGAAGAACCGAGGTGGAAAAGGCCGATCAGGCAGGAAATCCGGAACCGCGCGCCGAGGTGGCAAATAATGCGCAGTAGCAACCTGCAGACGATCGATGACCCGGTGTCCTGTCCGTCCTGCGGAAACCGGGTACATTTCTTCATCAAGCGGCACTACCAGGGGTCAGGCGAGTATTACGTCGACCTGGACGGGGGCACTGCGGACAACACCGATATGTACTCGAACCTGAAGGTCCGCGATGGGAAGATTCTCTACTGCGCCGACTGTGATGAGCCGGTTGCCCAATGGCGCCCGGGTGACCTGGGCAGGGTTTTTTCGGGCCGCGCCGGTGAGAAGGGGAGGGTAGATGGATAAGCTCGAGCCTGCAGGCGCCGTCTGGCATCTGCTCCACCTGGTCTCGATGGATAAGCCGCCGCAGGGCAAACCGTGCAACGGATGCGGCCTGTGCTGTATTGCCGAGGTGTGCGACCTCGGCAAGGAGCTAGGTGACGAGGAGAGGTGCCGAGCGTTGATCTCGCTCGGTACCGGCCGCTTTGCCTGCGGGCTGGTGGCCGATCCCTATCGGTTTCTGCCGCCGGAGCGGTTGGTGCCTTGGCATGCGATCGACCAGCTCGCCCCGGGCGGCCAGGGCGGCCAGGGCGAACAGGCCTTGAAGGCGCATTTCGCCGGCCTGCTGGGCGCCGGCCGCGGGTGTGATGCTGATGACGAGGCGATCCAGGCGTTTCAAGACGAGGCGGATGCAAACCGACAGTTGCCTCTCCTGTGATGCAACAGCAGCAGGCTTTGGCGTTTACCCCTCCCCGCGGTCTCGCACCTGGCCCTGGGGCATCGTGGGCGGGGCGTACCTATGACCAGAATTTATGTGGCAGCGCTACGACCCTAAGCGCAACGACCTGGCGCAAAGCACGGGTAGAGGTCTGCCGGAATGATGCAAGGCAGGAGACCACGCTCGACTGGCAGAACGCCCTGGAAGCCGAAGCCTCGGTGTTCCTGTTTGGCAAGGATCCTTCCAGTAACAAGTCCCCGGATATCACACCCCGGTAAGGTCTCTCGGCCAGGAGCAGAGTGGCATTCCAAGCGTCGACCGGCTCGAAAGGGGCGGTTTGATCAACTCCAGTAGCGCGGATGGGGTCTTTGGCACCAGCGGCTTGCTGCAGGTGCCACCGATGCTTTGCCTGGCCGGCACCAGGTGATACGCCAGCGGCCTTTTACGGCCTGTCCTCCTCTCCGCGGCTCAATGCCGGCATACTGACCTGACAAGCCGCCCCAGGAGAATCGCAGTGATCAAGAACGGTATGCCGCCGATCCACCCGGGCGAGATCCTCAGGGGGGAGTTCCTGGTACCGCTGCAGACCGACACGATAGCGTTTGCTGAGCGGCTTGGCGTTCCGGCCGCTACGGTGGAGGCGGTGGTGAATGAGCGCGCGCCTGTGACGCCTGAGCTGGCGTCGAAGCTGGCGGCACATTTCAAGACATCTGAGGGTTTCTGGCTGTCGCTACAGGCCACCTGCGATGAGAGGGTTGCAGCTGTTGCCCAGCAGGCGGCCGAGACCAAGCCTGCTTGCGGATTGAAGCAATAGCGCATGGCGTTTCAACTGACCCCTGCTGCGCCAGCGACAAGCCGATATGCAGCAACCCACGGCGACACATTGGGCGGCCGGCTATGGCCGATCTAGTCGTCCAGGCGTTCGTCGATGGTCATTGGCAGGATGCACTCAACATCCACTTTGACGATCCAGGCAGGCATCCTGTCAACAGCCCCTGCAGCTGCCGCTACCTGGCGTCATTTCTCGCTCAGTACCTGACCGAATCCGGCCCATCGCTGCAGCACGCCGTGAGCGCGAATCTCCCGCTGAGCTGGGACGTTGTTCGTCTCTCGCATTGGCCGGCGTTCCTGTTCGATATCGTGCCCTCCGGTGCGGCGCGTCGATTCCTGCTTCCCCGTCTCGCGCTGGTAAGCGGGCAAGCCACCCAGCCGGCATTCGAACTGCTAGCGCGCTGTACCCTTGCCCCGATCGGTCAGCTGCGGATCCGCGAAGCCGCAACGATCGGCGAGGAGTGGGCGCCGATCGCATTCCGGCGAGACCAGGTCATCGATCAGGGCCCCGACTTCCTTGATCACGCCTATGCGCAAGGTGCCCTCCTAGGAAGCGCCACCGGCGCCGGGGGCGATGCGCCAAAGCTGCTGCTGACCCAGGGTACTCAAGGCGAGCTGTACCTGGACGGCACTCTTGCTGACGACTTGGCAGCTCGGCACTGGCTCGTCAAATTTCCCCGCAACCAGGGGCGCGCGGCGGACCAGGACGTGCTTCGTAGCGAGTACCGGTATTACTTGGCGGTGGATAGCCTGGGCCTGGAGACGATCTCTGTTGATGGGCTCATGCTCGAGGAGGGTAGGCAGCCGAGCCTATGGTTGCCACGCTTCGACCGCCGACCCGGTGCCGCGGGTCTTGAGCGGGTCGCTGTCGAGTCGATCTATTCGTTGACAGGTACGCTGGTGCCCGGGAGCTACCTGGGGCACCTCGACGCTATTGAGGCCCTGGTAAGGGTGTGGCGGGCTTCCGGCCAGGACGCCGCTATTCCAGGCTTACTCGATGAGTACCTGCTGCGGGACTTGCTCAATCAGGTGGTGGGCAACACGGACAACCATGGCCGCAACGCTGCGATCTTGCGTGACGGAGAGGGCGTACGGCTGGCGCCGATCTACGACCTGGCGCCCATGGCGATGGATGAGCAGGGGGTCACTCGGGCCACCAGATGGCCGGCGCCGGTTGAGCAGGGCGGCACCATCAACTGGCGGGAGGTCTGCCAGCTGTTGGCGGCATGGGACGATCCGGAGAGGCTGTGGCTCGCTCTGAGGCAAAACGCTGAGCGACTGCGCGCGCTGCCTGATCTCCTGCAGCCGGTGCTGCCGACCAGTGCCTGGGAGCACCCCACGATCCCGCTGCGGTGGCTAGATGGTTACCTGCAGAAAGCAGATCTGCGATAGCGAAGCTTGGCGCCCAAGCGTTCTTGCCCACGGACTGACGCTAAAAAATTTGGAAGCCTGGCTTTTGAGACTAGGCTTCCAAATCCCATGGCTAGCGGCCTTCGGACCCTGAGCACGCCTGTCTGATTAGTTAAGAGACACAGCCATCCAAAAAACGACGTCGATGTACGCAGCATTCGGGGTATTGGATTTAACGGCCCACTCCTCACCGTCAGGAGGGTTCGGAGAACGCACGGCGTAGTAGGTTGTTCCGACATTCCGCCATATTGGGACTTGTAAAACCCCATCACCTACGTCTTCAGCATCTTCAACGTCACCATACGCCCGCTCATAAAGCATCACAGACTGTTGCTTTAAATACTGGATGGCGTCTTCAAGCGTCTTGTACTTAGTTGAGAAGGTAGCTGATGATTCGATAAGCGCGCTTGCCGTATCCTGAACGTTAGAAAACTTAAATAGCATCTATTCTTCCTCGCTCACATTCACAAAACCGGGCGCCGTAATCATGCGATTTAAAGGCTTATCTTTTCGCCATTCCATTCCCGCCCCTTCTACCCAAGACTCCAATATGGCGGCTGTAATCGGCCTGGGTCCTCGCATCGCATGCATGATTTCAGCAGCACATTGGTGGTAGCCACGTCTGTAGGTGCCTTCCGTTTGCACTTCGGCAGGCCCTAGGTCTCCACCCAAGAACTCGTCGAGCGAAAATCTGACGCGGTAGGACTTGGGGGTGAACGTGACGTGATCGTCTGCTGCGGCTGAAGCCGTATTCCAGTCGCGATGTCCGTGCATGGCAGCAACGGCTTCGAGAGCCTGGCTATGGGTAAGCTGTATGTTCTTCGCAGATAGGTGAGCGCGCAGACGCTTGGCCTGCGATTTAAGCGATTCGATCGTGGTCATGATGTGTTCTCAAGATACCGGCTCGCATCGCGTGTCGGCCCTCCATTGCGACCTGCCGGTGAGAATCACCATTAGGAGGTAGAGCCTTGCTTTCACCATGCCGATATGGCGGAGGGGGCGGGCAGCAAGTGGCCTTGTTGTAGCCTATTTCAACCATATGAGATTATCAAGTTCCGCGATGGGCGTGGCCGTAGCTGATTGTCCATGCCAATCGCTGACGCCGAAGATAGCGGTACCGGCATCCCCGGGCAGCTCGCTGATCTACGCTTTGGACATTTCCTAGCGCACAGCTAGAACCATAACCGTCTAGCGGCCATGTTTGAACGTTCCGTAGGCAGCCGACTATGTTGCGAAGAAACCGAGGGCAGACTTTGCTTATTGGCGCCGAGCTTCTAGATTATCTCGTAACGCTACGGCCTTCGGTGGAGGCGTCGCCCACTCAGACGTGATGCTTATCAAAAATGGCCTCTATCGCCTTTACTGCGGCAGAAAATGCCTGGCTGCTCAGAAAACTCGCCCGTGACTGGGAAACCAGCAAGACGAAGCCCTCGACAAGGAGGGCTTCGGCAGGGTGCGCGCTGTTACGGCAGCTGCCAGATGATATTAACTCGCAAACGAGGCAGCCAGAGCTTTGGCGCGAGCTGACACCTTCAGCTGCCGCCGCTCAGCTTCTTCGATGGTGAGGGCACCGATGAGCTCCTCAGCCAGCTGGTCAGCAGTGCTCAGGTCCGTCTGGTCGAAGTCCAGCTCCAGCTCTTTGTACTTGCTGTAGGCCGTCACCTTCGAGGCAACCGCCTGGATGGAGAGGGGCCCATAAGCATCTGGATCCTCGCGGTAGAACGCGAAGTCGCCGACGGCGAGATCACCCGCTTGGCTATGCGCACCATAGGCCTCGGCCAGGGTGCGAGCGTAGGCCGCCAACTGGTCAGCGCTGGCCGGTGTCGTCGCCTTGCCGGCGAGATCAATGATGACTTCCGCCAGCTGCGCGGCAGTGAGGAGCGCCTCCGGCTCGAACGGTAGCGCCTGCTGCTGCTTCATCGATCGGCCCTTCACCACGCCATCGTGGCTCAATACTTCGATGGGGCCGAAGCGGGACGGCTCGTCGCGATGAAAGACCAGGCGGCCCGGTACGACGGTGCTCTGTGCCGTATCGTTGGTAGAGGAGGGGAGGGTTGCGATGGTCATGGTGAGGCTCCTGGTTGATATCTGCCATTCACCCTGACATAGCTTTTTAAAACGCAAGGGGACAGGCACCCGGCAGGCCTCAAGGCAATATCTGAAATTGCTGCGAGATTCTGAAAATACCAAAACCGAAAATAGCCGATGACAACAATCTACCCATAGCTTTCGTCCACAACTCGAAAGCCTATGCCCACCTTGCAGCAGTCGTAGATTTGCCGGAAGCCTACTCCAGGTCTCGACCCACTTTGTGTATAAGGGGCCCATAGTTTGGCTGTATTTGAAGAAGCCACATGCGGAGAATCTCTCCTCTATAGGAATCGTCAAAGGCGGGAGCCATCTCGCTTGGCTTAAGTTGAGGGGTGAGGCGAACAATGCGTGCATCCGCCGTCGTAAGCCACTCGAAATGCCTTGAGACCATGCCAGCGGTCGATCCAATAATCTCGAACTCCTGCGCCTCATTGCGATCGAGCGGCTTTGCAAAAAACTCTATGAAGTCCACCCTGTCGCCGTCCATCTTCGCAACGGGGGCGTGTTCTTCCCAGGTTGAGTGAAATATCAGATAGAACGCCACTTGCCGCTCTAAGTCACAGATTATCTCTTTTCCTTCAGAATAGAACGAGATGCCATTGATGATGAAATTAGCGATTCCGTCCTCGCTAATTGAATTTGGGTATTCTGGCTTTGCATGTATGCGGCATACGAGCGGGGGAACTACGCCAATTAATCGGTCGCCAAAGGCTCCGGCGATGTTGCGCTGCAAGGCCTCTGGAAACCGTAGATTTATCGTACCTTTTGGTGTCTCAAAGTCTTCTACCTTGTTTATGGTCCATTGCCCAAGCGACTGCCAATAAACGGCAATCGTGAGTGATTGACCCTTGAGATAGGCATAGCGCTTGAGCCTTGCTAAGTAATTCTTGCTGAATGTCACTGGTTGATTGAAGTTCTCCGTACGCGCGTGCTTGACCTCCACGAAGTAGCGCTCACCGGTTTTGAGCGCTACGAAGTAGTCAGGGGCTTGGACATCGGCCCCGTCATAAAGTGGAGCCGCTGTATCTTCTGGAGCAATAAGATCTGCCTGCCCTAACGAAGCCACCATGTACTCGAACATCTTCTCAGCCCGGCGGCCTATCAGAAGGCGCATATCCTCGATTCCAAGCTTGGTGGCTTCGTCAAAGGAAAACACCTCGCCAATGCGGTTAAGTGGAAGATTAAACTCCCGGCCAATATCCGCTGCCAAATCTAATGCACCAAATTTGGTTGATTGTCTTGTTACGCGTTTCATTAAATTATTCTTCACCCAATCGTTACCTGATAAATGTAGCATGCGCATTGGATTGCGACCCGCATAAACGCTTCACAGCACCTGAACATGTCTGCTTTCAGACTTAAGCCGTCGTCTATAGGAAAACTGTGAGGGCTGCTCTTAACTGGTAACTGCCCACCGCCAACGATAGCTTTGGGTCGGACACTGACCCCTTGCGTTCTATCGGTTCTTCGTACGCTGTCTGCATCAACTGCAGGCCACCAAGATGAAATCCATAGAATCCCTCGCCTAGGAACGGGCTTTTTTCCCCCTCGAGCACTACCGCCAGGCGGTCCTGTGCAAGGAGGCCTATCCCTGGGCACGACGGTACCTCGCATACCTTCCGGCGGACGCTGTTCGTGACGTGCTGGCCGCAGTGCCCGTTCACCTGCAGCCGTCCGTCCAGCTCATAGACGAAGCTGTCCAGTGTGGTTGGTTCGTGGTGCCCAACGGCAAGAACGGGACGTTCAGCGCTCGCCAGTTTGCCGAGCGCTGGGGTATGGCCGCAGCGCTGCCGTGGCTGCCGGACATCCTGCAGCGCGCGCTAGAGGCCGAAGCACGGGCGCGGCACCACCGCCCCGCGGAACGCCACACCTTCGGCGTTCGGCGGCTGCCTGGGTTCGTGGATCAGGCCCTGGCCCTGCCTCACCGCCTCTCTCGGCTCCCGCTCGATCACCAGGCCGGCGCCATCACGGCAGAGCTCTGGTTCCAGGTACTGGCTGACGTGCACGCTGCGACCGCTGCGCTCGCGGCACAGATCGAGTGCTTTGCGCCGGCGTGGATGTGGGATCCGGCCGCCTCACTTGAACACCAGGTTGAGCGCCTGCGGCAGCATGGGTGCGCGCACCTGCTGATTGCCTACGTGTCGCAGACCCGAGACCGCTGGATCGATAGTCCTGAGCAAAAGAAGCTCGAGGATGTGTTGTACCGAGGGCTACCGGTGGTTGAGTACGAACGGTGGTACCTGGAGAGGGCTGCGCGAGCGCGAGCAGAGGAGGAGGGACGCTGGCGCGAGCACTTCGCCCGGATCCGTGAGCTCGCCGGTATCTTCGATGACGCTCGCAGCTTTGCGCGGATACCGCTGGGGCGGCTGATCCGCGAGCTTTCGGGAGGCCGCTTCATATTGCGGCGCGAGGCAGCTTCAAATCCCAGCCTGGTCGTCGAAGTCTCGCCGAACTACCTGGTCGGCGCGGGAGAGGGGATAGACGAGCCATTCGCGCTCGCAAACTTTTGCCAGGCGCTTGCCGATGCGCTGGCCGATGTTCCGTGTTCCTTTCCTGGGTACCTTGAGGCGTGCCGCCAGGCTCGGGCCTCGCTCGTCGCGTTCCAATCCAGCATGGCTGCTCCCTGCTAGCGTTGGAGGCGAGCTTACTGCCAGTTCGCGCCCTTGATCGGTATGAACCTCGCTCGCAGCAGCGCTGAGTTATGTCAGTGTGATGGTCACCTGGCCTATAGGGGGGATCACCGATGAAGGTACGCATTGAGGTAACGACTGACGAGCTCGGGGACATGGGGTGCGATTCGGTCGAAGAGCTTGCAGCCCGCCTGCGGGAGCAGCTGGATAGCGGCGTTGTGGGCGACGCCGGCGAGGCAGGGAGCGATTGGCTCGTCGCCTACGAGCTGACGGCTAACCTCGGGAGCTAGAGAAAATGGAAATCATCCCCGCCTTCTATGCCGACATCTTTTACGCCCTGATGTGGCTCTGCGTGATAGCCAGCGTCTGCAACGCGGGTGCGTGGCTGTGGAAGCTCCTCATCAACCTGGATATCCGGCAGGACTACGCCCCGGCTCTGTGGGCGCTAGGCCTTGCGTTGGTGGCCTTGTTGCTGTGGTATGGCCAGGGCGCGCTCGGCGCTGAAGCGCCGCGCTATGAACGAGGGGAGGCGACGTTCATCACCTTCTGGATCTTGCTGTCGGGCGTCTGCCTCGTTGGGCCTTTTGCACTCCTTTTCCATCGTTCGCCGGACTCACCCAGAGGGCCCGGCGCGTAACGCTTCAAGTCGCGCGCCTACGCCTTCTGAACAGCTTGGCAATCGCCCAGGTCAAACGCTTGCCCGCCGGCCTGGAAGCTGACATCCAGGTCGGTCAATCGCCTGTAGTGGTTTTGCCTGTCCGGCAATCTCCAAATGCCACGCGGGCGAAGGGTTCCCTCGTATCGGGACGGCGGCTGCCGGGAGCTCAGTCGTTGGATAGGCTTATCCCCTAGCCCCCCGTCAGCAGACACGCCGGTCAGGCCCAGCCCACGTCCAAAGTCTCGTTTCCTCAGATTTCCCACCGCAGTAGGACCTTTAAGCGAGATCGGCGATCTCTATGACCTCGGTAACCGTTGCCCATAGCAAGGAGAGGTCATGGAACAAGGAATCGATCGGCTTAGAGCGGCTCTAGCGCCGTACACCACCACAGCTGCGCCACGTCCGGCTGACAGGGCGCTGGTGGTAACGGTCAGTTATGAGGAGGCGGAGGTCACGCGCGCTGTGAAGCTTGCGGACCTGGAAGATCCGGCCAAGCTCGCCGATGTCATCAACGATTTCAGGCGCGATGTGGCACTGGGTCGGGAGGGCGGTGAGGAGGAGCACGCGAAGCTGATGCGGCGCCTAGGCTCGCGCGGGTTGGAGTCTTTCAATCCAGAGCTGCATGCCGCGCGCAAGGCGAAATAGCTCATTCGGACAGGTACAGATAGTGACCGCGCCTGAGGCATCGTAAGGCGCGGCTATCGCTATTGGGGAGGCCGGCGGCCGTCCCTACTCCTCATCGCAGCGACACACCACTGAAGCCGAGCGCGATCGACAGCTGCTGCGCAGCAGAGGCGCCCAGGCGCTTCGCGAACCGATCAAAGGCATTGTCCTTGACGGTGAAGTCGACCTGGCTGGTGGCGCCCACCAGGTCCCGGGCGACATAGTCGACATCCCCCAGCTTATCGATTAGCCCCAGCTGCTTGGCCTGCTCGCCGGTCCAGATCAGGCCGGAGAAGAGCTCCGGATGATCGGCATCCTTTAGGCGATCGCCTCGGCCGGTCTTTACCGACTGGATGAACTGCTGGTGTGTCTGCTTGAGCACTTCGTTCCAGAAGACGGTCTCTTCAGGGTTCTTCGGCTGGAACGGATCCAGGAACGCCTTGTGCGCGCCGGAGGTGTAGGCCCGGCGCTCCACCCCGACGCGGTTCATCAGGTCGACGAAGCCGAACGAGGCCGCCGTCACGCCGATGGAGCCGACCAGCGAGGCTTTATCGGCCACGATCTCGTCGGCGGCCGCGGCGATGTAGTAGGCACCTGAGGCGCCCAGGTCCTCGATGACGGCGTAGACCGGCACCTTCGGATGCAGGCCGCGCTGGCGCTTGATCTCGTCGAACACCTGGCCGGCCTGTACCGGGCTGCCGCCGGGCGAGTTGATCTTGAGAACCACGGCTTTGGCGCGCTCGTCATCGAACGCGCGCCCGATGGCCTTCTTCAGCGCGGCGGCGTTGGCCTCGGCGCCGTCGGCGATCTCGCCCCGCACCTGGATGACGGCCGTGATCTGCTTGGCTTCATCCGCCTCGTCGAGTTGCAGGTGCTCGACCAGTACCGCACCTGCAACCAGCAGCAGGCCGGTACCCCAGAAGGAGTACTTGAGCAGCTTCAGCCGGCGAGAAGCGCGCCGCTCTTTGATGAGGTCGCGGATGAGTTCGGGAAGTAGCGTGTTGTCGTGTTCGGACATTGGAACCTCGTGGCGGGTATCAGACCGCCAGTGTCGCGAGACCCGCGCCGAAAAAGTCACGAGTTCGCCCCTTGAATGGGTGTGTACCGGCCCGGTTCTCGCCCTGGAAAAGCTTGAATCGCCAGCCTAGGGCGAGGTGGCGCGCTGATACTGATCCCTTCTTCCAGTCGGGATTCCAGCCATGAAATACGCGCTCGAGCACAGGGGCGGTCGCACCCTGCCAGTCGATCCGGCCATTTACCTCAAGGCCATCAAGGCCCGTTTGGCATGCGCCCAGGCGCAAGGTGCCAGAAGCATCTGGATCGATCACCGCGATGGGCTGTGGCATGGCAAGGCGACCCATACCGCGCTGATCAGCGCTCTGGAGCAGCTCGCTGCAGAAGGCTACGGATTGAGTTGGGACGAGATGCGCGGCATCCAGGTGCTGCGGTTGGATGTCGATCCGAAAGTGTCCCTGGCGCCGGCGGCCGTCCGCAGCGCGCTGGGCCTGGTCGAGACCTGGGACACCACTCCCTTCAAAACCCCGGAGCCAGTGGCGCCGCCGGTGAGCCATGGCAGCCAGATGGGCGACTACCTCCTTTTCCTCGCGCTGATTGCATCCCTGGCCGGCGCCCCCTTCGGATTGGCACGTATGCTCGACGCGCCTACACCCGGCCCCTGGCTACTCACCTTCTACTACGGGGTGTTTGGACAGACCCTCTACACCTGGGGCTCGGTTCTGGTGAAGGGCTTCTTGGCTGCGGAACGTTCGCGCCGGCACACCCCGCCGGCCTGATACGCCACCGGCGCCTGTCGATGGCGCCCGGTGCTGGCGGCTGGCTAGATGTCCTCTTGACGCCGCGTGCTACCGGAATGACAGTCAGCGTCCCACGTTTCGGAGGGTGAATATGACTCAACCTCGTGCCAGGGCGCCGGGCCCGACAATCGATGGGCCAGCGCGCGCTCGGTCGGCGCCAGCGGCGGATCACGATGCGCACGCGTTGGCCCGGCAGCTCCTGGCAGAGATCACCGGCACGCCTGGTGAGCTCCAAGCCGAGCTCGATGCAGCATCTCGGGCAACCCCCGAATCCCCTACCAAGAAGGGCGTGAATCGCCGCTTGCGCTGAGGGCGGCAGCTGCACACTAGGCCGACCGCCCGGGTCGACGCCTTTGCTGCCAAGTGGGAAAGCGCGTTGATCTGGGACGGACCACTTCTATCGAGGACGGCCCCATGCTCGACCTGTACAACATGATCGGTGCACTGATCCCCACGGCTGGCCCCACCAAGGCCCATCCAGATGACGCTTACCGTGAAGGCTACGCTGCCGCGATTGACGACGCGTTGAAGAAAGTCGACCAGGCACCTGACGCATCCACGGCCGCGATCGCCTTCGCGCTGGAAACCGACGAAGGCATGACCTTTCTGCGCTGCTGGAACGAAGGCGACTTCGATGCCATCCGCCGTGAGTGGCCGGAAGCGCCGGATAACGTCTTCGAGGGCGCCGATCCGCTGTTCAAGCGATCTCCTTCGCAGGTTTCGGCTGGCTAGCACCCCGACGCGCTAGGCAGCCGCTCATGCTCATCCACTTGGTACCACGGTTCCTGACCTGTCCAGCCTCCGGTCCGCACGTCCAGCTGATCAACCTGCGGATCGACTCGGTGGGCCTGCTCCTGCGTGATCGGGTGGACCTGGCCACACGCCGGCCGATGCCGAACAAGCGCATGGCGATTGGCTGCAGTAAGCGCGGCCGGATGGCGCGGGTAGGTTTGCTGATCGATACGCTCCAGCCGGCCAAGCCGTTCACCGTGGTGTATCGGTGGGCGGTCGCGGCAGAGCAGGTGATCGTCCATCGCGTGCACTATGAGCTGCTGGGCGAGCCAGGCGCCTACAAGGTCGTCTCAGACAAGATGGCGACTTGGCCACAGCGGCCGACAGAGCATCAACACTCGATCCCGACCTTCGTCCAGCCGCGGCTGGAAGCGACGTGCCTGGTGCCCCACGACAAGGTCGTCAACCAGCGAGTAGGAAGCAACGGGCTGCTGCTCGAGCGCGAGGAGTCGTTCCAGGTCCCGCTGCTGGAACGGGGCGATTGGTTCAAGCGGCTGTACGATTCCCTGTGTCATCGGGCGCCGCGCCTCGCGGACGTCGTGACCTGTCCGCTCGGTACCGCAAGCCAGGGGGGCGATCCCTATCCCTTTGCTGGCGGTGAGGACTAGGCCGGAGTGCCAGCGAAAGATTCTTTCGCTCTCTGGATACCGCCTGGCCGGATCTCTGCTGCCGCTACGCCTTTGTAAGATTCTTACACGGTGAAACCGCCTGATAGCGTGCCACCGTGCATAGGTGGCCTAGGCCTCGGCCGCCTGGCGCAACCGAGCAAAATTGCCACTGAGCCGCACCAGCTGTCTGAAGCGTCTTTTGAATGCCAGGCGCGTGAAGGCCGGCGCCCAGGGCACTATCTGGTTGGGAAGCGGCTGGATCCCCTCGAGCGACGGCCAAGGCGGACCCGGCGGGAGCAGATTGCGTCGCTCGGTTGCCATCAGCACCAGGTCTGCCTCCTTGATGCTCGCCGGCATCTGCTCAGCGATCTCGAAGCGCGCTGCGATGGCCATCCAGATTCGCGCCTCGATCGCCTTGAAGCCTGGCAGCAGGTTCTTGAGGGGACTCACCATGTCGCCGACATAGGCCTCGGCGGCATCATGCAGCAGCGCGTGAAGCGCGTCCGCCGGCGGCACCAGGTGGCTAGCCAATACGCTGTGTTGGCCAACGCTGTAGTGGGTCTGGGTATAACCCGCGAATCGGCAGATGTTCGCCAGTGCATGGGCAATGTCATCCATCACCACCATGCCGGCTTCAGGGGCCAGCAGGTCAAACTGCTTGCCAGACTGGGTGAGGATCCAGCTTGAGCTCATTCGCTACTCCCGTGAGGCGAAAGACCAGGTGGTGGCCAACGTAACCCATCTCCGTCGACGCGCTAGTGCCAATAACCGCCTGTGGCGGGGCCTCAATAGCGAGGGCGCTCCTCTGCCCGCGCGGTTCTCCACGCTGGCGGATCGTGGACCGCAGCCGACGCTCAACCGGCGAGCTGGGCGCAGCGCAGTGCCAGCTTGTGGTGGTAGTCGGCACCGGTGCAGGTACGCTCCAGGCGGATGACTTCGTCGAGCGCCACGTCGCGCCCGCTGCGCTCAGCAGCGGCCCTGGCCAGCGCTGCGCACATTCGGACGACATAGCCGGGCGCGAGATATCTCGGATCGCGGGCGAGATCACCCTCCGTGGTACCGCGAGCTTGTAGCGCCCGCTGGATGATTCCTGCATACGGTTCATAGTCCATCTGGGGCACGATCCTCTCCTTCAAAGGTTTCCGCGTAGCGTAATGCGGTCCGTACCAGACGACGTCCGCCGGCGGCACGCGTGGCCTTCTGCGTCTTTTCGATCACACGGCGGAGGCCATCGCGCGCAAGATTCAAGCTGGTCGCCTCTCCGTCCGTGGCTTCAAAAAGCGCGTACAAAATACCGTCGGCTTCCTGCAAGGCATCCAGGTCCTCGGCCGACACGTAGATCGTTGCTCCGCTCACGGCTGTTCCGCTCGGGTGCTCTGGGCTGCGTTCATCACTAAGCGACGACGGCGCTGCGCCGCCTCCACCATCGCGCCTTGATATGAGTCGTTCACGTCGTTCTTCTCCTGAGTAATGGGTGTTGCTTCGATCGGCCAGGCGTCGCCGCCACCGGCCGAATCGGTGACTTGACGCTATGCCGCAGCTGTTCGCTGCGGAGTGGCCACTGCGGCGCGCCAGGGGTCGTTGGCCCGGGCAATCGCCGCCATGTGCGGCGGGGAGACGCTGATGCCGCACATGTGGACCTGCTCGGATTTGGTGAACGGCTTGCCGTCATGGCCAAACTCGATCTGGTAGGAGTCCGGGAAGCCCTGGGCGCGGTACAACTCGCGCGGCTGCAGCATGCGCAGGCCGATGTCGACCACGACGTAAGGGGTACCTCCGATCGTGACGGTGACGAGCGCCAGCCGGTCCTTTGTGGTGATGGTGGGGGAGGGCTCGTCCGGCCGGCTCGTGTTATCCGCACCGTAATAGCTCATCAGGAAGGCGGCGACGCGCAGGGCACCGGCTTCGACTTCCGGCGAGAGCTGCAGCTCGACTACCGAGGTCTTGCCGCCGCCGCCGGCGGTGATGGTCGGCGCCGGTTTGTCGACGCGTTGGCCGACGGAGCCGCCGAACTGCCGGGACAGAAAGGCGGTGATCGCACCGTGGTGCTGGCCCGAGGCACTGATGGTGTGGAGCGGCTCCTCGAGTGAGCGGGCATCGCAATTGCCGCGCAGATGAGCGAGGGTGGCCACCGCCAGGCGCTGTTGGCTGCCCGTGTTGGTAATAGTGGTCATCGGCTGTTCGACGCTGTGTGCAGGCGTGGTGTTGAAACCGCCGTTCGCCTGTTCCAGGAACGCCGTGCAGACCCCCATCGCATGCGCCGCGCCGGCGGGGCGCTGACATTCACCGCCACTGGTGATGGTGGGCATCGGCTCATCGGCCGCGGCGCCGGCGGAGTCGAAGCGGAATTTCACCAGGTGCGCAGCCGCGACCGCGTGCTTGATCCCACCGGCCATCACCGTGCCCAGCGGCTTGTCCAGGCCCGGTACGCGCGGTTCTTGCCCCTGGCGCTCGCCGTAGCCCACCGATACGAGCGTGGGCGCCACCACCGCGCGGTGGTTCTCGGTCAGGATGCTCCCCAGCGGGGCGCCGGCGTCGGCAGGCTTCCCTGCATAGGCCGGGCCTCCCAGGCCGATCAGCGTGGGGCTGACCAGCATCTGCTCGCCGCGGTTGGCGCACGTCACGGTCGGCAGTGGCTCACGCGGGTCGTGCACCCGATCAGCGCCCTGGTGGGTAGCCGGCACGATGATCGGGCTTGCCACCGCGAAGGATCCGCCTCGAGGCCAAGCCGTGATGGTGTGCAGCGGCTCACCCACCGAGACGGCCGCCTCTCGGGACCAGTTGGCGATCGGCACGATGAAGGGATCAGCCGACTCCAGGACGAATTTGCGCAGGCCCTTGGCGACGCGGCGAAGCGTGGCCGCAGCCAACGGCTTTTTGCGCTTGAAGATCGACGGGCACGGGACCGACCAGTCGATGCACTCAGCGGCGACGCGCAGCGGCTTCTGTCCCTTGGCCGGCTTCTTGGCGTGGGTCTGTGCTGGCCAGACGATCGGCTGACCGTCGCAGCGAGCGATCATAAACAAGCGCTCGCGGCTAGTCGGCGCACCATAGCTGGAGGCCCGGCCGACCTCCCATTCGACTTCGTAACCCATGCCCTGCAGCAGCTGCACGAACCGGCGCCAGCTTTGCCCCTTGCGCTTGGGGTCAGGCACGAGGAACTGGTTGCGGACCGGCACCTGCTCACCGACCTCGGCTACCCGATTCACGAACTTCTTGGGCTTCGTCGGGTGAGGGATACGATCCAAGGTCACGACCCGGCCGGTGGCAGGGTCGCGCTTGGCGATCAGCGGGCCCCACTGCAGGATCTGCTTCACGTTCTCGAGGCTGATAACCCGTGGACGCTTCTTGCCCGCCCATTTCAGCCCAATCCAAGAGAGGTTGCGGATCTCGTGCTGCCGCGGCTGTCCGCCGGCCGCCTGGCTGTGGTGGGTGCAGTCGGGCGACATGTGAAACCATCCCACCCGGCGGCCGCCGCACTCGGTGTCGGGGTCGCCCTCGAAGACATCGGTGGTGAAATGCCGCGCCGCCGGGTGGTTAGCGGTGTGCATGCTGATGGCTTTTGCAGAGTGGTTCTTGGCCACCGCAACTGGGCGCCCCAGGCCCATCTCGAGCCCGGTCCCGGCGCCGCCGCCGCCGCAGAAGAAGTCGACAACGATCTCATCTTCCTGGGCGGTGAAGCTCAGGCTGTACTGAGTCTTGAAGTCGACAGGAGCTTGCTTGCGGGGAAATGCGGTCATGGGGAGGGGCCTCAGTGCGTCGAGGCGCCAGCCGCCTCACTGAGCCCATCCTCCAGGCGTCTCTGAAAACGCAAGCTCGTGAGCCTGCACTAGCGGGCCGGCGACGTAGCCACTGGCTGCCTCAGGCAGGTAGGTCCTCAGAAGATGCGGGGTAGGGAAAGAATCTTTCGCTCCCCATCATCAAGGCGTCGTGACCCGGGCGCGGACCGTCGCAGGCCTGGACTCCACCGTTTTGATCTGCAGCGGTGTCGTTGCGGTCGGGGCATCGTTGATCGGCCGCACCAGCACCGTCACCCTTGCAGCAGCCGAATAGGCGCCCTCGGGGTCGCGTGCCCGGTAGGTGAAGCTGGCTGTGCCATTCCAGTCCTTGGCCGGCTCGAAACGCAGGTTGGCGCCCTGAATGGTTGCAACGCCCACGGTCTTGAGTGGCGGAGAGACCAGCTCGAAGTAGGAGGGCGGCGCCGAGTCGATATCGGTACCTGACAGCGTCGTCTCAACCGGCGTGTCCTCGTCCGTGGTCAGGGAAACCGGCTGGACGACGGGCGGATCATTCACCGGCATGACGACGATGGTGACGGTGGCGATATTTGAGGTAGCGCGGCGGTTGTCGGTGACCTGGAAGGTCATTGAGGTAGTACCAGACCAGTCCGCTGGCGGCCAGTACGTGATAGTCGAGGTGCTCTGCGAAATGGTACCAACGCTTGGTGGTTGAATGACGGAATAGGTGACGATGTTCCCGTCTGAATCGTACGCCTGCAGGTTGAACCGGCCTATGGCGTCTTCGTTGACCGTGGCCGTCGAATTCAGGGCCGTTGGTGGCGTATTGGGAATGACTCGGGTGATTTCGCACCCGTTGCCGGTGTAGTGAACATACCGTGCGGTAATGACATAGTTTCCGTAAATCTGCCGGGCAGAGTCGAGGCACTCCGCATCGAACTTTGCTTGGTAGCCAGCCGGGCCGCCTTTGTCCCTAACATCGGCATCCGCCGCTTCGTTCCAGCGTTTGCGAAAGCTTTCATAAGTATCGTTGTACTTTGGAATGTCACCTTGCCAATAGGTCCAGCCGCCTTGATCGGGGCACCGACCTAAGTTGGTGGGGTATTGCCGATAGACTGAAATGATGTGGTTTTTCCAGCCACTGTCCAGTCCACCGTTCCAATACCCGGGTGAGTTCGAGTCGCAGATGAAGGAGTTCTGGCTGAAGGTCGTGCCGACCTCGTCCGCACGGGACAGCGCGCTGAAGAGGCTGAGCAGGAGGAGTAGGGCCGCAGCGACGATCGTGATCGGTGCAGGTGCGGTTGGGCGCGAAGGCATAGCCACCTCGGCATAGGGGAGTGGGACAAGTAAACGGGACATGGGATAGCCCTGGGGCGTGAGTTCACGCCGTGGAAGGGGATTCAACTGGCCGTTCCAGACGCGCGGGCGTCGATGAAGTCGAGGATGCGGTTGATCCTCCACATCGCATGACGGCGGGAGCCCGGTATCGATCGAGGTGTTTTTCGCACCGCTCGGACCAATAGCCGTCCAAGCTGAGCCGCCGGCCGATCCGAAAGCTCCAAGGCCTCGAAGGCATCCGTCGCGTCCTGCAGCTGCAGAAAGCTCGCGACGTAGCACCAACGTGTGGCCAGGCGAAATCGCCTGATGGTTGGCTGGAAGAGCAGGTAGACCCGCTCGCCGCCGGCAGTGAAAGAGCTGCGTAGTACTTCCATGGGGCGCCTCATGTGACTGGGTCAGTCGAGGCTATTGCCTATCTCCAGAATGCAAGGCTGGCGAGCTGTCACTGGCTGACCCGGGCACGCGTGGTGACCGGCACCGATTCCTTCGTCCTAATCTCGAGCGAAACATCGGTCAGCGCAGGTGTGTCGTTTACCGGCCGCACGGTGACGGCGACCGCCGCCGGCGCCGACCAGGCGCCGGCGGTATCCTGGGCGCGGTAGGTGAACTGGGTGGCGCCGTTCCAGTCCTTGGCCGGCTTGAAGGTGGCGGTGGCTCCGGCGAGGGTGACCTGGCCAACCGCGGCCGGCGGCATGGCGACGAGCTGGAAGGCAGTGGGGGCAGGGGAGTCGATGTCCGTTGCGGACAGCAGCACGCTGGCCTGGGTGTCCTCATCGAGGCTCAGAGTCTTGGCCTCGGCGACGGGGGCATCGTTCACCGGCCGGATGGTGATCGACACGGTGGCCGCGTTCGACCAGGCGCCGCTGGGGTCCTGGGCGCGATAGGTCATCGACGTAGCGCCATTCCAGTCAGTCGCTGGCGTGAAGACAACGGTGTTCCCGGCGAAGCGCGCGGTGCCCGCGGCTGCAGGCGCCGCGCTGACGATCTGGTAGGTGAAGGTGGAGTGGTCGTCGGTAACCGGCAGGGCGCCGCTGGCCGGCGTGTCCTCGTCGCTAGTGATCGCCAGGTTGCCGGCGACCGGCGTCCGGTTGTAGCAGGTGGCGGTATCGATCCAGGCGGACTCATTGCACCGGCTGCCGTCGCTGTAGACGTCATAGGTGCGGCGTTGGGTCCAGGGTCCCGTCGGCGTCGCTGCCGGGCAAGCGAGCTGGCGCGTTTCCGATGCGCTCGAGGCATAGACCGCGGTGCAGGTGTTGCTGGTGGTGGTCCAGCCGGAGTCATTGCGCTGGCTGCCGTCGGACCACACCTCGTAGGTCCGCCGCTGGTTGATAGTGCCCTGGGGCTGCGTAGCGGGGCAGCTCTGGTTTCTGTACTCGGTCTGGGTCGAGTTGTAGACGGCCTGGCAGGTGCGGCTCGTCTCGCTCCAGCCGGAATAATTGCGGCGGCTGCCGTCGGACCACAGCTGATACGTTCTGCTTTGGGTCACCGACCCTGCGGGTTGATTGACGGGACAGTTAGCCTGCTGGCTCTCGGATTCTGTCCGAACGTAGTACACGTTTGCGGCCTGGCAGATCGACCAGGTGTACGCGGTGCCTCCGCTGTCCGGTTGCGATGAAGAGTATGGTCCGACGAAGTAGCGCCTACCCTCTCGCTCTACGATCGCGGATCCATCGCCACCCCACTTCGATCCTGGCCAGTCATCCCAGACCATCCACGATGCGTCCGGCGGACCAAGCACCGCGGTGTATCCGTTCGCCGCGGAGCGGGTCGTGAAGTAGCCATAGGAGCAATCAGCTCCTGACATCAGCTCCGGGTGATAGCCCTGCGTCGGCGGGTTGGGGTATGCCATGCCGTAGTTGGGCGACATGAGTGCGCCGCCAGCAGACAGTGCGATCAACAAACGACGGATCATGGTTACTCCCCCTATGGAGCGGTCAGCGGATGATTACTGCCCGCGTGGTCACCGGCAGGGACTCCTTCGTCCTTATCTCGAGCGAAACATCAGTCAGCACGGGCTCGTCGTTTACCGGCCGCACGGTGACGGCGACCGCCGCCGGCGCCGACCAGGCGCCGGCGGTATCCTGGGCGCGGTAGGTGAACTGGGTGGCGCCGTTCCAGTCCTTGGCCGGCTTGAAGGTGGCGGTGGCTCCGGCGAGGGTGACCTGGCCAACCGCGGCCGGCGGCATGGCGACGAGCTGGAAGGCAGTAGGGGCAGGGGAGTCGATGTCCGTTGCGGACAGCAGCACGCTGGCTTGGGTGTCCTCATCAAGGATCAGGCTCTTGGCCTCGGCGATAGGGGCATCATTCACCGGCCGGATGGTGATCGACACGGTGGCCACGTTCGACCAGGCGCCGCTGGGGTCCTGGGCGCGGTAGGTCATCGACGTCGCGCCATTCCAATCGGCCGTAGGTGTGATTACGACGGTGTTACCGGCGAAGCGAGCGGTACCCGCGGCTGCAGGCGCCGCGCTGACGATCTGGTAGGTGAAGGTCGAGTGGTCGTCGGTCACCGGCAGGGTGCCGCTGGCCGGCGTGTCCTCGTCGCTGGCGATCGCCAGGTTGCCGGCAATTGGCGTCCGGTTGTAGCAGGTGGAGGTGTCGCCCCAGGCCGACTCGTTACGATGGCTGCCGTCGGTGTAGAGGTCATAGCTGCGGCTCTGGGTCCAGGTGCCGCTCGGCGTCGCGGCCGGGCAGCTCAGCTGACGGCTCTCCGATCCCTTGGACGAGTAGATCGCGGTGCAGGTGTTGCCGGTCGTCCTCCAGCCGGAATCATTGCGCCGGCTGCCGTCCGACCAGACCTCATAGGTCTGCTGCTGCGTAATGGTGCCCTGGGGATGAGTCGCCGGGCAGTCCTGATTGCGGGACTCCGTTTGCGTCGAGTTATAGACCGCCTGGCAATTACGGCCGGTCTCGTTCCAGCCGGAATAGTTGCGCCGACTGCCATCGGACCAAACTTCGAATGTGCGCTGCTGAGTGATGGAACCGCTAGGATGAGTCGCTGGGCAGTTCGCCTGTTGTGTTTCTGACTGCGTGCTTTGATAGGTCGGTCCGAAATCCCCGCAGACCTCTTGATGGTCGGAGTTTCGGTCGGTCATTCCCCCAATGCGGTAGCGTTTGCCGTTGGAGGCGGTGAAGTAGCCCCCCCGCTCAATCTCGATATTGTCGACGCTGTAGAGCTCTTGCCCCTCGATGTAGAGGTAGCGATAGAGCGTGTCGTTGGTATCTCCGCTTGCGTATAGCCAGAAGTAGGTTGCGCCATCGAGCTTGCATGTCTCGGCTTGCGCTGTGCTCGTCCAGGCAAGCGCGCTCAGCAAAAGTGCGAGCAAGACTTTTTGATTGGCGGATAGAGCTTTCTGCAGGCGGGACATACTGATGGCTCGATAGGCATTGCCGATAGCCCATTGTGGTGCCGTCAAAAGCCTACTTTGGGGTCGATTCGAGCCAGTGCAGGGCGTGGATAGAGGGGACCGCCGGCGCAGCGCTTGCGTTTTCAGAAGTGAGGGGATGCTTGAGCTTTCTTAAGGAGCAAGCCATGACCACCACCCACTTCTCTGCTGCCACGCGCCGCGTGTGCGGCCACACCGACAACGCATCCTTCCACTACCAATCCAGCAAGGCGCGCCAGGATGAAGAGCGCTACGCGCGCTATTCGCTGTGCAGCGACTGCTCCAAGCAACTGCGATCGGCCTGGGCGTGTGCGCCTGCGGCGCAGGCTGTCGCCGAATCGGGACTTCCTGACCTATGGGGTGGCTCTGCCAAGCAGCAGGCGTGGGCGGACCGCATTCGGCGCTCACGGCAGCTTCAGATTGCGGGCTTCCGCAGCCACGCTGCTGCCACGCAAGAGCCTCTGCTCGAGCTGGCGCGCCTCACCCTCGACCTGATGTTCCGCATTCAGGATCCAGGCTTCTGGATCACGTCGGAGAAGGCCGGCTTCCACGTTGACGCGCTCAAGGTCGACATGGAGCTGCTGTTGAAAGGCAGGCTTTCGCCGCTGGATCGCACGATGACCGGCTCCGTCGTCGGATACTGGCTGCAGGTCGATTGGTCGGTCATCAGCACGCTAGCGCGTGACGTCACCGATCGGATCAAGCCGCGGCTCGCAGGCGAAGCGTCGGAGGTAGCACCTGCGCTCATGCAGACCGCGTTGGGTGGCGTGCCTGAAAGCGCCCAGGCCGCGCCAGTGTGAATAGTGAGCTTTAGCTTGGCTTGCAGCGATCATGCGCACGCCAGGTGCTCCTGCGCGGAGGAGGTGGTAGGCCATCCGTGGCCTGGGTGAACCTAGTCCTGGTCGACGTTGTTGCCTTTCCGCCCGTCCGGGTTCGCCCGGACATAAGGCGTTCCGTTGCGGGTCACGATCCCGAAATGCGGGTGCTTGCCCGCTTCGACTTCCCGCACCAGCTGAGGCCGCGGGACAGTGCCCCGGCCTGGGATGGTGTAGGACTGGTTCTCGCGGTTCTTGCCGTCACCGTTGCCGCGAATGTGCTTGGCCATGCTCAGTCCTCCCCGAAGTCGAAGACAAGCTGTGGTTGCGGCAGACAGCGGTAGTGCTGGCAGACGTCCTCCCAGCGCCCGAAGCGGAAGCGCCGATAGCGGTGAACGAACACGGTTTTGACGCGAGGAATGCGCCGAATACGACAGCGGCGGAGTGGTACGTTGGTCATGAAGATGGACCCTCAAATAGAGCAAGTTTGAGGGTGAGCGGCGCCTCGACCGTCATCAAAACCCTTTGACGTGTGAATCACGTCGGGCGTTAAATACGGCCTTCCGAAATGCTGCTCACCGGTGTCGTTTCGGAGCCACGGGTGGCTGCGGTGCGCCCTAGGAAGCTAGTCGCAGTCCACCCGTATCTTCTCTCCAGGATGACCTAGGTCACCCTCATCTCCGGCATCCTTGCCAAGCCACCTCTTATGAGCTGGCCATTGTCTCCAGATACTACATTTAGTGTTTTTTGGTAGCTACACCACAATAAGTGGGGATTTTGATCCAGGTCGTGGATCTGCTCTATCCCAATAATTCGGGCGACAGGATAAGCCCTCCTCGTTAGGCAAGACAGTCTTGACAGAGGTAGGCGTCACCGCCCCTCAGCAACCGAACAGACACAATATATGGTGGCCTTTGGGGATAAGGTCACCAGATGTTGATTTTGCCGCCTACTTGCCCGCCTGTGGATAGGTGATTGATTAGGGGGGCTGGTTCGACGATTACTGCTCCCGCGGCCTGGTAAGGGCCGGATCTGCTCTGGCCGCATCGAGCCAGATCCTGCCGGTTCACCCCCGCTGAGGGCGCAAACTGCGCCTTATTCTCTACGCCGTAATGACAACCTAACTCCATCGCCACTGTGCATAGGAGCTTGGGCCGTGTCTCAAGAGAACGAAGTCCTCGAACGCATTACCGCGGCTTTCCGCTGCGCCTTCCCAGTCGTGGCCCTCAAGACATTCGAAGTCGCCCGCGCGCGCGCCGCGGTCAAGAGAGTCGCCGCCGACCTGGGCCGGCATTACCACGAGATGCCGTTCAAGCTGGTACCCGATCCAGGCCAGATCAAGCAGATCGCGGAAGGACCGGATGCCAAGCGGGGCGTGGTGATCTTCGATCCGTATTTTCAGGACCGGCAGCGCAGCTCCAGCGAAAATCTGCCTGCCCTAAAGGGTAGCCTCGGTGCCCTCGAGAAATACGGCGTCAGCTACGTCATCGCCGGGCGAGAAGGGCTATCGGAGGAGTTCGTCTACCACATCGACCTGCCGCCCATGACAAGGTCCGAAGTCATCGCCGTTATCGAGACCGCGGAGCAAGACGTGCAGCGGTCGCTCAATGGTGGCCGCGCCACGGGGAGCGGTGCGGAAGCGTCGATCTTCACGGAAGAGGAACGCGGCGTGGTCGCGAACCACGCGATGGGGCTGAGCCACACCCAGATGCGCAACGTCTTCATCCTGGCAGCCAACAGCCGCCGCAACGGGAAGGAGTACCTGTCGGAGATCCGCCGTGAGAAGCACCACATCCTGCGCGAGGTTGGCCTGGATGTGCTGGAGCCGGTAGAGATCGATACCGTCGGCGGCCTGGAGCCGCTCAAGCGCTTCCTGCGCGGCCGCAAGGTGGGCTGGGAGAAGAACCTACCGCTCAAAGGCGTGCTGCTGGCCGGCGTGCCGGGCGGTGGCAAGACCCTCATGGCCAAGGCCGCCGCCGGCGTCTTTGGTACCACGCTCGTGCGCCTCGACATGAATCGCTTCTACTCCAAGTACCAGGGTGAGACCGAGCAGCGGTTCCGTCAGGCCCTGCAGACGATCGAGCAGATTGCGCCCGTCACCGTGCTGATCGACGAGATCGACAAGGCCTTCGCCAGTGGCGAGGCCGATAACGAGATCTCGCGCCGGCTGCTTGGCAGCTTCCTGTACTGGCTGCAGGAGCGCCGTGAGCAGGTCTTCATCGTAGCTTCGGCTAACCGGGTCGCGGCGTTGCCGCCGGAACTGATGCGTGCCGGCCGATGGGATCGCTGCTTTTTCATCGACCTGCCGAGCGCGGATGAGCGTGAGGCCATCCTGAACATCCATCTACGGATCGCCCAGTGCGAGGCGGAGGATCTTGATCTTGCCGTGCTGGTGCGTACGAGCGACGGGTACACCGGCGCCGAGATCGAGCAAGCCGTTACCGATGCGCGTTATCTGGCGGCCGAGCACGACGCTCCGGTAGGCCAGACCCTGCTGCTGCAGGCGTTGGAGGACATCAGCCCTTCGAGCGAGACCCGCAAGGCCGACATCGATGCCATTCGCCGCCTGGGCGAGGACGGATTCACCCGCGCCAACACGCTCGACCCGATCGTCGAGCCGTACGGCGGACGGGCACTGGAACTGGGTTAAGAGGATTTATCAGACATGAGCCATATCGTGAAAGGGCAGGTTACGGTCGCCTACAGCGACGCGGTGGTCTTCAAAACAGCTCTGGCTGAGCTGGGCATCGTGCTGACCAACGAAAGGCTGTACCGGGTCATGGTCGGCTACACCACGGAGCGTTACGACCTGGTGCTTCAACACCCGGAAAGGCCTCAGTTCCGTCTGGGCTTCAACCTCGAGGACGGCCGCTACATGCCCTACCAGGAGCACTACGGTGACGTGGGAGAGTGGACGCGCCGGGTTAGCGCAGAGCTGGCCGATATGTACCTTGCGCAGCACTACGCCGCGGCCCTGCGTGCCGAGAATTACCAGGTGGAGATCCGGCGGGAGAACGGCCATTTGGAAGTGATTGCTGAGGAGGCAGTATGGTGAAGCGCGTAATGGTGACGATCAAAGCGGCAAAGGTGACCGCCGACCTCCAGGGCTTCGAGGGCAAGACGTGCGAGGACCTAGAGCATCGGCTGCGGCTGGAAGGGACTGAAGTCACCGAAGTCGAGCTGAAGCCGGAGCATGCATTCGAGCTGCAGGCCGTAATTACCCAGAAGGTCATCTACTGACCTCGCCGACTACCTACCGCATGGTCTACTCATGAAGAAAAGACACCACTGCACCCTCATTGGGATCGCTACCCTGCCGCCGGTTGCAGCATGTCTCGCGCTCTACTGGCTTGGCTGGCCATCTGCATCGGTCATCGATCAGCATGTACGACCGTGGGTCTTCGGATCGTTCGGCATCTTCTGCATGTCAGCCTGGGTGTGGTGCCTCGAACACTACTACGACTCTGGATGGATATATGTTCCAGTGACCGGTGCTTGTTTCGCCGTCGGACTGGCCTTAGCAACCGATCTCTCTCCAGCGCTGATGGTGTTCTTCGAGGTAGTCGCCGTAGTGGTGATGCTCGGATCCCTATTCTTGTCGCTTGTTGATCACTGGTGGACACCTGGGCCTGGTGGGGCCGCAACGCCTATCGCAGAAGAACCCCAGCCTGTTACTGCTGTGCCGGCCTCACCTCAGCCAGTTGCGCCACTGCTCCTCCGCCAGCCTACTGTCGTGCCGGAGAATCAGCGCGTCGGTAGCGAACAGCGCGCGGCCGCAGGGATAGGTATGGATACCGGCCACGCAGGGCGCCGCCTGTTCCTCGACGAAGGACCGCAAGCATGACCAGCTCCGTGCATCGGCAATCTGCCGGCGGCCGGGCCGCAGCGCCCAGCCGCATCGTGATTTCCGCAGGGACGGTGACCGGCTTCCAGGACGAAGTGAGCTTTGCTGGCCTGCAGCTCGAGTCATTTGAGCGCAAGCGGGTTTCTCACGTGGTACCGGCCGGCGCCCTGAAACGGCTGTTCTTCGGCGCCATTCGCAGCGTCGCAGGAGAGTCGACGAAGCTTGCCGCCTGGACCAGGACCTGGCGGTGCGCCTGGCTCGTTCTGGTCGACGAGAAGCGGTACGGCCCATTCATTGAGCGGCACGAGGCGATCGCCTTCGAGAAGCATCTGATCTGGGCCCAGGGCAAGCACCTGCCCCAAATTGATCACGGGGCTGGAGCATAGTGGTGACCCGACTGCACGTTTTCTGTTTCGCTCTGCTCGGCTTCACTACGTCGTCTGTGCTTGCCGCACTTCCAGATCTGGAACCACGTAGTCAGCCGAGCGTTGGGGCCAGTAGGGCGTATTTCATCGCCGACGATCAATACCGGGTAGTGACGAAGTCTGACGGATCAGATGAGGTTCAAATCTGCCCAGGGCGGTACATCGAGCGCGCCAGCGGGCTGGTGTGCCGCGTCCTGGATCCTGATGGTCTCAATCACTTCCTCGGCGGAACGGTCACCGGCAAGACCTTCACCTTGGATGAAACTGTGCAGCGGCTTTCCGGGGGCAATGGAACCCTCAATGAGATGACCCGCTCGCGCAGGGCTAACCCGGGTTTGCTCTTATCCGTCACCTATCCATCTTCCACAGATCTGCACATGCAGGATTCGCTGGAGGACATCGCCGTGGCGGTGCCTACCGAAGCCGATGTAGCCGGGCGATCACAGGCGATGCTTCTTCTTGCGGTAGCCTTATGTCTCGCCGTGCTGCTAGCAGCATTTTTTATAGGCCTTGCCTGGTGGGAGAGCCGGCGTACCGCCATACGACGTGGCTCGCAGAATGACCTGATTGAGGCCTACGCCGCGACTGCGCGCGCGCGGTCTGCAGCACCTCAGGTGGAGAGCGGACCGCCCTCGCTGACCAATCTGGCGGCGGTGCAGACTCGGTCAAGGCGCTCCGCCTTGACCGAGCCGCCCGAGCTACCTACCGCGGCGCAGCCGCCGTCCGCAGCGAAGGTGGTCAGCGAGCAATCCCAGTCAGGCCGCAAGCTCTTTCTGGACTGATCAGGCGTTTTGGCTGTGGCCCTGGAACGCCTCTGGACCGAGCGTTTGGCGCGTCGTAGAATCGAGGTTCTTGATCTGCAACATGCGTTGCGGTCCAGACGGCCATTCGGCCACCCTCAGCTGCTCTGCAGCACTCTCCCACCCATACGGGCCAATCCCCGTATGGGGAAAGGTCCGTCCATCGATGAGACCTTTCATGAAAAAATCTCGCTTTCTCCTGTTCCTCCTCACCTTCGTGTTGGCGTCCTGCACGCTGCTCGGCTGCACCAGCGCACCTGTAACGCCTGCCGGCCCCGGATCCCTGGTCCAGGCAAAGCGGATCGTGCCGGTCTGCCAGGCAATAGCCGGCACCTACCAGTGCAACTGGATCGAACTGAACGCACCTGCCGCCCGCCCGGTACCGGCAAGCGCGCGTCGCATCATCCTCTGACCATCACACGGACGTGACGGCTGCGCCCCGCTATGGGACGCAGCTGGAGATCCAGGAGAACACCCATGCACTACGCACGCTTCGCCAACGGCAACATCTGGCCTATCGAGGGCTCGACGCTGACCGCCTATGTCGGGATGGGCATCGCCGACGTTCATGACTTCGACGAGCACAACCTTCGCGACCAGGTACATCAGGCAGCCGTAGGTACCTTTGCCTTACGCCGGGTGCAATGCACGGTCGCCTGGGGCAACCCCAAGGAGATCGTGTTCCGGCTGCAAGGCTGGATCGACTGGAGCGCCTTCCCTGTTCGGCCGGACGAGGTCTGGCAGATCAGGGAGGTCGTTGAGCACTACGGTCAGCTGTTCGGCTGGTCGCTTGATGAGCAGATGCACGCGCTGAAGGCGCATGGCGCTCCGGCGCCGGCGGAGGACATCGTGATGCTCGGCTCCGGCCGGGAATTGCGAACCCCTGCCGTGCCCAGCGTTAGCAGCTACGCACGGGTCTGCCAGTTCGGGTTCGAGCTGGCCAGGCTCGATGTGCCTGCCGACGAGATCGGGCTGGGGCTTCATGGCCTTGTCCGAGCTTGCACGGCTAGTGGTTGATTAATAAAAAAGCCCGGCATTGCCGGGCTTTTTTATTTGATTTCGATACCCGTAGAGAAGGGTACGAAATATTTTACGATGTGTGGGTAGTGGATGATCAACATGAATACTGTGACCAGATTTAATTTTTTATAGGCCGTTCTTCAAATCTATAGCTGCTATCAAGCAGTGACAAAGATTGCACAAAAATCTCGGCATCCCCCTGAGGCCTGCGATGATGGTCTGCTCCGTCGAGCATAAGGTCCTCAACACATATCTGGCTCATCAGCTGATATATCTCTTGGCTCGACAGGATAAGACGACCAACGATCCGAAGCTTTAATACGAATAGCAACGCCAGTCGTTTTGGCTTATTTTGCACATGTTCTGCTCTGGAGTGAGCAATGTGAAGATCCGCGAAATAAAGCTTTTGGCGAAGTTGAATCAAACGGGGGCTGACCGTGATTGCTTTTCTCAAGAAAAGCCAACTCTCTAATACTGTCGTATTGTAGATATTGTGCCTTCTGAGTTGGGTGAGATGGCTGTGGAGCTCAAGTGCCGTTTTCAGAATATATTTCTTTGAAATCGCTCGGGGTACAGGCCCGCTCAAATGCAGTTGTAGCTGATTTTTCCGATCCCACGACATTCTCAGAGACTCGTTTAGGCGGAACGGCAATCCCTGACCACGAGCAAAAAAAAACCATAAGACGAGCGGAACGAAAAAGCAAGTAAAGAGACCCAGTACGTCCATTGGCTGCGTGGGATTTTGACAGACAATTAGAAAGCGAAAATTATCTACCAGGAGCACCCACCCTGCCATCAGTAACGTGACGCTTATAGGAATGCCCAGGTACTTACCGTGCAGAGACATGAGCAGCCTGAAAATGCGGCTACGGCATATCAGCGGTGGGTCGAAAGACTTCAAGTTTGATGCAATTACAAAACCCCAAAAGACTGATAGCGTGACACCAAGTATTATTACCAGAAATGATAGCCATTCTGAGAGCGTGGCTTTTTCAATGAGTTTAAAACAGATATCCAAGTAGGCGTCCTATCTATTTGATTAACCCGATCAGGCTTTGATAAGGTGTGGCACGAAGCGCGAGCTATCCTTGGTCACTAAGGTGCTGTCCTCTCGAATACCGATCCCAGCCGCGCAATCGCCGATCACCCAGCTGCCGATCAGGGTGTAGTCCTGGCCAAAGCGTGGCAGCGACGCACAGCGCTGCAGGATCTGAGGCGAATCGCCGTACGGGCCATCCACGACCTCGCGTTCGCCGTTGGCGGTGTGCAGCTCGATGTTCGAGCCCTCACGCGAGAAGAACGGCTTGCGCACCCAGCCCGGCGGTACCGGGGCGGAGCGCGTCGTGTCGACGTGGCATTCCAGCAGATTCGGGTGCCCGCGGTGCATCTCCCAAAGCAGCGGCAGCATGCCCTTGTTGGAGATGATGGCCTTCCACATGGGCTCGATGAACTGGGTGTCCGACTTGGCCACCGCCGCGCCGAAGTCTTCCTCGAAGATGAACTCCCAGGGGTGCAGTTTGAAGAGGTGGGGGATCCACCGGTCCTGCAGGTCGACGAAGCGACCTTCCTGCAGGCCAATCTCCTGCAGGTAGATGTGTTCGGTCTGCAGGCCGGCCTTCTCGGCAACAGCGCGCAGGTAATCGCAGGTGCCTTTGTCTTCTTCGGAGCCGTCGATGGAGGCGAAGTAAAAGGGGTGCTTCAGGCGCAGCGCCTGGAACGCCTGGCCCAGTCTTTCCTCGATGCTGTTGAACTGGTCGCTTCCTTGGGGGAGCAGGCCGCGCGCCATGCCATCCTCAAGCCAGTCCCATTGGAACGCTGCCGCTTCGTAGATCGACGTGGGGGTGTCGTAGTTGGCTTCGATCATCTTGGCCGGGCGCTTGCCGTCGTAGACCAGGTCGAAGCGGCCATAGAGGTGCGGATGCCCCTCTCGCCATGATTCTGCGATCGGGTCGAAGAACGCCTCTGGGATGCCCAGGCGCTTCAGCAACTGCTCATCGCGTACAACACGGCCTACCAGGTCAAGGCACATGTGGTGCAGCTCTTCGGTGGGCGCCTCGAGGTCCTTCTCGACCTGGTCGAGGGTGAAGGCGTAGTAGTGACGCTCGTCCCAGTAGCGCTCCCCCTCTATGGTGTGAAACTTGAAACCGTTGCGCTCGGCCCGGGCCTGCCAGTCTGGTCGTTCTTGATGAGCAATGCGTTGCATGGTGTTCTCCCTAGCCGCCGAAGCTGCCGCCGCTGAAGCCGCTTGCTCTCGCAACGGCGCTGCCGCCAAAGCCACCACGCGAGGTAGCGGCGGAGGTGTTTATGGAGGACCGACTACTGCCGATCGAGCTGGTAGAGCTGGTGCTGGGGGAGCTGGAATAGCGACTGGTAGACGGCGGACTCGTGTAGCCGCTGCTCACCCGGGGCGCTGGCGCGGTGTAGGCATTGCTCGTGCGAGCCTGGGTCGAATTGCTGAAATGCGATCCCGTCTCGATGCGTCGATTGAGGCTGGAGGAGGCGAAGCCACCGCGATCATCCCGGTAGCGGTAGACCGGCTCGCTGAAGCGGCTGGTCCCGCCGTTGTTGAGCATGCTGCCGATCAGCAGACCGGTGAGCAGGCCGTCGTTCGAGCCGCCCGCATGGCTGCTGTTTGCCGCCGCTTGCGCCGCGGCGATCTGCGATTCGGTAGCACGCCCGCTGGCGGCGATCTCGAAGCCGCCAAATTTCGGCGCGAACTTGCCGGCATCAGCCGTTTCGCAGTAGCCGGCGACGAAGTCTTCCTCGCACTGCGCCTGGGTGTCATAGGTGGGCGCGCGCCGTTTGTGCTCGGCCAGCGCGTCCATGTAGGACTCGGCGCAGATGTTATCCGGAATGCGTGCGTCGACGCACTGCTTCACGGAGTCGAAGGACGCCACCTTGTTGAGGACCTGGCCTTTCTCCGGGGCATCGCAGCCGCTGACCGATACGACGGCTACGGCGAGCAAGGACAGTTGGACACGTGAACTGCGTTTCATGGCGTTCTTCCTTAGGCGCTGGGCGTCATGCAGGCGGCGTTGATCAGGCCCACGGCAATGGCCACCGCCGCGACGTAGACGCCGGCCGCGATTTCGCCGCTCTCGATTCGGGTACGCAGCGGCCGCAGCACGAGTGAGGTCGCGAAGAACGCGCCCAACTGGATGAAGGCGCCCAGGACCGCCCAGACGACGAAGTCCAGGAGGTTCACGGAATAGGCGATGACGTTGCTGGCCGGCAAGGCGAATCCGATGATGGCGCCGCCCAGGGCGATGGCCGCTGCGGTGTTGTTTGCCCGGATCAGCGCCCATTCGTTGTGCGGGGTCACCTTGGTGTAGGCGAATTGGAACAGGGCCAGCAGGACACAGGCGGTGGCCACGTACAGGACGAACCCCAGCAGGGCGGTCGGATTCAGGGACAGGGTCAGGGTGAGTTGCAGAGCGTCGAGCATGGGTCAATCCTTGATTCAGATGAGGTCGTGAGCGAAGAGCGTCAGGCCGCGCGAGGTTGAAACGGAAACCTCGCCCAGGGCGTTTTCCTCGACTGAGAACAGCAGAAATTCCCGCCGGCCAGGAATGCCGAGGTCACGGCTGTAGAGCATGGCCCGGTGCTGCACCTGGTCCCGTTCGTGGTTTGCTGGAGGAAAGCGCTCGGTAAAGCTCTGGAGCTCTGCTTGATTGCCGGCGGTACCCCAGTCGCGACTGAAGGTGACGCCGTCGAGCAGGTAGGTGGGGCGGCCGATGGGGCTAGCCGGGCCGGCGGTCTGCAGGAGGTGGTCTTGCGATTCCATGGGCAACCAACTGAGGTAATTGAACAGGACGATCGACTCGACCTGCCCGTGCTCTGTGTGCACCTGGAGCCAGTAGTCCTCATCGGCAAGGTAGACCCGGTAGAGCTGCGCGCCAGCACCGAGGTCAATGACGCCGATGTTCTCAATGGGCTGCGCACCGGGGAAGGTGACCAGCGTCAGGCCAGTCATGGCGCTGGCTAGCTGGGGGTCGATGGTGAGGGGAAGACCCTCGCGCAAATCCAGGGGATAGCCTACGACGAGTTGGCCGGTAGGCATGGCACTGAAACCCAGTGCGCTGCGGATACGTTGCAAGAGTGACATTGAGGATCCTCGTGACGGTGGGAATGGCTGATGGCCGCCGGCAAGGTCCGTTACGCGTCGCCGGCAGGATCACGCTACCGGCAAAGGTAAATATGCAAGCTCCGAAGGGGTGGCGAGTTCGCCCCGGGACAGGGCGTGAACCGGGTGACGAGCGCCAGGGCATCACCCCACCAAGCGTGACCAGGCATGAGATAGCGCAGACTGGCGTGGTCGTCGCGGGGGTTGGTCTATCTGTCTAGCCAGGCGAGTGCACAGCGAGCAATACCGTAAAGCACTGCTGGAACCAGTATCGCTGCCAGCATGTATATGCTGAAAATCCGGACAAACTGCTCTGCAGATTGAATGTCGTGCAGCACTACGATAGTCGGGACCGCTATCGTGCAGATAAGAACGATGAGCACCCTTAGGATCATCTCGGCATCACTCCCTACCTGCGAGCTTGGATTTCTCCTCTTCTTCCTTCGCGTCATTGCGATTTTCGATCCATACAAAAAGATAGATGCCCACTATGGCGATGACCGCGACGATGCAGGCCGCACCCCAGACGTATGTAATAAGGATGTTGAAAAATTGCTCGATTGACTGGACATCGTGCAGTGGAATGATAGTGAACACCAAGACGACGTAGGCAAGTAGCATCAAGAGAGCAGCAGAAATATAGAGGAGTCCTAAGATAAAAAGTAATTTTAAAGCTTGACCATTTTCAGCTAAATGGCTTGCTAGACGGGTCCAGCGTTGGACCAACGAAGTCTGGCTTGGCACGCATGATCTTCGTCAAAGGTGTTTCAGGGCTTTTGCATATTAGCAAGAAGCAACCGAAAAAGCACAGCGAACATAGCGAAACCCGGTGCCGCCCAAGAACAAACTTCCACGTTAAGAGTCATTAATGAGAGCATAGTACCTTCTGTATTATTCATCTCATACAGAGCTGCGATCATTGTTCCTAGGGTAAAAGGAATAAACCAAAGGCTCGTCCGCGCAAGAGCTTTCAGCTTCTCACGACGAGCTTGTGCAAGTTCTTCAGTATGGTCAGCATTCATACGTCAAACCTATCGTTTTGAAGCGAAATAGTTGGAATCGAGCCATTCACATTCGCGTTTTAAAAAGTTTCGCCAGTGGTTCCACTCTTTAGAATGGGGCCATGCTGAACATGGAGGGATCTAGAGCGTCAGGTAGCCGAGGCAGAAACATCTGCCCGGATACCTGATCCCGTGTCGGGCCCGCTGGTGTCAGGCGGACGGCCGCTTCAGTCGTTCCAGCACGGCGGCTGCACTCTGCTTGCCGGGTGTGATGCCGGCATTCTTCAGGCGCTCGTCGAGATCAGCACCCGACGCCTCCTTGGCCAGCTGCTCAGCAGCGTCCTGAGTCGCCGTTTGCTGCTGCAGGCGCTGCTCCATGCGTGCGAGCGAGTCAACCGCGGTCTTCATCCGGCCATTCGCCTGTCCGCTGGCCAGAGAGGCGTTCGTCCGGGCGCTGTGGGTGACCTGGTGGGCCTTCGCAACCTGGATACGCTGCTCCAGCTGCTGGATGGTGCCGGCCGAGGTATCGAGGCTGCCTTTGATGGAGGCGATATTGCGCGCATAGTCCGCAGCCATGCTGCACTTCCCTTCGAGGGCGGTCTCGGTGCGTGCGATCCGGCCTGCTACCTCTTCTGCCAGGTCCTGCGCGCCTTTTTCCAGGGCGGCGCGGGCCGCTTTCTCGTCCTGCTGAATAGACGCTTCCAGCTGCTCGATTTCGCGCTCCACGAGGGTCTGCTGGCCCATGAGGATGGCCAGCTCGCGCTTGCCTTGATCGATCGCTGCCCGAGCATCGCGGATTTCCTGGTCGATGATGGTGGTCGCGTTGGCGTCGATCACCGCGGTACCGGCCTCGGTGACCTTACCGCGGAACAGGGTGACGAGTTTGGAGAGGATGGAGGGGCTGGTCATAGGGAATCCTGCTGCTTGAAGAACGATTGGAAGGTCGCGGCCGCGGTTTGCACGTTGGTTGCCAGCGTGAAGATCTCGGTCAGTACGGTGGCCAGGTCGGAGCCGGCATGCAGCGAGCCATACATGACGTAATGGCCAGTGCCGTCAGCGTCGGTCTCGAGGCCGATAGCGGAAAGCGGGAATAGGCTGCGGGATGAAAGGACCGCAGCATTGAAGGCCTGGGCGTCGCTGACCGCCTCAGCAGGCACGAGGGCTGAGTCGACCACGACTACGTCGTTGACGACAGCGATGTAGATCTTGAGGTCGCCCATCGCCGGCAGTACGACGCGAATCGCGTCTTGCTGGTCCAGGAGGGTGACGTCGAAGGCGAAGCTGCTGACAGAAACGCCAGACGCCAGTGCGTCGTAGAGCGTTGAGGGAGTCCAGTTCGGTGAGGGCATGCATCGCTCCTTGGCGGTGGCAATTTGCAGCATGGCGCTGCCAGAGCCTAGCTTGCCGCCTCCCGTGGAAATGCAAGGCCGAGTTCGCCCCGCCTGGGGGCGTGAACCCCACATTCCATCTGTACGCGGTACCTTCGATGCCTGCAGACCGGGTCCTGGCCCAACTGTCCGGTGATCCCCGCGACGCAGCGGACGGGTACAATCCAGGTCTCCAGTTCACCCACGCCTTGCCTTGCCGAATGCCCTGCGGCGACGCAGGTTTGGCAACGAGTGTCCGTATCTGAGTGGCCTCGCTGACGCTATCTGATAACGCTCAGAGCGATGCGCGTTGTCTTCGCGAACTACAACTCCCCCAACGAGAGTTATGGGATGCTTCCCGATTTCAAGAACGAACCAGCCGAACAGGACCTCGAGCGAGTGCTGCAACAGCTGCAGACTCTGGATCGGCGCGAAGCGCTGGGCGTCGGCGCTATCCACGCCTATCTATCGGCGCGGCCTTTCTTCGCCGGCCGCCAAGGCCTGCTGGCATGGGGGCTGGTCCTGATGTCTCTAAGCGTGGTGGTCAGCGTCGCCGGCGGCTGGCGCTGGTGGATGGCGATCCTGCCTTCGGTAGTTCTGGCATTCCAGATCGGCGCGTACGTCTGGCTGCACAGGGAGGCCACCGAAGGCTATCGCCTGGTGAGAGACAAGATCTCGCCCCGCTACCTGGCCGCGGCGGTGCGGAATCGCGCGCTGCTAGACCGTGTTTTCCGAGAGCAGCTTTACAAAGGTGGCCGCGGGGCCGTTGAAGATTAATGGTGGCCAGGCGCCTTGCTGATACCGGCGTCTCTTGGCCACCTGCTGAGCGGAGTCTCCTATAGCCTGGAGAGCATGGACTTGATAATCGACAGGAAGCCGCCAGGCGCCTGCGCAGGCTCTGTTTGCCTCGTGGCCTCGCGATACGCGGCCATCAACGAGGCGTCGCGGGAGAGCATGCGGACCACGCACATGTTCGCATCAGGCGTCGGCTTTTCGAGACGGTAGCTGTGTCGATCCCGGAGATAGGCAGCAGCTGCTGCGCTTCGCGATCTGCCTGCTTGGCAGTTGATCACGACGAATGCGCGCTGCTGCGCCAGAGTATTTAGGCGGTCCCGCAGCGCGTCAGCCTTGGGCATCAGCAGGTAGTCCCGAAAGGTGCGTTCGAAATTGCTGCCGTACAGCGCGATGGTCTCCTCATCGAAGCCTGCGTCGATGAAGTGGTGGTAGCTGACGCTCTCCCATTCGGTTTCGTCGATCACCGCCAGGTCTTCGGGCCCATCGGAGATAGACACCAGGTGGCCGCCGGCCGCCGGCCGGAACCGTTCTGCATCGGCTCGGGAGAGGAATAGGCATAGTGGTTCTGGAGCTGTCATGTGACCTCGACATTAGGGTAGAAGGCGGACGTCGGCGCCGAAGTCGGCGGCAATATGCAGGTTGCCAGGTCCTACCGGGACGCAATCTCGAACTCGATCCCTCTGATGGGCGGCGACGCCTGTTCCACCACTCATGATGTGTGGAAAGCGCGTCGCGCGAGTTCACCCCCTTTTGGGGTGCGAATGAGCTCACAGCCACATGCGCGAAGCCTGGAAGATCTAGGGAAGGGTTACGCGCCAGCAGCAAGCGCGAGCTCAGCGACTGGCTCATGGTGGGCACAGCGCATTCGTAGGCACCCAGCGACACCGCATGGCCCGCTGAGGATGTCTGCACGGGAGAATGAGATGAAAGCGATTAGCCGTTTGTTTTGGAGTTTGGTAGCTGGCTCCTTCCTGGGGGCCGGTATTGCGTTTTTCAGCGTGCTGATCGGCAAGGGCGGGGAGGAGCTTGGCTTCAGCGCCTGGACGTTCTGGTACTACACGATCTGCATGGGACTGTGTGTAGGCTTGCTGGTCGGCTTCGATACCGTCCGTAAGCACGCCGCTTGGATGCTGGCATTCGTCATCGCAATCGGGCTCGTCATGAGCGTCGGGTTCGTGGGCATGATGGATGTGCACGCCACCGGCGATATGGTCGAGCGGATGCAACAGCAGCTAGAGGCTATGGCGCAGTTGATGGCTCAGGTGGTGATGTATGTGGCACCGGGCGGGGTGGCACTGGCCTACGGTCTGGTCGCTTACGACACGGTGCGGTCGCAAGCAGGGCGCCGGTTGGCAGCGCGTTGACTGGCGCATTCATGCGGCTGAGGCCCAGCGACGCGTAGGCCTATCCGCTCAGGTGCGGCGCCCGCCTTCTACCGCGGCGCCAACTGATCGACGCTTCTAAACGCATCTTGCATCAGCAGCGCCTTCACCGCACGGGTGCGGCGGGTCTGCAGCAAGTGAGGGGTGCCACGCAGCATCTCCACTGCGCCGGCGATCTGCCTGGTGCGAGATCTCAGCCAATTGGCGTCAGAGCTGATCGTGGCCCCAGCGTTGCAGGTCAGCAGGGCCTCGACCTTGTCTCGTAGCTCGTCGGTCATCACCACCCGTCCCAGGATGTGGAAGTCGTTGTGCTCAAGCGTACGACAGTCGGCGGCGGTCATTGCGGCGAGGTTGGAAGGGATACCGGCGCAGAACGCCTTGGTACCCAGAAGGCCGATCACCTCCTGCAGCAGCTCGCCGGCTGATAGCGATCCAGCCTGCAGGGGAATGATCACCCTGGCGCCGGCGTCTATCCAGCTCCGTATGTCCCGAGCGTAGCGGTGCCAAAGGAGCAAGGTCGCCTGCTGATCGCCCACTACGTCTGGGGCAACGATGCTCAGGTTCTCCGGCCGCAGGGTCGTGGTGCACAAGGCGCGATAGAGCGTGAGAACCCTGGGCCAATCCATGGCCAGCTGCCGGCGGAAAGCCGTGAACGCGCCTGAGTCGACGAAGACCTTCCCACCCCTGTCCAGGTGATCAGGCAGGGCCCGTAGCTGCTGCCTGAGCGTCACTCGATCGGCGACGACCCCAATTGCTATCCCGACGTCGAGTGCGGCTTGCAGGTCGCTGTCGGCGGTGAAGCCGGAATGGAACGCGATATTCCAGGTGAAAGATGACGGCATGGTCGGCGACTCGCTAAGGAAAATGCCTACCCTGTCAGCCTTTTGAAATACGCAAGTCACAAGCGCACCGAGCGAGGCTCTAACCCCTCTAGCCCGGTATCTGGAGTGCGGACTTGCATTTTGAAAACTCGTGGGACCGTCGATCTACCCCAACAGAGGTAGTAGATATGACGAACCAGTGGTTTGAAGCGAATCGATTGGAGAGACGATGGCCAGCCATCCGGCGGGCGCTCACTCAGCGCGGAACCAATCTGACGCAGCTCGCGGATAGCAATCAGTTATCGAACCTGCGGACCGCCGCACGGCGCACCTTTCCTGCTGCAGAAGCGGTTATCGCCGAAGCGCTTCAGGTGACCGTGGAAGCGCTCTTCCCGGAGCGTTATGGCGTACCGTGGTCGGAGGCCGCACGGCAGGCCTTCGATGCACTGCTCGAACAGCTGAGCGGCGCCACAGCGGCACAGGCCGGTATGGAGGGCTTCGGCATGCATGTCGCCCAATGGGAGACGCGCCCGCAGCCTTTGCAGGAATGTCCTCGCACTGAGCCAGGCCGGCTTCGTTGGATCAAGGCAAGGCTGCAGCAGCGGCAGTTCGTCCTTGAGCACCTTACCCATCATGCCGGTGTGACGCGGAAGATCTTCGATAGCCTCGGCCGTTCACCACATGTCGGCCTGCAGGCGCTCATCGCGCGCTGCCTCGGCGTGTCACCCCGCGAGCTCTGGCCGGAGCGATACGGCCGCGATGGGCGAGCGCTCGGCACTGACACCCCTGATGGCGAGCATCAGGAACGCCAGGTTCCGGAAGCATCGCGCTTGAGTCTGGGCACCGGCCTTTGGCTCCCCCTGCGTGACATGGTCGGATTGCCCGGACTGCACGGACGCTTCAACGCGATACGCCGACGCGCGCAGGATGAGCGCTGGATCCTGCGTGTGCGGTTTGAGGTGACTGAGGTGCTGTTTACCTCACTGCCACCCGAAACCAAGGCTCACCTCCTGGACGTGCGCTCAGACCCTGACATCGCCTCCCGCGTAGAGATGACCTATGCGGCTGACCCGGTACCGCTTTCGTGCAGCGATCAGACAGCTGCGCCAGCGGCTAAGGTTGCGGCGGTTGAAGGCGGGGTACGCCTGGGATTGGTCGGCGAGTCTGGCCAGACGCTGGATGTGCGAATCTGCAGACGGGCTGTGCCGAGCTTCGCCATCGCGCTGCTGGGTCAAGGCAGGAACGGTACGTAGGGGCGGTGAATGAGCAGGGTTCGCTCCCGCTGCGGGAGTGAACTCGGCTCGAAACTGCAGTCCCTTTCGCCATGCTGGGCTTCTCCAAGGAGCTCTGTCCATGAACACAGATGCTGTATTCGCCGCGCTATCGCGCGCAGGTATCGACCCCTTTCCGTGGTGTCCGATTGAAAGCGAGCTATCCCCAAAGCAGATGCATCGCCGGCTACTACGGCTCAGTACTGCGCCCTATGCAGACGGCTATCTTGCAATCAGCGAAGTTGCTGATTTGGATGAACTCGCCTGCTCGCTAACTCAGCTTGGGATACCTGACGCTGTGGCTCTAGTCCAGCGCATGGCGAGGGGCTCGCTACGGCTGGATGAAGAGGTGGATTTTCTCGCGGCACACATGGAGCGAGTTCGATCCAAAGCGGAAGGTCTTTATCGCGTTGGCCATCTACGCTACGCCCATGTCAAAGGCCTAATCGCTGGCGAGTCGGACAGTCACGCCTACCAGGTACTCGAACTCATCAATGAGACGCTGGACAAGTCGAATCTGCGGCAGACCACGCCTAAGTGCGTCCGGACGCTGGCGGCTCTGGAAGTGGCGCACCGAGATAGCTTGGGCTGGAAGCGACATTTGCCCAGCCCGGCAACGCTCGCTCTGCTAGGAGCAATTTTTCTCGTCGATGCCGTTACCTCTTGCTGGACAGGGCGTCTTACCTACGGTCTACCGGTGGGCGCGGTGAGCCTGGTGCTCCTCGGGCTCGCCGCTGGCCAGAGAAAAAGCGCTGCGAAGGATAATGCTCTTCGCGCTGCTGCGCGTCAGGATCTAATGCGGACATCACAGCCGGTTGCTGGCGGAGAAGCCCGACCAAACCGCGGTGACAAGGCGTCCTGATGCAGATCATCTTCGGTATCGACGCGGCTGAGCAAAAGAAGAATCGTCAGGTCCCGGTCATGTGGGATAGCGAGAAATTGGTGAACGGCCACACCCTCTTGGTGGGGATGTCCGGCTCCGGCAAGACCTACACCTTGCGCAAGATGATCAGCCACATGCTGCAGTCCTGTGGCAGGCACATTCCGCGGATCCACATCTTCGACGTGCACGGCGATCTGTCGATTCCCGGGGCGTCGGAGGTTCGTTTTTCCGAGCGCACCAACTACGGCCTCAATCCGCTTCGCGTGAACCCCGATCCGCACTTCGGCGGTGTGCGAAAGCGCGTGCAGTCCTTTCTTGCCACCATGAATCGCAGCATGCGCCAGATGGGGCCTAAGCAGGAGGCTTGCCTGCGCAATGTGCTGAACGACGTCTACGCCCAGTACGGCTTCAGGCAGGAGGATCCAAGTACCTGGGTTGTGGAGGAAGGCGCCGCAGTGGTCATGACTGACGGCAACGACGATCGCTTGTTCATCGACGTGCCCAAGGGCGAGAAGGACGAGGCCAAGGCCCTGGGCGCGCGCTGGTCGGGCGCGCCGTTGTACAGCTGGTGGGTACCGCAGATCGAGTACCAGGGCGCCATCACCCGCTGGCCGCCGAAGCTCATGGGGCGGGCCCATCCTAGTATCCGCGACGCGCTGCGCATGGCGCAGAACATCCTGCAGCAGTCGTTTCTGGGCTCCGGCGCCGAGGCCGTCACCTACCTGGAGGTCGCCAACCGCGCCGCCCAGGGGCACCGCAAGAAGGTGATCCAGGCTCTGCGCAAAGGCCAAAGCCAGTTCGACGAAGAAGCGGAGAAGTCGGAGCTCGATAAGAGCAAACGCAAGGCCATCGACAGCTATACCGCCTACATCGATGCGATCACCACCGGCAAGGAGCTCGACAGCCTGATGCGCTACGACAGCACCGACGTGCTGAAGTCGGTGGTCGATCGGCTGCAGAACCTCGAGGCGATCGGCATCTTCAAATCGGGGATTCCGCCCTTCGACCCCACCAATCCGGTATGGCGCTACAACATCCACGCCCTGTCGATGGAGGAGCGCAAGCTGATCGTGCTCTTTCGGCTGGAGGAGCTGTTCCTGGCGGCTGTCGAGCGCGGCGAGCAAGACCACATCGTCGACGTCGTGATCCTGGATGAGGCCCACATCTACGCCGACGACGACCCCGAGAGCCCAATCAACCGCATCGCCAAGGAGGCGCGCAAATTCGGCCTGATGCTCGTGGCTGCCTCGCAAAGCCCAACGCATTTTCCGGAGGACTTCGTCGCATCCGTTGCGACCAAGATCGTCCTCGGCATCGATGAGATGTACTGGCGCCAGAGCGCCACCAAGCTTCGTTTGCGGGAGGATGCCCTGGCCTGGGTGACCCCGACGAAGACCATGTTGGTTCAGTTGAAGATGAAGGGGGAGACCCAGAATGACTGGTTCTGGTGCACGATTGCTTAAGGGGCTGCTGCTGGCCGTGATTGCCAGTTTGCCGCTGGCCGGAGCCGTTGCGGCCGAAACGCCGGACGAACTCCCCCTGCTCGACCGCCTGGAGGCCGTGGCCAACCCGATCGGCCGCGGCGCTGTGCTGCAGGACGCCCAGGGCTGCCTGTGGGGCGTACGGCCAGGCCCTAAGGTCCCGCAGCTTGTGGCCATCTCCGATGAGGCTGGCAACGCCTTATGCCGGAGTGCTGCGCCAGGTGCTGCACCGGGGGCTGAGCCGGAGCCGCAGGCGCGCCGCACGCCGCTGGTGAATTAAGCGCGCGATAAGCGATAAGGCCTTCTACTCCGCACTATTGGCGATGCCGTGTGGATTAGCTATCCCTTCATCGGATTAGCCGAACGAACGCCTCGCCGTCCGCATCTGGTGATGCATGCGTTTCCTCTAGCGGTGGCCTCGATGTGCCTGGTAGTGATTGCTGAAGATGAGCCGCTTCTTGTGGAGATGCTGACCGAGATCTTCGAGTCCGAAGGACTCGACGTCACTGCCTTCGCAACGGCGGACGATGCCTGGCGGCACCTGCAGACCGCGGCGCAAGCGCCGGATCTCTTGTTCACCGATGTGCGAATGCCCGGAGCCATGGATGGGTTGGCCCTGGCCAAGCAGGTGATGGCGCGCTGGCCAGCAACTTCGATCGTCGTATCGTCCGGCGATGTGTCAGCGACACCGGAGCTACCGAAGGCCTCGTTCCTTCCTAAGCCGTGGTCGTTCGGTCAGCTGACCACCCTGTGTCGCAACGTCCAGGCGCTCCACCAGCGCCCGGGCTAGCCTGCACGCTGAACAGCTTGGAGTCCTGCGGTACCCGGGCCGTGGAGGGTCGACAGCAGCTGCTTGACCGTCTGGCCGGGCTGCCGTGTGGCGCTTATCGCCGCGCGCCACCGCTGAAGAGGGTGGCCCAGGCTCTGACAGGCGCTCCACGCCCACGCCTGCTGCTGCAGATCGTCAAGATCAGGCCAATCCATATCGTGTCCGTCGGACGATTCGGCGTGCAGCCGCTTCGCCTGGGCGATCACGGCAAGCAGAAACTGGATGTGCTGCTCCGGAGAGAATGTCATGCCGGCGGGCCCTTATTTTTGCGGTGATGACGCCTACTACCGGGATGGCGGCCGAATTGAGAAGGTCTACAGTAGTACGACGACCTTAAGGAGGCGTTATGGCAGACCTTGAGTTTCTTCCCCACCAAGCGCGGCTGCGCTGGGTCGCGCTGATCGAGCAGATGGCCGTCATGGGCCTTGGCCACCTGGTTCGCCTCTACGGGCAGCTGGAAGGATACATCCTGGCCCTGCTCGATGTCGGCTCGATTACCGCGCCACAGCATCGACATCTCGCCCGCCTGGCCGGCGAGTGGTTTGCCCAGTGCCGGGCCGAGTACCTTAAGCGCAAGCAGAAGCCTCGGCGGCGGATAGCGGGCGCGGTGGGAGCTAGGATTGATGAAAGTCATAGGCGGCCAGAGCACGCCTGAGCTGAGCTACTTGGTGTGGCAGTAGAGAGCCGCCAAGGAGTGATCGAGCCAGTCCGGCGAGGCCGGTCGCTCGTTCAGCAAGTTCGGGTGCGAAGCTGCCAGGCTGGCGGCGTCGAGCTGCTGGGAGCTCGCCGCCCGATCCGCTGCCAGTGGGCAGCCGTCGACGGCGTTGCCACCGGAGAGCGATCGGCTCAGCGGGCCGGCGGAAAATGCGATGCTGATGGCGCTGCAAAAGCCGACGGCGAGGAGCGTCCCGCTCGTAGTGCCCTGGGTGATTCGCTGAAGAAGGTGCATGCTGCCGAGCTCCGGTTTGATCGACAGCAGCAGGGTAGCCAGGGCCAGTCTTCGAAAAGCCTGAGTTCGACCCATCGCCGGGCGTTCAAAGCTGCGATGAAGGCTGGAGCGCAGGGTTGATCCACAGGCCGTCGAACCCGCGAAAGAGCGCCGCTGCGCCCATCACGTGCTCGAGGATGTTCTCGACGCAGATCCAGCGTCGCCCGGCTTCTTCCGCCGCCCGCCCGACCATCATGCGGCCGGCGAACAGATCCACCACCAGGTCGTCCGCCTCGGTCAGCCACCGTATGAGGAAGTCTGCCAGGGCGAAGGGGAAGGGCGCGCTGTGCGCCGGTAGGCCGGATTCGATCAACGCCTTCCGGTGCTCACGGCTGCGTCTGCAGCTGTGGCCGATCTGCAGCACGTTTTTCGGTATGGCACCCTCTGTGGGCGCCGCGAAGCTACCCGGGCGCAGTCGGTAAGCGCCGTCGCCATAGGAGGTCTGCCGCGTCTCGCCCCCGGCCGCGATGAGCCTAGCTTGCCGATCGGAATGCGGAACCAAGACCCTCCGATTGTTCGCTTTGCATCGAAGCGGATCAGGCGAGAACCAGTAGCAAGGCTCCCAAGCAACGTTGAGCTGTTGCCGGCTGAGGCTCGCCCACTGGAGGGGGCCCGGTGCCTTGCTACGGTTCTCCCACACCAGGCGGTCCATCAGGTGCAGGCCAAGACGATCTTCCAGGGCGATGACGAGACGCTCCAGATACGTGGAACGCGCCGGCGATCGGTGAAGGAAGATGTCGTTGGACAGGTTCAGGACCAGGCTACCGGTGCTGGCAAGGTTGCCCAACAAGGGCTCGATCGTGCGACAGATGAAGTCGGTGAATTCGCTCGCCTTCGGATTACCGTATCCCCGTGGTTGCTGCAGAGGATAGGGCGGGGAGGTCAGTACGAGGTCGATGCGCTCTTCCAGACCCTGCAGCGCCTGGGGCGAGTGGCCAAACAGCGCCAGGCCCAGTGACGTGCTGAACCCTAGCAGCGTGACCTGCGGCGCCGCGCGATGCATCCCGCGCTTCGCCTCTTCGGTCAGTTGCCACACGCCTCGCTCGTGCGGAACGCGCTCGAGGATGCCGCAGGCCTTGAGGGTCTGCTGATGCCAGCGGATTTCGCGCGTGACGGGGCTGCGGGGCTGACCGGCCGCGCCGATTGGCTGCTTGGCGTGAACCTCCCGGTCCTGGAGCCCTGCGGCGGCGCCGACGAGCCGATAGAGCTCCGCGTTGGCCAGCGGCCGATCCGGGCAGTTCCGGAAGGCCGCTTCGACGAGAGGGAAGAGGTCGAGCTGTGGGGATTGGACCATGGTTAGGGTTGCTCAACGTTGAGTGATACGCCTCATCTTTCCAGGCGTACCGGAAATGCAAGGGCGTGGCCTAATCCAGGAGGCGCTCGAGGGCCGGCTGGTAGGCGAACGGCGCGAGCGATCCGCCGAGGTGAACTTCCTCGTCGGTCAGCGGACGATGGTGCGGCGCGGTCACGGTCGCAGCGAATGTCGGATCGGCCCTCAGGACCTCCAGTAATCCGTAGTAGAGGTAATGGAGCCGGGAGTGATCATCGTGGTCGTTGCGCCTGTGCGCGACGGTGATCAGCTGCGACAGCGCGAGTAGTGAGCACAGGTAGCTGGCAGCTTCGAGCGAAAGAGATTCTTCGACCTGGCCCAGGGTCGCCGTCACAAGCCCGTCCTCGACAGGCAGCACCAGGGCGAAAGCCCCGTTGAAGTAGCGGCGAAGCTGATAGGCGCCATTGCGGTACCCGGATCCCAGTACCTGGCGCATGTTGGTCAGCACCAGGTCCTCGAACGGTAGGCAGTAGCGACCGAGGAGGTTGTAGAGCTCCTGGGTGGTTGGCTCGCTGGTGACGACGAGCTGCAGCGCGTGATCATTTCTGTGCATAGCAGATTCCTCATTGAACCTGCTCAGCATCCACGAGCCGCGGTAAATGCAAACGGCCATTCATGCCGCTTGCGGGACCGGATCGAGAGGGGGCTGTTGACCCTGGGCGCCGGCTTGACTAGGTTGCCTTCCCTTTGGCCAGTTGCGGCGGACCGCCGAAGGAACCGGTGGCGCGATCGGCGCTCTGACGAGACAGGTTGCAATTGGCTGCGGATCGATAAGCTACCCATGACCCCGCGCGAGAAGCGCAGCACCTGGGTGGAAGAGAGGATATGGAAGCAGCAACGATGGAAGTGAGAGTGGCGTCCCATACGCCGCGGTGGTCGGATTGGCCGCGATGGATCAAGCAGGCTGTCCCGTTATTCGTGCAGGTGCTACCCGCCTTTGTCGCATTGACGCTGCTGGCAGCGTTCACCACGGTGAGCATTCTGCTCATCTTGGGTAAAGCGGCGTTCCACCTGGCCAGCCTGTGTTCGCCGTTGATTTTCCTGGTGCTGGCGCTCGCACTTCGGCGTGCAGGGATGCTCGGGGACCGCCCCGTCTTGGGCACGGCCATAGGTGCCGGGTCGCCTTGGCGTAATTTCTTTCGGGTAGCGGCGCCGCTCGCCCTGGTCATCGGCATTGCGCTGAATGCGCTGGCGGTCCTGGCGATGCTTGGCTCCGATATCGGCGCCTGGAAGCGCGGGGCGCTACCCCTCACCACCTTGCCGCTGGACCTCTTCAGCGCGGAGAAACGCCCGCTGCTTGTGATGCTCTACACCACCGCGGTGGAACAGCAGCTGAGCCTGATGCCGCTCTTCGTCATCATGGGCGGCCGGCTCGAGCCGTACCTGGTGGCTGCGGTCATGGCCGGTCGAGAGACATGGTCTTCCGCGCGGGCCGTTCAGGCGCAGCTCAGCAAATCGCAGAAGCTCGTGCTCGGCCCGATGCGGCTGCTGACGCTGTGCGGAGTGACCCTGCAGGCGACAGCGAGAGCGCTGGATGCCACCAGCAACTGGCTTGGTGTCGCGCTGCTCCTGGTAAGCATCGGTGGCTGGCTGTTCTACTGCTGCCTGATCGCCGTAGCCGCGCGGGACATCACCGACTCACACCCGCGATAGCACCTTTCTGCGTGCGAAAAAAAACCCGGCCATGAGCCGGGTTTTTGCTGCTCCGTATTCGCGGAACAGTGTTGGAGCCTGATGCGCCAGTCGCCTGGGCCCTGCAGTGCAGGGTGGAGGCGGGTTTGCCCGTTCCGACAGGAGATCCTGATCGGATGTAGCGAACCCTCGCACCATCTCTGCAACTGCAGCTGTTTTGTAGGTAAAGATCACCCGGGGCACCGTCTGCTGGCCCCACCGTCGCATAGCGAAAGATTCTTTCGCTATGCGACAGGACCTCTACCGAAGTAGAGCTCCCAGCACTTATGGCAGTGGCCGCCTTCTGGACGTATGAAACCGGGGCGCGTGGCAAACGATACGCACGCGACAATTCGGCCAAGGATCAGCTGAGTGATCGGCAACCGAGCTGGATGAAAGATTCTTACAGCGGGTCAGATGGCCCAGGAGAGCCAAACGAGGGGGAGGGTGCTGCGAAGCAGCTGGTGAAGCATCCAAGCCACAGGGGTTGGATCAAGAGCGCCGATAATGACAGCGCCGGCGGTGCCGCACAAGGCCCGCCGGCGTCGGTCCGCGTGATTACTCGCTCTGGAGCCAGCTTTCGACGGTATCGGCACCGTGCTCGGACTTCCAGGCTTTCAGAAGCTTGTGGTTGCCACCCTTAGTTTCGATGACTTCACCGGTTTCGGGGTGCTTATAGCGCTTGAGCGTACGCGCCCGGCGCTGCTGCGGGGCTGCGCCCGAGTTGCTCTTGGACTTGCTGGCAGCGGCAGAGCCGGCGTTGGGGTCCAGAATTGCAATGACGTCGCGCAGCGACTTGTTATGCTCGCCGAGCAGCGCTCGCAGTTTCTTCTCGAAATCGAGTTCTTTCTGCAGACGTTCGTCGGTATTCAGCTGTTCAAGGCGCTGCTGCAATTCCGCAATAGCGGCTTCGGTCTGGCGGTATTCTTGGATCAGGGACATCGTGATCTCCTCAAGATTAGGCTGTGGCTGCCGTTATAGCCTTTTCACATAGTTATGACTAGAGCAAATCATAATTAAATTTGTTTTAAGGCGTTGAAACCAAGGCCACTGCCTATGACGGGTGAAGATTGGGGTTGCGTTCCTGGAAAAGCGTGATTTCATGCTTAACACCAACACAGGAGTATCGGTATGAAGACTGTTCGGCTGGCCGCGATTGCGGTCGTAGTAGCCTCTGCAACTGGCTGTGCGACCCAAGGCCAAGATTTGAAGCCTGTTGCGGCCTCGGAGCTTACTACTCCGGTGTTTAGACCTTGGAAAACAGAAAACCCTACGCTCAAAATTGCGAACGAAAAGCCCTTGCAGTTCGCCCCTAACGCGACTGCCGCGGATAAGCTCTTTGCCGTACTTGGGATGCCGAGTTTCGCTCAGATTGGGCCGGGTGGAGTACGCAATGCTTATCTACAGCAAGCATCGCCTGATCAAGTCAAGCAAGCCATCAGTGCAACGGCACGGCCCAGTGCGGGCTATAACAACGATGGTTCGATGATCGCGTTCAATGCCATCGGTGGTGGAGTGGGCGCTGCTGGCTTGGCGCTCACAGTCCTCGGCGATAACGGCTTCGATCCGCGAACCAAAATGGGCTTTATGTTCTGCTTCGAGAAAAAAAGCGAAACCAGTACTCTCGAGCAGGCCGGGGTCCGATGCGCTTCAAAGTTGAATGACGTAGTCAACGCTACGTTGCAACCCACCGTCCGCGTGCAAAAGCTCGAGTTTGCTCAAGTACGAGATGGCTTTGTCAAAACTCCGACCGGCAGCAAGCTCGGCGAAATCTTCATCGGAACGAAGGGAGGCTATCTCGTCGACGGCTATGCGCCGGTGGACCGGGGCGGCTATCCCGCGCACTTGGTAGCCATACCATTTTACTCCGAAGTGGGTAGCGGCGTGGGTAAGATGATTGGTGCAAATCTTGGTGAGGTAAACGCTGCAGACTTCGCCGCCGCACTGCGCGAGCATTTGCCCAACGATATGGCCTTCTATCTGCCTGATGGGACGAACCCCGCCGCCGCCTACTAATGCGAAGCAAGCGGCTTCGTTTTATTAGGGGCCGCTGATCGCAAGCCTGAACACAGCAGGCTAAAGAGCCTATTGCTATGCAACAGGAAACAGCTAGGAGTTGTGCGATGCATCTTCGCCAACATCTCAATACTTTTTTTCTACTGAAAAAAGAAGTGCGCGCTCTAGCGGCCCGGCATCAGTCTGTGCACCAGGCTTTGCGCCAGATCGAGCGTGAGCTCAATATGCTCGATGCTCAAGGGCAGGGAAAGGGGCTGTCGCAGGCCACGATTTTTCGGTACCGAGAATTACAAACTCGGCAGTGGCGTGAGTCTGAGCGGTTGTCGAGCATAACGTCGGCTTTAGCCGCTTTCGGCCAGCAATTCGTCTGCCTATTTGCTGTTCTGGATGGCCAGCTACTGGCCTCCGACCGACTAGCCGTTTTAGGGGGAAGAGCTCAAGCGTTCGGTACTCAGTCGTGGAGCGAAGCCCCGCTGGAAGTCATGGTGCTTCGATATCATGTCGAAACAGCCTCGGGATACCTAGGATCTGGTCCATTGGCCATTGCGCTGCAAGCCTACCGTGGGCTGCTCGGCCATTCCGGTCAGCGCAGGGGCGCGGTCCAACCGCGTGCACTTCGCATGTCGCGTCCGACGCAGTGCAGTGAGTGGACGCGTCGAAAAAACCGTCGCTAGAGCGTTATTTGGGGTTCGCGCCCATTTGTGGGTGGAATGGAGCTCGCCGAGCGAGGCGGATTTTTTAGGGTAGACGGCAAATCACATAGCCGGGTCGCCCATGAAAACCTCACTTAGAAACCACCTCATCACCCTTGCGTCTGCCGTTGCCGTATCTCAGCTCGTAACCCTTGGGGTGTTTTGGACCAGCGGGCAAGCCTACCTAGACCGCAAGATCACGGCCGGCATCGAGACGGGTGTGTTCGCCAAGGAGCGAGCCGAGAAGCAAGCTTGGGTCGACGCACAATTTGCTCGCTACGGGCGGGCGGCGGACCAGGTGCCAAACGACGCGCGAGTCTATGGCGACCTCAAGGCCCGCTTCACGCTTGCCGAATTCTCCGACCTGGAGTGTCCCTTCTGTAAGCGGCTGCACCCGAGCCTCAAGGAGATCGTGGACAAGTCCAATGGCGCGGTGAACTGGCAGTGGCGCCATATGCCGCTGGGCTTCCATAACCCTGCTGCAACCGATGAGGCGATCGCGACCGAATGCTACGCGGAGCAGAAGGGAAATCGTGGCTTCTGGGTGATCCTCGATCAGATTTTCGAAGAGTCGGCCGGCAATGGCGGCGGTGTGAAGGATCTGCCCGGGCTAGTGTCGCGCCTCGGTGCTGACATGAAGGTCTTCAATCAGTGCATCAGCAGCGGCAAGGTGAAGGACCGTATTGCAGATCACATCCGCATGGGCGAAAAGATCGGTGCTACCGGTACGCCGGCCACCATCGTCATCGACAACCTGACGGGCGAGAAAGAGTTCGTTTCCGGCGCCCAGCCGATCAGCGCCTTCGTGACGATCATGAAACGGATGCTGGCAGCTGAACAGGCAGCGGCGAAGGCTGAAGCGGACAAGGCGCAGGGGAAGCCCCAGGACCAGGGCGATGAGGTTTCGCGCAAGATCCTCGGCTTCGGCTCGGCAGCCGATTCCGCGCAGCCAGCGAAGTAGGTCGCAGATGCCCTCCTGCCCGCCTGACACGAAGCACTCGAGATTGACTCGAGCATGACGCCCGGGGTGATGACCAGGGCGCCTTTGCAGGCGCCCTGGTCATCACCGGCTAAAAGCGCAGGAACGCGACCCGTTGTGTTGGGGCGTGCGTTGCCGCGTCGGGCCGCTGGCCGGTAGACGCGCGCTCACCCTGCGCCGCCAGGCCAGCAAACCGATGCCCAGGTGGGTTGTGCAGAAAGCGACGGGGGGACGGGTCCTGGCCGGTGCCTCTAAACCACGGTGCTAAATGGAGTGTTGGCCAGCTACTCGATCGCCAGCATCTGATGCTCGAGCGCCCGCCGACGGCTTCGCTCGTAATCCCGCATGATCCCCAAGATGACGGAGTTGATGGCCAGCTGATGCTTTGCTCGCGTCGCAGCGACATACAGCAGATTGAGTTCATCACGGCGCGCATCCGGCGGGAGCTCAGGATCCAGGGGATCGGGGAAGTCTTCGCCCAGGTAGACATGCTTCCACTCGAGACCCTTCGAGCGGTGCGCAGTCGATAGGATGACGTCGGCGTCCTTTTCATCCTTCTGTGTCAGCGTCCGCAGGCGCGCCAGTCGCTTCTCGATGTCTGGGAAGAGACCCACCACCTTGATGAGCCTCGCCATCTCGCGGTCCTTGCTCTCCTTGGCCATGGTCAGATACGAGGTCCAGTCAGGGAAGTCCTTCAGCAGACGCTTCGACCTGACCTTGTCGGTCTTTCCCTGGCTGAACCAGACCAGATCCTCCAAGTCGCCAATCTGGTACGCCTCGATGCCGCCGACCCAGTAGAGGGTTCTGCCCTGTGGGGCGAACTCCAGCGCCGTCATGATGACTCCGGAGACCGTCCGACAGAGATACGCGGCCCCTCGAACGCCCTCGTCGAGCTGCGTTTTGATCTGCGTAGGCTGGCCAGCGCCGACGATCTTCAGCTGCTCGCCCTTGTAGCTCAGGATGATGTTGGCCACGGTGGCCACCGCCGGCCCGAAGCGGAAGGATTTGGTCAAATAGAGATCGACGGAGTCATCGAGATCCGGATCGGACAAGGCGTTGTCGGCGCCGCGGAACGCATAGAGCGACTGGTGAGGATCTCCGACGAATATCACCCGGCACGACTGATTCTTGATGAGCCCGAGCGTTATGCCGTTCAGATCCTGTGCCTCATCCGCAAGGATGACATCGAAGCGGTCCCCCAGGTCCGGTTTGCTCAGGTAGTAGAGCTTGAGGTAGGCGTCGTGCAGGTGCGGCACGGTCGTATCCTCCGGATCGATCATGCGTCGCCAGACCTCCCTGGCCTGCAGGAACACCTCGGCGATGAACGCCGGCGGCATCTCGACAATAGGTCGTCCGTTAAAAAGCGGCAGGTGGTCCTCGTGGAAGTCCTCCCGGTCACTGCAAAGGTACGCATTGACCGTAGCGATGACCGCGTTGATGAAGGCCCAGTCACTGGTGCCCAGTACGGCGCGCATGTCTGCCGGGCGCAGCGAGGCACCGAGCTTGTGCTGAAAACGCCGGCCTACTGCCTTGAAGGCCAGCTGATGGGAGGTCATGCATTTCACATTGGACGGAAATCGTGCCTTGCCCTCGTCTGCAATGCTCCTGTTGTAGGCGACGTACAGAAATCTCAACCGGGGATACCGCTTGGTATAGCCCTCGAGCGAAGTCGTCTTGGAGGCCCCAGCAAAGGCTTTCACGCGTATGCGCGGCGCCTTGCACTCATGGAAAGCCAATTGCTCGGGTGTCCACTCAAACGCCATCGCTGCATCTCCTTCGTAGGTTCAGGAATGCTATGGGCTACCCGGCCGTCAAGGCGCCGAGTTCCACCCCGTTGCAGGCGTGAATCGCGAAAGACGCGTGAGGGCGCTGGGGTAGGATTTGGTTTTCCCTAGGGCCAGTGACGCTATGCGAGGATTTATCAGGTCAGGCGTAGCGAGGCGCTTTACTGGCACCGTCCGGCGTCTCGGTGGCACTTCACATGTGGCCCTGCGCCTATGGGTGTTGGCCCTCGGTTTTGTCCCGACTCATTCAGGCGCCCATGCCGCTCCAACCAGTCACAACACCGGCTTCGAGCTGCAGGATCACCGATCCTATAGCGAGGACGCTGATGCTTTAGAGGCCGCTCGTTTTCGTGATCGCGCGTGTAATGGCGACGCTGTCGCGGCGGTAACGTTGGCTCGGATGTATCTGTCGGGCAACGGCTGGTTTGAAGAAGATCCAGCGCGCGGGAAGGCCTTTCTAATGTTGGCAGTGTATGGGGGTAACTACCAAGCCGCCGCTGATTTAGCGGTGGTGATACTCAAGGCGTCGCAAGATGATCCTGCGCTCCAAAAGGCTGCTAAGTGGGTGAAGGTAGCACTCTACGATGCTCCAACACCGCAGGCCCTAATGGCAGCAGGTGTAGTAAAGATGATAGGTCAGGGTAAGGATCTCGCGCCCGCCTATCAAGATGGTGTTCGCTGGTATGTAACGCACAAAGGGAAATCCGATGGATATGTTGATCCGAATATTTGCGGATATAAGTAAAGCGATGCGGCCAGTCATAACCATTGGCCTTTTGGGAGCATCCTGCGTCGCCTGGATAAAGCTGAGCCCTGTCCCCGCTCCTGGCCTAGTATTGGTTGGAGGGCTTGCGATACTTTTTGCGCTGGTCGCGACTATCGCCACCACGATCTTCTGCATCGGGCGATATTTGGACACACCCGCCAATAGAAGAGGTTACCAAGCCTTGTGCAGCGCTGCGTGGCACTCTCCGGCCGATGACTATGACAGCAGCGCCGACCTCATCATCGAGATCCTGTCAAAACAGCCATTGAGCGAGAGGCACCTCGGCAGCTGCTGGACGTTCGATTACGTGAGCGGCCTATACCCACGGTACAGGGGGCAGGGCTTTATCATCCCAAATGCCAGCGGGATAGTTTTGGGCGTTGTCACGGGTCTGCCCGGCCGGTGGCACCAGTCATCTTACGTGCAGGCGTCTGCCTCCTTAGACGGCAGCGTTTACTCTATCGAGTCCGCGATTGGCCCTTTGCGCTCCTGGGTAAAAGCCGGCTCTAAAGTCGCACTGGAGCTTGATAGCTCCGAGCCAGTGATTCACGGTGGCCCATTTCATAGGCTCCAAATACGTCGTAGTGCAGTGCCTCCGGTATTACGTCGCTTCGCAGGCGAATCTGTTAGCGGGTAGGCCGATTCCTTTTAGCGGATGTTCGACTCGCCAGTGTTTGGCAGAGACGCTCGTATTCCTCTTTGCTACCCGCATTGAGCACTGCACGAAGGTGGAACCGTTCATGCTCCTGGTTCCCCGCTGCGATCTTTTGATTAGCCTGATCCGAATCGTCCATGCCCGGCCCCAGCAGGATCATCAATTCGCAATAGCCAAGTTTTGCCAGATCCGTTGCGGACACAGAAGCCCTAGCCTTTTTCACGGTGTGATTGCTGCTCATGAGCGTGCTCGCGCTACTTGGTAGGAGGTCAGTCTATCAGCGGATGGTAAAACGCAAGCGGCGCAACTAGACCCTGGTGTCGGTTTCCCAAATTATTGCGGGAATTTTGGAAATAGATGCGACTACGAGGATGGGAAAGGCTGACGGATTCCAAATGTGCTGAAGGTCATGGTTCTTTTTCCTGTTGCGTGGTGTTGCGCGCCGGCATGCAACAGCCGGGCGAATTCCTACAACTTCTGATGGATCAAGGTGAGCACTTCGTCAGCGCACTTTGCGTAGGCCGACGACATGGCGCGACCGCGATCATCGTCGCCAAGCCCTTCGTGCTGCTGACGTTCACGAAATGCATCAAGCGCGAGTCGTACAGTCATCGCCTGCGCGTCAGTGAGTGCAGTACCTTCGATTACAATTCTTGCTTCTGCCACGGCCTGTTCCTGTCGATCCTGGGGAGCAAAAAGCGTCTCTCTTTACGGGCTTAGCCCGCACTGGGCGGGCTGATGGGGCAGGCGGTTTCCGTGATCAGTTGGCTTTCAAGTAGCCCATGAGCAGCGCCTGCTGCTGGAGCAGATTAACGAACGCAGTTATGTCTACTTTGTCGCCAAAGGTCGGCCATGATGTACCAAGGAAGAAATGTGCTGCGGCAAAAGAGAGCGCATCGCCAGCCTCGCCATTAACAGCAAGACTGATCCGTGCCCGCGGGTAAAGGCTCAGCACCTCACTGACCTGCGCTACAGACCAAACAAGGCCTGTGGTTTCCGCAAGAAATTCAGCAGCAGAGCAGAGTTGGCTTTCAGACGGTTGCGCGTCACGGTTCTTGAGATAGTCAGCTACGCCTTCGCGCTGCATGCGGAACCAGTAGTGAAGCCCGTCTTCGAGCTTGCCATCCTCTTTCTGAGCAAAACGCAGCGCTGTTTCTGGTGATGCAATGAACATAGTGATTTCCTAGACGTTGAGGCTTGCAGGCGAGTCGGCAAGCTTGAACCGATAGGAGACAATCGGCCCATGATTCACACCACCCCAAAACGTTGTCCCGGCCGATTTTTGATCCGGCACTACGAACGTGCGAAGGAACAGGGTTAGCTCTTTGGCCATGTCCAGCAACCAAGTCGGCTCGTACTCGGGTTCGGGTCGATCTGCACCGCCAAAAAGCAGATAGATGCGTTGCTGCGAAACCATCCATGCAACTCCCACATTTTTGTGGTCGCCAAGATAGTGCAGGCACGCGAGTTCGAACGCTTCACCCTCGGCTGCGCCTAGGCCGTCATTCAAAGCATGCCGGTATTCGGAAAGCATGACCTCTGCCTTCGCCTGAGCATCACTCAAAGGGCTTTTGCCTTTGCCACTGGATCGCGACTCCGCGCCAATGACGAATGTACCTACTGGAGTATTTTTCATCGTGGTTTCCTATGAGTTAGGCACGCTTACGCCATGCCTGCCGAGCGCGCTGCAGGTCGATCATCAGGCGGTCAATGTGACCATCTGGTAGCAGCTGCTCGTCGCGAAGGGCGGACAGATACCCCATTGCCTCGGACTCGAAGTGGTCAGCATCCCGCTCGGTCAACGCACCTACGACACGCCCTACCCGCTCTTGGGCACGCTGAAGGGTCACCTCAAGTTGAGAGTTTCCAGCCATTCAGCACCTCCGTTACCATCGTTGTTTTTCCTATTCGTGGCCGGCGGCGCTGGCATTTGCTTTAGCCAACTCTTCCGCTTCGCGCTGGGCGTTGTATTTCTGGATGGCAGTGATGGTTCTATCCAGCGCCGCCAGTGCCCAATCGGGGCATGGCCTTTTCGACTTCGCGTCTTCCTTTGCCACCCACGACCTCACGGCGCGCACCGAGCATGGCCGTTTAGTAGCGAACGCCACCAGTTCTGCGGCCTTGTCTTGTGTGATTGAATGCTGTTCCAGCAGCAACCGGAAGCGGGCACGGTTATCCATGGTGCTCCATTCGTTTAGGCACTTGTGCCTATTCAAGAATTAGGCACAAGTGCCTAAGCTGACAATCAGATATCCCGAAGTCGCTACGTTCGCCTATGCTCGTCTTTCCTAAGCAGCGGCGCTGTGCGCGAGGCGACTGGCCCGCAGCGCGAGTTTGCAATGGTAGTCAGCTCCTGTGCAGCTGGTCTCCAGACGAACCACCTCGGCCAGCGTCACGCTGTGATTGCCGGCGCTATGGATGGCCCGGGTCAACTGCTCGCACATGCGTACAGCGTAACGAGGCACTTTGTGCTCCGGGTGCCGCTCAAGATTCTCTCGTGATGCCCGGCGCTCGGCCAGGGCGAGTCGGATGATCTCGGCGAACGGTTCGTACTGGCTATGGATGGGCATGGCTGTCTCCTTCATTTCAGCCCGAAATGTCGCTTCAGCTCGTTGATGCGAGTAGCCCGCCGGTGATGTGCATCGGCAGTAACCTGGTCTGCCTGGATCACCCCATGAGCGACGGCCGCGGTGTATTGCTCGTCTTGGATCACAAGATTCAATAGCTCCTGGAGCTGACTCCGCACTTCGTCGAATATGGCCATCCAGATTTCCTATCCATTTTCCTACTTGATCTGAGACAGAGCGGCGGCTTGAACTAGCGCTTCGTATGCGAGGCGGGCGCTGGCTAGCTCCGCGGCTGCGGAACTCATCCCAGCCGGCTGCGCTACCAGAAGCGCCTTGATCGCATTGTTCAAACGATCCCAAGCGCTGAGCATCTCTGCGTTCATTTCGTTTTCCTTACTCAAAGAGTGCCTGCACACGGGCCAGCACTTCGTCCATTACGACCTCGGGCACCGCCTCCACGCGCTTGGCGCCGCGAGCCTCAAGGTCAACCGTGCGAATCTGGTTGCACAGCACCACACCTTGAGTTTCGGTGCCGCTTCCGCTCAAGGTCACGGCGAAACCGGCGTACCGGGCGAAGTCGCCCCCTTGGGTGATCGGTGCGATCACTGCCAGCCCGGTGGCGTTGTAGGCCGCTGGAGTCAGTACCAACGCTGGGCGAAAATCGCCCTGCTGCTCTCGCCCCTCGGTGGGGTTCAGGTTCACCCGCACAATGTCGCCACGGTTGAATTTGGCTCGCTTCACGCTTCACGACCTACCGGCTTCATGGCATTCCAACCCGCAAGCTCTGCCGGCTCCGGCGCGGACAAGTCGCACTGCTGCATCAGGTCCGCCAACTGATAACGCGGCTTGGCTTTCGCCGGCTTGAGCGTCATAACCTCGGCAGACACGTCCAATTTCAGAACGTCGCCGCTGACCAACTTCATGAGCTTGAGCACGGTAGCCGGCAGACGAATCGCCGCACTGTTGCCCCACTGCTGAACTTTGACTTCCATAAGCACCTCCGTAATGTATAGCCATTGTAGATACTTGCCACTCTATGCGCAAGCACCAATGTAGAAACATAGTTTCTACAAAGCTACTTCAAAGGCTCGCCGTATAGTGTCCGCATTTATCGCCAGGTAAGGCTTGCTGTGGTCGAGCTGGGCATGCCCGAGAATCGTTTGAACAATGTCCACATCGCCAGTCGCAGCCAGCACCGTGGCGGCCAGCGTGCGCCGAACGCTGTGCGATGAATCATGCTTGATACCCGCTTGCCGGTAGATGCGGCTGAACGTCTGTTGCAGCGCGTCACAGGCCCGGTACACCTCCGCCCCGCCTTCCAAGATCCGATGCTTGAACGCCAGTTCAAATGCCTGACCCTTGTGGGTAAGAATCAGTTTCGAATCAGGGCGTAACCCTCGATATTCGGCGGCACCCGAAAGTCCCCAGCGGCGCCTTTGGCGCAGCGCAAGCCATTGCTCCAGAGCGACCAGGCACCGGGGATGCGTCAGGTACACTTTGCGCGCACGGCAGCCCTTCGTGATCGAGGGTCGCAAGTACAGTTCGGGCCGGACAGCCCCGCTTGGAAAGAGCACGTCGGCGACCTCCAGCTGGGCCAGCTCGGTGACCCTCACGCCTGTGGTGTGGGTGATCCAGACCAGCAACACGTCACGCTCTGGCATACGGCCAGATACGGACGCTACTCGTACCAAATGTTTGAACTGTCCAGGGCGAAGGGATGCAGCACGACGGGGATTCATGGCAGGACTCTCTGTTGGGATTGAACGCGGATCGGGATCGATCCTTAGAGAGTCGGCAATAGGCCTCCTAGGAAGCCTATCACTACCGATTTCGCAGTGTTCACGGAAAATGTCGTAGGCAGTCGCAGCTATTGCCAGTAAAACCTAGTCCGGCCGCATTAATTGTCGCGGACAGTCGCAGCTATTTCGAAAACCGAGTGCCGCAGATTTAGAACTTCGCGAGTGCTGTGTCGCATTTATTTCGGCAACCGACACCTGGCGTTATCGGAGGTAGTTGCATTTTCAAATATGCCTATACCCTGGAAATGAACGCTATGAGGGTTGAAAAATGGCAGCTATTCAGGGAGGCTGGCGAGAGCCTCTTCCGCCCCTCTTGCAGGGTGCGCAGCTATTACTGTCGGAGCGCAAAATCGCCACCGATGTACCCGTACCGCTCCACGGGCAGGTCGACCAGGTATTCCTCGCCCGCGGCTGGTTGATCCTGGTAGACACGAAGCGGCGCAAGCAGGCTCGCGTTTTCGCCAAAGACGTGGTTCAGCTGAGCGTCTACGCCACGATCCTTGCGCGGCAAGCGAGCGTATTCGCAGGGCAGAACTATCCTGTCGCCAGTACCGCCTTTATCCGGTGCGTCACGCCTCACGGCACAACCTACATTGAGGTCAGCCTGCTTTCGACGCGGGAGGTCATCGCGCTGTGGAATCGGTATTGGATGCTGCGTCGCGAAGGTCTAGCAGCCAGGCCTACTTGCCCTCAGCCTCCGGTATGCGCGGGGTGCAGCAAGAAAACCCAGTGTCCGAGGGGAAAGGGGCTAGGTAGCTCAGCCTAACCGCTGTGCAGCTCGTTCGTATCGCGGATGCTCAGTGGGCGGCGGCTTGAGCTGCAGGCTTGCCGCCGGCCACTGCTATCAGCTCATTGCCACTTTCCGTACCTGGCTGGGACAGATGGGCCGCAGCCTGGGCAGACAACTCCAGGAACGCCTGGTACTCGGCCGTGGATAGATGAAGGGCAACGCGGTCATTCTGCGGGTCTGGCACGGCATTCGCGCGAAACTGCTGGGCCAGCCCCGCGATGTGATGCGTGAGTTCAGTGACGAACTTCTTACCAAACCGACGGGTTGGCACCTGCAGGTGGCGACTGGTGATAGGGATTTCGGGCGCAGCGGCAGGTGTTTGCACGGTCTTGGCTGCTGGCTTTGTCGCACTATCGGCCTCGATTAACGCCTGCCATTCGAGGCGCGCGCGCTCCTGCGCCTGCAGCAGTACTTCTTCGGTTTGCTCACCGTACCGGCGCCAGACGTCGAGGGCGAGGTGAGGCTTCACTACCCGATCCGCAATCATTCGCTGCACCGCGCTAGGCATACGAAGCAGGGCGACGGCGTCTCGCACATGAACCGCGGTCTTGCCGATTTCGGTGGCTACCTCCGCGGTGGACCAGCGTTCGTCCAGCAGCCGTTGATAGCCTTGCGCACGCTCGATGGGTGTCAGGCTGAGATGGTCATCGGAGTTGAGCAGGTGCACCGTCGATCGGGCTCCGCGTTCGCGAACTTCGATCACCGCGACACGCCTGATCATCGCGCCCTGTTCTCTTGCGATAAGCGCAGCGCGCAGTCGGCAGCCGCCTTTTCGCAGGAAGCAGCGGCCCCCTTTTACCTCTACCCTGATCGGCTCCATCTGCTTGCACGCGTGCCACGCCTTGACCAGCTTGGCGATGTGCGCCTGAACCCGCGGCTCCTCGTAATTCCGGAGAGCAAAGCCTGGCTCCTCCTCGATCAGGGCCGGATCCAGCCATTTCAGCTGGGTCGATCCCACCGCGTTGGGCGTCTCTGCTTCGATTTTTTCGCAGAAACTTTCCAAGTTTTCGATACCCGGATCCGCCGGTTCAAACTCTTCCTCGAGATAGGTCATCACTTGCTCCCCGTGCGTGCAGCGCGCCGTGCTTTGATCTGGCGATAGGCATATTGGAAAACGAAACCGGAGATAAATTGAGCGACGATCACTGTCGCGACGGTGGAATCATTGTCGCCATAGGGCAGGCTGAGCAGGTAACAGGTGCCTGGTATGGCCACCGCCGCAAAGCCCAACAGGAACATCCCAGCGTCCGCGCGCGTACTCTTCAATTTTCCGATCTCACTCTGTATCTACCCGCATACCCTATCCCGCATTGTTGGAATGCAAGCTGCCAATCCCGCCCTTTTTGGGCGTGAACTCGAGCCTACCCAGGCACCTGGGTATTTAGGCTCTCCTGAACTGTTCAGGGAGAGTCCCGATGCGTTTCTCGAAAATCGTCTTCGCAGCGTTCGCCGCCCTCGCGGCTTCCTGCACGAGCCAGTCGAAGACTGAAGGTGTACAGCCGCTGCCGACCACCTACGTTCCGGTCCGTCTCGCCCACGAGTTCTATAGCAGCTGGGGGCACGACGGGCGCGGTGGCGCGGCGCTGCGTAAGCCGGCCTATCAGCATGTGATGGGCAGCGAAGAGATGGTCATGACCACCCATGGCAATTATCTCGCGCTGCAGAACCCCAACCAGGCGACTGGTACGGGCAGCAGCGTGCTGGTCACTGCCGTCAACAGCGGTGTGAACCGGGCGATCGACCAGGCGCTTACCGTCGTGCCGCCACCCTCTACGCCCATCTCTAAGCCTGTCTCCCCGGCGACCGAGGCAGAATATCTGGTTGCCTACCGGAAATTCTGCGCCGGCGCCGGTATGGCGCTTACCGAGCGAGAGTGGGAGCTGGTAGCTAAGGGTGGGCCCCACGGAGTGCCGCCGTCATTGCGTGGAAAATGCATGCGCGGCAAATAGCGCCTAGGTACTGCGTCTGGCCGGGAGATTCCCGGCTATCGGCTGAAGAAGAACGTATAGAGAGGGGTGCCGTAGCTCCACACCCCGATCATCACCCCAAGCGCTATGCTCCCGGCGGCAGCGATTGTCAGCAGCGTTGGCGAGATTCCAAGCACCTGCTGGAGGTTCGATAGCACCGAATTAAGGCCTTTGGTACCAAGTGCAGCTACTGGCGCTTCGCCGGGTCGATCCGTGGTGCGCGAAGGCGACCTGCTATGGGTTACCTTGACCAAATCAGCGATGTCCCCAAGGGTTTGGGTGCCGGCGGCAATGCTCTGATGGGCCGCGCGGAGTGAGTCGTCGTCGAGGGTTGAGGCGCGGCGACGTCGGGCGGAAGCTCTGGTGCGATCGTTCATGGCAAGACTCATGCTGACTGAGCCTTGAGCCTATTGGAACGCTGACTGGCCTTGGCCTGCTATCCGCGCCGTCAATGGGCTGCAATTGGCAACTCGACAGCGAAGCTCGGCCGCATGATGCCTTCAGACCGGAGATCATCATGCGTTTTTGGAAAAGACTTTTCGCGCCTAAGGCGATTGCCGCTCAGCCGCTGCTTAGCATCCGCGACATCCAGGAGCTGGATGTCAGCGCTCCGGAGATCCAGCAGTTCATCCAGGCCGGCGATGAGGCGCTGCTACGGTACCCGCCGTTCCAACGAGGATGGCCAGCCAGAATACCGGGCGCCCAGCTCCTCAAGCCCCACAGGGCGACAATGCAGAAACTCGCCAGCGGCGTTCGCATGCCCGCCGGTAGCTTCGATCGGATGCTTCTTCCCGTATTTGAATCGTTCGCGGACTTCGTCCACCTGCTGCCGGCTTCGCAATCTCATCACCACCGAGGCCCGGGCGGCTTGCTTGCCCATTCGCTTGAGGTGGCGATGTTCGCCTTCAACAGCTGCAAGTGCACTGCTTTCGATTACTCGCTTTTTCCCGCTCAGCGCCTCGTGCGGGAGAACCGCTGGTACGTGGCGGCGGTCATCGCGGCGCTGATGCACGATCTTGGGAAAGTGCTCAGTGACGTCGTCGTCGCTGACGAACGTGGCGATCGCCGCTGGGATCCGATGGGCCCACCTATACCCGCCTGGGCACAGGCGAACGGAATTGATCGCTACTACCTGACCTGGAACCCGGATAGGCATGACGTCCACCGGGACCTATCGGCCACCCTAATCGCACGGTTCCTTCCCCAGGAGCTGCTCGTTTGGTTGCGCGAGAGCGGGCCGGACATCTACAGCGAAATGGTCAATGCCATGTCCGGCCGCGACGATAGCAAACGGCTCGCTACCATCGTCGCTGGCGCAGACTCGAAATCCGTCGAGTTGGATATGCAGAAGCACGGCGGCGACGCATCACGTCAGTTCGGCATGGGCACCGGCGTACCCATTCCCGCCTTCGTCCTGGACACCATGATTCACTTCCTGGGCCAGAAGGATTGGCTCGTGAACGAACCTGGTCACCGGGTATGGGTGTTGGGCGGCCACGTCTTCGTCGTTTGGCCTCAGGCGTCCACTGAGATCGCTGAGTATCTGCAGACGCAGGGCGTAAAGGCCATCCCTCGCAGTGCCGACGTTCTAGGTGGCATTCTGCTTGATCACAAGGTCGTCGAGGCGGCGGCAGACGGCTCGATTTACTGGCCCGTCAAAGTCGACAAGATCAACGTCGGCCGCGACAAGCCCATCGTCTTGAAGTGCATCAAGCTCACGAATCCTGAAGCGCTGTTCCGCTTCGATGGCATTCCCGCATCGACCGCCGGCACCGTGGGAGCGGCGCCCAGTGAGATCAGGTATGAGTTCCCGGGACAGACCGGTGCTGGTGCAGTTCTGGGTCCGGTGCAGGAGGATGATTCCCATCAGGTCGGCGCCGACTCACCGATGCAAGGAAGCGCTGCAGCTCCTGCCGCTGCTCCCAAGGCAAATGTCAGTCCCGCTAAAACGCCGGAGATTGTGCCGGCCAAGAAGGCGGACGTTGCGCAGAAAAACCAGGTAGCGCCGAAGGCAGCGGTTGTCCTCGAGCCCGCTGCCTCAGGCGGCCTGAAGATCAATGTCGGTCACTCCACTGGACAGCCGCATCTGCAAATTGCAGGCGTGCGTATCGAGTCTCCAGGCGGAAAGGTGAGCGCAACGGGGAAGAAGCTGAAAGGAAAAGAGGCAGCTGAGCAAGCTCGATCCGCGTCGAGTTCGACTACGGACGCAAAACGCGAAATGGCCGGCTCCCCAGATCGAGCTGGAACGCAAGCGGACCTGCAGGCTACCGCTTCGGCCGCCAGGGCGGTGGTAGAGGCCACTCCCGCTAAGATTGGGCCTGCACAGGATGAGGCGCCGGCCGTCCGCTACGGAGACGGCGTCTATGCGGCGGACTATGGAGACATCGATGACGAAGTCCTTCAGTTGGTCGGAATGGACATTCCTGACCGCCAGCTGCAAGGTTCCGGCGCTCCAGTGCAGACGAGCCAAGCAGTCGAAGAGGTATCACCGCTCGACCTGGTGCGTTTCAAGGATCGAATCGCTGATCGCCAGGCTGCCTCGCCGGCGGTGGCCGGTTTGACGATACCCAATGAGCTTATCGCGGCCGATGAGTTTTCCTTCGATCGCCTGCTCAAGAATGCCGCCGCCGCGGGTCTGAGCGATGTACCAGCTGGCTCACCGCTAGCGGTGCAGCTACCTAAGGAGATCGCTAGGGAGACTTTCGGAAACCAATCTGAGCGGGTCGTGGCCGATGCTTTCGCGCACAAAACCACCCCTCGAAAGGTGCAATCGCCAGAGGCGAATGCATCGGCGAAAGAATCTTTCGTGTCGCCAGCTGAAACCCCGGGCGGAGAAGAGGAGCCGGATCCGGATCACCTTGCCGCACCCCTGCAAGGGGCCTTGCGGGCACCCAGCGCTGCGGTGACGAAAGATTCTTTCGCTACCAACGACAACGGCATTGCCTTAGTGGAACAGGACTTCAGGAGCGAGGACGCGCCTGCGGCCCGCGAGAGGGCCACCGACTACGGAGCGAGCGCAGCAAAGGAGCAGAACGCACCATCACGTCATCAAGCTAATGGCCGCCCTGGCCTGAGCCGATCGGCCGCGCGAGAGCCTTCTACGACGATCATGGCTGCAGACGCACAGCCGGAGTCACGTCATCGAGGAGGCAAGGAGCGGGCTGAGGTAACGTCATCAACCCCGGCTGCCTCAACACGCAAAACCACGGATCAGCCGGCGGGTTCGCGCGGATCGACCGATCGCGCCGCGCCTGTCCCTACCACCTCCGTCGCGCCCAACAATACGATCCGGATCAGCAGCGGTGCTCAAGAGCAAGGATCCATCACTATTGGCCAGCCACGCCGACGGCAAGAGCCGGCAGAGCCGCCGAAGCGCGTTAAGGACTCACCGGTGGTCGCCAATGACGCTGCCACTCTGGGGGGCCGGGTATCCGCCGCTGAGAGCGAGGCCTATCTGGCCCTGTGGCCGACACTTGCGCAAAAGCTACGGTGGTATGCGATACCCGAAAACCACGCATCTCTTGCGCAGCAGCACGGCAAACCGTTCTGTGTGCATAGTCCCGAGGCGTTTACCCCTGAGGACCGGTCCGCCTTGCTCGACGCGAACTGGCTGTTCGACGACTTCACCGGCACTTTCACCGGTCTGCACCGTAAAGGCTTTCTCCTCTCACCCTATCTCGGTTCCATCTTGGAACTGCTGACTCTAGGTCGGTATCGGCAGTCAGCCTTCCAGGCGCGTGATGAGGGGGAATCGGCAATGCTCCGGTCGCTGGCTGAGGAAGTCATCCGCAGGTGCCCGTCCAAGCTACAGGAGGGTAAACGCCTGGTGCAGATATCGATGCGGCGCCTGACTCAGCTGAGCACGGCGTTCCAGGTCGACGAACCAACCCTCAAAAGGGCGCTAATTGCGCACTATCCCTACTTGCTCATCGGAAACAATCACGTCATTGACCTGACCGAGTGATTCCGATGAGTGAGTGGACGTACGAAATGCCCTGGCGGCCGAATTTCGAGGCCATCGAAATTGCCGGCTGGGTGTTGGGGATGGCGGGCACCTGTGCCGTGCACCTCACCACCAATCTGCCTGCTCAACCCTTCTACCTGTCCCTCGGCATCATGGGCGGCTTTGCGCTTCGGCGTGTCCCTGCTGCCCTGCACCTCCACCGGATTCGCCAGGGGTTGCGAGCGCAGCAGGCGACGCTGATGGGGCAGGACGAGCTCATCGAGCAGATGCTCAAGCATCGCGACAAGATGTACATCGGTGTCGGCTTCAAATGGACTCAACGCGAAGGTCAGCAGGTATTCGAGCTGCTCAAGCGAGACATCACGAAGCTCATGCCGCCTGTACCGGAAGGATTTATGGGCTCGCCGTGGATCCATGGCATCTCCCTTCAGCGCGATGTGCCGATTGGCTACAAGGATTCCCTTGCCTCCCTGCATACGCTGATCGTCGGCACTACCGGTAGCGGAAAGACCCGCCTCTTCGACCTGCTGATCAGCCAGGCCATTTTGCGTGGCGAGTCGGTGATCATCCTTGATCCGAAGGGCGACAAGGAGATGTCGGAGAACGCGCGCCGTGCCTGCGAGCTCGCCGGGGATGTCAGTCGCTACAAGCACTTCCACCCGGCGTTCCCAGATACCTGCGTGCGTATCTCACCGACGCAGAACTTTGGTCGTGCAACCGAACTGGCATCGCGCATCGCTGCGCTGACTGATGGTGAGGGTCCGTTCCAGGCATTCGCGCAGATGGCCGTGAACAACGTCATCCAGGCGATGCTGTTCTGCGACATCTTCCCAACCCTGGTCCAGATTCGCCGGGCGCTCGAGGGTGGCCTTGCATCCCTGGTCATCCAGGCGGTCACGGCTTACGGCAAGTCAGTCCATCCGGCTTTCGACGCGTTCGCCGCCGCGGCTGCCAACCAGTCGAAAACCGACGAGGCCAAAGCAAAGGCGCTGATCACGGTCTACCGCAGAGAAATCGTGCCGCTTAAGCCGAATTCCGATCTGGAGGGCATCCTGTCCATGTTCGAGCATGACCGGGATCACTTCGGAAAGATGATCGCGACGCTGCTGCCGGTGCTCAACATGCTCACGGCAGGCCACATGGGGCCGATCCTTTCGCCGCTGAAGGATGATAGCGGCGATACCCGCGAGATCACTGACTCCAAGACAATCATCGAGAACAACCAGGTGCTGTATCTGGGCCTCGACTCCCTGTCCGACTCGATGGTCGGGTCCGCGCTCGGTTCGATCTTCCTGGCTGACTTGGCCGCCGTCGCCGGACAGCGCTACAACCTCAAAAGCGGCGAAGAGCTCAAGGCCGCTCCGGTCAATATCTTCTGCGACGAGGCGGCGGAGATCGTCAACGACCAGTTGGTACAGCTGCTGAACAAGGGCCGCGGTGCCGGCATGCGTATCTACGTCGCCACGCAGACCATCGCTGACTTCGAAGCGCGAATGGGGTCACCGGCGAAGGCGCGCCAGGTCCTCGGCAATACCAACCATGTGATCGCGCTGCGAATTACCGACCAGGACACCCAGAAGTACATCGCCGAGAAAATTCCGCCTACCTACTACAAGTACGTCATGCGTACCCAGGGCAACTCCACCAAGGACGACCCGCACATGCACTCTCTGAACGTCGGAGAGCGCCTGATGGACGAGGAGGGCGAGCTGTTTCCAGCGCAGCTCTTCGGCCAGCTGCCAGATCTCGAATTTCTCGCGATCCTCGCCGGCGGCCAGATCCAGAAAGGGCGCATTCCGGTGCTCACCAAACCCAAGAACTTTGAAAAGGCAGTGGCGCGTGCTCGCCTGCTTACGAAAGAGGCCGCTTGATCATGCGTACCCGCTTTGAATCCTTATCTCGACTGCTCGGTAGCGACACCAGAACCAAAGGCCTGCTCAATCTCTTGGAGGCCGACTGGCCAACAGCACTCCAGGTGGTGCCGGCTGCGTTCAAAGTCGTCGAATCAGAGAGCTGCGCGCCTTGCTGTCGAGACCTGCTTACTGAGGCGCTTCGATCCTACAAGTCTGCTTTAGGTCGGCCGGACCAGGAGCGCCTGGTTGCCTTCATGGATCCGTTCCTCGATGGACTGGCCGAAATGCTGGAAAGGGAACCTGCGCCGACCGCAGCGGTGGTCGACATGCAGAACAGCCTGCTCATTGAAGTCGAGAAGGAGAGTGGCGCCTCGGTCAGGGCCCGGCTTGAAGCAATGCTTCTTCCGGCAGACACGTCCATAGGGCTGGTGTGGCGCAGCATCCAAGGAGCCGAGCATGGCTGACATCGAAGAGCGGATGCCGGCCGGGTTCTGGCTCTCCCTCGCGTTCGTATGCATCGAGATCCTGCTCATCGTGTGCGTCGTTCCCAATGCATTCATCGACGCTGCGATCCTGAAAGAGCAGGACTGGGGTGAGGCGTTGATGGGCAAAGCCGCCAGCGACCAGCTGATCGAAGATACCGGACGGCTGTACAGCACGATCCATCTGGAGTCCGGACTGAATGCGACGGTGCGTGATTTCTTCCTGGGGGGCAAACAAACGCCAGGCTGGGAAAAGCTCGAGAGTCAGTGGGGAACGTTCATCGCCGGCCGCGGCGACGCTGTCCTCAAGGTCTGCTACCACATCTACTATCGAAGCCTGCTGCTGATGATGTGGCTGCCCTACATGCTTGTGATTCTGCTGCCGGCGATCCTCGGCGGGTACATGGCCTGGAACATCAAGCGCTACACCTTCGCCCATTCCTCGCCGTTTTTGAACACCTACAGCTCGAGGATCATCTCGTGGGTGGTCATGGCGCTAGGCCTGTCGTTTATCGCACCGCTGCCGATTCCGCCAATGATCGTTCCGCTCGTGGTCATCCTGCTCATTCCGATCGCTGCAAGCTTGTTGATAGGCAACCTGCCCAAACGGCTTTGACGCCGACAAACGCCCGGCACCCGCCGGGCGTTTCTATTTTCGTACTGCCGCTCTATCGCTCAACCACCAGGGGTTCGATCCCGTAGACGGCGTGGATTGCCCACACACAAACCTCGTGCCTGAGCACCATGGCTATACCAGCTGAGGTGCCCTATGAGCTCAAGACTTCCCATCATCCTTTCCTGCGTAGCGATCACGTTAGCTATCGCTGCCGCCGTCTTCTGCGGCCGGGCGATTCGTGATCAGCAACACCTGGTCAACCAGCTCAACGACCAGGTCGCGAAGATCCAGCCGTATGCATTCTCGCGTACCGAACTCGATTCGCTCCTTTCTCGCCGCCGAGAAGAGTCTGCCCCGGCGCCCACGCCTGTGCCCACGGCACCGGCGGTACCGAGCAAGAGCCAAAGCGTTCCGATCACCGGCGACCGTCGCTATGGCGACGCCACCGCTCAATTCAGCCTGATTGAGTACTCGGACTTCGAGTGCCCTTACTGCAAGCAATATTTCGCAGTACCCAAGGCTGTTGTCGACAGTTCGCGGGGCAACGCGGCCGTGGTGTTCAAGCATGTCCCGATCCATGGCGAGGCGTCGCGCAGGGAGGCGTTCGCCGCAGAGTGCGCGGCGGCCCAGGGTGGCAACGATGCGTTCTACCGCATGGCCGGCGCCATCTTCAGTTCGACCGCAGGTAACGGTACCGGGACCGAAAAGCCGCTCGCAGTAATCGCCTCCAGCATCGGCCTGGACGGCGCGGCCCTTTCGCGCTGCATCGACAACCAGGAGCCGCTGCAGAAGGTGAAGGCGGACTTCCGTGAGGCGGTAGAGCTGGGCATCAAGGAAACACCGACCACCATCGTTCGCCATAACCCGAGCAATAGACAAGTAGTTCTTTCTGGCGCCAAGGGGCCCGAAGACATTCTTCGCGCCATGGCGAAACTCGTTCAAGGCAATGGAGCCGCACAATAATGCAGCCAATCGATATCCCCCAATACGTTGATGATCCGCCGCACCTGTTGTTTTGGCAGGCAGATGAAGTTGCTCCCATTGGGATCGGTCTCGTATTCGGTATGTTCACTGGATATGCCGCGGTCTGCACGATAGCGGGCTTCTTGCTGACTCGTTGGTACCGAAAGTACCGCGATGATCACCCCGATGGCTTTATGGTGCACATGATCTATTGGTTCACGGGATATTCCGGTGCAAAGGCGCGCACTATCCCTAATCCATTCATCCGCGAATTCAACTGAGGTCGCCATGCTGTACGGCAAATTCAAAAACACCTATCGCGGGACCATGTCGGAGAACGCCTTTCTTCGCAAGATTATCGTCGCTCTGATCCTGGTGGAGGTACTGACCGTCATCGGTTGGCTGCGCAAAAGTACCGTCGTTGACATGCAGCCGCCGACGCTTGCTGAGCGTGCCTGGGTCGATCAAGACCGCGCATCGGATAGCTACGTCAGCGCTTGGGCACTCTACATTGCCGATCGACTTGGCAACGTTAATCCAAAGTCTGCCGAGATCATTAAGGCGACGCTCGAGCCATTACTTGCCAACGATATTTATCAGGACGTGCTTAACAAGATTGATAGCCAGGTTCGCCAGATTCGCCAAGATCGGGTGACGCTGGAGTTTGAGCCGCGCCAAGTCCTGCAAGATAAGCAGGATGCGACCAAGTACTTCATCGTGGGCAAGTCCAAGATGACCGGCCCGAGCGGCCAGCCTAAGCAACTCGATATGACTTATGAGATTGAGTTGAAGATCAAAAATTATAAGCCGGTCATTGCCTACCTCTCTGTGTATGAAGGTGCGCCGCGTACCGAAGAAGTTAGAAACCGCGAGGCTAAGGCCGCAGACACTCGCAAGCGTTTGGAGCAGCAGCGCAATGAAAACTAATATCCAAACCCTCACGCTGATCGGCGTCGCGCTGTTTTCTTCAGCATCGATCGCCAACGCTCGTGAGCTCAACATCCCGCAAACCCCTGTGGCCGAGTCGCGCACTCAGGAAATCCCCGCGGTGCCCGGCCGTGATGTCGACCCTGCCGACTACGGCCTGCAGGAAGCTGACGAGCAGGTGGCGCGCCAGGCTCTGGCTGAGCAGCAGCAGAAGACGCTACCGAGCGCCGCGGCCGCGCAGCCTGCTGTTGCGCCCGCTGCACCCGCATCCACTCCAACGGTGGCCTCCAGTACCGAGCAGAAGCAGGACCAGGTCAAGGCAGCGCCCGCGAAGGCGTCTACCGACCTGGTTCATGTCGCCGGTGGCGGCCGTGATCTTCCCGCGGTCCCGGCCTCGGTCGCCAAAACCTCTGGCGCGCCCGAGGCCGCCGCGCCGCCGGTGAGCTCGCGCCAGGATGTGGTGGTGCAGCCAGGCGTCAACACGATCATCCCTGCGGCGCTGTATCACCTGAACCGCATCGTCACGCCGTTCGAAAATCCGATTGTCCAGACCACTTCTCAGGCAACCATTAAGCAAAAGGGCAACGTGATCTACGTGTCGACCGGTAGCGAGAGCCCGGTGACGATGTACATCACCCCCAAGGACGACGAATCGGTGGCCATCAGCTTGACGCTCGCGCCTCGCAGGGTGCCGCCCATCGAGGCCAATCTGATCATCGGCCAGGTGCCTGGGAGCACCAGTGCGTCCAGCGCCGGTGGCTTCGGTTACGGATCGCGCTACAGCGGGCAGGCCAAGAAGTGGGAGGAGGGCCAGCCCTACATGGAGACCATCAAAGGCATCATGCGCGCCCTAGCCCTGGGCGGTATCCCTAAGGGCTATTCGATGGCCAAGCTGCAGAGCGGCGAGAAGCTTCCCGCCTGCTATCAGCAGGGCCTGAACTTCGACTTCAGCCGGGCCCAGGTGATCATGGGCCACAACTTCCGCGTCCTGGTGGGCGTCGCCCAGAACAACGGCCGCGCGCCGATCATGTTTGATGAGACCAGCTGCACCCATCCCTCGCTGGCGGCTGCCGCCGCCTGGCCGCGCAACATGCTCGAGGCCGGTGAAAAGACCGAGGTTTACATCGTCACCCGTGTGGGCGAGGCGCCGGCGGAAGATTCGTCCCGCCCGAGCCTGCTGAACTGAGGAAGGCACCATGATCAAGCAAACATGGGCCAACCTGAGCCCGCAGAAAAAGAAGTGGACCGTCATCGGTGTGGCGATTGGAGGCGTGCTGTTGTTCGTCTGGGGCCTGAGCAGCCTGGGTGGCGAGGGACCGCGCAAGACCAACGCCAAGCCGACGATCACCAACGTACTGACTGACGCGGATCCGCGTGGTGTCGGGTTGGATTCGCTCAACGCCGAGCAGCGGGCGCAGAGCAAGGAGCTCAACGACCTCAAGCTGACGTTGAAGAACCTCATGAATGGGACCCAGGCCCAGCAAGCGACCGCTGCGGGCCTCAAAGAGATTCAGGGGCAAATAGGGGACCTGACGGCAAAGCTTGAGGCAACGCAGGCTGCTCAGCAGAAGGCCGAGCAGGACAACCGCGACCTCAGCAAGCAGCTGCAGGAAGCGCAGTCCAAGGCACCGACGCCTGACAAGGCCGCCGAGCTGGAGCGCAAGGCTGCGCAGCAGCAGACGCAGGCGCAGGAGCGCCAGCGGTATGACCGTACGCTGATGGACCCGAACCGCAACCAGGGCAATTTCTTCGCCAACGCTCCGGCGCCGGAAAAGGAGCCTGAGAAGCCGGGCGCAGCGCCCAAGAAGGAAGAGCCGCCGAAGATCATGTCCTACGGGGATGAGGCACCTGCTGAAGATCCCGATGCCGACGCCAAGGAAGAGGACGTCTACCTGCCGGCCGGCGCCATCCTTTCCGGCGCGATCATCACTGGTATCGACGCGCCCACCGGTAACGGAGCACGGAAAGATCCTTTCCCTGTCCTGCTGCGGGTGAAGAAGGAGGCCGTACTGCCGAACCGCTTCCGCGCAGACGTCCGCGAGTGCTTCCTCATTGCCAGCGCATTCGGCGACCTTTCTTCGGAGCGCGCCTACATGCGGGCCGAGACGATCTCCTGCGTACGTGACGACGGCGGGATCATCGAAAGCGGTATGGACGCCTATGCCTCTGGCGAGGACGGCAAGGCCGGGGTGCGTGGGCGCCTGGTCTCCAAGCAGGGCGCCATCTTGGCTCGCTCGCTGATGGCCGGCTTCATGCAGGGCGTCTCGGACGCATTCAGCGTGCGCCAGGTGCCGAGCATCAGCATCGCCAGCAGCGGCAGCGGTACGAATGGCCGGACGGTATCGCCCGTTTATGAGCAGGCGTTCAACTCCCAGGCCATGCAGGGCGCCATGATCGGCGGTACCGGCAAAGCCCTCGAGCGCATCGCGGACTTTTACCTGGAGATGGCCGAGAACCTCTACCCGGTCATCGAAGTGGACGCTGCCCGGGAGATCGACTTCGTCGTCAAAAAGGGTGTGCAGCTCAAGCTGAAAACGCTGAGCAAGAACAAAACCTGAAGCCAGCGGGAGCGCCCAGCTCCCTTCTATTGAACGCCCTGGAAGGGGGTGAATTACCCCCTTCCAACATCCCTCGCTACGGATACTCAACCTCATGAAAACGAACCTGCGTAAGGCCCTGGGCCTTGCCGCTGCGGCGGCGCTCACCTCGATGATCAGCGGCTGCTCCATGTTGCAGATCGGCTCGTCCGACTACGGCTGTAAGGGCATGCCCGACGGCGTGACCTGTATGTCGGCGCGTGACGTGTACCAACTGACCGAAAACGAGAACTTCCGGCAGATCGTCGACGAGAAGAATGCGCAGAAGGCCGAGGCCGAAAAGCACGGCGGCCACGCCCCGGCGCCGGCGGTGCAGCCGGAAGTAGCGGCCGGCGAGCGCTACGTCGTGCCTCGCCCGGCGCGTGATCCGGTGCCGATCCGCAGCCAGGCCACCGTCATGCGGGTCTGGGTCGCGCCCTGGGAGTCGCAAGCCGGCGACCTGAACGTACCTGGCTTCATTTACACCGAGATCGAACCGCGCCGTTGGGAAGTCGGTACGCCCTCCCTGCGGCCGACGCCTTCGCTGCGTCCGCTTGAATCCCACAAAAAGGCGATCCCCGCCTCGTAACCCCCCCAGCCCTCGTAAGGAGACACAACATGCGCCTGAGCAATCCGGCTAAACCCTTGAGCAACCCGGCCCACCGCGCGCGTCGTCAACGCGACCTGGTGAAGTTCGGCGTCGCCCTGCTGCTCGTCGTGGGCGCATCCAGCGCCATGGCAGGCACCGGCGGTACCGACTTCGACGCCGTCTGGACCACGATCAGTGACTGGATGCAGGGCACCCTCGGCCGCGTGGTCGCCGGCGCCATGGTGCTGGTGGGCATCGTTGGCGGCGTCGTGCGTCAGTCGATCATGGCGTTCGCCACCGGTATCGGCGGCGGGGTCGGCCTGTACAACACCCCGAAGATCATCGAATCGATCATGTCGGCAACCCTGCCGGCCGCCAATGACATGGTGACCAGCGCAGCGCCGCTGCTGCAGATCAACTAGGGAGCCGCCCAGGGCTCACCCCTCTGATAGCCGGCGCATGCCGGCTTTCAGGTATCTGAAACTTGCTCGGGAACCGGCCTGTGAACTGGAAGATTTCGAAGGGACTCGTCGCGCTGCTGTTCGCAGGCCTCGCGCACTACACCAACCAGGTCCAAGCTGCTGAATGCACCGAGTCCAATGCGGTGCTGACGCCTGATTCCCGGGCGGTTTTTGCCGGTGCGCAGATCAAGCTCACCTACAGCGCCACGCGCAACAGCTGCACCTCGGCTGGAAGCTACAGCGTCCCGATCCTGATCGGCGCCGGCACGGGCCAGGAAGCAGGCAAGTGCGGCGGCGTCCGTACCAAGGAGGCCGCCAGCTGCAGTGGTACCGTTACGGCTCCAGCCGGCTTCACCGGCCCGTTGGTGCTTACCGTTGGCGATACGCTCACCGAGGTGATCGTTCAGGCCGCGATCGCGCAGCCGACTGCTCGCGACATCGAAATCTCGGTGGCCGAAGACCAGCCCGCGATCGTGCCGCTCACGTTGGGCGGGGAGGGCGTCACTGCAGAGCAGTTCGAAGTGCTCGATACGCCCGATAGCGCCATTGGCCAGGTCAAGGTTGAGGGCAGCACCCTGACCTTCACCCAGGTGCCCGGGTGGAGCGGCATCGTTGCCTTGCAGTACCGCGGCCGTGATCAGCACGGCACCTACTCCAATACGGCCACCATCCGCATCATCACCACGGGGCGAAACGATCCGCCGGTGGTTATCGCGCAGCCCGTCATCATGACGGAAGACGCGCAAATGACGTTTGAGCCAACGGTGCAGGATCCCGACGCGGTGGACATCTACCGCCTGGTGATCGAAGCACAAGGCAAGGGCGTTGCTGGCGAGGTGCTCGCTGACGGGCACCGCATCAAGCTGACCCCCAAGCCAGACTTCTACGGCCAGGACGTCTTGCGCATCAGCGCTGTGGACGCCGCAGGCGCCAAGAGCGCCATGGTCGAGATCCCAATCACGGTCCAGGGCGTCAACGATGCCCCCGTCGCCCAGCCCATCAGCATCGTGACGGACGAGGACACACCGGGGCGCGCCAAGATCGTCTTCACCGATCCGGATGGCGATGGTCCCTACCAATTTGTCGTGAGCGGCCAGCCGGGCGCGTCGATCGGTGGCTGCGGCCTGGACGGCGACTCCGTGGTCTTCACGCCTGCGCCTGACTGGGACGGCAAGACCACGTGTCAGGTGGCCGTCATCGACGCTGGCAGTGCGGCCTCAGCGCCCGTACCAGTGAGCATCACCGTCACGCCGGTAGCAGACAAGCCAGTGGTCGAGAGCAAGACGGTCACCCTCAACCAGGGCGCTACCAGCAGCTTCACCCTCCAGGTTTCCGACGTAGACGCCAACGACACGGCGACGCTGCGCGCAGTATCTGCGGCAGATCCCGCCTTCGGCAGCGTCAGCTTCACGGGAACGACGGCGAAGGTCTCGCTCAACACCACCTTCGTCGGTACCCGCGAGATTCGCTACGTGGCCAAGGACTCCTTTGGCCTGGACTCGGATGAGGGCGTGATCCTGGTGCGGGTATTACCCGTTGCCCAGGCGCCTGTGGTCGATGCCGCATCTGCCAAGACGGCCATGGAGACGCCGGTCACTGTCGAGTTGACCGCTACCGACCCGAACCACGACGCGCCGCTGACCTTTGCAATTCAGCAGCCTGTCGCTGCGGCAGCAGGAACCGTCAGCCTTGCCGGCAACCTGCTGACGTTCAAGCCAGCGACCGGCTACTTGGGCACCGCCAGCGCCAAGGTCACGGCGGCGGATCCAGGTGGCCTGGTGTCCGCTGCACAGACCATCGCCTTCGAGGTCGTCGGTGACCAGGTCATCGGGACCGATCCAGACAATCCGGACAGCCACACCGTGGTGATCGTCCAGCAACCGGATCCGAGCGTCGGGAAAATCACCACTGAAGGCCTGCGCGTTCGCTTCGTGCCGGTCGACGGCTATGTCGGTACCGCCACCTTCAAGTACAAGCTGCGCGATGCCGCCGGCGCCGAATCGGCTATCAAGGACGGCGCGATCCAGGTCGACAAGACCAACTACGCCCCCAGCGCGGCGAACGCAGCGCTGGTTGCCAACGAGGGCCAGGCCTCCGCGCCCGTCACACCCGAGGTGGTCGATAAAAACCTCTACGACGCGGGCAAACACACCTTCGCGGTGCCCATTCAGGAGATGCGTGGTACCGCTGAGGTGGTGAACAACCAGCTCGTCTACCATGCCCCCTTTGGCTCGAAGGGCACCACCAGCTTCAAATTCATCGCCCGAGATCCTGCCGGTGCCGAGGTCGTGGGGACCGCAACGGTTACCGTCCGCGGTCGTAACGTCGGCCCTACGCGAGTTGGCCTGAGCCTGGTAACAGAAGAGGGCGTCGAGGTATCCGGTACCCCCACGGTGGTCGATCCCAATCCAGGCGATACCTTCACCTTCGCCGTACCGGCCACTTCCGCGGGCGGGACGGTGAAGGTCCTGAATGGCCAGGTCGTCTACATGCCCAAGCCCGGTTGGACCGGGACCGAGAGCTTCCCCATCACCGCGACGGATGCCGGCGGGGAGTCTGGCAAAGGCACCGTGACGGTCGTCGTCAAGCCGCGCAACCTGGCGCCTGAGAGCCTGTCGGGGAGCATCGTGGTGCGTGAGGGTACGGCGAGCGCGCCTTACTACCCGCGCATCGTCGACCGCAACGTGGCTGATGCCGGCCGGCATACGCTCCGGCTCGTGCAGCAGGCCGCCAACGGCGGCTTGGCCATCGTCGAGAACCGGCTCGTCTACACGCCGGCGGCCAGCTTCGTGGGTACGGATTCTGCCGTCATCGAGGCGACCGATCCTGGCGGCCTAACTGTGCAGGGCACCATTGCGCTGCAGGTCGATCGCTTCAATCTGGCGCCGGTCGCAGCAACCCTGCGCATCAGGACGGTCGAGAACGCCGCCTCCGCCGCGACCCTGCCAAAGGTCACCGATGGCAATGCCTGGGATTCCTTCACCTATGAGGTGGTGGAACAGCCTAAGTCGGGAACCGTGGTGGCCACGGCCGCCGGCTACGTGTATACGCCCAACCCGCATTTCGTCGGTAACGACCTGTTCCGGTTCCGGGTGGTGGATAAGGGCGGCGAGTACGTCGAAGCGATGGCTACCGTGGCCGTTGCTCAGCTCAACACCGCGCCGACCGGCCTCACCCCCTCCGTCGTCTATTTCTACGAGGGCGTCGGTGGAAGCCAGCGACTTGTCGCGATCGACGACAACACCTGGGGCTCTCACACCTTCTCCGTGGCCACTCAGCCGGAGCACGGCTACGTGTGGTTCACCGGCGATGAACTCCATTTCAGCACCGACGGCCGCACCGCAACCACTGTCTCTGTCACGGTGACCGATCAGGACGGCGCTGCGGCGACCTTCCCTGTGCGGCTGGCGCCGAGATCCCTCGACGACCCCTTCGACAAGCTGCCGGTCAAGGAGCTGTCCCCAAGCGCATTCAGCACGCCGGCGATCACCAAGGAGTTCACTCACCTGGATGGGCGCCCTGGGCTTGTGATCACAGATCAGCAAGCGCTCTCTGAGCTGGGTACCGACATCATTGCCATGGTCGAGCGCAAGTCGGAGGTTGGCCTGCGCGTCGGCCGCCGGCCGCTGGAGCGCGGCCAGGGTGCGCGCCTGGCAATGGACCGGGTCATGAATGGCTCGCTTGGTGCGGCCGTCGCTGCGCTGCAAAGTGGCGCCGCCGGCCATGGCCGCATCCTGTTGGCGCGTGCCGATTTGACCGGTACCGTCTATGCCGTCCCGTTCGAGGTATGGAAGCTCACGGGGGAGCTCAAGGCGACCCCGTCGACGATCGGCCTGGGACTGGAGTCGGCCCGGATCCAGTTCTCCGCCTCCAACTCGGTGTGCACCAACACCGTCAGGGAAGTCTCGGCGCGCGACAGCAACCCCTACGACAAACCGGTGTGTCTGCTGCAGTTCACCAAGCCGATGCCCGAAGCCAAGGATCTGTCCAGCGACGGTCTGCTGATGCAGCAGGGTTTCGCCGCGGAGGCGGGTACCTATTCCGTCGAAGCAGCTGCCTACATCGTCGACGACAAGGGCGAGAAGAGCCTGCTGGCGACCTATCCCACCCAGGTGAACGTCGTGCCCATGGCGGGCGCCGTGAAGATGACGTCGAAGTACCCGATGGATACCGTCTATGCCCAGGTCCAGGACCTGGACATCGAGTTCGTCCAGAGCGCAGGACCGACGTGCGACCTGACGGTAATCGAGCGCCGGGCAATCACGTCCGCGGCCTCCTATACGACCCGGCCGACTTGCCTGGTCGAATGGACCGAAATCCCGCCAGGCCTTGCCATACGGGAGAACTGGGAAAAGCCAGTGCTGCGCGGCGCGGCGACGATGCTCGGAAGCAACCGGATCGCCTGGAAGCTTTCGTCGTTCACGCCCAGCGGCAAAAAGATCGATCTTGGTACCGACCAGTTCGTCTTCACCGCGAAGCAGCCGACGGCCCCCGTGGTGACGTACAAGGGGGCGCAGCAGCTCGGCGATACTCTCCTGGCGGCGCCTATCAGTGGTGGATACGCCGGCGATGCGACCGTGACCGCGGTTAGCGCGCGGCTGAAGCTTACGCACAACCTGAACCAGGGCGACTCGATCACCGAGGACATCAACCCGGTCAATGGTGACGTCAGCACCCAGTTGCGCAGGATCTACGCCGCGCCGTTTTCGACGCTGTGGCAGCGCCGGCCGCTCGCGGTGGATGTGGCCTATACCGCTCTGCCCAACATCGCTACCCACTCCGATCTCACGGTGCTGTCCGTTCCGGACGCGAACATCATGCCAGTGATCGACAACGAGAACGGCAAGATCCTCTCGACCGATGCGTTGGAAGTTGGCGTGACGATGGGCGATGCCTACGACAGCCAGGTCCCGTACGACAGCGCGACCATGGGCGAGTGGGAGATTCGCCTGGTGCAGCGGCCGGATTGGAACACCGTTGAGGAGATCGCCGGTTGGGTCCGCGCCGACGGGGCTGGCCACGCGGCCTTCGAGGTCCCGGTGGAGAAGCTCGCCGGCAAGAACCTGCGCGTGTATGCCGAAGCACGGGTGGTGTCGCCGGAGCCCGCCTACCAGGAGACCCGCACCTCGCCGCGTCCCTTGAGCATCGTCATCCTCAACGGTGCGGCGCTCGACGGTAGCGTCCGGGCGCTACGCCTCACCGGCGAGGCGCCCATGCGCGTCACGCTCTTCGCTGAGGTGAACAACCGGTCTTGGGCGCGGGACCTGGGCAACGTGCGCTGGGAGATGTCCACCAACGGTGGCGAGTGGCAGACCGTGAGCAATCCGAGCAATGCCCCGCAACGGCTGGCGACGACCCTGCAGAAGGGCAGCTACATGATCAGGGCCGAGCTCACCAACAAGAACAGCGGCGCCAAATCGATGACCCAGGCCATCGAGATCAACGCCTTCAACATCCCCAAGGGATACCTCGCCGGCCCGGGCAACACCTTCGTCGACGCTCAGGCCACCTTCCAGCTCAAGCAGTCGGAAAAGGGCGACGTCATGGATCTGTCCAACATCGAGGCGCAGTGGAGCCTGGATAAGGGGATGACCTGGTTTGCCGGCAATGACAGCTACTCGGTCACCCGTAGCGCCGAGGAGCGCGTTTATGTCTTCTCGCGCGTCCGGTACAAGGACGCGCCTGCAGACGATCCGCTGGCGTGGAAGCTGTTGCGCGGCGGCGTTGCGTTCCGGAAGGTGAAGCCGCCACGCGTGCAGCTGGTCGGTAGCCGCCGGCCGGAAGTGGGCAAGGAGTCGACCTGGGTTGCCCGGCTCGTCATGCCGTACACCAACATGGATCTGAAGGCCTCCGGCGAGTTCATCATGCCGGATGGAACATCGATCGTTCCCGGTACCACGGCGGCGTTCACACCGACCGAAGAGGACGTGACTGACAAGCCGACCTACATCACCTACCGAGCCTGGATCGAGGGCTATCGGGACAAAGGCGGTGAGGGGCTGACGCAGCAGCGACTGACCTACTGGGAGTACGAGTGGCCGAAATGGGAGTTGCAGCCTAGCCTGAGCGCCGCCTATGTCCCGGCCACGCTCACCCTGCGGATGAGGAACCTCGGCCAGTTCAAGGCGCTGGAGAACGTCAAATACGACTGGGAGCTGCCTAAGGTTGACGGCTACACCGTGGCCAACGACACGAACGAGACGCTGCGCATCCTGGAGATGAGCAAGGCCGCAGCCTATCCGTTCAAGGTGCACGTCTCTGATGGCCGCGGCAACTACTCGACGGTCGAGCGTACCGTGACCTTGCTGGATCCACCGCCGTGGACGGTGTCGCTCCGGTGGACGGGCGATAACAACGCGACCCGGGCTCCCCTGAAGGTCCTGGTCATGCCCTCGATCTCGGGCGGCCATCCCAAGGACAAGGTGCTGTCCATGCGCTACACCCTGGGCGGCAAGCAGCTCGACACCAATGGCTCCCGGTATGCGCGAGCAACGTTGGAGAGTGAGGGCGAGTACCAGATCGCTCTGCAGATTGAGACCCAGATGCAGAAGACCGCGGAGAGCGAAGTCGTCATCGATGTGAAGGAAAACCAACCGCCCAAATGCGAGCTCGACGTGAAGGAAAGCTCGTCGTCCTGGCGCGCCAACGCGAACTGCAAGGACCCTGATGGCCGAATCTCTCGGCACCACTGGTTCGTCAACGACGAGAAGCAGGGCCTGAGCGGGTCGGTGATCACCATCTCGAAGCGCACCTACCCGCAGGCGCCGCACATCGTGCTGACCGCTACTGACGACGCCGGTGCGGATTCCGAGCCGGTGGAGTGGTAAGGCTGAGGTACTCATCCGAAGCAGCGAGCTGAGAAGATTCACGCCCACGTAGGGCGTGAATTGGGCACTTGGCCACAGTGCTCATCGATAGCCTGAAAGCATCTGAAATGGAGGTGCTTCCATGCTGCGAAAGATTCTTTCGCTCGCCGTAATCTTCGCGAGCGTCACCGGTGCCGGCCATGTGGTCGCCGAAACAGCGACTACGCCGTTGCCCATCAACGGCATGGTTGCAGCGGTGAAAAACGATAAGTTGGCGTTCGTCAGTGACAACGGTCGTTTTGTCTTCCGCGGTACGCTCTACGACACCTGGAGCCAGAAAGAGATCACCTCCCTGGCGGACGCAGACCGCGCGTTCAGCTACATCGACCTCGCCAAGCTTCGCTTCCAGGTGGACGACCTGGCGCCGTTCACCTACGGCACCGGGCCGAAGGAAGTGGTGATCTTCACCGATCCACAGTGCCCGTCCTGTCACCAGCTCGTGCAGGACCTCAAGAAGGTTGAGGGCTACACCTTCAAGATCCTCGAACTGTCCGCTATGGGCCCCGAAAGCGGCAAGATCGTGCGAAGCCTGCACTGTGCCAAGGACAAGGCCGAGGCGCTCGCGGTCGCTCTGGGCGAAACCAAGCCACGTGTGGTCGACCAGATCGGTGATGACTGCGACACCTCGGCAATCGGTAAGCGAATCATCAGCGCCCAAATGTTCGGCGTTAAGGGCGTGCCGTTCATGATCCGGAATGACGGCCTTGTCCGGCATGGATACGAGAAGGGCAGCCTGCAGTCCTGGCTGGCGGGGGCAAACTGATGACCAGCTATGTACAGGGCAACTTTCCGCTCGGCCAATTGCTGAGCGTTACGTCCTTCGACGAACAGAGCAAGCTGTTCATCCTCGATGACAATCAGATCGCCTTCTCCTTTCTGTGCCGCCCTTTGTCGGGTAGCGATGGAAAAGAGGGCGAGCAGCTCAAGTCGGTTTTGAAGCAAGCTTGGCCGGCGAACTCAAGCATCAACTTCTGCCTATTCGCCTCGCAAAATATCAACAACCCGATTAACGCGATGCTTCGCCTGCGAAGCAATACGGATGAGGGTGTTATCAAACAGGCGATCAATAACCGATCGAGCTATCTGTTCAAGGGCACTCTCGATCCAATCGACGACTATTCCGGTATCAAGGTTCGTGATGTGCATTGCATCATCACTGTCGTCATGTCAATCGCCAATGTCGAGCCGACTGAACAGGAAACCCAAGTAGCGAGTGAAATTCGCTCACAGTTCGACTCGGTTTTTAAATCGATTGGATTTGCCCCGATTGCGTTGGGGCGCAACCTATACCTGGAAGTAATGGCATCTATCCTGAATCAAGGGGAAGAAGCCTCTTGGCGGGATCGCAATGAGATTGAGGCGGATGACGACAAGCCTTTAAAGGTCCAAGTGCTCGATTACGATCGGACGCTCATCCCCAAGAAGGATCATCTGCAGATCGGCGATACGCTCGTCAAATGTCTATCGGTGAAAAAATTCCCCCGGCGTACCCTCCAAGGCGCCGCGGGTTGGTATCTCGGAGATCTGCTGACTGGGGCCTCGGGTATCCGCGAAAACTGCCTTATCAGCTTCACGATCTATTTCCCAGAGCAGCAGGGTTTCAAGGACAAGCTCGGTGCTAAGCGCCAATGGGTGAACAACCAGGCATACGGTCCGTTGCTGAAATTCGTGCCAAAGCTGGGCGCGAAGAAGCAGGGTATGGATGCGCTGTTCAAAGAGCTGGACGAGGGCGAGTCGGCTGTCCGTTGCAACATGACAATGGTGGTCTTTGCATCCAGTCGCGAGCGGCTCATTCGCGCCGCGGCCGAAGCTCGAAACTACATGAGTATTCGGCAATTTACGTTCATGGAGGATCGATATTTCGTATTGCCGATCTTCCTGAACGCACTTCCATTCGGTGCAGACCTTAAAGCGATTGAAGAGCTTTACCGCTTCAAGTCGATGGCCATCACGCAAGCACTGCCGCTAGTTCCCATTTACGCCGACTGGAAAGGAACCGGGACTTATACGATGCAGTTCGTTTCTCGAAACGGACAGTTGATGTCGTATTGTCTATTCGACTCGGACACGAATTACAATGCGACTGTTGCCGCGCAATCAGGTAGTGGTAAGTCATTCCTGACGAACTACCTGATTACCGCTTACCGCTCTATCGGTGCACAAGTCTGGGTAATTGACGTCGGTCGCTCTTACCTGAAACTGGCCAAGGCATTCGATGGGGATTTCGTTGAATTTACGCAAGACTCCCAGATTTGCCTAAATCCCTTCGAGCTGGTGCAGGATTATTCCGAGGAGGAAGACGTCCTGATCGGACTGCTCAGCGCAATGGCCGCGCCTACCGCTCCGCTCTTAGACCTGCAGATTGCAGGGCTCCGTAAGCACACCCACGATGTATTCGAAGCCTTGGGCGGCGAGATGGTGGTTGACGATGTCGAAAAGTCGCTGCTGAGTGACGAAGATCCGCGAGTCCAGGACATCGGCAAGCAGCTGTACCCGTTCACCCGGGCGGGGATGTATGGAAAGTTCTTCAACGGCAAGAACAACGTCGATTTCAAGAACCCCTTCACCGTCCTGGAGCTTGAGGAGCTGAAAGGTCGGAAGCACCTGCAGCAAGTCGTTCTTCTGCAGCTCATCTATCAGATCCAGCAGGCCATGTTCCTTGGTAGTCGCGATCAGAAAAAAATCGTGATTATCGACGAGGCCTGGTCGCTGCTCACCGAGGGCGACGTCGCCAAGTTCATCGAGCACGGCTATCGCCGGTTCCGGAAATACAACGGTTCGGCCATCACGATCACCCAGTCCGTGAACGACCTGTACGCCAACCCCACTGGCCGGGCGATCGTCGAGAACTCCGCGCACCAATTCTTGCTCGGTCAGAAGGCCTCGGCGATTGACCTGATTCAGCAGGAAAAGCGCCTTTCGCTCACCGAGGGTGGATTCAAGCTGCTCAAGTCGGTGCACACGGTTCGCGGCCAGTACTCGGAGATCTTCTTCTCCACCGAAACCGGGTCCGGCATCGGTCGGTTGACGGTCGATAACTTTTCGAAGCTGCTTTACAGCACGTTCCCCAAGGACGTGGAAGACATCGGGCGATACACCAACCAAGGCGTTGGTACCGCAGATGCCATTCACAAGGTCATGGCTGATCGGGGGCTGGCGGCATGAACCAGACCCTCTCGACGGTCGTGATCTCTGCGCTCGTCTCGGTGGCGGTGGTCACTGGCTACGCCTGGCTTTTCAAAACTGACGAATTCGGCACCCAGATCGCAATCGTTGATTACGACGCTGCCACCCGAAACGTCGATGTGCGTGACCCGCAAGCGGTCGATGCGGCCATGGCAGCGCTACGCGCCTCGGCGAACAAGCTCGCTGCCAATGGCTTCGTCACCATCGATAAGCGCGCGGTGGTCAGCTATCCCGCAGAGCTTGAGGTGCCGGCGAGCGCGCCGGGAGCTGCGAAGCAAGCTGAGGGGGCCGAGTGAACCGCCATCTCAGGTTTCTGCTGAAGGCCCTTCCATTTAGCTTGCTGGCCGCCGGCGCGGCCTGGTACGCGACGTCGCGCTACGAGATTGGGATCGATCCGCAGAAGAACACGTGCCTGGACTGGCGGGTGTTCCTGATCGACCGTTATGACCAGGACGTTGAGCGTGATGCCATCTATGCGTTTCGCTCAACCCAGATGGAGCCGTTCTTCCGCAATGGCACCAAGGTCATCAAGTACGTCCGTGGCGTGCCGGGTGACCGAGTCATCGTGACCCCCGAGCGGGTAACCATCAACGGCGAGGCCCAGGGCCAAGGCGTGCTGCTGGCCAAACGGCTCGGAAAGCCTGCAAGTCGTTACCGTCGTGACGAGATCGTACCAGCGGACCATCTCTGGTTCATGGGCACCTCCCTGGACAGCTTTGACTCTCGCTACTGGGGCTACGTCAGCAAGGTCGACGTGCTCGGCCGGGCGTACCCGATATGGTGAGCCTGCGCGCGGTAATCGGTGTCGTTGCGCTGTTGTTCGCCACACTCTCGGCCGCCGACAGCGCCGTTGACCAGGAGCAGGCGGCGCTGGAGCACTTCGCCGCCGATCTCAAGGAAATGCAGGTCAGCACTCAGCAGCAGGTCGACTTCACGCTGCGTAACGAGGACTTCAGCTACCTGAAGCAAAGCCAGCCGCTGGCAAGCCCTCTCGAAGCGCCCAAGCCGCCGGTAGACACCCGGAAGGTCGTCTACCAGATCCTGGTGTCGTGGTCCCTGGGCGAGGCAGAGATCAAGCAGCTGCTGCAAAGCTATGACGGTGACGAGTCGGTAGAGCTCGTATTCCGCGGTGTGCCCGAAGACATGCCGTTTGCCCTGGCGCTCGCCAAGCTGCAGCGCCTGTCGCTCGAAACCAAGACCAAAACGTCGGTGCTGATCAATCCGGTGGTGTTCGAAGAGGCCGGCGTCGACCAGGTGCCGGCGATTCGCAAGTTGGTTGATCAGAAGTCGGTTTACCTGGCGAAGGGCACCACCTCCACCGCGAGCGCGGACGAGGCCTTTGCCCGTCGCAAAGAGCCAGTGCTGTCGCTGGGTCCTCTGGTCGAGATCGCCGAACGTGACCTCATCGAGGTGATGAAAGAGCGGCTGGCTAAAGTCGACATGGAAAAGATGAAAACGCGCGCCCTGAACACCTTCTGGGACAAGCAGACGTTCGCCGAGCTGCCACGCGCCACCCGGCATCGAGTGCGCGCTCTGGATCCCACGGTGCTGGTGCCGGCGGACATGACCGCGGCAGATGGCACGGTGATCCACAAGGCGGGCGATCGGATCAATCCGCTCGACATGCGTCCCTTCACCCAACGCCTGGTGATCATCGACCCGCTCGACCCGCAGCAGGTCGCCCTGGCCAAGAAACAGGTTGCGGATTACGGCGCCAAGCAAAACGTCGTAGTGATCGTTTCGCGCGTGGCGCGGGAGCAAGGCTGGGATGGCTTTGCCGCCCTGCAGAACGAGATCGACGACGCCGCCTATGTCCTGCGCGATGACGTGCGCAGCCGCTTCGCCATCGACTTCGTGCCGTCTGTTGTGACGGCCGATCGCCATAGCTTCTACATCGAGGAGTTTGCGCCGTGATCGAGCTTGCCTTGCAGAAAATCCATCATCAGAACGGCGCGGTTCTTGGGCACGAGGTCCTGGCCCGCAAGACCACCGTCCAGGGCGTCCAGGGGCCCGGCGTCTTCATGGCCGGCGCGACCGATGAGGACTGGGAACGCCTGGACGCGGAGGTGATCGGCCTGGTACTGGCGCGGGCGCACGAGCTGCCTGCCAGAGGCATCCTGTTCATCAATCTGAGCCCGGCATCCCTGCTCAACCTGCTGCACCTGAGCCGCCTCTGCCAATTGGTCAGCGGCCTTTCACTGTCTGTGTGCTTCGAGATCCCCGAGCTTTCTCCTCTCCAGGGCGTCGACCTGGAGGAGCGGCTGGTGATGATCCGTCGGCACGGGATCGCGGTGGCCATCGATGACTACGGCCAGGACAGCGCCGACTCGGCCCGTCTCAAACGGCACGCCTGGGACTTCTGCAAGATCGATCTGCCGGCACTGGCCCGCAGTATCAACTTGGACTGGGTCATTGATGCGCGTGACCACTGCACCCGCTGCGGTACGGGGCTGATCCTCGAGAAAGTCGAGCAGGAGCACCTCCTGTGCGAGGTGCTCCTGCCCCTCACCGGCGCCGCCCGTCAGGGCTTCGGGCTGTCGATGCCCTTCCTCCTTCCTGCTGCTGCGCTCGCCGCCTCCTGACTCAAGGCCTTTGACCTATGTTGATTCGCTATGCAGCGGCTCTGATCCTGTTAATGGCCGTGTTCGGCTACAACGGCGCGCGGGCGGCCGAAGGGTCCACGCCAACAGCGTCTTGCCCGAACGCCGAGCTGTTCAGCGGCAAACTGTTCACCGACATCTGCTGGGCGTGCCTCTTCCCGATTCGTATCGCCGGCATTTCCATCACGCCAGGCGATGCGCCGCGGGGGGCATCGAAGAAAAGTCTCTGCATGTGCGAGGACAACCTCGGGATTTGGAAGCCGGGGATCGTGAACTCCATGTGGGAACCGGCGCGTTTGATCGAGGTGGTGCGCAAGCCGGGCTGCCTGCCGGCGCTTGGCGGCGTGACGCTCGCTATCGGGGACAAGCGACTGTGGGGAACCCACGCCGACGCCACTACCGGCAACCAGGTGAGCCACGAGCGGATGTCGTTCTACAACGTCCACTACTACGCTTTTCCGCTGCTCTCGATCCTCGAGATGTACATGCCCAAGCGCTGCTCGCCAGATGGCTACGCCGACTTCGACATCATCCAGCTTTCCGAGATCGACCCGACCTGGACCAACGACGAACTGGCGTTCTTCGTCAATCCGGAAGCCGCTGCTGTCGCTAACCCGATTGCCCAGGCAGCGTGCACGGCAGATGCCGCGGTGGGTGTGGTCGGTAAGGAGCCGCTGACCTCCCTCTGGTGGTGCGCTGGGACCTGGGGGGAGATCTACCCCATGGCCGGCACCACGCTGCCGAACGACTTCGGCCGGACCACCTCGCTACTCGCTGCCCGGACGCTGGCCACCCAGCACCGGCGCGGCCTGGCGCACCTTACGATGGGCGATGACACCCTCTGCCGGGGATCCATCTTCCCGACCATTCCCAAGTCGCAATACAAGATGTCGATGTTTTTCCCGCGCGCAGAGACGAAGAAGGGGCATTACATCGGCGCAAGCCCCCTGACGTGGCAAGGCGGCGAAGGGCGCGCCATTCCCCAGGTCGGCGAAGACGCGCTGTACATGATGTTCCGTTGGAACGACTGCTGTAACACCCTGTGAGGCACCCGATGCGCAATCCAATCTTTGCCCGGGTGGTCGCCGCTATCACCCTCTTCTTCTACGCCTATGCGTGCCCTGTCATGGCCTGGGCCGACAGCGTGACTGCCTCAGCCGCGACCGGCACTGCAACTGCAAAGGAGGCGCTGAACGCCTGGTCGCCCCCGTCCGCCAGCTCAACGGAGATCACCTTTGGCTCGGACGCGGCGAAGCAGTCGATCAGTATCTCGGAGCTGTTTCCCGGGGTGACCGACTCTTCCAACACCAGCGCGCTCAGCAACATCTACGGCGATGACAAGGCGACGATGGCGGCTGGCAGCGATGCCAACCTGCGGCTGACCTCGGAGGAGTCCTCTAGCGGTGAGGCCTATCGCCTGCTGCGCGGTAATGTCTCCCAGACGCGCCCCGATCTGACCAATGATCCCTTGTGGAACAACACCGACAAGGTCATCGACAACCAGGCGCTCTTCAACAAGGAGTTCTCGGACTGCAAGCAGAACACGGAGTACACCAAGGGCACTGCCACGAAGCACGTAAGCGAGCTCAAGCAGTGCGAGCGGGTAACCGACAAGTCGGGTAGCTACACGCTCAAGCACGAGTACCTGGCAGGGGTCGTCCGGTATTACGACGGTCCAGCGAACGTCCAATCCTGCGGTGAAGGCTGCGTCGATATCTGGCTGGGCCAGGTCGGCAACGACTATTGGCGCGGCAACTGCACCATCTTCGAAAACGAGATGAAGTTCGAGGTCATCAAGCCCGAAGCGATCCAGAGCGCGCAACTGGTCTATGCGAAGTGGGACGACTACATGCAGGTGCTCGTCGGTGGGACCAAGGTGTGGTCCGGGCCGAACGAGAATTTCCCGCCGGAGACCGATGGGGCATGCGAGCTCGATACGTCTTGGGAGACCAACCCCGACGTCAACATGACCTCAATCGTCAAAAAGGGTGGCGTCATCCCCTTCAAGATCCGCGCCTCAGTTACCGGCCGCGGTGAGGCCTACGCTAAGCTCCGCATTCTCTATGACCCGCAGGAGGTCATCAGCAACGACAACTGGTACCCGCCGGAGGCTGCCGAGGCCGTGACGGCGGTGAACGACGGCGCCTGCCAGGGCAAGTTCGTTTGCAACAAAATGCCTGACGTGGACGAGAACGGTTGCGCGGTCATCAACGGCACGCGGGTATGTGAAAGCAGCTTCAAGAACAAGTCCCCAGCATCCGGAATATCGCCGCTGTGCCAGGAGGTATCGGTCGACGCGCAGTGCAATTTCTACAAAGGCGACATGCAGTGCTACACCGACGCCCAGGGCAACGAGCAGTGTCCCACCAATAGCGATAAGACCTGCGCTGTCTCTCACGACATGCGCGTGGTTGAGGTACCCGTATCAGCTCGGTTTGCGGTAGAGGATGCCCCGGGCGCCGGTGAGACCAATCGGGTCGAGGTCGACTTCCTGGCCGGTACCTACCGAAATACCTCCAGCAACCTACGAAGCGACGGCTACGTGGACCAGGCCTCACTGGACGTGATGTGCAAGAAAGGCGCGGACGGCAAGCGGCTTCCGCAACGCTTCGCCGTTTCGAGCACTGCGATCTGGACGGGGCACAAGTTTGCCCCCAACACCTTGACCGAGGACTCGCTAAATATCGTTCAGATGCCGACGTGCGACAACGGCCTGAAGATGGTCGTCGACGTGAAGGACACCGGCAAAGGCACGCCTGGCGCGTTCTATGCTCATGAGCTCAAGCTGAAGAACGTGCGCATCGATGGTGAGTCATTCGGTCCCCAGTACTGCATCGATTCGGCGAACAAAATCCAGAACGGCCAATGCTCAGAGGGCGGCAGTGTCACAGTTACCCGGGGCGTGGCCAGCGGGTGCTTGAACCTGAAGGGGGTTACGGTTTGCCCGGGCGATGACATGTACAACGCCATGAAGCCGTCCCCGATCAAGGGTGTCGATAAGCTCTTTCAAAACGTCAAGGTGCAGGGGTGCGTGACCGGCGGACTCAACCTGGACACCTGTACCAAGTTCGAGGCTGACAAGCAGTGCGGCTTCATCTCTCGCCAGTGCGTGGACGGCGCCGAGGGCGAGTCGGGCAAATGCTACGTCACGGAGGAAACCTGGGACTGTGGCCATGAGGTTGAGGTCCCGACGTCGACCTCAAACACCAGCTATCAGTGCGATGGACCTGTTCGGTGCCTAGGCACCGAGTGCTTCAGCCCGACGGACGAGAAATCCACTGACTTCGGTTACGCCGCGGCGGCGCTGCAGATCGCTCAGTTCGCGGAGCATGACCTGGACTGCGGGGAGAACCCCACCGACACCTCGACCGATCACAACTGCAAGGTCTGGAAAGGGGAGCCCATGGAGTGCAAAAAGGCGGTCGGCGGATGGGTCGATTGCTGTGAGGCGCCAGACGGCATCTCGCTCATGGACTACGTATCGCTGACCATGAATACCATCAGCTTGACCGAGAAGATCGGGATAATCGAGAGGGCGCCAACCGCTGAGGCCGCATGGACGTTCGGCAAGGAATTGGCGAATGGTAGTAGCCTTACATCAGCGTGGAATACGGCATCCGGGGTGAACGAAGGCGCAACTACCATCAGCCAGATGATTGGCTTGGATTTCCTAAAGCAAAAGATGATGAACTACGCGGCCGAGTGGACAGCCAACACCTTCGGTACTGCCGCCGCGAATACGATCTTTGCCAGCGGAACAGCTGCTCAGGGATCAAGCTCTGTTCCCTACGCTTCAACTAACGCCACCACCGGTGCAGTTAGCACCGCGCCGAACGCCACGTTTGCTGCCGGATTCGCGTCCGCTCTTTCGGTAATCATGATTGCCTACACGATTTACACCATCGCGAACATCATGGTGCAGATAATCTGGGAGTGTGAGCAGAAGGAGTTTGAGCTTGCGGCAAAAAAGGAAACTAAGGTCTGTCACTTCCTTGGAAGCTACTGTGCCTCCAAGTCTCCTATGGGCTGTATCGAAAAGCGCGAATCGTACTGCTGCTTCAACTCGCCGCTTGGCCGGATCATCCAAGAGCAGGCGCGTCCGCAGTTGGGGCGAACCTGGGGCGACGCTGAAAACCCTTCTTGTGAAGGGATATCCGTCGGCGATCTAGCGAAGCTGGATTGGAGCAAGATCGACATTTCGGAATGGATAGGGATCTTGCAGATCACCAACAACTATCCGACTGCAGACAAGATCAATCTCGACAATCTCACTGGTAGCGGATCCGCGCTGAACTTTCCCGGCGCTAATCGGAAAGATGTTCTCACTCGAAACAACGAGATCATGGAGAATGTGGACGTCACGTTCCCTGACTCCCGAAACGCTACGGAGAAGAACCTGCGCGGGACGTTCACCGACAAGTAGCAACAAAAAGGGCGCCTAAATAGGCGCCCTTTTTTATAACCAGCGAATCACGCGGCGTCTGCCTCGAGCTCTCGGACTGCCTGTGCGGTATCTCGATCCAGGTCGCTTTCTTCCGCGACCGCGCCGACGGTGCGGGCGATTTCTTCCGCATCGGGGCCTTTGCGGGCCTTTGCCCGGGCATCGGAGGCCATTGCCTGCAGCTTGCGCACCACACGCATGAGCTGGCGCTTGCGCTCATTGGCGGTCATGTCGTTCTTGTCCGACGGCAGAAACCCCATCAGCCAGGCGGTCTGGGCCTGGACGAGCATGTCGTCGAAGCTCTGGATCACATGGGCGAGGCGCAGGATCAGAGGCGTGGAGATCGTGAAGTTGAACTCAGCCGCGTTGTCATAGCGGGCGACCATGCCTTCGCCGCCCTGGGCCTTGAGGATCGCGAGGAAGCGGTCCCGCTCGTCATTGATCTCTTTTTCCAGCTTGGTGATCAGGCTCTCTACGGCCTTCATCACCTCGGTGTGGCTGAAGGCCTTGTTGCGATGGGAAAGCGCGCGCGCGATGACATCGATGGTGTAAAGCGCATGGGCGGCGCCTTCGAAGCAGCGTCGATGGACCTGCTGCGCTTGCTCGGTCTTCAGCGTGTAGGTCGAGGGCAGGGTAGGGGCGGAAAACTTACCCTGGGGTTTGAAATCACTTCCGTTGGCCATGGTGGGCTCCTGGGGTTGGGGGAAGCTCAACCATAGGGGCTGGGATCTCATATTCGCGCGCGATTCGCGCCCTATCCGGGCGCAGTTAAAAACGTGTTTACAGGAGGTCGAGAGCGGCGATATTCTGAAGCCTACTTCGCCCAAGCATGTTGCTTGTGTGTCGTACCCACCGAGCTCTGCTCTGGTTGGGTTTTAGTGCAGCTAGGCACTTTCTCTAGCACTATCCAGTCACGATTCGCGATCGTGACTTAACCCAAGAGGGCTTCCTGTCCCCTTGGGGCGGAGGCTCTCTTTTTTTTGGAGGCCTCCAAGAATGAAATACCTGCTCGTTTTTGCGATCTGCACCGCCATTGCGCAGTTCACGATCGTCCCATCGTTTAAGACCGCTCCCGTTGCTCAGCAACTTCGTGCCCATCAACAGGCTATCGAGGAGGCTGGACAATGACCGATATCGTCCCGGTTTTGCTGGTTCTCGCTGTCGGTTGGGTGATCTGGTCTGCTATCACCGGTGGCCACAAGCGCTCTGAACGTACAGAGCCTATGGTTGCATCCGTTGATGTTGACGATGACATCCAGCTGGATTCGCCCCTGCGGGCCGTTCCAGTAAAAGCAGCTCCCTCTCTTGTCATCGAACGCGATGTCGCTTCCCAGCCTCGGCTGCGTGGTGCTACGCGTGAATCTCAACTGCCGAAAGGCATTGATTACTCCGGGTACGAAGCGCCTACGTGGCAGCGTCGCGGAGTCGATGTGCAAGGGTTGATCATGGACTGCCCGCCCACCGGCGAGTAGTGCTGCACGGACCTCCCTCGCGGGTGGTCCACCCAAGCGTCTCTGGCGGACGTTTGGGTGGACCACTCGACGGGGAACTCCGCCATGCTTATGAACGTACAAGCGATCTACCTACTGGATCGTCAGGAGCTCTACCTATCCGATAGCTCGGTCACCGTACCGCCGCATATCGCTGAGACCGTGGACCCTGATGCCCTGGACCTGCGCTACTTGGCGCACTGGGCCAAGGAAACTGGACTGATCGGCGCCACCGCGGAGGTGTCGATTGCGATGTGATCCAGCAGTAGCGAGGGGGGCTTCGGCTCCCCGGAAGCTTTTCCCGACTGGCCTTGCCTCAAGCCCAGCCGGAAGGAGCTTCTCCTGCCCAGACCATGACTTTCGAGCACCCTCTGCAGGGCGCTTGATTGCAGCAGCTGAACTGTTTCCGTCAGCACCTCCCTTCCACCCTGCGGGGCTTCTTCCCCATAGGGGCAAGGCGCCTCGGTTACCGGAGATTCCTCATGGCTCGTGGCGTCAACAAAGTCATCCTCGTCGGCAACGCCGGTGCGGATCCCGAAACCCGTTACATGCCCAACGGCAATGCCGTAACCAACGTCACCTTGGCCACCAGCGAAAGCTGGAAGGACAAGCAGACCGGGCAGCAGCAAGATCGAACGGAATGGCACCGCGTCGTGTTCTTCGGCCGCTTGGCCGAGATCGCCGGCGAGTACATCCGTAAAGGCTCTCAGGTCTATGTCGAAGGCACGCTTCGCACGCGCAAATGGCAAGGGCAGGACGGCCAGGATCGCTATACAACCGAGGTAGTCGTCGACATCAACGGCAACATGCAGTTGCTCGGCGGCCGCGGCAATGGCGCTGGCCAGGGCGGTGACTACGACGATCAGCAGAGCGCACCAGCGCCCCAACGATCGCCGCGGTCACAGCAGGCACCGGCGTCGTCGGCGCCGGCGAATGATCGTTCGCAGCAAGCACCGCGGCCGCAGCAGCAGCCTCGTCCTCAGCAGCAACCAACCCCAGGAGATTACGACTCGTTCGACGACGACATCCCGTTCGCGAAAGTGCCGTACCTCTGCATGCTGTAACGCTTCAATCCAATAACCCTTGCGGGCGTCCCCCGCTCGGGGGGCCTCCGCATCCAAACCGGAGGTTCTCATGTCCCGTTCTATCCAATCCCAGAACACTCAGCAGGTAACCCAGCGCGATCAACAGGCGCAGGATCTGCTCAGCGGTATCGAGGCGGAATGCATCCAGATCGTCACCCGTTCGCAGAGCGGGGTGAACTGGGCGCAGGAGGCGCTGTTTGCCTACCACGCCATGCTTTCCAACGAAACGCTGATGAAGTGCGCAATCAACAACAAGCTCAGCTTCAAGCTTGCGATGCAGCAGATCGCAGCGACAGGGCTGACGCTCAATCCCACCGAAAAGATGGCCTTCCTGGTTCCTCGCCAGGGGAAGGTGATCGCTGACGTTTCGTTCCGCGGTTTGATCAAGGTGGCCACCGACAGCCGCGCTGTCGATATGGTGGTGGCGGAGGTCGTCTACAGCGGCGATCGCTTCATCTACCGAGGTGCGACTGCCGAGCCTGAGCATGTCTTCGACCCTTTCCTCGACGTGAGCGAGCGCGGGACGTTTCGCGGCGTCTACACCACCGCCTACCTGGCAACAGGAAGGGTCATGGTGAAGGCGATGCGGGCGGCGGATGTGTTCAAAGCACGGGACATGTCGGCGGCCTGGACCTCTCAAGGTCCTGGTAAACGCGGTCCCTGGGAGACGCACTTCGAGGCGATGGCCATCAAGACCGGTATCAAGTCAGCGCGGAAGTACTGGCCAACGACCAACCCGGTGCTCGACCAGGTCATCGATTACCTCAACACCGAAGGTGAGGAGGGGATCGCTGGCACCCCGTTGAGTGCTTTGGACGGTTTGGCCGACGCGTCGATGGTGCAGGCGTCCGCGCCGGTATCGCAGGCGCAGGGCGGTAACGTCTATGACCACGTCGGCGACCAGCCGCATGATCGTCGCCAGCAGGAGACGGTCAATGAGCAGGTTCCACGTGAGCAGCCCGGTCGCACCCAAGTGCAGCCGGCCGCCCAAGCTGCTTCTGGCCAAGGACGTGAGGTGACGCGCGAGCGAATCCATAGCGTCTGCGACCGCGCGGCACGAACCCGCAGCTGGGAAGGGGCCTGTTCCTGGGCAGAGCAAAACCTCACGGGTGAGGCTCTGACCTATGCACTGGGTCTTTTCAAGCAGAGGCAGGCCGCGCAAGCACAGGCGGCATAGCCCAAACCCAACCCTAACGGGGCTTCATCCCCGTTGGGGCTGGGGTCCCTCCTAACCTGGAGGTGATGATGAAGATTGTCGACTTGCGCCAGCGCACGCCGGAATGGCACGCCTGGCGCCGGCAGGGCATCACGGCGACCGCGACAGCGGTCATCCTGGGCCAGCATGTGGAAAAGACGCGCTGGCGGTTGTGGGCGGAGCTCACTGGCCGTGTCGCGCCGCTGGATCTGTCCATGATTCCTCAGGTCCGCCTGGGCATCTTGCATGAGCCGTATGCGGTCGCCTGGTTCGAGGAGCGGTACCAGACCACGCTATTGCCGCTATGCGGCGAGTGCGCGACATTTCCGCTTCTTCGCGCGAGCTTCGATGGCGTCGACGACGACGGTTGCCCGGTCGAGGTGAAGGTCCCCTCGGACAAGAACTTCGACCTGGTGCTGGAGCAGGGCGAGAAGAGCGAGCCCTACCGGCTCTATTGGTGGCAGGTGCAGCACCAGATTGCGGTGGCTGGCTCGGCCAGGGGCTATCTCGTGTTTTACAGCACGACCCGGCAGCCCCTGGTGTTCGAGATCCGTCGCGATCCGGACACCATCGAGCTCATCAAGCAGCAGGCGCAGTTGTTCTGGGAGTTGGTGGTCAGCGAGAAGGAGCCTGAGAAGGATCCTCAGCGCGACTACTTCACCCCGGTCGACGGTGCTCTGGTGCGTTGGGCAGCGACGGCGCAGCAGGTACGCGACGTCGATGCCTTGGCGAGCACGCTGCAGGAACAGCTGAAAGCCCTGAAGGGCCAACGCGAAGCCCTGCAGGCGGATCTCGTCGAGCAGATGGGCGGGTACATGCTGGCCGAGGCGGAGGGCGTTCGCGTCGTCCGCTACCAGCAGGCCGGCAACATGCGGTGGAAGGATCTCTTCGAGAGCCGGAAGCTGCAGGCGACTGAGGCGGAGCGTCAGCGCTTCCGGCAGGCACCCTCTGAGCGGGTCCGGATCACCCTCGATTCGGATCATCCGATCACGACTGCTGCGCTGGAGGCCATGAGGCTGCCATTGGTTGACCAGGAGACGGAATCTCAGGCATTTTGCCTGTGAGGATGAGGGGGCGCGAAAGCGCCCCTGTCTCTTGCCTGGAACGTTGCGGTAAGCCTCCGGTTTACCAGAGCTTTCCCGGATCTGTTCTCTGGCTATGCGGCCCGAGAGCGATAACGCAGCTGTGCGTCTTCACAGCAATCATTGAAACCCTACAGGGGCCACCACGCCCCGTAGGGGAGTGGTGCGCCTCCAACTCACTGGAGAGTCACCATGAACCTTACCCCTTGCGTCCCGATGTCCGCCTACGGTGTTACTGGTACGAACGCTGACACTATGTCGCCTGCGTTCGCCGCCGAGAATCACCCGCTACTCGACCTGGTACCCAAGCACAACGCGCAATTCCTGTTCCGCACTGAACTGCGTATGCCCGTGATGAACTTCCTGACAGCGTCGGGCGGAGACTCGCTGGCACTCGTAGGTCCTACCGGCGCTGGCAAAACGTCCGTCGTCGAGCAGATCGCGGCGCGGATGCGGTACCCGCTGCGCAGGGTCAATGCTCACTCCCGCATGGAAATGCCGGAGCTCATTGGTCAGATGTCGCTGCAGTGTGATCCGGCCACCGGTGACCAGCAGACCGTGTTCGCGCACGGGCCGCTGGCGCTGGCGATGAAAGAGGGCAGCATCTTCCTCCTGGATGAAGCTGACTTCCTGGATCCGGCTGTCATGGCCGGCCTCAACGCGGTATTGGAAGGCGGCGCCCTGGTGCTGGCCGAAAACCGTGGTGAGGTCATCGTGCCGCACCCCAACTTCCGCTTCATCATCACCTGCAACACGCGGGGTCAAGGTGATGAGACGGGGCTCTACACGGGTACCTTGTCCCAGAACCTTGCGTCCTGGGATCGGTACCGCATGCTGGAAGTCTCCTACCTGACCAAGGAGGAGGAGCTCGCGGTTCTGCAGGCGACGCTGCCCCAGGTCGATGCGACGATCCTGAGCACCATGATCGATGTTGCCAATGGAGTGCGTCAGCAGTTCATCGGCAATCCCGACCAGGCGCTTCAAGCTGGCCAATCGGGGCTGACGGTCACCTTCTCGACGCGGACCCTGCTGCGCTGGGCCCGTATCGCGACGACCTACAGCACCGCTGCCAGCAGGCAAGCGAACTTCCCGTTCGCCTGCCCCCTGGCGCAGGCGCTTCGCGAAGCACTGACCAACCGGACGGACAAACCCATGCGACTGGTGATCCATACCATCGCGAAGGACAAGTTCGGCGCGGCCTGGGCAAATGATCCTGTCGTTGCACCGGGGGTCTGATCGTGACGCTCTACTTTGCACTGGCCCCCGCGGACCAGAACGAGTTCGAGCAGGCCGATACGCAGTGGTGGGCTGGCCAGGCATTGTCTGGCTTGAGCGCTGCTGCGGCATCTCTCGGATTCTCTAACGCCTTCGAGGCCGTGCAGGCTTCCTTCGGGAAGCTTGCCGCGGGCTCGGTGGATCCGGAGTACGAGGTCGAAAAGGTTGTGATGCTCATAGCACTCAAGGTAGCTCTGGAGGAGCCGTCGAATCTGACCCTGTCAGACGATACCGGCGCCACATTAGAGCCCGCTCGGCCGGATGGCTGGGACCTGGTGCTGCAGCGCGTCTGCAACCTCACCGATGCGTCGATGCCGAAATGGCGTGATGCCCTAGTTACCCTGGGCGTTATGCCAAGACCGATGGACCTCTCCAGCCTTGTGGTAGCCGATGTGGCTGCTGCAGGCGAGATGGATTTCTGCTTTTAAACCACCCTGGCGGGGCCACCCCGCTGGGGTGGCCTCCGTCCCAAACGATGGAGCGATGCAATGCAACTACCTCTTACCAGATCGGTTGAGCTATCGAATTCCCACATCACGCAGGATGACTTCGTGCTGCTGGAGCGATTCGCGGCTGACTATCGCGATCTGCTCGGTACCGACGGTGCAGCAATGCCTGTGGTGCTCGAAACGATCTTCGGCTTCGTGATTTGCATAGGTAGCGTGACGGTTGGCGGAATCATGGCAGCCGGTGCGTCAGACGCGTTCGTACGGATTTTGCGTTACTGCTTGGATTCAAACAGTGGCGCGATCATGTACCTGGCGTTCGACCGCGACGCTGATGTCGTGGAAGATCTGCCGACGTTTGACTGGTGAATAGGGGCCTTCGGGCCCCCGTTCTCTGAGCCCGATTTGCTATAGTCGGCTATAGCAAATCCGGTTCTCGGCCGCCTCCATGTGGAGGCAGCTGCGAAGTGCCAGCTGGGCACTCAAAACACCAGCAGCTCATCTCAAACCCAATGGGGGTCTCCCCCATCGGGGAAGACTCCCGCCCAAACCGGAGTCTTCACCATGCAAACTGTTCAACCCATCAAGGAAATCGAAACCCTCAGCAAGCTCTTGCTGGTAGGTCTCGACGTCAACATCTGGTCCGGCCGCAAAAAGCTCCGTATCGAGGACCTCGGTCCTGGTGTGGATCTGCCGCCGGCGGAGCTCGCATCGCTGGGTAGCAAGCGGATCATGGATCCCGAGCAGATCAAGCGGTTCGACAACCTCAAGCGCCGCGCCCATCGCCTCCTTGAGAGCGAAGGCGTGCGCTTCCTGGGCGGCTACGGCATCCCGAACGACGCGGCTCCGGCCATCGCTAAGGAGCTCGACGACATCCAGCGCGAGTTCAACGTTGAGATCAAATCCTTCCTCGACAACTACGACTCGAACTTCGATGCGTGGGCGCAGAAGTGGGATCAGGACCCGAAGTGGCAAGCTGCGATCGAGAAGGCCAAGACCCCGAAAGAGGTCGTGGCCCAACGCTTGGGTTTCCGCTACACCCTGGTGCGCGTGGTACCCGACAAGTCCGATCCGGCCCTGAGCAAGGGGCTGGAGCAGGAAGTGGAGGGTCTTTCCGGACAGCTGTTCCGGGAGATCGCGGACGCGGCCGAGGACCTGGTGGATGGCAGTTTCGCCAACAAGTCTTCTGTCAGCCGCAAGGCGGTCAGCGCGATCCTGAAGATTCACCGCAAGCTCACCTCGCTCGCGTTCTTGAATCCCGGGATCCACCTGGTCGCCGAGCACATGATGTCTGTCATCGAGCAGCTCCCCAAAAGGGGGCCGTACGAGGGTGGGCATTTCCAAACGCTGCAGACACTCATGCTGTCCTTGAGTGACGAGCGCAACATCTCGAAGCTGGCAGCGTCCTTCGCGGCATCTGCTGCGCAGACTGCCGCCACCGGTGGCGTGCCGGCGGCGAGTGTCGTGATCGAACAGGCCCCGGCAGCTGCTGGGGCCGTCGTAGCTTCTGCTGCCGTGATCGAGCAGTCGCCGTCCCCTGCGGACGACGGCGGCATGTCCGTTGGCGAGCTGCTCGATGAGATCGCCGGTCAGCAGGCAGCACCTGGTCTTCAGGATCTGAGCTCGGTAGCTGCAGAGCTGCAGGCCCGGGCCATTGACGGGCAGGTGATCGATACCCAGATGTCGGCTTTGGGCGTTGCTACGTCTATTGCCAATATCCCAATGCCGACTACCCAGGACGCCTTGGACTTCTGCATGTAAACCAACCCCCCGGGGGCACCTGCCCCCGTTTGGGGGTGGTGTGTCCTCCACTACTGGAGTGACAGCTATGCAACGTTCTCTGAGCAACGCCTTCCCGATTATCGCGCGCTACTTCTGCGACGACCTGGGGGTGCGCATCGAGTTTGGTGGCAACCAGCCAGCAACACAGGACAAGGTGATCTACCTGCCAGTGCTTAAAGATGAGTCGCCCCGCATGGTCAACGTCTCCCTCGGGTGGACGGCCCATGAGTCGGCGCACATCAAGTACACGGACGATAAGCCCTTTGAGCTGGCCCACGCAGAAAGCCCCTTCATTGGACGATTTCTGAACCTGCTCGAAGACCTGCGGATCGAGAAGCGCATGATGGAAGACCATTACTGCGCCATCGAGCCACTGCGGGTGACCGCCCAGGAGGTGTTCCAAAAGCCTTGGAGCGCCGACGGCAAATCCGAAGCGGTGGTTTTGCACGACGCCTGCCTGATCATCGGCCGGGCGCGCTTGCTCAATCAGCCGATCGAAGAGGTCGCTGTCGTCCTCGACGCTGCGTTGGCCAACACCTTTGGTGCCGGCCGACGCGCGAAGATCCTGGGGCTACTGTCCACGGTCACCGGCTTGCCGGATACCGCAGGGGTGTACCAGCTCGCGCATCGGATACTCGATGTGCTGGATGAAGAGGAGCCTCAGCAGCCTAATGCTGGCGCGAATCCAGATCCTGCGCCGCAAGCTCAGGAGCAGGGTCCTCAACAGGGCCAGGATCAAGGCGCTCAGCAAGGCCAGGGTCAACCTGGCCAGGGCGAACAGGGCGACTCCAGCAGCGGCGATCAGGCAGGTCAAGGCGACGCGCAAGCGGCGTCCGGCCAGCCTGGCGCCGATCAGCAGGGCGCTCAGCCAAGCCTGAAGCAGCGGGTGGTAAACGCTGACTCACAGGCCATGCAGGATGCGCTTGGGGACGTCTCATCCCAAGCCGCTACCCTGATCGGCGCCAACGCGGGCGGCACAAGCTCCACGCCGAGTTCGGTGCTGGCGCACGCTGTCGGTTCACAGGCTCTGCAGCAGGACGTTGTCATCAACGGACGCGCCGCCTCCATGGGGCTGCGCCAGGTGCTCAATGGCCTCATTCAGGGCAGCCAGAACGCACGGGTCACCGTGCGCAAAACGGGTAGTCGCCTGGATACAGCGAGCCTTGCACGGGTGAGGGTTGGGGAAAACCGGATCTTCCGGAAACAGGAACCCGTGCAGCGCACCAACGCTGCTATCCAGCTGTTGCTCGATGGCTCCGGCTCTATGGGTGTGAAGACCGGCGGGCGCAAGCCTATCCAGGTTGCGGAGGAGGCGTGCTTTGCGATGCTTACGGCATTGGAAGGCATTGCCGGCGTTACCAGTGGTGCGATGGTCTTCCCTCGGGGGGATCGGGAGCAGGTCGGTGTTTTGAAACGGCACGGCCAGAACCTGGCCAGCGCCGTGGCAGAACAGCGCTTCGGCCTGACTGCTTCCGGCGGAACACCGTTGGCCAGCGCCATATGGCCGGCCGCCGGCGACCTGCTGCGCGCCAAGGGACAGCGGAAGGTGCTGATCATCAGCACCGACGGCGACCCGCGGAACGTGACCGACGTGATCGATATGGTCGCGCGGTGTCGCGCTTCAGGAATCGAGGTGTTCGCGATCGCCTATGGGGAGGCGAAGGCCACGAAACTGCAGCTGATGTTTGGCACCGGTCACTGGCAGCTGCTGGATGACCTCGGACAGCTGCGCAGCGCCCTCCAGGCGCTCGTGCAGCGTGTGTTGACCCAGGCCGCCTAACCGCGACCGCAGTTCTACCAACCGCCTCACGGCGGACAACCCACCAGGGGACATACCCCCCTGGTGGGGGGTGTGTCTCCTCCTAACCGGAGGCATACCATGCAACTTGCGCTTTCTTTCACCGAAAGCTCGTTTTGCGAATTTCCCTTACCGCAGCGCTTGCCCAGGCCGCGGCTCAAACGGGCGCCTCGCAAGACGAACACCGCGGTTGATATCGAGCAGCTGTATTTCGACCTGCTGGCCATTCCGGACAGCGAGGTCGACACCTACGTCTGGACTGACGCAGACATCGATCGCGTTCGCGAATACATGCTGCATCACGCGCTGGGCGTCCTGCTGGACCGGCGTAATTCGCTTGCGTCTCGCCAGGAGCATTGGGCCTGGGTGATGGACGAGGAGGACTTCGGTCCCTTCTCGTTCAAGACCCTGGCCTACTTCGCCGGCGTCGACAGTGAGTTGCTGCGCGAGGGTTTGGTTCGAACCCTCACCAAGCACCAGGTCCTCGAGCAACTGTCGGTGTGATTGCTTGACACCTCCCCCCTCACCGGGGGAGGCTTTTTCTCGAGTCTCATGGGCAGAGCGCCAGGCTGCGCCGATCAGATTCTCCTCGACCTCTGTTGGTCGAGAGATACCCAGCTGGAGGTTTCCAGCACCTATCGTTCCGGTCCGTCCGGAGCATCACACCCTTGGGGGCACGTTCCCCCTAGGGGTGACGTGTCTCCTCTCTACGAGGAGTTCACCATGCGTTATCAGCTCACCCAGTCACCTGTGGTCGATGCCCTGCTGTTTCCCTATCGTGCTCCGGAGGCCTATCGCACCCGGGCGGATTACGAGCAGCTTAATCGGCTTCAGCGTGAAGCACTGCAGGACCGGCAGCGCGAATTCGCGCAGCGCCTTCACGGAGTCATGCAAGACGGGCCCTGCTCGCTGCGAAGCTTCCCTTCGCATGCAGCAGACACCGCCTGGCAGGACTTGCCGCGGTTCCTTCACGCTGCGCAGTTCATCCCGTTTGAAAGGTCGACCCCGGCTGCCGGGCAGGACTATTTCGCGGCGCCGCCGGCGAGCCTTGCTGACTATGAGGGCTTCGACGTCGGCGAGGATCTGCCGGTCTCCGATGAGGCACCTGCTGCCCCGCCCAAGGCGGAGCGGCGGGCCACGCCATCGCCGGTATCTTCGGACGTGATCGATTGGTCCGGCGCCAAGGAAGGGGTAGTGAAGCGGCACGGCCGCTATCGCTACCGCTTCGAGAAAAATTCGTCATTCTCCTACCTGGTCCATCTGGACACCGGTGGTCTTGTTTGGGGAATCGAGCTGCAGCAGGTCGTCAATGAGCTGAACATCGAGGTTGGTGATCGGGTACAGCTCAAGCGCATGGGAAAGGAAACTGTCGAAGTCGACGAGAGAATCCTCGACGCCGATGGCAACCCGACCGGCACACGCAAGAAGCACGTCACGCGCACCATTTGGCGTGGCCGCATTCTGCAGAAACACGCCTGATCGCCACCGGCGACACCGGCATCAACCAACTCCCCCTTGCGGCCTTTCTCCCGCAGGGGGAGGGGCCGCTCTCTACCTTGGAGCTTCCCCATGACGATTACCCAAACGCTGCCATCTGCTGAGCTCAAGCGAACCATGCTGAACCTTCGGGTCCGCTGGCGCTCGAGCTACCAAGGCCGCCATTCGTTCGACTGTTTCCTGGACGGCGCGTCGTGCCGGTTTGAGGTGCAGACCGAGCGCAGGACGCGCGCCGCATACTCGAATTGCTCGCCTGAGGAATTCGAGCGTGACGTCAACGGATCGGTCGGGCTGGTGCGTTGCGGGTTGCCGCTGTCGCTCGAAGCCGTCGCCGGGTTCAACCGGTCACGCTACGACGAATACAAGGCGCAGATCGATCTGATCCTGGCTCAGCCTGAGAAGTATGGCCACTACACGCCGGAGCCGTTTCAAGTGTACTTAGGCGGGGTGTGGAGCAAAGAGGCCGGCTGGTCTCGCCTCCACACGTTCGATGAGGTGCTGGCCGTCAGTGGCATCCCGGCTAGCGAAGCGGTAGACGGTACGCAACACCCTTAACCCACTGCGGGATCACCCCGCACTGGGATGGTCCCGCTCCCACCAAGGAGCAAAACCATGAATACCCATCAAGCCCTGCTGGTTTGTCAGCTGCTACTCAAGCGTGCAGGTTCGCGCGTGCGCCTCCGGCAGCCCTCGCATTGCGGGACTGATTTCTGGTCCTTCACCGTCGTCGGCCGTGGTCGCCTCGGCAACCGCATCGTGGTCCCGTTCGTCCATAGCTTCCAAGGCTATCGGATCCTGGGAATCCTCGATCAGACGGGCCGCAACGCTCGTTGGGGCGGCCTTGGCCAGGCGCTTACCGGATGCCGCCAGCTGGCGCACTACGGTGACATCGGCCAGGTGGTCGTCCGTTTCGGACAGCCTACGCTGCTCAAGGAGTATCACCTGGGTTCGCCCGAGGCGATCCCACGGCTGTCGCCGACGCTGCGCAAGCTGCTGACAACAGCGCCCGCAGCCGATCAGCTGATCGTGCGGGACCGCCACACCGGTGACGACGTGGTCACCAGCACGCTGCCCGGGGAGGAGGTTGCTCAGATGCTGAGCAGCTGCCTCGCCGGCACCGCGGTTGCAGCGCCGGGCAACGCTTCCCAGCTGATCGCTGAGTTCGGTCTGGACCTGTGCTTGGGCACCGGGACTGACCGTGGCATGTTGCTATCCAGAGAGACGCTACGGCGGACGCGTTCCGCCCTGCTGACTGTTGCGTGATACACCTGCCCCCACCCGGGGGCGGGCTTACTACCGAGTCTTTTGAGCAAGCGAAGGCTTGCTGAGCAGACTTCTCCGTCATCGATGTCGATGCCGGGAAAGCCAGCTGACGCCTAGTCAGCACACCACCAACCCAGCGCGGGGCTGCATGATCCCGCGTGGGGATCATGGCCTCGCTTCAAGGAGCAGACCATGAACGAACGTACCCTTCACACCCTCATCGCCGCTCTGCGTTTCTGGCAGCTGCACGAGGGCCAGCATCCAGCGCCTTTGGTGGATATGGCCAGTAACGACGGTGAGGTCGACCCGCTTTCCTCCAAGGAGATCGACGACCTCATCGAGAACCACCTGAACGCAGGCGGCGCCGACCCGGATTCCTGGTTGAGCGTTAAAAGGGAGGGATTTGGTGTCGCTGTCCTTTTGAAGGACGGCATGCCCACTCTCATCCAAACCGCTGGTTTGCCGGCCGGAGCGCGCGTAAAGGTGTTCAATGAGGTTCACCTCTACGATCTATGCCTGTATGACGATGGCGAGTTGAAGACCCTCGTCGTGCCCACCGGCAACGACCGCATCCATGTCAAAGACGTTACGCCCGATCTGGTACAGATCGACAGCGTCGACGACCTGATGCATCTCGCAACGCGGTAGGTCTGGCGCGCCTGTGCGCGTGCAGGAGGCCTTGCCTCTCATGCGTAGCGCCGGCTGCAGCTACACCCAATACCCCGATCGCGTGATGAGCGTGATCGGCTAATTCAGCGCGTCCTCTCCGGCGTGTTCTGAAATTCAACCCTAGCGGGCATCCATGCCCGCTAGGGGCGTGCGTGCCCGCCTCTTCCGAGGTGAATGCATGACCATCATTCTTCAAGCCGCGAGGCTGTTGGGACCACGCCAGATCGGCCGACGCGCGAGCGTCACCACCGATACCATGAAGATCCTGCTGTGGGAGCTTTCGGACGGTGCGGTTCTGGAGCTTCATCGCGAGGTGGCGCCCGGGAGGCGGCCGCGCTTCACCCTGGTTCGAGAGCGAGGTGATCGCTTCGACGACCTGCTGGTGTACTACGAGCGCGGGCGCGCCCGGGTCTTCAGCCCCAACCGCTACGCAGCTGCGTAGACGTTCCCCCTCTGGTCGCTTCGGCGTCCAGAGGAGGGCTTTGCTGGCGTCGGCCCAGCCGCTTCGCTATAGTCGGAGCGCGCATCGACGCCTGAGCTGGCAGCCCAGCACCCATCCTGATCCGTTCGAGATGGCTTTCCCAAGCCCAGCTTGCGAAAGCGATCTTTTCTGTCCCCGCATGTGCGGTGGCAGATTCCTCAGCTGACCTGGTCAGCATCTCACCCACCTGCGGGGCTACTGGCCCTGCAGGGTCATAGCCTCGCTTCACTCTGGAGCGATCGGCATGAACCTCTACCACTGCACGTTTGAAATGGCTGACTACCGGGTATCTGCCCAGGTAGCTGGTTCGAGCACGGTCGACGCGGCGAGTCGCTTCGTCGTGTCTCCCTTCGGCAAACGGCTATTTCGCCACATCGCACCGCGGGCATCGGCGGCCGGTTCCATCATCGGCTTCTTCGATGGCAGCCGGTACGTGATGGCCTTACCGCTGTGGCGCACTCCGGCGCGCGATCAGTTCGGCAAGCCCCGGTGCCTTGTCTCGGCCTGGAGTCTCACGACTCAGGCCGTCGACGACCTTTGCTTCGATGCTTCGGCGGTTGCCCGTCGCAGCGTCTGCGTTTCCTAACCCCTGGGTGGCCATGTCCCCCTCGGGGCATGACCACCTCCTACTCTCGGAGATAGTCATGAAACTCACCTACACCTGCTCGCTCGTTTCCCGCGGTTTCAAACTGGTTAATCAAGCTGTCGGTTACGACATGCAAGATGCCGCCAGGCGGTTCCTAATGGACGGCATGGGAGCGTTGGCGGTCCAGCGGTTCAATATCGGCATCGTCGAGGACCTTCAACGCATTCCTGCGGCGCACAGCTTGGATCCATTCATCCTGAGCGGTGGCGTCGGTACGCAGCAGCCTTGGTCCCTGACGGTAGCCCAGCAAGGCGAAACCGGTACGGTCAATGTCCTGGTTCGCTACAACGACGACGGAGAGGTCTTGGTCGAGGCAGACAGCCCGATCAATCTCTTCTTCCTGCAGGATGGCGATAGCGACTTCGATAGCGAGGAGGAACCGGAGACCTGCGTCTCGGTGGGTAGCCTCGATCTCTACGTCCAGCGCATCGTGTGCAAACCCACCGATGTCACCGAGCTTTTGGCGGCGTTCAGCCACGTGCCTCCAAAAGGCTGAACAACAACTCAACCCTATCGGGGCATTACCCCCGATAGGGGGTGTGCCTCCTTCAACTGGAGCACATCATGAAATTCCCTAACTCGATCCTGTCTTTCCCGGACCGTGGGCCGTGGGGCAACAGCCGCTACCGCGGCAACTGCAGTGGTCACGTCATCCAGGGCTTCTTCGCCACCTATCACCGGCGCAAGGACGGCCTGGCGTTCGATCCCAGCATTGGCGGAGGCACCTCGGTCGAGGTGGCTCAGGAGATGGGGCTGCGTTTCAAAGGTACCGACCTGCACCAGGGCTTCAATCTGCTGCTGGATGATCTGCAGACGTTCCTGGGCGAGGAGGCACATTCGTGCTTCTGGCACCCGGCGTACCTGGACATGATCCAGTACAGCGGGAACGTCTGGGGTGAACCCAACCGGTGGGACATGAGCCGCATGGCGATGAGGGAGTTCGTGGAGGCGCTGGAGCTGGCCTTGATGAACATCCACGACGCTATGGAGCGCGGCGGTACCTACGGCATCTTGATGGGCAACCTGCGCCGGCAGGGGGAGTACTTCAATCTCTCCTCGCTGGTGGAGCGGGTCGCGCCCGGCAAGCTGATCGATGAGCTGATCAAGGCGCAGCACAACTGCGTGTCTGACCGGCGAACCTATGGCGGCAACGTCGTACGCATCGCGCACGAGAAGCTGCTGGTCTTTCGCAAGGAGCGCGGTTCACTGCATTTCCTGGCCAAGGTCCAGCAGCGCGCTCAGGCCATGCAAGGCATCACCTGGCGCGCCGCAGTGCGTCGGTTGCTGCAGGGTGGCAAGACGCTGCACCTCAAGGAGATCAACACGCAGCTCGAGGCCTTCGCGGCTACCCGAGCGAACAACCATTGGGAGGCCAAGATTCGGCAGGTCGTCCAGGACGAGCGCTATTTCGAGCGCGTCGCGCCTGGCACCTATCGACTCGCGGCATGACGATCTCGCCCCCCACCAGCCTGGCGGAGGGGGGCAGAGACCGCTTCGGCAAGAGCAGCTTGCTCAAGCGGTTTCAGGCAGACCCATGGTGGTCTGTTTTGAAAAGCTGGTACCACCAGCACTTACTAAACCGACGGGGTTTAACAACCCCGTCGGGGCGTTGTTATCCCGTCACAACCGGAGATAACAATGTTGAAAAAAATAGGTCTATTGGGCGCATTCGTCGCCCACGTGCTCGTAGGGGTGCTGTTCTTTCTGATCCTGGCTTCGGCCGCCTTGCTGCTCGCTTGGTTTACCCACCAGGTCGGCACATTGGATTACGGAAAGCCGCTCGTCCCTATTCTTACAGTGCTCGAAAAAGCGGTTCTCTACGGTGACTGTGCGTTTTTTCTGTGGTGGGTGATAAAATCCACCATCAAAGCGTGCAAGAACCTAGACTAAGATCAATTGATGGGTTGCCTGGCAGCCCTTTAATAGGACATCACCAGAGGAAACAGCTATGAGTGAGTTCATTCGTGGCTTCAAGCGCGGCGCAAGAGAGACCATGTACGGCTACTGGGCGCCCGCCGTGGCTTTGTGGAGACTGCTGTCGAGCACTACGGACGATCTGATCCGGAAGGCGAACCAGGCAGAGAAATAGAGCTTTCCTTCTACATCAGCGGCGGTCCAGGCTTGCCTGCGCCGCTGCACCCGTTCCTCTTGCTGGGAACGCCGATGTCGATGCAGGGCCCTCGTGGCTCTGGATCGACGGATCGGAAACCGTTTCGCAAAGCAGGCCTTTGCAAAGCGGTTTCAGCGTGGCCAATGGTGGCCGCGTCGAAAGGCAGCTGATCCTCTATCAGCACATCGATAAACCCTGGCGGGAGCTCTCCCGCAGGGACTGGTCTCGCCCTCTACCGGAGAGACCATGGAAGTCACCGCACCCCACCTTGCGAACTATCTCTACTCAGGCTTCGTCTCGACGTTTTCCGACGTTGAGCGTGAACGGCTCTGCCAGGTGTATCCCTGGGCCAGAATCAACTTTGCCGAAGGAGAGGTGGATGTCCACACGAGCTTTCGCGCCCGCCTTACGGATGGGCGCACGTTGCTGTGTTTGTTCCCTGAGGCCCTTGGCGATCACGTGCTGATCGTCGACACGCCAATGGAGCTGCTCAAGCAGACCCTGATACCGCTCGTGTCCATCGAACGCATCATCTACTCATAACCTCACCCAGCCGGGCCTAGTCCCGGTAGGGACACGGCCTGGCTCTACCAAGGAGCTAGACCATGAATCACAAAAACGCGGTACGTCCCTGTGCCGAAGCGGATGCCCTGAAGCTCGTGCAATCGCTGCGCGCGCTCGACGCCAAACAGCTGCTGCAGGCGGCCGTCGAACGAGGGCTGACCTTCGGTGACTGCATCAACGCTTTTGGCGTGACGCGTGAGGAAAGCGCGTTCGTAAGGGCTGCGCAGAGGGCGCCGGATGACGACATCGAGTTCGACGACCTAACCGTCGTTGCCCGAAGCGAGCGCGGTGCTTTTGTGCACTGCTGGCACTTCGTGCCGAATGCCGCGGCCGGGATTCCTGAGCCGTCGGTGATGCTCGAGGAGTTGCTTCGCTTCGCCTCCAGCATTGAACAACCTCAAAGCATGCGATTGCAGATGTTGAGGGGAGCGATGGCGCAGGTCATGGAAGCCGTGGATGAAAAACTCGATGAGCTTGAGGGCGTACCGTGTGAGGTCTCGCCCATGCGCATTGAGTTTGGGCCCTACGCTCTGGACATCCTCCCTTCTGCCCTCGTCATCGAGTTAGTGAGCGGCGCGAAGGCCATAGGATTTTCGGGTGTTTTAGCTGAGGCACTGCTGAACTGGATCGATTATCAGGGCAACCTGCTCGACCAGTTGGCTGCCGAGATGTTTGTGGCCGCCGCCTGAATCCAGGCCGCGCTGTAAGAATCTTTCACGCGATCATGCGATCGGTGAAGACGATGTAGCTGAGCATCTTCCTTCAGCACTTCAACCCACCGCGGGGATCTCTGTCCCCGTGGGGCAGGGGTCTCTGCATTTTCGATGGAGGCCTGTTATGGGAGACCATAGCAAGAAAGACCCTGCTGTCCGCGTTCCCTGGTACCACCCATTGATGCACTTTGCCGGCCATAGCTTGGTCGGTACCGGCATCTTCCTCATCGTCGCCATGCCGGCGGTGCTGCTGGGATACCTGGTGCACAAGCTGCGGGAGTACAACGTCGCTGAGTTCACGCTCACGGTGCTGTTCTTCCTCGAGCACACCATCCTGGTGGTCGATGCTTTGCTGTTCCTGTCCTACCTGGGCTTCACGTCCTGGAAGGCATTCAAGGAGATCAAAGATGATCACTGAAGGCTCGAAGGTAAGAAGAGCGGTAGCGGAGTTCATCACGGCGGCCCGCGAGGCGCCGCGCATCTACTTCGCTCCGTTACGCGGGGCTATAACCGGTGTCACTTTGCAGTGGCGACAGCTGCAAAACTGCCACCAAAACAGTGGCACAAAGCCGTTGTGATGGCACCAGCCCGGGCGTATGCTCGGGACATGTACTGGCGAGGAGCCGACCATGTTCCGACATCACCTGGTGCGTTTCTTCAAAACCTTCGCTGCTGAGTTCGTCAGCGCTGCTAAGCAGGCGCCGGCGATCTACTTCGCACCCCTGCGGGGCGCGATCAATGCGGTAAAGGCGCAAGCCCGCAAGGCTTGAGCGTAATCCTGGCCAGCCTCTCTTCCGGGAGGCTGTGCTTTCACCGATAGACGTATCAGCGGGCCGCAAGGCCTTTCCCCACGGGACTTATGCTCCCGATGGGGGCAGGGTCCCTCCCAACCAGGAGGTGCACCATGGCCGAGATCATCAATCTGGTGATTGTCGTTCTCGATCTGCTTCTCTGAAGCGATCACTCAAGCGAGTCCCCGCCCACACGGCGGGGCTTGCCTTGAGTCTACTGCGGAGTGCCCATCAGGCAGCCCACAGTGGATTCTCGATGGCGCCATGGTGCGCTTTCGCGATGCAGCAGCTGAGCTCTTCAGCACCGGCCTTTCGTTCTGATAGGCCAACCCTCAACCCGCGCGGGCTTCGTCCCCGCCGGGGCCGGACTCCGCGCTTACCGGAGATCCAGGAATGTCTATCACCACCGCGCTTACCACCATGATGGCCCGCCAGCTCGACAAGCTTGGCTATCCGTCTGACGACGTGCGCTTCTCCCTCGGCTACTGCCAGGGAGACGGCGCAAGCTTCACCGGTACGCTCGACATCAAAAAGCTTGGCCCGCGCCTGGTACCGGAGATTCTTCCGGCGATCTGGAGCGAGCTCAAGGAAAACGCTGACCAGGACGAGGAGCTCACGCTGTCTCGAGGTCCAGGTCGCTATGTACACGAGCGGTCGACGTCCTTGAGTGAGTCTGCGCGCAGCGTCGAAGGCACTGCCGCGGACGTCTACGGCAGCCCAACTCACAAGGTAGCCTTCTACCGCTTCATGAAGGCCCTGGAGGAGGATGTCGTGTCCACCGGGGCGATGCTAGCGCGTATGGGCTATTCGCTCTCTGAGTGCTACATCGAGGAAACCGAGGATCTGCGGATCTTCAAGCTCGATCGCTTTCGTGTGGAGCTCAGCGCCTTCAAGGATGAATCCTACGACCCGTTCGAGTCGGAGACCACGAACGAGGAGTTTGATGAGCGGGTTGCTCAGGTCCTGAAGGGCGATCTGCGCTTCTGCGCACTGGAGGCCAAGGTCTACCTGGTCACCAGTGAAGAGGAGGGTGGCGACATCCTTCTCGCCGGCAAGCACGTCTACGGCGTAGAGCTTCCGGAAGGTCGGCGCGTTTGCTGCGCCGGCCGCGAGCTCATTCACGAAGCTATCGGTACTGCCCGTCAGTACCTCAACTCGCTGTCCCTACCGCGCCTGCGGCAGGCAGCCTGATCCAACCAACCCCAGGGGGGCTTATCCCCCTCTGGGGGCGAAGTCTCTCTGGACCACTCCCCAGCGCCGGGGCTTCCCCAAGCTCCCGTCTCGGGGGTTTCGGGAAGCCCCGGTGCTGGGCTTTACCTGGAGGTCCATGATGAGAAATTTGAAAGCGAGTGTGGTGCGTGACGCGGCAAAGGTGCGGGGCTGGGATTCCATCCTGGAAGATCTATGCCCTGAGATCGATGCACGCGCATTCAGCAAGGTGGGGCGCCATGTCGCCTGCCCTGTGCACGGCAAGACTGGGCGCAAGGGCGATGGCTTCCGCTTCTTCCGCAAGGACTTTCACGAGTCCGGCGGCGGTATCTGCAACACCTGCGGTGCGTTCCCGGATGGCTTCGCGCTGCTGCAGTGGCTCAAGGGTATCGACTTCGCTGATGCGGTATCTCTGGTGGGTGACCGCCTGGATATCCGCTCTACCGATGACGAGAACGTGCAGGAGCGTGTCAACCGGCAGAGCCTGCCCCAGCTTCAAGCCCGGCGCGAGGCCGCGGCCGCGAAGCAGGCGGAGGAGGACACGATGCTGCGCAACCGGCTGAACAAGATGTGGGCGGAGACCATCCCGCTGACTCATCCTGATGCCGAGCCCGCGCGGTTGTACCTGGCCAGCCGCAAGATCCTGATCTGGGATCGCAGCGGCCTCGAAGGCACGGTGCGGTTTCACCGGGGCCTGGCCAGCCACAACGAAGATGGGCGCTTTGAAGGCGAGTACCCGGCGATCGTCGCCAAGGTCTCGAAGGCGAAGATGCCAATCACCCTGCACCGGCACTTTCTCACCGCCCGCGGCGAGAAGGCACCGGTGGAGAACCCGAAGAAGATGTGCGCCTATCCCAGTGATCGTCAGGTCACCGGTGGCGCGATCTGCACCGGGCAGTGGGATGCCCCGGTCGTCGACCTGTGCGAAGGCCTGGAGACTGCGTTTGCGATCGAAACAGGGATGGATCTTGCTGTTCGGGTTTACCCGGCGGTGAGCGCCACCTTGCTGGAAGCGTTTGAGCCTGGGCCGTCGACCAAGCTCGTTCGCATCTGGATCGACAAGGACCGGTCAGGTCGTGGAGAGGAAGCTGCCAAGGTGCTGCGCAAGCGGCTCTGGGAGCGGAACATCCAGCTGCAGGTCTTCGTGCCGCCGCTTCCCATTCCGGAAGGGGCCAAGGGCGTCGACTGGAATGATGTGCTGTTGCAACTGGGGCGGATGGGCTTTCCGCAGTCGGCGAGGAGGGCAGTTGCGTGAGCAGTTACCTCTTCGATCCGCGGATTGTGCCCACGGCACCAGGTAGCCACGGTATCGACCCCTTCGCGCCACCGGCAACGTTTGCCGGCGGCCCGGAGGAGTACCGCGCGCTGGTCAGGGATCGGTACCGGGAGCACTACGGCCGGTACCGGATCCTGCTGCACGTAAAGGCTGCAGAGGAGGGCGCCACACTGACCTTCCTCGGGCCCTACGCGGCAGAAGCACAACTCATCATCAACACCTTGTTCGGTCAGACCGAGCATCCTGAAAGGGTCAGCGCACGCTGACCCTTTTTTTTCGTCTGGCGATCAGCCTGGGCGCCTTTCGTCTCGCAAGGCACGCGCCGGTTGCCAGGTAGCTGGTCCGTTTAATACTGTATAAAAGAACAGCCCCATGGGACCTGTGGAGATGGCCCGCACCTCACCGCCGGCGTTGACGCCCTATGACCAGCTCGCCGCACGGGTTCACAGGCAAGTCATGAGTGCGCCTGGCGTCCGAGAAAAGCACGTCCACGTTGAGCGACGCGACGCGCGAGATCAGGACTGGGATCAGCTGCTCGAGGCGATCAGCGAGATGGAGGGCGTCATCATTGCCCATCGCGATGACGGTAGCGTCGACCTGTTCTGGAAGGTCAGCTACGACGAGTTCTAAGTGATCGTATGACGCGCTGGCAGGTTCGACCCAGAACCGCGCTAGAATCGGCGTTTGCAATTTTCAAAAGGCATGGAGACTAGGTTCCAGTTACCTGCCGAGATCCAAACGATGACCTATAAAGTTTGCAAAGTGAGCACTGCGGCCACGGACGTGCCAGGCGTCTATAACGTCCTGTTCAATGGCGACGACCGCTTCTTCCGCCGGATCGAGATCCACCTGAGCCGAGACCTGGGCGACAACGTGCTCGACTTCATCGAGCTCTACGGCCTGTGGTGCGCCCTCGTGCAATTCGAGCTGGCCGGCCACCAGCGTACCTGCGGAAACCTTAAGCTTGTGGTGTCTCGCGGCGCGGTGAAGCGCCTGCTGCTCTCGGACAGCTCCAAGGGCGAGCTCTACGAGACGTCGAACGCGCTGCGCACTCAGTTCTTCGGCCTGAGCGGCATCAGCGTCGAGAAGAACAAGCCCTGGACCCGCGAGGAGCATCTTGCCTTCTGCGTGCAATGGGATGGAACACCCCCTCCGCAGCCGTCGGTGGAGAACCCAGTCTTCGGCAAGATCTATCTGACCCATCACACCCTTGTCGAGTACCTGGACGAGACGAAGGGTGAGTGCAAGCCGGAGAACGTTTTCCCACGACTGGCCCGGGTAGTCCGTGACCTGAATCGCGAAGTGACGCTTCCTCCCGAGGTACTTCGGCATAAGCAGCATCGGCACGCCGGTAACCAGGACGGCGTGCGGTACCTTGGCAGCATGGCGGGCTGGCAGCTCGTGACGAGGCCCGCGTTGGACCAGTCGGGTCTGCTCGCGATCACCGTATACCAGAGACAGGGGTACTGAAGGATCCATGGAAGCAGGGCTCAAGCGATACCTTTCCAAGCTACGGCCGGAGCTGCTCGCGATGGTGCGCGCCGTCGAGCCGGCGCTGTGGGAAACGATTCGCGACGCTTCGGAAGAGGAGCAGGTCGCCGCGTTGGCCAACTCCTACGCGGTCATGCAGGGCATCAGCCACCAGGCCCTCGGGCAAGCAGGCTTTGAGCAAGGCAGCCTGATTCAGCGGCGGGGGGAGCAGCGTATCTACCGCCTGCAGATCATCAAGATCGACTGGGACGCTCGCGGTCGGCCCGAAAGAATCTTTTTCTACGGGCACGACTCCAGCAAGGGCAATGCTCAGATGGATCTGCTTGGCAAAAGCAGTGAGTTCACCAGCATGCGTACTGGACTGTGCATCGACGGACCTGACCTGCTTAGGTTCATCAGGTAACTCCAGGGCGGCGACCGGCGATCGATAGGTGGTGAGGCGTCACCCAGCGAGGCCTCCGAATGGAGGGCCCGCACGTCAGCGGCGCGATCGAATCTGGTTGAGCTTGAACGCGCCTCAACGACGCAGCATGTCCCGCAGTCGCTTAGCCAATGAACAGCCGTGCCGCGACCATAAGCGCCAATCCTGCGCCCAGGGCGAGCACCTGCTTCGCTCGACGGCGGTTCTGCAGCAATTGATGCAGGCCTCGTTCGATCCAAGCTACGGGTGAGGCGCCTCGGGTGACGACGTTGGCGAACTGCATAGCGCCCAGTACGGTGGCCAACGCCATTACCGGGCCTAGCATGGGTACGGCGCGTCCCCACATCCAGACAAACCCCGCGGGCAGCAGGCTGGGAAACACATGGCGCAGCACCAAAACGCCGCTGCCTCTTCGAGTCAGGCGCCGTGGCAACATCCTGGCGCTCATTGCGACATCTGCTGGCGCGAGCAGCCGTGATAGGTCCGTCCACAGGCGCATGAGCCAGGTGGCGGGCAGCACAAACGCCAGGGGCACGACCGCTAGCGGTGCTACGAGCAGTATCCCGAGGCTTTCGCCGAGGGTCTTTTCCGGGTTGGCGATCAGCATGATGGTCAGCGCTAGGGACAGCATCGCCCACAGGTAGACGTAGCCCCAGCGCCAGTAGCCGCGTGGCATCCAGGATCGCCACTCCGCGAAGTAAGGTTGCTGCAGAGCGGCTGGTATCTGGGAGAAGGACGCGATGTCCTCTTCCAACGCTATGCAGGCCTGCCAGTCTTCTGTCGTGAAGCTATCGGCCCACTGTCGCCGGCGGCGGTCGTCCAGGTCGCCGAGCAGGAACCACGCTGCCCGTTGCCCGGCTGTTTTCGCCGGCGCGGCGAGCTGGTCGCGCAAGCTCGCCTCCAGTGCGTAAGCATGGCAACGCCCTACCATCACGGCCCAGCGCTTGACGCTGCAGGGCAGGTGGCCACGCTCTTCGCTCCAGACATTGAGTGCGCATACCCGATCAAAGAAAGCCGGCGTCCAGTGCCCGTCGTTCTCCAATAGCTCGAACACGTCGGCCTGGAACCGGGTCCGGCGGTCGAGTGGTTGCAGCCAGTCGCTTTCCAAGGCCACACGAAGCTGCTTATAGGCCTGCGTCTCGAGGCCCTGCGCGAGGGCCTGACGCATCTGGTCAAGCACCTGGAGGGCGAGCTGGTTGGCCAGCACAGCTTCCTCACGCAGACCCAGGTAGTCGGGCTGGGCCAGGGTCAGCCAGTGGAGATTGGCTTGCGCCCAGGCCAGGGCTTGCAGGTCAGCGCTGTTCAAGCACCGCTGCAGGAGCTGTCGCTGAAAAGCAGCCTCCAGGCCTTCGCGCCTGGCTGTCTCCCAGGCCAGGGTGAGGTCACCCTTGAGCAACCCGGCGAGGCGACTGGTGGCGTCTGGAAGTGGCTGCTCGGATAGGCGCTGGAGGGAAGGCTCTGTGGGCGGTTGTTCTGCTGCGCGCTGGATCGGTTGGACCGGTGCGGCCAGCGGAGTGCCGTCCATCTTAGGCACAGGATCGACCGGCGTCGCTGCTGCGGGGGAGGGTGAGTACACCCATTGAGTGGCCTTGGCCCCTTCGTCCAAGCTTGCCGGCCGACTGAGCTCTGCCAACGCGCACTCGTAGGCCTGCCGCAGGCGTTGAAAGGCTTCCGGATCCGTATCGGGTCGGTGAACCTTCAGGAGACGCGCATAGACGCGCTTGAGATCCCGCTCGGTGGCCGCCTGGGAGAGCTCCAACAGGTCAAGTTTCATGCCTGGCCTCAGAGACGTCGTTCGAGACGATCCAACCGCTCCGCCAGCGACTTGCGGGCATCGCGGATCACGCGCTCATCCTGGGTGTCGAGCGCTCGCTGGAAATCTTGCGCCAGGCCGCCGGCCCGCTCCCGGAGGTCACCCAGGCTTTCTTGATACAGGCGCTCCAGCCTGGCCATCAGCACGCTGTTCACCTGCTGATCGCGAGGATGCACCTTGAGGGCGGAAAGCGCTTCCAGGCGCTGCGCGATCTCTTCCGGGCTCAGGACGCCCGGGTTGTTCTCGATGACCAGGCTAAATCTCTCGCCGGTCAGCGGCACGTGTGCCTCTGCCTCCAGCAGCCCGTTGTTGTCATAGGTAAAGCGCACCTCGATTCGCACCTCACCCGCCCGGCGCGGTGGCACAGGTACCTCGAGCTCGCCCAGGTAGATGTTGTGCTTCACCAGCCGACTCTCGCCCTGGAAAATGCAGAGCTTCACCGCGGTCTGATTGTCGTCGAGCGTGGAGACCGTCTTGACCCGGCTGACTGGGACTACGCTGTTGCGCTCGATGATGGGAAGGTAGATCCCATATTCCCGCCGGAGGTCATCGCCTGACGTCGTTTCGATGCCGAGCGTGTAGGGACAGACGTCGGTCAGCACCACTTCGTCCAAGGAGGCGTGCCTGGCCTTGAGCGCGGCTTGGATCGCGGCGCCCTGGGCCACGACTTCATCGGGGTTGAGCTGCATCGACGGAAAGCGGCCGAACAGGCCGGCGACCAGGCGGCGTATCAAGGGCATACGGGTGGTGCCGCCTACCAGCAGCACCTCATCCAGATCGGCGGCGTTGATCCGTGCGTCCCTTAGCGCGCGCTCAATCGGGGCGCGCATTCGATCGAGGAGCGGCTGGTAGAGAGCCATCACCTCATCCTGAGTGATCTCCAGGCTCCACTCACGGCCGTGCTCGTGGATAGCAAACTGCGCCCGGGGCTGCTGTCCGAGCTGGTGCCGCACCCGCTGTGCTTCACGGCGCAGGCGCTGCGCCAGCGCGCCGGTGGTGGCGTCAGACAGGCCCGCGGCCGCCGGCGCCGCCAGGAAGTGCGCGACCAGGACGTCGTCGAAGTCTTCACCGCCGAGGAAGTTATCGCCGGCGCTGGCGCGGACCTCCATCACCCCTTCGAACAGCTCGAGGACCGACACGTCGAAGGTCCCGCCGCCTAGGTCGAACACCAGGAAGGTCGTTTCTTCCTTGTGGTGCAGACCATAGGCGAGGGCGGCGGCCGTAGGCTCGTTGATAAGCTTCTCCACCTTCAGTCCCGCTAGCTCGCCGGCGATACGGGTGGCCTTGCGCTGGGCATCGCTGAAGTAGGCCGGCACGCTGATCACCGCTTCGGTCACCGGCTCGCCCAGGAAGCGCTCGGCATCCTCTTTGAGGCTGCGAAGGACCAGCGCAGAAAGCTCCTCCGGGCGGTACGGCCGGTGCCCTAGCAGCGTTTCTTGCGCGCTGCCCATGTAGCGCTTGAACAAGGCGGTGGTCATCTGCGGATGTGTCTGCAGGCGCTCGCGGGCGATGTCGCCAACCACCAGCTGGCCATTGTCGTCCAGGCCAACCACGCTTGGGGTCAGCACCTTGCCCAGTGCATTGGGGATCAGCTGGGCAACTTCGCCGCTCCAGACGGCGACCAGGCTGTTGGTGGTACCCAGGTCTATGCCGATGATCATGCTCGCTCCTTGCGCTATGCGGACCCGCGCAGGTCCCGTCAAAGGCCGTTATTAGAACGGCTACCACCTGGAGGGTAAAGAATCAGCCGATCGCGCGTTCCGAGCGGGGCGTCAGCGGCCGGCGAAGGTGCTTGCTTCACCTGGGCCAGTAAGCCCGCAGGCGGTCTTCGGGAACGCAGCGCGGTCATCCGGTCAAACAGTGTGGCGCGGCCGAAAGGCCAGCAGCACCAGGTGGGACTTCCCGGAGGCGACAGGGCATGTGCAGTCACTATGAGGCGCCGACGCCGGCGCGGTTGAAAAGCGCGTTTGGCGCGCCCTTCGACGAGCAATACCAAGGCGAGCTATGGCCCCTCTACATGGGGCCCTTCGTCCGGCTGAACACAGTCGAGGGGGAGGAGGATGGCGCACCGGAGTACGACATCTCGGTAGGCCAGTTCGGCTTGCTGCCTGGTTGGGCAAAGGACAGGAAGCTCGGGCGCGGCACCTACAACTGCCGCTCGGAAACGGCCGCCACGAAGAACTCCTTTCGCACGGCCTGGAAGAGGGCCCAGCACTGCATCATTCCAGCGGCGGCGATCTATGAGCCAGATTGGCGTAGCGGGAAAGCGTTGCCGACACGGATCGAGCGCGCTGACGGCGGCCTGATGGCGATTGCCGGCCTGTGGGAGGAATGGAGCGATCCCGACGGTAAGGGGCGCTTCAGCTTCACCATGCTGACCGTCAACGCTGACGATCACCCCTTCATGAAGAACTACCACCGGCCTGAGGACGAGAAACGGATGCTGGCGATACTGCCGAATGGGTCGATCAAGGACTGGCTGATGGCATCGGCCGAAGCCTCGACGGGCTTCCTGCGCCAGTATCCCCCGGACCGCCTCCAGGCGGCTTGAGCGCTCCCAGCCTCTCGTGTCCACCGGCGCTGCGAGCGATGCCGTGCCGGTTTGACTGGGAAGGGGTAGCATTACCGTGAGTACGCAGGCGAATCAGCGAGATTTGATCATGAGCGAGAGAGAGAACCTGGAGCTTGAGTCCCGGCGTCTCCAGGTAGAAATGCAGCGGATGATCGTCCAATCCATGAGAGATACGGCCGAAATAAACCGGAAGAACCTGGAAATGCTCTCCAAACCAGCTTGGCGATCGGCCGAGTATTTCTGGCTCCCGCTGGGCATCGGCTCCGCCATGGCCTTGATTCCGATGGCAGTCGTTGTTCTGCTACACAAGATGTCTTAGCTCCCCGTCGGCCTATCTTCTATATCGAGTTTTGAGCGAGCCAAAGCCGTTCGGAGATATTGGGGAATGAGTAGCCATGCGTGATCTCCGACAGACGACGCTGCTCACCCCACGCCGCCGCGGCTACCAAGACTACTTGGCCGGCTTGGGCGACCCCTGCCCGTACCCGAACAACACCGTCCAGACGATCGAATGGTGGGATGGCTGGGTGATTGCCGAGCGGATCCTTCGAGAGCTTGATGAGGACGCCCCGGTTTCTGGAATTTGAAATCTGAGGGCCAGGGGCTCAACAGCTGCTCAGATCTCAAGGGATGCGCTGTAATTTTATATAGGATCTGGGTCGTCAAGGTAAGGGGTTCGAGGATTGGAGAAGTAGTAACCAATCGCCGCAATAGTCGGAACGTGAGCTCTATAATTTGGCTGGCTTACTAAGTCTTTGCAGTAGTCACTAACGTACTCTTCATCAAAGTAATACATTCTGAAGAGCATAAACGTTGTGTTCTCTTTTTCGAGCAGCCTCCGTAATTCTGTGGGCAGAGCGATGGCACAGACATCCAGCATGTTTACGGATTTAAAATATTCTTTGTATTCGTCTAGGTATCTGTGGCGATACTGCATCTCTGCAGCGTTGACGTTGGCTGCAGTTAGGTCCCCGTGACTTATTGAATCCCTGATCAAGCCGGTGAGGGTTACCTGCTCCAGTTTAGGACTTAACTCGTTCCACAACATGTCCTGCCAAGCGATTCTAAGCACACGCTTTTCAGGGCCTTCCCTAAGATCTTCGTAAATCCCATGAAAATTGCCTCCAAGATTCGCCATCGTGCTGACAAAATCGCATAGTCCCGTGATTCTTAGGTCTGTTGCAGAAACCTGGCTCAACACCCAGGACATTTTGCTGATCTGTGACTGTGCAGCGTTCATGAATACCATCTGCTGCTCTTTCTCAGCCTGCTCGCTGGCTTGTTCATTGGCCTTTTTAAGTTGTTTGAAACCAACCCAAAACGCCCCTACTGTTGCGAATTGGCCTAGGGCTTGAATTACGTCATTGACACTTAGAGGAAGGCCAAGTTGCTTTATATTGCCTCGCTCAAAGTATAAGCCTATAATCAAAGGAACAGCAGTGCATGTGGCAGATAGTAATATACGGTTCCGACTGCACCAAGACTTGAAGCGGTTGATATTCAAAGCGATCCCTGCGAAATTGCAATTGATTGCAAAATCCTAGTGTATCCGAATTTGGGCAGCGAACACCGCTCTCCCGAAGTAATATCATCCCGATAGAGCGACGCGCGCTCATGGGCAACCCCGCCGGCACCGCCGGCAGCAACCAGAGGTAACAGTATGAAAACATGTGTGGTCTACGGCAGCATGGGTTCGGAGCGGACGTCCGACCAGTACCCCACGGTAAATCTTTGTGACGACTGCTACAGCGATCGCCGATCCAAAGGAGCAGATTCGGAGGTCGTCACGGCGAACGCGACCTACGAAGCGGACCTGGGTGATTGCGACGACTGTGGCAAATCCGCCGCAGACGAAGCTCACGAGCAGAGTTGATGTCAGCGCCCGGACGTAAAATGCGCGTCCGGGCACCCTGCCGCGGCGCGCGTCGACCTCGCATAACAGTGTCTATGCTTCATGCTTGGAATAGCTTTCAGGCCCAATGGTGTGCGCAAGCGAAAGCTTGACTTAGCTTTTGACTGCGGTTTGAAAATCAAAATGCCGCGTTTTGAAATTTCCTACTTTCCGAACCTAGCGCGGGATATTTTTCTAATTCGCATAATCATAATTATGTTAAATTGGATATGGGTTTTGCGTGATAGCCGCTCTTCGCCATCATCAGTTCATTCTTAAAGGAAATTAAGAAGACCTGACAATTATCTCCTACTTCTTCCAAAGCAGGTCATACATGTCTTTCTTAGCAACGCCGAGTAGCTCATTCTTATAGTCAGACCTACAAAAATCCAAAAGTGTCCTTTCAGCGGTTATAAAAAAGCCTAATCCAAAAACCTTCTCGAGTTCCGGAATGCGCTCCGGCCGATAGATACGCAGACGGGAGGTCAGCTTTGAAACCTCCTCCTGGTGTTTCGCTAGGCGCTCTTCCATAAGGAACGTATTGATGGAGTTCCTTGCTTCTGCATAATTAATGTTTTCAGAGTCGGGTGCAGAGATCATAACCTTTGGAGTTGCTGTAATACCTTCAGCCATTAGATAGCTCAAGTAGTCATCTACATCGAGTTTATGGGATACGCTTTCAGTGCTACAGTAAGGGTGTAAGTGAGGTATTTCAAAAAAATTTTTCGTTGACTTTAAGCTTGAGTTGCAGGGATGACAGCTTGGAACCAGGTTGTACAAAGCGAGTGAGAGGTAAGGATAGTAGTCTTGTGAATAAAAGTGGTCGAGCGGCGGTCTTAGGCTAAGTTCAGACGAGGTTGAGATTATTGTATCTATATTAGTAAGCTGACAGTACGGACAAAGTTTGTATATCGCACCGCTACAGAGCGCATAAGCGTTCCACCCTGGCTTCGATTTGCTAGAAAAATAGCTATAGTTGAAAGTTTTTTTGCACGCCATATGGAAATTATTTCTTTCCTCGTCACTCAGCTTTACAAGGCGGCTCTCTATATCAATTATTATTGCTTTGAGTCGATCTGCAGGTGCAAGAGCTATTTCACCTCCGTAGTCCCTTATAAAGTGATCAAGTAGAACGCAAGAATGCGGTTCACTTTTTTTAATAACGTCCTTGATATATTTATCATGTTTTTCCTGAATCTTTCTTGGCCAGCAATCTGTGATATTTATAAGCATGGCTGTTAATCTTTTCTAATCTGTTCATTAAGCATTGCCATAAGCTGCTTACGCAGCGCAGGATCACCGATTACAGAAATCTGGCTAGGCGACACTTCCTCGCCATTTCGAATCCTATCGATTAGCTCCCTAATAATCTTCGCTGTGAAGCTACCTATAGTGCCAGCATTGGCAATTTCGCGCATTACTGTCTCCACTGGAGCACCGAAGGTTGGCTGATCACTGTCTTGTGGAATATCCATAATTCTTTTTATGCTATCCTTGTCTTCTAAATTTACAACAAACTCTCTCGGAAAATCTGACATCAACACTGGGGAGTGCGTGGTGACAATAACCTGGACTGTCTTAAACCAAAGTTTTATGTTGGCAATGGTCTTATCTAGATAATTTATGTAATGCTGCTGCCATTTCAAATGCAAAAATGCATCGCCTTCGTCTATTAAAAGCAGTAGATGCTCATTTTTTGGATTTGGAGCCAGATCGGCAACTGCCTGCGTTATGCTCGCGAACTGATCGAATAGGGCCGCGGCTCCTGAGCTGAGTTGGTTGAACTTAGTAAAGCCAACTCTCGATATGTCAATGTGATGTAATAGGGCGTGTTGACTATGATTTATTTCATGTAAGTCATTCTCTAAAGTTCTATCTCTTAGTATTCTTGATACATGGCGCAGGGTGCCAATCGCTGATCTAAAAGCCGTTCTTGATTTGGTTCTTCTTTGAGATATATTTTTAATCCGGTTTATGCTTATCGTAAATCCCAGATCTTCTAATAGCTGAAGATCTCCGCCAAGACTGGCTTTGCAAGACCTCTTTGCGGAAACATATGCCCTTAACCTTATTGCATAGTCGTCTCCTGCTAACGCTTTATATGTTGTTAAAAATTTAGATCTTAAGTGTTCTTGTTTACTCCTAAGATTGAGAAACTCTGGGCTGTCGTAGGTGGCTTTCGTTTCACGTAGTTCTAAATGGACATGCTCTAAATAATCATACTCGTTCTGGATCTCCACAAATAAAGAGTCTTGAATAAACCTTCTTCGGGCGATTAGGGTTAGTAGGTTTTCTATGTCGCGATCTGTAATCGGATCAAGCTTTAAATAGGATAGGATATTTATTTTGAATTCTTGTTTAAGTTCCTCCGCTATGCGTGTCTCAGTATCGGTAAGAGATTTGGCCAGTTTAGATGGCCGTGGTACTAGCATCTTTAAGTGAGGGTCTGAAACCGGCGTTTCTCTCAGGTATGGAACTGGCGTATAGTAAATTATGCACGTTTTATATTTTTCTTCAGGATGATCGAAGGCAACACTGTCATGCGCTTTTCTGTCGCCAGAAAGGATTTGATTCATAAGCGAGAACAGGCAAGCTGTTTTGCCTGAGCCATTTGGCCCTACCAATAACGTCATCGAGTTGGCCTGATATAGGCTGTCTCTTCCGAGGTTTATAGTTTTAGAACGATGTAGTTTAATTTCTCGTCGCTCATGAAGAAAAGACCTGATCAACTGTTTCTCCTTAAGTGTTCGATGTCTCGTGTGTAGTGCTTATTCATTGCTTGGATTGATTTATTTGTACGGCTTCGTCCTGCGTTAAATCGAATATATTGGGCTTGCCTTACGCCGGCAGGAAAGCGCTAGCCGATTCGGAACTACCGAGCCAATGATCGGCAGGCCAAAGGTAGCAAAGACTATCAGGTCATTGCCTTCCACCTGAACGAGCCCTAGGTGGGCGCAAACCCGCCGCATCTACGTCACGCTGCTCCTTAGCATGTCCTCATCATATCGGTCGGAATGACGAGTCATGCTGCATCCCCAAAACACCACTCGTGATGCTCTTTCACTGCCGCATGGTCATCAGCGCCAAGGCGAGCTAAGCCCTACCCTCGCGCGCCTTGCCGCGGCCTACGGTAAGGCGATGACGCCCGAGCAGATCGCCAAAGAGTTGGAGTACAGCGCCACCTATGTGGCGAAGAAGATCGGTGCCGCCGGCTACGAGCACCTGCCCTGGGTCAAGGCGATAGCCCCTCATCGGCGAAAGCGCGGCCTACGCTGGGTCTACGCGACCGAAGCCGTCGCGAAGTACCTGGACACTCCCCAATGAGGCGGACCGTGCACATAGCGTTGTTCAGCGCTCTGTGGGTGAGCCTGGCTCATGGTCAGGCCGGTGCTCCGGCTCCTGCTTCCCCGGGCGCGAAAGATTCTTTCGCTGCACCTGGTAGCGAGAGCTTCTACCGAGGAAAGGCCGAGGGGTGGTTCTGGTACAAGGACCCGCCCGAGGACGAGCCTGAGCTCGAGGTGAAAGCGCCGCTCCCTCCTCCACCGCCACCCGCGCCGATGCAAAAGGCCGAGCCGCCGGCGGCGCCTGCAGCGGAACCTGGCCCCGAGCTGTTCAGCGTCGCCTGGATCCGCGACAACCTGCCCAAGTACCGCGATCGCGCGATCGATAATCCGACCGATGCCAACGTGCAGGCCTACTACTACCTGCAGCGCGTCATGATGGACAAGTCGTCCAAGTTCTCCGAGCGGTCCAGCCAGGTGATCATGCGTGATCCGTTCCTCGACGAGGACAGCCGGCGGCCGGTGGCCACCTATGCGGCGAACGCGCTCAATCGGGAAGTCTCGAACAACCGGGACAAGGTGCTCAAGGGCCTGGCCAACAAGGTCGGCCTGTTCTTCTTCTTCAAGGGCAACTGCGTGCTCTGCGCTGAGCAGGCCGCCGTGCTGCAGTCCCTGACGGCGGCCACCAGCATCCGGATCATCCCGGTCTCGCTGGACGGCGCGCCCCTCGACAATGGGCTGTTCGCGAACTACCGCACGGACGATGGTCAGGCCAAAAAGCTTGAGGTCTATCAGGCCCCTGCCCTCGCCTTGGCGATCCCGCCGGGCCGGACCGAGATTGTCGGCTACGGCGCCATCACCCTGGACGTGCTGTTCAACCGGGTCCTGATCGCTGCGCGCGAAGCCTCGCTCATTGACCAGAAGACCTTCGCCTCCACGCAGCCCTTCTTCGACAACGGCCTGCTGACCCTCGAGGACAACGATGGGCTCAGCCAGGACCAGATCGACCAGGACCCCGCCGCGTTCGTTGAGAGCATGCGCCGCAAGCTCGCCCGCAAGACCATAGATGGAGAGGTGCCCCATGAGGCGCAGCAGTAAGCAGTCGTTGTGCGCAGCCGTGCTGGTTGTGGCCCTCGCGCCCCTGGGCGCCTATGCCAACATCGAGAGCCAGCTGGACTCGATGTTCAACTCGATGTCCAACAGCACCGACCCGGGCATGTACCAGACGGCAACCCGAGGGGTAGTCAGTGGCGGCTCGATGCGGATCCGCAACCAGATCGCGACGGCGCCGGTCGTCTCCTTCCGGCCGCCCTCCTTCCAGGCCGGCTGCGGCGGCATCGACATGTTTGCTGGCTCCTTTTCGTTCATCAACGCTCAGCAGTTTGTTCAGTCGCTACGCTCCATCGCCTCCAACTCGGTAGGCGTAGCGTCCGGCTATGCGTTCAAGCTAGCGCTCAAGGCGATGGGGCCGACGGTAGAGAACACCATCGCCAACCTGCAGGAGACTATGCAGGATCTCAACGGCCTCATGTCCAATAGCTGCCAGCTCGCCCAGGGCCTGGTGACGGACGCGTTCTCCGCGTTCGAAGGCAAGGACAACATGCAGACGGCCACGGGGAACACCGTGAAAGGCCTTGCTGACAGCTTCGGCTCGCTGTTCTCCGGCAGCACCAACTCGAAGTCGCCGACGGAAGAGAAGAGCAAGGCTGGCAACTTCGTCAGCTGCGAGGACACCGGCAACGTCGTCTGGTGCGCCATGCAGCAGTACAACAGCCAGCAGTTCTTCAAGTACGGATCTCAGCAGACCGACGAGATGATCATGTCCTTCACCGGCTCGGTAGTCATCACCGGCCTGGTGGACGCGGCCGATGGTAAGGGGCAGGTACCCGAGACCAAGCCGATATTGCCGACCAGCATTTCGCTGCAGGACATCGTCGAGGGGCAGAAGACCCAGACGGTGCCGATCTACTCCTGTGCCGGGGACACAGCGGCGTGTCTGGCGCCCAGTATCAACCCGATCGCTTTCGACGGCTTGGCGGAGAAGATCATCAAAGGCTTCAATGGCTCGAACGGCTCCGTCGGCATCGTGAACAAGTGGGCGACTAACACAGGGGCGTTCACCAACGATGAGCAGGCCATCCTCAACATGATGCAGAAGCCGGGCTTTGCCGGCATGGTCCAGCGCCTGTCGCAAGGTAGCGAATCGATGGCCCGCGGCTTCGTTTCTGCCCACGCGAAGATGCTCGCGCTCGAAGGCGCGTATTCGCTGGTGAAGTCCTACATCGACTCGGCTGAGACAGTGATCACCCGCGGCAAGATGGTCGACAAGCTAGGCAAACCTGCCGGGGAATTCATCGGTACCGCACGTGACCGCTTGGTGCAGGAGCATCAGGCGCTGCTGAGCCGCTACGGCAACGAAAACGACCTGGTGCTCGATTACGAGGCGCGCATGAAGGTGCTGCCCACGCCTGCCGCATTTATCAACGTCGAAAAACCTGTGCAGGGAGCTCAGTAATGGAGTTCTCAATCTACTCGGTAGGGTCGGCGACCTACCTCGAAAGCATCCTCAACGCCGTGGCAATGATCTCGGGATCGGGCAGCATCGAATCGTTGGCCAAGGTCGGTCTGTTGATCGGCGCCCTCTTCCTTGGCTTCCAAGCGGTATTCAAGAACCAGGCTATCCCTTTCCAGCAGGTGGGCGTGGCCCTGATCCTGTACATGGCACTCTACGGCCCCACCGGCCGGGCGGTCGTGGAAGACGTTTATGACGGCACAGTCGTGGTCGTCGACAACGTGCCGATCGGACCGCTGTTCGTAGGGTCCGTGGTGTCCAACATCGGCTACAAGCTGACCAGGGAGATGGAGCAGGCCTTCTCCACGCCGGCCATGACGACCTACGGGTTCGCCGACCCCCTCACGACCTTGATGAAGGTGCGCGGCGCTACCCGCAATGTCCTGGCGATGCCGTCTGTGATGGGCGACACCCGCGCCGGGGGAGACTTCGTACGGTCGTGGATGACCTATATCAAGGAGTGCACCCTGGTTGGGGTAGGCCGTAACGTGGCGGCCTACGGGGCCCTGATGCGAAGCAACAACCCTGTTGATTCCATGAGATTCGACAGTCAGGTTTATGGGACAGAAATCTTCGAGGGCAACACCGGCGTCGGTACCTACTACAACTGCTCGGAAGCGCACACACATCTCAAGGCGCTCAGCGCTTCAACGCAGAGCGGCATCATGGACGATGTGGCAAAGCTGGCGTTCCAGAAGCCTGGCAAGACGGTCACCGGTGACGATGTCACCACCCGGGTGGACGATGCACTTCGCGGCTTGAATCTCCAAGTGGCAGACGCCCGTGCCTTCACCATGGCATCCGTGCTGCTTCCGATCTTCGAGCGCGCGCCAGCACAGAAGGCCCTTGAGGACCAGCAAGGTGCCTACGCCATCATGCTCAGCCAGGCTCAGGCGCAACAAGCCACCCAGTGGGCTGCAGAAGGCTCGATGTTCACGCGCTATGTCCGGCCATTCCTGACGTTCTTCGAAGGCCTCATCTACGCCATCACCCCCATGATGGCGTTCCTCCTGGTGATGGGTACCTTCGGGATGAATCTCATCACCAAGTACATCACCATGCTGTGCTGGATGATGCTGTGGCAACCCATGTTGGCCATCGTCAACCTCTATACCAACTGGTACACCGGCACGGTGATGGAGGGGCTGCTCGCGACCACCAGCAGTGTCACGGACGGCAATGCCCTTTCGTTCGAGATGATGAAGCAGATGATGCCTGCCCTGGACAGCGCGATCGGCGTTGCCGGCTTGATGGCATCCTCGGTACCAGTGATCAGCATGTTCCTAGTCACCGGTAGCGCGGTCGCGTTTACCAGTATGGCTCAGCGTCTCGGGGGCTCCGATCAGATCAACGAGAAGATCGTATCGCCTGACGTTGTTACACCGTCCGCGGGCCTGCAAACGACCCCTCATGCCACGAGCGACTACGATAAAGGCCTAAGGATCAATGGCTCCGAAAATCAGCGTGGAACCATTGATATCTCGCAAGGCCTCTCCAACACCATGCAGAGCCAACGGGCCCAGGCAGAGCAGTCGTCTGAGACCTTCAACAAGCAACTGATGAGTTCTTTCGCAAAGCAGTTCGAATCGGCGAAAACAATCGGCGAGCAGGCCGAGGTCGGAAGAGCGATGCAGAGCGCTTTCGGCTTGAGCCGCAATGCGGAATTCAATAGCGGGTACCAAGCGGCTAAAAGTAGCGGGCTATCAAGCAACCAGATTGACGCAGCAGTTGCTGCAACTACACTTTCTGCTAACGGAGCGCTGAAAGCGCCGATGGGGGCTGTCGGATCTGCTTCCGTGGGAGTTGGCGGCAGCACTGCCTCGAGCATCCAAACAAGTGACACGCAAAAGTTAGAAAGTGCGGTGAGTAGTCTGAAGTCTTCGGGACTCAGTGAAACAACAAAAAATGCTATCGATAAAACCGAAGGCTACAAGGTAGCAGAGAACTTCCAAAATTCGGAACGCCTCGGGGTATCTCAATCGGATCAGGAAAGTCTGTCCCGCTCTGCACAAAAAGCTATTTCCGATAATAAGCAATACTCTGAAACTGCTGCATATCAGAAGAGCGTCGGCATGTCCGAAAATATGGGCGTTGACTCTTGGGCAGGTCGTGCGATTCGCGAAGGCAAGGCTGATTCCTTGGTCAATGAGGCAATGAATAAATATCCTCAGGACTTCAAGGAGCAGCACGCACTCAACGCAAGTATGCTTGATCCCGAGCGCCGCGATGTCGGCGCGGCGTTGATCACGCTAGGTAAACACAATGACCTTGGTGTACTGGCCCGGCCTCCATTGAATCACGACGAATACAGCAACATTCGCCAGCTACAGCCACGGGAGTTCTCGGACATTCAGCGCCCCAACACCGAGGGCGTAGAGCGCGACACCGCTAATGCGGGTCACGAGGTGTCCAGCGGTGACTTCGCGCAGCGTCACAGCGCTGGTTATGCGAATGCGTCAGGCCCAGCAGCCACGAAAGCGGTCGGCGATGCCTGGAAGAGCCACGACCGTACGATTGAAGGCTCGGGCCAAGCCTATGCTCAGCGCGCGATGCACGACGAGCGCGCCGCTGCGGAAGGCAGGCTTCGGGATAAGTCCAGAGACGTCGATAACCGCGGCGAGTCCCTTACCAACATCGCCGGCTCGGCTATTGACCGTGCACGTGATTGGGCAGGCCTCAAGCCTCAATTTGAAGCGTACAAGGCGAGTGCGGAGAACCTGGGGCTGCAGGGCGCTCAACAAGACGTCTATGCGAGTGCAAAGCTGGGGCATCTGGACAATGCCGAAGTGAAGCAAAAGTGGGACGGGTATGTAAAAGAAAAGGGGATGGACAAAGAGCTGGCGGCGGGCATGTACGAAAACATCGTTCAGGCTGCTCGGTCCAATAACGGCAATGGCGCGCTAGGCGACGTTATGACGTTAAATCGTGCGGATGATATCGTGGATGACGTGAACCTTCGAGGGTTACAAAAAGGCCACTAAATAAAGCCCGCGTAAGCGGGCTTTATTATTCACCCTCGATAATGTCTTTTATGTGAACGTCTCGCAGATAATTCTCACCCATACGATACGGGTTGTAGATGCCGTCCTGCATCTTTTCAAGCTCCTCTATTGCTGACATGTCGTTCGTCTTCCGGTCACTACTGATTGAGTTACCGTGAGCCATCGCGTGTACTAGAGGCACAAGAGAGATTAAAAACTGCAATCCGCAATACTGGGCTGTCTTCCCAGTGAAGATAGCAGCAGCCGCTCCGGCGACAGTGAAGATAAGGAAAGCTGTAAGGTAAACTGAGTTCTTGGCTCGCCCGGCTATCCAAGCACCGATTAGCATTGCGGAGATTATTGCAATCGCCGCGCAAGATACGAGATCGGCGATTTCAGTTCTATCATCGTGAAGGTATACGATCCCGGTTCCCGATGCTAAAACAGGAAGGATGATCTGCAAGAAAAAGCTCAGTTTGGTCTTGTTTAGATTGCGATTGATCCCATAGAAGACGTGCGAAAAACGTGAGCCGCGCGGTTGCTGTACATCCACTGCAAGTTTATCGACCAAGTTTACGACGCACGCAGTTTGACGCTGGCTAAAGCTGTCAGCCGAGATCAGGTCCTGTATCGACGACACGGTCCGAGTTAGCTCCAACGAGACCCCTTTAAATCTCGTTAAATTGATCGACGCAAGGTCGATGCTATCTGGTGGTAGACCTAGATAGCCTTCGAGCAGGGCTTCCGCCCTACGCACTTCCCCGGCAATGATCGGATGCATGATGCACCTCCTGATTCGATAGACCTATGGTATCGCAGGTCCCAAAAACGCAAGGCTCGCTAAGCCGCCGTTCGCGCCGCTGATGCGCCCTTCCCTCCGTGTTCTGGGCCGCCGCTAAGGCGAGCCAGGCTCTGCGCCAGGCGCGGCTGCTTGATCACGTGCGAGAGGGTGCGCCTCGAAATGGCCGATAGCCACCCGGGCCGCCTCAGCGAAGCTCGTGATGGACTGCGCCACCCAGAGGAGGTGTGGCTCGGCCTCGTCATCCAGATAATCGACGGACACCGCATAGGCGCCGCCCCAGGCCGTAGAGTCCTGGATCTGGATGCGAGTTGATCTCCCGCAGATCTGAAGCACGAACTCGGGGTCGCTAGCATCGGTCCCGGCTCGTTTCTTGAAGCTGTAGCTGGTCATGTGATCGTCCGCTGGATGGGGAAACTGTGTGCTTCAGCAGAACGTATCTGACGCGGTGGAAATGCAACCCCGGCCGCGACGCTAGTCCCCCGTGCGAGCGCCTGGCTTGCCCTGGGCCACATAGGCGATGGCGCCGAGCCGATAGGTCGAGGTCGTAAGGAGCGCAGGTCGGGCGCTGTCCTGTGGCCGCTGGCTACCGGTGGGCAGGTAGAGGTTGTGCTCTGCCCAGACCTCAGCGCGCGCCACGATCGACGTTGCGCAGGGCCAAGGCCTTGCCGGCGAGCACGAACAACCGCAGGTGGGCCTTGATGATGGCGTCCCACTTTTCGCCGCGCTCACCGAACTAGAGCGTGCAGCGTGGATGTGGCGCCACGGCCTGGTGCTTGATCCTCACCAGGTCGTCTGCCAGGTTCGCGATGGCGCGCAGGTCCTGGTGCTTGGGCGTCTGCTCGATGGGCATCCTCTGGTGCAGCGCCCGCCTGCAGCTGCTCACTCCCGGTGGCCACCTGTACCCTCCGGTTGCTGGTGGCTTGGCCAGGCCAGGTGAACGAGATCCGTTGTGGCGCTCCATCGAAGGCGTGGAAGGTGTGCAGCGACGGCGCCCAGGGCGCTCTCGCATGACTCGAGCTCGTCGATGATGCGCCGCTCGGGTGCCTTGATGATCAACACGTCTTGCAGCGCGCTCGCCTGCCGGCGGAAGTAGCCCGGCTGGCGCATGACGGGGTCGGCGGCATAGCCATCAGACACACGTAGCCAGGCACACCGCTGCTTCAGCTGCTTTGTTCGATCGTCGGCTGGACGATGCGGTCGATGGGCAGCCAGATCCTCAGGGAGGATACGCTTCGCTAGCGGAGCGCTCGAGGGTCAAGCGGCGCCTTCAGAAACGTTCGGATATTCGATGGAAGCCTGTCTGCAGCAGAGCTATGCGCTGTCTCTGGTGTGTGGGAGCCGCAATAGGATGCCAGTGTGCTGACGAATCAAGAGATCAAATGGGCCGCGCTGCTCGTAGTGGTCGTGAGCGTTGCGAGGGCGCTGTTGCGAAAGCGGTGGCCTGATCAGGTGCGACGATGGGAGCACCTGGTCGATCTGTCGATCTTGGTGGCGGTGATCTTTTTGATGATGGCAGCCCTTACCAATCTAGGCAGGGAGCCGGGCCGACCGATGCCTGCAGGGCCGACCAGGATTGCCTCCGTGACGCTGACGGATATCTCGCTCGAGAGCCACAGCTGACCGCAGGCGCTAGGCCGGTGACTCGTAGGTGATGCCGCCGAGCCGATACGTCGAAGGCGTCTTGAGCGGTACGCGATCACCCTCCGCCACTTCCATCCGCTGGCCACCGGTGGGCAGGTAGAGGTTGCGCTCAGCCCAGACCTCCGCCCGTGCCTTCACATCGCCGCGCTGGCGGCCGCGGGCCGCACGATCGAAGTCGCGCAGCGCCGAGACCTTCGGCTCGGCCTCGCCGGCGAGCATAAACACCGGCAGATTGGCCTTGATGATGGCGTCCCACTTCTCTCCGCGCTCCCCGAACCAGAGAGTGCAGCGCGGGTGCGGAGCGACGACCTTGTGCTTGATCAGCACCTGGTCGTCAGAGAGGTTCGCGATCGTGCGCAGATCCTGGTACTCGGGCGTTTGCTCGAGCGGTATCCCTTGCTGCTGCGCCCTACTCTCGGCCTCCGCCTGCAGCTGCTCACGCACGGTGGCCACCGGTATCCGCTGGTTGCTGGTGGTGTGGCCAGCCCAGGTGAACGAGATCCGCCGCGGTGCGCCGTCGAAGGCGTGGATGGTGCGCTGCAGCTGCTTGGTGGTGACGCCGGCGCCCAGGGCGCGCCGCAGGAGCCGCGGCCGCATCTCGGGTGTGTAGCCCAGGGCGAGCCGAAGCGCCTCGATCTCGTCGGTGACCACCTGCTTACTCGCATTGATGGCCAACACCTGCGGCAGCACGCTGGCCTGCAGGCGGAAGTAGCCCGGCAGGCGCATGACGGTGCCGGCGGCTTGGCCAACGTCGCGCTGGTGGCTGGCCAAGGCCGCGGTGGCCAACGCGATCGCCGCCTGGCCGTCGATCTCCTGGACCTCTAGGACGTCGGGCGTCTTCTGCTCGTTCAGCAGCGGCACCTGCCACACGCGACCGTCGACCACCAACCCTGGCCAGGTCGAATTGAAGCTGGTCAGCTGCTCGACGAGCACCTGGTGCGCACGCTGGATCCCTTCGTACATGGTGGTGCCCTCCTCACGGGCGACGTTCCCAACTAAAGAAATATACCACCCCTATACAACGCAAGCCCCTATCCAACCTTTTCCCTTCCCACCCCACGGCGACCCTGACCCCTTTCCTTCCTTCTCTCCTTCTCTTCTTTCCTTCCCTTCCCCTTTCATCGTGCGCGGGGCGCGGGCGGTCAGTAAGTGAAGCTAGGCAGAGGAGATGCAGGGGGGCTGGAATGAGAGGTTTGTATAGGGGTGGTATATTTCTATAGCTGGATATGGTTAAACGTATGGCGATGAAGCCGGTAGCGAGCAGCACCTATCAAGTTTTGCTCGCATAGCCCTATCTCGTTGAGATGGGCTATGCGAATGAAAAGCCATCAGTCTCGGAGGCGGCTCGCTAGCCGGGAGAGATCTTGCGACACAACGTGGAGGCTTTCACTGGCGCTCTGGGTACGCTGCAGGTCCTCTTCATTGTGCTGGGCGACGGTGACGATCTCCGCCAGGTTGCGGGCGATGTCCTCGGCCACCGAGGTCTGCTCCTCGGCCGCTGTGGCGATCTGCCGGTTCATGTCGCGAATGGCTTCCACGGCCAGGGTGATGCTGCGCAACCGCTCGCCCGAAGCCACCACTTGATCGCGTCCGGCACTGCTTTCTGCGGCGCCCGCACGCACCGCTTCGGCCGCTTCGTGGGCGGCGCCCTGCAGCGTCGCGATCAACTGATGGATCTCACTGATGGAGCTGGCCGTGCGCACCGCTAGGCTACGCACCTCGTCGGCCACCACGGCAAAGCCACGCCCAGCGTCCCCTGCCCGCGCGGCCTCGATGGCGGCATTGAGCGCCAGCAGGTTGGTCTGATCGGCGATGCCGCGAATGACCTCCAGCACACTGCCGATACGCTCGCTGTCGTGTTCCAGGCGGGCGATGACGGCGGCGGTGCGGGTGATCTCGGCATGCATCCGCTCAATGGTGGCGATGGTCTGGGTCATGCTCACCTCGCCTTCCTGGGCCGCACGATCCGCGTCGTTGGCCGCCGTGGCGGCGCTGCCGGAGTGGCGGGCCACCTCTTCCGCCGTGGCGCTCATCTCGTGCATGGCGGTGGCCACCTGATCGGTACGCGAAAACTGGTCGCGGATACCCTCGCCGCTGCGTTGGGCGATGGTGCCCAATTCCTGGGTAGTGGCGTCGAGCGCCCCGGTGCCCTAGCGCAGCTGGCTAGCCAGATCGACGAAAAAGTCGCGCAGGCGATTGGCGGCGCGGGCCAGCCGACCCACCTCGTCGCGCCGCGACTCGGCCAGGGGCTGCCCCAAGCGACCCTCGCTGAGCTGGACCAGTTGCTCGGTGACCCGCGCCAGCGGACCGACGATGCGGCGGTTGACCAGCCAGGCGCTGAGCAGGGCGATCAGAGCGGCGAAGGCGAGCATGGCGCCGACCGCCAACAGCACGGTGCGCCGCGCCTCGGCACTCAGGGCCTCGGCCTGGCTGTTGGCGCGCGCGTTCAACTCGGTGACCAGACCGGACAGCTGCTCGGTGGTGGCCCGGTCGATGCCCTTGACCGCGGCATCGCCCTGGGCCGCGGCATAGTCCGCTGCGACATAGGCCGCCAGGCCCCGTCGATAGGCTTCGCCCATCTCCCGGTGGCTCTGGGCGAGCTGCTCTAGGCGCTGGCGCAATTCGGGTTCATCGGTCCCCCGGCGCAACTGTTCCAGTGCGGTCTGGACCCGCGCCTCCTCTTCCTGGAATTGCTTCCAGTAGCGCTCACGTAGATCGGCGGCACCGCCACGCAGCAGCACGTTCTTCCACTCCTGCACCTGGGACTTGAAGGCCAGGTTGGTGGCGTCCACCAGCCGCGCCTCTTCCAGCGGACCGGTGAGGAGTCTTTGATAGCCATCCAGTTGGCGGGACAGCAGGCCGAAACCGGCCAGGGCAAGTGCCAGCAACAAGACCAGGCCGCCGCCGATGAGCAGCAGCAATTGAGCACGCAGGGAACGAGAGGGATTCATGGAAAGGGTCCGAGAGGATGGCGCGGGTGTTCACTTGACGACATATTTGTCGCAGTAACTCTTAAATTATTTGAAAGTCCGACGATTGCCATACCCCTTCAGCCGCACGGTCGTTTTGTGGCTACCGAAGGTGTAATCCGTCCGACGATAGCCTTGGTGTCTGCCTCAGCCTCCAGGTCGACAGGGATCTGCAGCTGCGCCAGGCCCTGCTGGCCAGCCCAGGCAGTGCACCGGCGCCGGCTGCAGCTGGTGATCGAGGTCGACCAGGATCTGCGGCCGCACCAGGCTCTTCCGGCCAGCCCAGGGCTACGCAGCGGTGCCGACAGCGCCTGCTGATCGAGGTACGCAAGCTATAGCACGCAAATTTTTTTCTGCTGGAAGCCATTTTTGCTATCAAAAACGTTAAAATGCAATCAATAGCGCTTACTCAGACCAGCATCTATAAGCAGTATTGCTATCAGAAGGCAACGAATCATGGCACTGACTATTCGTAACGTAACCGATGAGCAAATCGAAGCCTTTTCTGCTCTGACCGGAGAGAAAACAGCCTCGAAAGCAATCATCCAAGCTGCAAACTTAGGGGTTCGTAACACCGCCCGGCTAGAGATCGCCAATCAGAAGATCGCCGAACTAGAGGCCCTGATCAGACGCATCGCCGGCCCGTGTGAAGCTATTGTCGAGGCAATCAATGGGCCAGCCGAATGATGCCATCACTGGAGTTTGGAGCTGGCAATGTCGGCTGAAACGCCCCGGGTGATGATCCGTGAGGCTTCAGGCCAGCAGACTTGGAAGGAGCATGAGCTACCTGACCTTCGCTCCCTTACCCGCGAGCTTAGGGCCCTAGCTCCTGCGCTGGTAGCACCAGCAGCAACCGTTGACGATGCGGTTGAGTGCATAGCGGCCCAATTTGGGTTTACAGGGGGAGTTACCTTTGTGGATGTGACTACGCCTGTAGGTGCTGTGCGGATTCTACGGGACAGCCTTCCACACATCGTCGAGAAGCGCGCGGACGCTAGGGAGAGGTATGTTCGCTATGCCCTAGATACCCTCACCGGGCCGTTCGAGGTCTGGAAGGTGCTCTATACCAACGATGACTATCGGCTGGCCTTCATTGGGGCATATGAGGCCAAGAATCAGATGCTTGTGGTCGTGACTGTGAAAGATGGGCTGTTGCTCTGGAACTTCATGCATGGCGACGCCAGGTCGATGAACAAGCATCGTCATGGTGAGCTCTTGTTCCGCCGATATGAAATCGAGAGCAAAGAAAAAGGGCAGCTATGAGCTGCCCTAAGAGTGTTTGCCTGATATTTGCATCCTCAGACTAGGATGAAGAGGTCTCACCTGACGCTGATACCGCAACTATCAACGAGGTTCCTACGCCAGCTATAGCCGCTGCGGGGCAGCTGGTTTCGCGCTCTTGTGAATCATATTACGCATCAATGACCCCTTCGTCAAACAGTCGTGATGGACGCCTTTGATTGCAATCTGGTCCCTAGATTATGACAGTCAACGCGAGAATGCATCATTGTACTACGCGGTCTAGGCACCGGAGGCATCTGGTGATCGAGGTTGAACAGGGTCTGCAGCTGCACCAGGTCCAGTCGGTCAGCCTGCGCCGCGCGGCTGGTGATTGAGGTCGACCAGGATCCGCATCTGCCGGCCGGCGTGCGGCTGCGCAGCGGTGCCGGAAATGCCTCCAGCCCTGACACAAGAACGCATCGCCGAAAGGATAGGACCGTATTTGGTTTTAATTTGGTCCGACAAACGATAGAGTGGGCCGCATTGCAGTGAACATTGGGATCTATCAATGCGAGTCGAAACGATCAGCTACCTGAAAAAGAATGCGGCCGATCTTGAGCTCACTGAGCCAATGATTGTTACCCAGAATGGCAAGCCGGCCTATGTGATCGAGGCCTATGCGGATCGTGTCCGCCGCGATGAGTCCATCGCCCTGGTCAAGCTGCTGGCGTTGGGATCCAAGGAGTACGAAGCCGGCGAGCACATGTCATCCGAGCAGCTGAAAGAAGGCCTGCAGCAGCGGTTCGGGGGCGATAGCAAATGACCGCCAGGGCTTTCCAGGTCCGGTTCAGCGCTTCGGCAAGGACCGGTGCGCTCGACCAGGTGCACCACCTCGCGAAATCGGTTTCTCGCCCCGAAGCACTCGCCAAGATGACCAGCGTCGTCGACGAGGTCGCCACCGAGCTCCGGAAGTCACCACTCGCTCACCCGATTGCCGCCGCCGGTGCCGAGTTTGGCATCGCCAGGTATCGCGAGATCGCCAAGTCTGGCTATCGAGCGGGATACCTGATCGACGAGGCGCGGCGCGAAGCCGTAGTGCTCGCCATCTTTCGCGATGGCCAGGACATCCGAGAGCTGCTGTATCGACACCTGCTGATCAGCTGAGCCAAGCCGCGCATAGTAGGGGGAGGTCAGCCACCCACCGCGCCCGTACGGTGCGATCGCTTCGACGCATCGCCTCGGGCGACGAGACCCTAATGAACCCGCGCATGGTGACAGCGAAGTGCGCGATCTTCGTCATCGGTGGGCCAGACGGTGGCATTGGCCTCGGGTCATCCGGTCTGGGGTACTGGTGACCGGCGGAAGGCCGATGCTTAGGCGCGAGAGGCTGTCACACGTGTCAGCGCTAAGCAGCCCGGGGCCGCCCCGCCACGCCCATTCAGCCGGCGAAGAAGCACATCCAGACTATGGCGACCCCTGCACCGCCGATGGCGAGGCGGCTGATAACCCGGGCGGACGCAGTATCGGTCGCTCGCGCCTCAAGCGCACATAGGCCAAGCAGCTCAGCTACGACGAAGCCATACCAGCCAGGATGCACTTCAACAACTGGTGCAGGGTCGAGGCCACGTGTGAGCCAACCGAATGTGCAGATGAACAGGACCAACAGCAGCAGGCCGAGCCACGGCCAGTTTCGGACGACGTAGCTCTCTCGTTTCATAGGTATGGGTTTCAATAGACCGCTCCATAGTGCAGACCCCAGGCATGTCTACCGGAGACGGGGTGAACACCGCATGCTTTGACGACCATTGTCGCTGCCAGTAGCGCTCGGATTTGAGCAGTTCATGCCTGGAAAGGGCGGAAACTCCGCGTGGAACGTGCCGAAGGAGCGCTCGTTGATGAACACTGGTTCGGCTTAGCCCCAAAGCCACAGGAAAGCGCCAACAACTGCCGATCCAGCTGTCATGGCCAGGGTGAAGTTATGACGCTGGATGAGCATAACCAGCGCCCAGCGAAGCGTACGTTTCGACGCCTCGCATAAATCGCGGTTGAGCTACTCTTCCGCAGCAGATGCTAGGTGCAGCTCGAGCGCGTGGATTACTCGCGTCCTGGCGCTACCAGCAGTCGCCCCGCCGTGCCCCGCAACATCGCTAGGCATGTCGGTACGTCCAGATGAACTTGCTTGGCGAGCACACGGATGCCCAGGGCACCCAAATGAAAGACCTTGTCCGGGGTGATCGGCACGTTGATCGATTGGCGTTGCTGGAGCAGGCGCAGGTAGAGCACACCGCGCTCAGGCTGGTTAACCAGGGTCAGCCCTTTGTCGCCGGCGGCGCCATGATTGCGCGCTTCGAACGTCGCCGTGATTCCCAGGACGCAACACATAAACGCCGGCATTTCGCGAGGCGTAATCTGGAGCGTCAGCTTCTCGGACCAGTCGAATTTTTCGCTGGATCCCTTGCGCCCGGCACCGTCCACCGCGAGCACGGTTTCCTGCGCCTGATTCAGCACCACCTCGAACTTCAGCGCGGCAGATCCGCCGTAAACGTGGAAGCCCTCGAATTGGTCGGCCACCCTCATTCCCCGGAAGCAGGGCTAGTTGCCCGGGGCGCCTTACCGGTGCCCCTGGGAGCCGGCTTCGCAACCGCTTTGGCAAGCTGGCGCTCCAACGCTGCGATTCGGGCACTGCTATCTTTCTGGACGCGCTCTAAATAGCGCTCTGCGGCTTCCCGGCCGGCGTCGGCCCGGGCGAGCTTGTCACCCAGGGCGCGATTCTCCACTCGCAGCTCTGTGAGGATCTCAAGATCCTGGGCGCGCGTACGCTCCATTTCCTGGATCTGCCCCGCGGCGCTATCAGCCTCAGAGCGAGCGATGGCAAGCCGATTGCGCATTTCACGGAGCTCGACCTGGGTATCAGCAAGACGCTCTTCAGCTGCGGAAGCAGAACGCTGATGCTCTGCGCTCGCCGCTTCTGCGGAAGCCTTCTGGGCGAACGCCAGGCTCAACTCGGCCTGACTCTCGGCGAGCTGGTCCCGAGCTTGTTGCGCCTGCCCTTCTGCCTCGGCAAGCCGCTCGGCGAGACTGGCGTTCTCCTCGGCCATAGCACTGAGCTGGCTGTCCTTCAGCTGAAGCTCGTTGGCCAACCCGTCTATCTGCTGCTGACTGCGCTCCTGATCGGCCTCGAGGCCTTCCAGCACGCCGCTGGCATCGTCTTGCTCAGCCTCCAGGCGGGCGATCTCCTGCCGCGCCTGCTCGAGCTCCAGCACAACCTCTTTGCGCGCCGCAGCCGCTACCAGGTCAAGGGCACCGGCCAGAGCGTCCTGCATTGCCTTGGTCTGCTTGGCGACTGCGGTTTCGATAATCGCCGTGGCTTCCTCCGGCAGCGGCCTGGTCGGAATGGCCCCACCCGGTACCCCAGTGTGGTGTCGCTGCCAGACGCTGAGGAGCGTTTCGGGGCGGCCTCCGCCGAGGGTAGTCCGTAGCGCCCAGCCATTGACCTTGCGCCCACCTGCCAGCAGCTGCTCGCCGGCGGCGATGACCTCTGCGTCTGTAAATTTGCGTTCAGCCATGGCCGCCTCCGGGTAATGGAAAACAGCATAGTAAAGCCAAACACAGCTAACAAACAATTAGGTTAGGTATATCTGGTTAGTTCCTAACGTTAGCTAACGTCTGCGAGGGTTTGTCGCTTTTGAGCGTCGGTAGCCCGTGAGAGATGCGCGGATCAACACTGGTCAGGAGCTGAACCTGGAATCGCGGCCGCCTCAGCCGTGTGGGGCTCTTTGTGGGCTCTGACCAATAGAAACAAGACAAATCTCAGCTATGGCGCGGGCTCCGTAGATCTAGTACGGGGATATAACTTCCCCGTACTGTATGACTCAGTTTTTAGAGGTTCGGATAGTTGCATACGCAGGATTGGGTGATAGCCTTCGGCGATCGATGTGGAGAGTTACCGTGGGCCAGTTGCTACCGAAGCAGGTGAAAGAGCTATCCGAACCAGGCGTCTACCAGGACGGCCGCGGCCTCATCCTGCGTGTGGCCAAGACCGGGGCCAAACGCTGGATCTTCAGATTTTCCTTCCGAGGTCAGCGGTATGACGTAGGGCTGGGTGGCTATCCGGCGGTCTCGTTGAAGCAGGCCCGGCTTGAAGCGGACAGGCGCCGACTGAAGATCGCGGAGGGGGCGCCTGAGTTACCGGGCCGGCGATCGCCTGCGGCTCAATCGCCGGCCGCGGGACCCGACCTCTTCGAGACCCTGGCCGGGCAGTACATCACCACCCACGGTGCTTCGTGGAGCCATGACCACCATCGTCAATGGGTCAGCTCCATGGAACGCTATGTCTTCCCGGTACTCGGTCGCCGGCCGGTCGCCGAGATCGATACCGACCTGGTGCTGCAGGTGCTCCGCCCGATCTGGGACAAGATCGAGGTCACCGCCGCGCGCATCCGCAACCGCATCGAGTCGGTGCTCGATGCCGCCCAGGCACTGGGGTTTCGCGAAGGCGCCAATCCGGCTCGGTGGCGTGGCCACCTCGACAAGCTGCTGCCGCGCCACGATCGCAATGTCACGCACCATCCAGCGGCGCCGGCGGAAAGCTGTCCATCCGTGCTGCATCGCCTGGATTCCCTGGACGGTCCAGCCGCCCGTGCGGCGGAGCTGCTGATCCTCACATCACTGCGCAATGCCGAGGTTCGCGAGGCACGGTGGGCGGAGTTCGACTTCGACGCAAGACGCTGGACCATCCCGGCGGAACGCATGAAGCGAGACAAGGAGCATATCGTGCCCCTGACGAACCGGATGCTGGAGGTGCTAGAGCAGCAGAAGGGTCAGCACGATACCTGGGTGTTCCCCAACGCCCGCGGTAAGAAACCACTGCCGGGCAACGCGATAGGCCGGGCGCTGCGGAAGATCAAGCTTGAGGGAGCGGTCCCGCACGGCTTCCGCTCGACGTTTCGTACCTGGGCAGCGGAGACCACCTCACACCCGAGGGAAATCTGCGAGAAGGCGCTGGCCCACAGGATTGGCTCCAAGACTGAGGCTGCCTACAACCGAGGCCCCCTACTCGAAAAGCGGCGCGCACTGATGAGCGACTGGGAGACATTCTTGGCGATGCCGGAGTTGCCAGGCTCGGAGGACGTTGCATCAGGCGTCCTGCAGGACGCCTGCAGGACGCCTAGCGTGATCTAGGAAGGCGGTGCGATCCCGTAGCGTGGGAGCTGGGACGCCTGCAGGACGCCTGCAGGACGTCTAGCGTGTTCTAGGAAGGCGGAGCGATTCCGTAGCGTGGGATCTGGAACGCCTGCAGGACGCCGGCGAAAAGGCGCCTGATCAGCCACGCGCCGCGCAAGACGCCTATGGGATGCATTATCTCGGCGGTGATTGATCGCGCCTGTGTGACCTGGAAACAAAAAGCCGGCGAAGGCGCCGGCTTTTGGGGAGTTGTGGCTACCGCCAGCGTGCTTTATGCCAGGCGTCTTTCAGCCACACCTCTGTTGCTACGTGTCAGTGCCCTTACAAGGGCGCTCCCCGTCGAGTAGCGCTTGGCGATTGCCTGCCTTGCAGGCTCGCCGTAGGCGTTGAGACGCCGCGTGGCAAGAAACTCTACGTTAGACAAGCCCAGCTCCTTGACGACCTCATGATCCGCCAACCCCCAACCGGCCAGGTCCTGAACACGAGCTGCCAGTTCCAACAGCTCGGCGACCGGACGCTCGGTGAGTACTGCGTCATTCACATCGCAATGGAAGCGATCGCGCTCAGCGACCGCACTGCAGAACGGGCAGGACGACCGATGACCCATGGAGCTCGACACCAGGTAAGGAAGGCGGCACCGGCGTGAGGAGCAGATACGGACCACGACCTCTTTGGAGCGGTACTCACGTGCGATCACCCAAGCGCGATCGATATGAAGCGCCTCGGTCGAAGTCGCCAGCGCTACCTCGCCTGCGGACCGGTATCCGGTGTAAACGCGATAGGCGGCCATGACTGCCTGGACATCGACATCAACGAACGGATTTTTTGCGGCCCGAAGGTACGCACACATGAACAATGTTGCTTCAACGACCTGGCCGGAGTTCGACAGCAGGCAGGCGCCACTTGGGAGGGGGCCGCTAGCCCCTTTGTACTCGACCCCAATCTGCTTACGCAGACGATTGACCTGCTTGGAGGTGTGATCGGTATGCACGGTGATGATGCTGCAGCGAAAGCCTGCCTGCACCATCTGCTGGGTCAAGGTTGCGTTGTCCATGTCTGCGGATCTCAAAGGGTGTTATCGGATTCCCAGGTTCAATAGCTGGGATTCATGACGCGAAGCAGTAGCTGAAGGGTGTCGCTGCGCTCACCGGCGGACTCACGCACCAGGCCGTCTCGTGCGGTGAATTTCACACGGCCCAGGGCGGCAATTTGGTTGCGCTGGCTGAAGGAGCTTTCTTTGAGCCAGCCGGCGTCTTTCTCGGATAGTCCCCAGAAGATTCGGCTCTCCAGCTCCGAGGTACGCAGATCCTCGCGGATCTCGCTAAGCACATTGGTTACGAGGCTGACGCTGTAGCTGTTCAACATGGCGCGGGGGGCACTTCCACCATCGCCGTGTACCAGGCTGATCTTGAAGACCGAAGCGGGCAGGCAGGCCAGCCGCTCAATGTCGGCTTCAGCTGCGGTGAGCAGCCACTTTCCGTCCTCAGTGCTGATATCGAAGAAGCGGTAGAGGGCGCTGTCCTTCGACTCGATCCACTCTTGAGCCGTCTCCAGCAAGCAACCCACTGGCGTCGCGGTGATCATCCCTGCTCTCCTTCCTGCTTGAGCAAAACGAGACGTCTCCACACGCGGAGGACGTCCTCTCCATAAGCCCTGGCGACACTGACCAGCTCTGGATTAGGGGTGTGATAACGCCCAATCAACAGCGCTAGGTCACCCCCTTGCTTTTGAAAACCGCAGAAGACTTTCGTGGCGGTCCGCACGTTGGTGCGTAGATCGAGCAGGTCCGCCGGGTCGCTGACCTCGCCCCCATTCCACCGTAGGCTGATCTGCATCGCTCCCACAGCAATTGCCCGGGTTCTGGGCAACGCTTCTCGGAGCAGTTTTTCTGCTTCTGCGCGAGTTCCCGGATGAAATCCCTTGCCGTCGATATTGAGAGCATAGGGATTGGGGGTGACCATCCGGCCCGCGTATTTTTTCGATTCAACCAGCGCAATTGCGTAAAGAAGCTCAGGTGACGGCCGACACCCTTGAGTCGAAGGCCTATCCCAGACAGTGCCAGTCAGGTCGAAGGCAGCTACCTGGCCGGGGACTGCACTGACAGCACAAAGCAGTGCTGCTGCTAGCCTCCCGAAAATAGCTCCAATATTCGCCACACCAGCCACCCTGCAAACTGCACCTCTAATGTGTGCATATTTTGTGCTCTGGTTCTCACTGTTTCAATAGAGCCATCTATCAATCGCCTCCTTAGGGGGCTAACTGGCCCCATTTCCGGGACGAACGGCGTGTACGCTTAAGGAACTCCTAATATTCGGTGATTTGCTTCACACAATAAGCGTTTTTGTTCGTCACCAGATTGACGGATAGCGCGGAGAGCGATGCCGTTTACGTTGATGGCGTCGTAAATTCGACACCATTCTGTGAGCATTTTCCCGTTCAGCTTTTGTACAGGGAATGGTGTAAATAAAATGCGCGTAAATGGCCGATAATTGGACCGATGTTCAGCGCACCACCAAGCCACGCGGGCGACCGCAATCGCCTCGTACAAGGAAGGGACCACCATGCACTACACACCCGAAGCCACTTCGCACGAAGCGTTCGTCACACGGGTTAAGGACCTCATGGATGCTAGAGGTCTGTCCGTTCAAAAGCTGGCCCTTGCTTTGAACGAAAACGAAGGGACTACGAAAAACATGCTCTACCGAGGTACGAGCTGTAACAGGGAGCGCCTTGTAGCGCTTGCCGGCGCGTTGGGAAGCACCGTCGAATACCTGGCGACAGGTGTTGGCGAGCCTGGCCAGACTTTGGAATCGGTCACCCTTATAGTCAGGTCGCTGCGCGAGCTGGCCTATGAGAAAGGCCTGCTTGGAGAGAAGCCTGACTTCGCCTCCGAAGGGACATTCCTTCGCACGTTTCCGCTGCCGCTTCAGTTGCTTCAGCGGTATGGCATCAGCCCGGGCAACGCCAGGGCTGCAAGAGTCGACACTGACGCCATGGAGCCATACATCAAGCCAGACGAGATCGTGGTCGTCGATATCGCAGACACCACGTTGACGGAAGGGAATTTCATCCTGACCCATCATGGGTCCGTCATTGTGCGCAGTGTCAGCCCAGTGAGTGATTTGATGAGCTTCAACGTCGCTAACGTCCGCTATTCCAGTATGACGTTTTCTCCTGAGGATCTTGCCAGCGGTGAGGCCAGAGTGCCCAAGGTCGTAGGTCGGGTGAGGTTCAAGATCTCTACGACGTCGCTTTGAGTAGGGCCTGATCCCTCTCGTCGGTCGGATCGCCTGGCGCGTGAAGGAAATGCGAGAACCTGAATGCGTGGCCAGGTCGTATTCGTTCAAGTTCCCGCACTGATCTCTCAACCAACTGCCCCCTAACCGGTTAGGTCGACGTTAAAGCTAGGACGCCTTCGGGGGCGCGGTGACACACTCGAGAGTTCTTCACCACGCTGCTGAAGGTCTGGTAGTGCGCCTGCCTCTCCAGTCTCCACTACTACCGCGACGGGGATCCTGCCGACCTCTTGAGAAGGCAATGGCGGCTTCGGCAGATCGTCGGCAGGTAGATCGCCTGGCGCTTCGCCGGCTCGCAAAGGGCCGGCGTCCAGCTTAGGCGCTATCAACCCGGGGGATGGGCTGGCAAAGCCCTCTACCGACATACCACGCTCGGCCATGAGTCCTAGGCTCGCCAACTCCAACAGGCGCTTCACCCGTTGCCGGCCCGGGAGCCTCAGCAGCTCGGCTTGAAGCATTGGAGCCGTACCGTCCCGAAATTTGACGTTCAGTCTCAGCGCAAGATCGTCCGGCGCATCGCTCATCTCCTAGCTCCCTTATCAGTGATTGAGCCAATACCCGAAGGCGTTGGAGATAACCGGCTCACTCGCGGCGAGAATCTTCGACAAGGGGAAGATCTCCTTCGCCGCGGCGCTATAGCAGGTGCCGCCGCCGCCACCGATCAAAACGAAGTCGATCGCCTCGCCATCGAGGAAGCGCATCTGCTGCTTCATGTTCGATAGCGCCTTGGGCACAACAGTCATGACCGCCTGATCCACGAATGGCTGCAGGTCCACCTTGCTGCCATAGAGCTGGATGTATGGCTTGCCCCGCTGCAAGGCAATCTCGATTTTGTCGCGACCAGGGCCCGGTCCGCCAAACTCTTGGGCGATCAAGAGATTGATAGCCTCAAGCAGAGCGCTCATTGCCTCCATGGACGAATCGCTGGAATCTCGAACGATATCCCCGCGGCGGAAGACCACCCAATCAACCGAGAAGAACCCTGGGTCCAGGACTAGGATTACGCCCTCATCAAGGTCGTCCGGGCTTTCGTAGGTGCTGTAGATATAGTTGAGGGTCCCAACCGGCTGCGGCAACACAGTGACCTTCTGGACAGTGATCTCACGCTGCGGCGCCACCTGGTGAACGCCCGTCAGCTGTGCGGTCAGCCGCTCGACCAGCTGCGAATTGCGCATCTGGCTGACCGGAAGGCCGGTGATGAGGTGGTCGATCTCCGTTCGACCGTCCCGGCACGCATCGCTGATCGACGCGTTGAACAGCGCTCGGTAGCTCTTCGAGGCGGGATAGTCTGCATGCAATTCCCGCGTGACCCCGGCTCGGCCGGCGCTTAGAAACGCCGCCCAGGGTTCGCCATCGAGAGTGACATAGTGCTCCCCCTCCTTGAGTACCGCGTTGCCATTGAGGCTTCCTAACGGCGCTGCCTGGGCAGGGGAGATGAATTGGCGTGGCAAGGTCTCGTCGGCATAGCCTTCGACCCGCTTGACGTTGGAGTAACCGATATCGAGGCCCACTACGTACGGAGCGGCGTTCTGGGATTTCTTACTCATGCGTGCACTCGCTTGAAAGGGTTCGCAACGCGTCACGTCCCGCAATGGTCAGCCAGGCGTCCTGGAGGACGCCTGGCGCAAGCACGCCCATGCAACAGCGCTGCCGTTCGTGCTTGAGGCGTCCTACAGGACGCCTGGCAGGGCATTTGCCAATCCCTACCCGCCTCTCAGGCGTCCTGTAGGACGCCTGCCGGTCAATTCGGGAGCACCTTGCTTCGCCCTCCTCTCCGTAGGCGTCCTGCAGGACGCCTACGGAGCACGTCGACCATTGCGGTGGGCAACGAGGCGTCCTACAGGACGCCTAGGACAAGAGTGCCTATCGCCTCTCTCTTTCTCTCTCCAATTCACGCCCTCGAAGGGCGCGAATTCGCTGAAGCCATGCGGCCTGGGAGTGCTTGAATGGTGTCACCTAGTACTGGCAAGGCATCCGTATGAGTTGTTGTTCGGGAATCGACTTTAACGCCATGAAATCTGCCAATAATTATTGACAACACATACGGATGAATTGCCTTTTTTGTGGCTCCGCGGGAGACCTTCACTTATCCATAATTAATGACAATACAAACGGATGAAGTGGTTTCTTGACTCTCGCTTCACAAGCGATATTTCTGCCCTATAAAGCCCGCGCGTAAGGGGGACCCAATACCAAAAATCTTTCGTCACTGATTAACATTGTCAATAGTAATTACAACCTTGGCGATTCCGTTCAAAATCGGCTCCAGGGCGCCCTTTGGGAACAGAGATACCGGTCATTTTCCCATAATTATTGACAATCTGAACGGATGTATTGGTCTGCCGAGCCTTATTGACCATGCATACGGATGTGTTGGGTTGATCGTTTACGCCCGTTCCGAGACGGTTTTCCCAATAGTTAATGACAATACAAACGGATGTATTGAGTTTGGGGATAGACGCCATTGGCTAACAGATTTTCCATTATTAATGGCAATACAAACGGGTGAGTTGGCATCGTAGCACAGGGGTATCTGACAACGGTCTAGCGCGAAACTGGTCAAGTCACCCTTTCCGGTGACGATCATACCCAAGGTTCACCGCCTCATTTCCCAATATTTAATGACAATACAAACGGATATATGGTTTTTCTCGCCGGAGCGTCCCATTTAGGACAGGGAAATGCATATTTAATGACAACCTATACGCGTTTATTGGTTTCTATGGAAAACGTAGATTTTTGACCCTGTTTTCACCCTCGTTCGCTAATGACAACCCGAACGGTCTCCTTGTAAATAGATAGGATATGACAATGACCCCTGCAATCGACCCCCAAGTCAGCAACGGCCCAATTTCACGTCTTTATGGGCTGGCTTTGACTTCACTGGACGAGGCGCACGAAGCCCTACGCGAAGAAGCGCTGCGGCTGAGGGATGAGTACTTCGAGGATGCCAAGGCAAGAGCCGATGGGAAGATCATCTATCGACTGATCGACGTGCGTGGCAATGGCAAAGGATCTGTGTCCATCGTCTGGTGCAAAGTCTTTTTCATAAAAGGTAGCAATGGCGCGAAGAAGCATGCGCGTACCCCCATCGCCAAGGGGTTGGGCTACACCTATGCGGCCACCCCAGTCACCATCGGAATGGATGCGTGGTTCGTCGAGCTATTCCATCTGTATGAGCCCAAGCTGGCCATGATCAGAGAACAGCTCCTAAACCTCGGCAAGGTGCGAAAACTGCTGCTGATGCAGCAGCGCAAGGTGAACGCCAATCCGCCGGTTGCTTAGTTGCGTTTCCAGAAGTACCGGTACGGTGATCCTTTTCCAGACAGCAAGGACCGGTTTATGAAACGTCCACCAGAAATGGATCACCCCGTCATCGTCGATCGTGTCGACCTGGACATGTGGGCCGACCTCTACTTTCAAGCCTATTGCGGCCAGCCGAACGCGGTGGCGCTATCAGACTTTCTCAAGCAGCCCTACGCCTACCTGCACGAGGCCGGCCTCCTACAGGTAGATCAGCAAGAGCCGGAGTATCCAGTCTTGCTGCCGGTCCGCACGGGCATCGCCCGGCAGATCCAGGATGAGTGGGCAGCGGAGCAAGAGACGAAGCTGGCGCGCAGCTCGGCGAGGCGGCATCTCACACTCATACGCGGTTCGATGCGCTGACACCGTGGTCGCCAGGAGGGTAACTGGAAAGGGGCCGGCAGCTTGCTGCCGGTAGCGGGACCCCGGCGCCTGCCCATGTTAAAGGTTCAACTCTGCCGGGCTGTACGATCGACGACCGGCATCGGGTGTGAATTACCATCCAGTCAGCAGCCGCGAGTGCCATCCTCTCTCTCTCAGAGTTGGGGGAAGACAGATGGCGGTACGGTCCGTAGCGCAAACAACGGTGGGCACTGGCCTCGTGGCGGTGGCATTTGCCATTGTCTGCGAAGGTGCCCGATGGCTTCATGCAGCCAGAAATGGACTGCTGCCTGCTGACCTCCCTGCGCCGTTTGATTCGGACCCTGTGATCGCCCTTCTCACCGCAGCCAGTTCCATCGCGACGCTGCTACCTGGCTGCATACTCATTGCTCGCCACACCGGTTAGCTGAAACCAGGCACCGGCGTGCGATCACCTTCCTGCACGAAAGAATCTTTCGCTTCGTCTTCCCTGCCGTCTGTCGGTGTCAAGCTTGCTGGATCGTTCCTCCCTGATTACTGTCTATTTATACAGTAACTCTAAAGGAGGCCATTCCATGTCCATTTCTCCCCGTATCCCTCGTCTCTGTCACCGCTGTCCCGATCGCTCTGTTGAGTACCAGAAGGTCATGGCTTCAGGGATTGAGCAGGTGGGCCGCTATGGACATGCTTGGTGATGAGCAGGACAGCTTCGAACAGCAGCAGTCCCTGTTTCGCCCCACGGAGCTGACGTACTGCCGCAACCTCGTGGATCTGCTGACCGAGGAGCTCGATCAGGTACGTCAGTGCCTGGGGCAATCCCAGCGTGCTAATCGTATTTTAGTCGCTGAGCGGGACGTCCTGACGGCGGAGGTACAGCGGCACCGACTGCGCTACGTCCAGTTCGTACAGGAAGAGAATCAACGCCACGTGCCCCGGGGTGACCGGCTCATTCCGGACGACCGCAACGATCCCCTCTCGCGTGCCCAGCGTCATATCCTGGGGCTGGAGTCGATGAACTCCGTCCTGCATGCAGACCTCTTCAAACTGCGTGCGCAGCTGCAGTTCCTGCTCACCGAGCGCGGCAGCACGCCGACGGCACAGGTGGTGCAGACGGGGGTGCAGCATGGATAACGCGGCCACCAATGTCGTGGCGCTCGACTCTCTGCTCGACAGTCGCCGTGTGTGGCGCGGGCAAAGTCCGCATGTGGACGACGCCAGCACCCAGCCAACCGGGCACTCCGCGCTCGACGGCCAACTGCCCCTCGGCGGGTGGCCTGATGCTGCCCTGACCGAAATCCTGAGCGCCCGGCCGGGCCTGGGTGAGCTGACGCTCGTCTGGCCGACGCTGGCGCGCCTGACCGCCGCCGGCGAACGCGTGGTGCTGATCGCCCCTCCCTACTTGCTCTACCCACACGCCTGGCTACAGGCCGGCGTCGACCTTGGCCGGCTGAGCGTCATCCATGTCCAGGGCAAAGACGTGCTGTGGGCGGCAGAACAGTGCCTGCGCTCCGGCAGTTGCGGCGCGGTGCTCTGCTGGCCCAGCAAGGCGGATGATCGCGCGTTGCGCCGGCTGCAGGTGGCCGCCGAAACCGGGCAGACCCTCGCCTTTGCGTTCCGCCACCAGCGTGAGGCGGTCAATGCATCCCCCGCGGCGCTGCGCCTGGTGCTCGACGGCTCGCCTCAGCAGTTGCGAGTGCTCAAGTGCCGCGGCGGCAATCCCCCTGTCGCCGCGCTGGCGCATCGAGTGTGGCATTGAAGGACGACCGCAATGAAATGGGCCTGCATCTACTTCACCCAGTTCGCATTGGACGGTGTGCTGCGTAACTGTCCTGATCCGGACGAACCCCTGGTACTGCTCCACGGGCCTATCCAGCGCAGGATCATCAAGGCGGCGAACCCGGCGGCCTTGTCGCTTGGGCTCCGGCCTGAGATGACCTATACCGCGGCTCAAGCGATCTGCCCGCAGTTTGCGACGGTCGAGTACGACGAGGGGGCACTACGGCGCCAGCACGAGCTGCTCGCCGCCTGGGCCTATGGGTTCAGCTCTCAGGTCAGCTTGCACTTCGACGACGCCCTGGTGCTTGAGGTGCAGTCGAGCCTGCCGCTCTTCGGCCCGTGGCCCCGATTCGAAGCGCGCCTGCGCCAAGAGCTCACGGCGCTGGGGTTCAGCCACCGGATCACCCTGGCGCCCAACCCGGTCGCTGCCCGGGTGCTGGCCAACGCCGGCGACAGCCTCAACGTGCGGGAAGACGCCGGCCTGGCCAGCGCCATGCGCACGCTGCCAGTAGCGCTGCTTGGCTTCGAGCCTGAGATCGTCCAGGCCTTGAGCCGCATGGGGCTTCGGCAGCTCAGCCAGGTGCTGGCGCTGCCTCGGGCGCAGCTCGCCCGGCGCTTTCAACTGAGTCTGCTGAACCACCTCGATCAGATGCTGGGCAGCAAGGTCCTGCCCCTGGAGTTTTTCCTGCCGCCGACCACCTTCAGGCTGCGGATCGAGCTCAATTTCGAAGTCGAGTCGACCCAGGCCCTGCTGTTCCCGCTGCGTCGCCTGACCTCGGACCTGGCCACCTACCTGGCCGGCCGGGACATGGGCGCCCAGCGCTTCACCCTGCGCCTGGAGCATAGGGAGGCGCCGACCACGGAGGTGGTGGTTGGCTTACTCGCCCCGGAGCGTGATCCTGCGCTGCTGTTCGAATTTGCCCGGGGCCGCCTGGAGCCCACCCAGGTGGTGGAGCCGGTACTCGCGATTGGCCTGGTTGCCGACGAGTTGCCCTCCTTCGTCCCTCAGCACCGCGGCCTCTTCGATGAGCGTCCGCAACAGACGGTGAGCTGGGAGCAGCTGCGCGAGCGGCTGCGTTCACGCTTAGGCGACGACGCGGTCTATGCGGTAGGCGCCCAGGGCGATCACCGACCTGAGCGGGCCTGGCGGCGCGACACGCCTTCCCTAGCACTTCAGGCGCTGGGACCGAATCGGCGACCAGGTTGGTTGCTGCCGGCGCCGGAGCCCCTGGATATCGATCAGTCACGGGTCCTAAGCGGGCCAGAGCGGATCGAGAGCGGGTGGTGGGACGGTGAGGATGCCCGGCGGGATTACTACGTCCTCGAGCTCAGCGACGGACGCACGGCGTGGGCCTTCCAGTCGCCGGCCGAAGGGCCGGGCTGGTGGGTGCAGGGGTGGTTCGCGTGACACCCGGCTATGCCGAGCTCCACTGCCTGTCGAACTTCAGCTTCCAGCGCGGTGCCTCCAGCGTCGACCAGCTCTTCGAGCGGGCCAAGGCCATGGGCTATGAGGCGCTGGCCATCACTGACGAGTGCACTCTCGCCGGCATCGTGCGGGCCTGGCAGGCGTCGGAGAAGCACGACGTCCGCTTGATTGTGGGCGCTGAGTTCCAGGTCGCCCAGGGGCCAAAGCTGGTGCTGCTGGTGCAAGACCTGCAGGGCTACCAACAACTGTGCCGGCTGATCACCCTCGCCCGCCGGCGCGCAGACAAAGGCAGCTACCGGCTACTGCGCGAGGACCTCGACCAGGTCGCTGGCCTTGTCGCACTCTGGGTACCGGAGCGGGGCGCGGAGGCGGAGGCGGAGGCGGTGCGCTGGTTGCTGCAGGTGTTCCCCGGTCGGCTGTGGATCGCCGCCGAGCTCCACTTCGATCAGGACGACCAGGTGCGGCTGCGGCAGCTGCAGGGGCTGGGTGTGGCCTTGGGCGTAGCGCTGGTGGCCACCGGCGACGTGCACATGCACTGCCGCGGGCGGCGGGCCCTGCAGGACACGATTACCGCGATCCGCCATCACGTCCCGGTGGCCGAGGCTGGCCAACTACTTTTCCCGAATGGGGAGCGTCACCTGCGCACACGTGAGGCATTGGGGCGCTGCTACCCGCCAGAGCTGCTGGAGGAGACCCTCCGCATTGCCGAGCGCTGCACCTTCAGCCTGGCCGAGCTCCGCTACCAATACCCGAGCGAAGTGGTACCGGAGGGTCATACGGCCACCAGCTGGCTGCGGGTTCTCACTGAGGAAGGTTGCGCCTGGCGTTGGCCGGAGGGACTGTCGGATCGCCTGCGCGCTCAGATCCAGAAGGAGCTTCAGCTGATCGCCGACAAGGCATACGAGAGTTACTTTCTGACCGTGCACGACATTGTCCGCTTCGCACGGCAGCAGGGGATCCTCTGCCAAGGGCGCGGCTCGGCCGCTAACTCTGCAGTCTGTTTCGCCCTGGGCATCACTGAGCTGGACCCGACCCGGATCAACCTGCTGTTCGAGCGCTTCATCAGCCACGAGCGCGACGAGCCGCCGGACATCGATGTGGACTTCGAGCATGACCGCCGGGAAGAAGTCATCCAGTACATTTTCCGCCGCTACGGCCGGCAGCGCGCCGCGCTCACCGCGGTGGTATCCACCTATCACGCCGCTGGCGCCGTCCGGGACGTGGCCAAGGCCCTAGGCCTACCTCCGGACCAGATCACCGCGCTGGCGGACTGCTGCGGCCGCTGGACGGACAACCTGCCGCCACCCGAGCGATTGCGCGAATCGGGCTTCGACCCTGATAGTCCCCTGCTCCATCGGATCCTGGTGCTCACCGGCGAGCTGATCGGGTTCCCACGTCACCTCTCCCAGCACCCGGGCGGTTTCGTCATCGCCGATCAGACCCTGGATACGCTAGTGCCTGTGGAGAACGCTGCCATGGAAGGACGCACCGTCATCCAGTGGGACAAGGACGACCTAGATGCGATGGGCCTGCTCAAGGTCGACATCCTCGCCCTGGGCATGCTCAGCGCCCTGCGCCGGTGCTTCGACCTGGTCAAAAGCTATCGGGGTGAAGAACTGACCCTGGCCACCGTTCCCCAAGAGGACAAGCCGACCTACGCCATGATCAGCCGCGCCGATACGCTCGGGGTGTTCCAGATCGAGTCACGCGCGCAGATGGCCATGCTGCCGCGGCTGAAGCCGCAGACCTTTTACGACCTGGTGATCGAGGTGGCCATCGTCCGCCCAGGCCCCATCCAGGGTGGCATGGTCCACCCGTACCTGCGCCGGCGGACCGGCCAGGAGGAGATCAGCTACCCGCCGGAACTCGAGCGCGTCTTCGGCCGAACGCTGGGTGTCCCATTGTTCCAGGAGCAGGTGATGGAGCTCGCCATCCTTGCCGCCGACTACACCCCGGGCGAAGCCGATCAGCTGCGCCGCAGCATGGCGGCCTGGAAGCGACACGGGGGCCTTGAGCCGCACCGGGAGCAGCTCACCTCGCGCATGCTCGCCAACGGCTATACCGCGGAATACGCCGCGGATATTTTCCGGCAGATCGAGGGGCTCGGCAGCTACGGCTTTCCCGAGTCCCACGCGGCTAGCTTCGCCCTGCTCACCTACGCCAGCTGCTGGCTCAAATGCCATGAGCCGGCGGCCTTTGCCGCGGCGCTGATCAACTCCTACCCCATGGGCTTCTACAGTCCCGACCAGATCCTGCAAGACGCCCGACGACATCGCCTGCAGACTCTGCCGGTAGACGTGACTTGTAGCGACTGGGATTGCAGCCTTGAGGATGTCGCAGGTAGCTCACAGCCGGCCATCCGGATGGGGCTACGCATGGTACGAGGCTTGGCCGAGAAAGCCGGGCGCGCGGTTGAGCAGGCCCGCCGGCAGCGGCCGTTCAGCGATGTCACCGATCTATGCCTGCGCGCCGGCCTCGATGCCAAGGCCCGGGAGTGCCTGGCGGATGCAGGGGCGTTGAAGGGGCTGGCCGGACATCGCTTCCAGGCGCGCTGGGCAATGGCCGCGATTGAGCCGCAGCTACCCCTTTTCGCCGAGGGCGCTGTGGTTGAGGAGGAGATCCAGGAGCTGGTCGCGCCGACCGTGGGCGAGGACCTCTATTCGGACTATGCATCATTGGGTACCACCCTGGGTCCGCACCCGATCTCACTGCTCCGGCCAGCATTGTCAGGGCGGCGGTTGATGAGCTCGAAGGACCTGAAGGCGCGGCGCCATGGTCAGCCCGCGCGGATCGCCGGCTTGGTGGTCGGTCGGCAGCGCCCCGGCACCGCCAGTGGCGTGACCTTCGTAACGCTGGAGGACGAGTTTGGGATGGTCAACGTGGTGGTTTGGCGAACCCTGGCGGAGCGCCAACGGCGGGAGTTGGTGGCGTCTCAGCTGATGCGTGTAGATGGCACCATAGAGACGCGAGACGGAGTACTGCATGTAGTGGCGGGTAGGCTGGAAGATATCAGCGAGCTGTTACAGGGGCTGGATACGCGCAGCCGGGATTTTCACTGATCAGCCAACCCCAATTATCTTTAAGTCGAATACCTACTTATTTGCTGATCCGGTTGCCTCTTGATGATGCCAAGTTACCAAGCAACCTGCCGTCTAGGCCAACCGCTAAGGCCGTGCTAGTGCCCGCGCTAAGGCATCGATGCCCAATGCAGCGAAAGATGACTAAAAGGACGTAGCGCCAAGATGCAGGCTCAGACCTCGTCAGGGCCGGCTGCCCCACAAAGCCTGATGACCATACGTCCGCACACTCCTAAGCGCCTACTCTGACCCATACCCTTAGGGGACACCGTCCCCTGAGGCAGTTGCCTGCCAATGCGTTGGAGACAACCACGAAGAAGATCCAAACGCTCGATAGCACCTGCCTGATTCACGTTCAAGAAGACGCTGCAAGGCTAAAGATTGCGCAATTACCCTTAGCCCTATCCTTATTCAAAGAGAAGAATTCAACTCTCGGCCCAATCGAGTACCGCCTGATCATATGACATTAGCGCACCGTTATGCAGCCGATACTCCTCAGCTGCTCTCCGGCAATTAGCCTTCAACTGTTCGATAGTAATGCCATGCACCTCAGCAACATGATGGGCAATTTTTGCGCCTCCGCCATCACGTACCGCGAGATATTGCATATAATATGGGGGAGCATCTTCAAATCGATCTTTACTCTTCGCCATACTGCCCACTCCGCGACTGGCTTACAAAGAGATAACTTTAGCACCACAAAATATACGCATTCCCGAATGTTAATGTGCTCAACCTAAAACACGTCAATCTTTAATCGCTTCCTGCCGCTTGATTATCATCATCTTCTAGCTCTAGCAGAAAGCGAAATGCTTTACATACGGTAATTTGGTTTTGCTTATTTTCGGTGAGGCACAAACTAAGCATACTCCAAAGCTCTTGAGATTCTAATCGGTCTTTACACTCTTCAATTTGGCGCAGCAAACAGTCAATGTGATCTTGCTGCCTGGCGTAGCGCTCGAGAAGATCTAAGCCGTGCAGACGATTTTCCTGGTTCATCCTTGCCCCTCCTCTTTGAGGCAAATTTCAGCGGCGAGGCAGTAATGCGCGCCGGCTGTCGGCATAGATCAGAACGTTCCCCCAAAAACTATAGCTTAGCCTAGGCTCATAGCAGCGATAGGTTCGTAGGGAATCTGTCGATCTGAGGTAGATGCAATGAAGGGCTTAGGCAACGTACTAGAAGCACTTGATCCCCCGGTAAAGCATTTCGCAGAGTGGCGCACTGAAGGCTTGTTGCTGACTTTGCTTGACCCTGGTGTACCGGCCAAGGTCAGCCGTTTGATCTCAAAAAAACGTTAGCTGACGCGGGGACCCTCAATGTAATTATCCTCTATGCGGTCAATGAGCTTCGTCTAAAGGGATCGCACGTCCCGTTAGAGCCTGGCACATTGCTCATTCCTCAACCCTAGGCGCCAACTGCCACTTTTCAAAGGCAAGCTCGCATCTGTAGCACATCCAGGAGCTCTGAGAGGCAAAATGAAGGTTCCGTTTAGCCTTAAGACTTAATCCTTTTAGTTGATTTACGGTGAAGTTGACTAATACTTCGAGAATTTTGGCTTAATGCTTTAGGCCAAATTGAATCTTAGCGCCCCTAAAACGCTAGTGCTCTACTCCAGATATCCAGTATTAGCAACGCAAGGGCCCGTCTGCCAAGACTGACCAATGTGAACAAATGCGGATTGCTTCACAGCATTTGCACACGAACACTGTGCTCGATCTTAGCTGCAATTTTCCGCCGCAACGATTTTTTGGGCGTATTGTCAACTAAACTCCAGCCCTTCGCTTCGAGATTTCCTATGTCGAAAATCACCGCGTTCGTTGGGGGCGTGCTGTTCTGCATAGTGGTAGGCTCTATCGTAATAATTCTGGTTTCAGTCCTGCTTTTTGATTTTTGGTGATCTGGCGCACTAGATGGAAATAACCAACGGATCGAAGCGAACGTTGGTAGACCGTTACGCCTCTGTTAGAGCACTCTGAATTCCCGCTACGGATGACCCAAATGCAAGACGTTGTAAACCCCCTAATTAAGGCGCTTATCCCTTACACCTGCCACGCCGTATGCCGCAGTGCAGACCAGTCAGTTCTGCTAACTGTAGCGGATCCCGACCGGACGGCCAGCATCACGAAGGTCATACCCATTGCGAGCCTGCGCTGCAAAACAGCATTTTCAGCTATCGTTAAAGACCTACAGCGGGATATGGAATACGCCGTTGGAATGATGAGCCCAGAGTGCTTAGCAGACCTACGTATCCGAGGCGCACGCATCGTGCGCTTTGATACATAAAAATCGTCACTATTATCAGTAACCGACCACCTGCAGCTTAACCCCATTGGAAATTCTTACCAATTTAAGATGGGGTCGCCTTTCGATTAGTTAGTGATAAACACCATATTAATATCTAAATCTTACCTATATATCATTGGCGTTATCAACCGTACCGAAGTAGCCGGGCTCTTGGCCTTAGAGACAAGTTTGATCCGCTCGGCCAATCCCTGCACCGCATCTTCACCGTTGAAGACCGTGAAATGGGCGTGCCTGAGCGTGAGATAGGCCAGGCCATCAGTCAGGGCCGCGCGGACGATGATCGCTGGCACCTGCGCGCCGATGGCCAACAGTTCTGGGCCAGCGGCGTAGTGATGCCGATTTGGGAAAATGGCCAGTTCGCGGGCGTGATCAAGATCATCCGCGACCTCACCGAGCGGGTAGAAGCCGAAAGCCGGCGGCACCGCCAAACCGAACAACTGGCCGAGCAGTTCCAGCAGCTCGCGGAAACTATTCCTCAAATGGTCTGGATCTCGGACCTCGAAGGCAATGACCTTTACTTCAACCCGCGCTGGGAAGCCTTTTCTGGGCTGACCTCTGAGCAACTCAACCACCACGGCTGGAATCGTCTGATCGATGGCGCCACCCGCGCCCACGTCACGGGCGAGCGGGCTGACGCGCTGGCCCGTCGAGGTGACTGGGAAGCGACCTTTCAGATGCGTCACCGCGACGGTAGTTACCACTGGTGTCTATGCCGGGCCCTGCCGATCCGCGACGCCGAGGGCGAGATCATTCGCTGGTTTTCCTCCTGCACCGACGTCGACGCCATGCTTCTCCAATCCCAGGCTTTTGAGAAAGACGCGATTGACCAGCGCGCTGTGAACGTCCGCCAGGACGCAGCCATCGCCCAATCGAGGGCACCTCTAAAAACCTGCC
>NZ_VBTN01000016.1:0-65375 GCF_013277805.1 Pseudomonas sp. MS15a(2019)
ATGTGTGTTTTTAGAGGTGCCCCAAAGGCTACACTGGCGCGCTCTGGCCGGGCCTGGAGCGGACCATCCTCGCCGCCAACAGCTTCATCGTCGCCACCGAACCCGTGACCGGCGAGGCAGCGGCGAGCATCCTGCCCGGCGGCGAAACCGCGTCCACCGCTCAACGCTTGCTGCTCTACCTGCGCCGCGATGCCGAGGGTCGGCTATTGATGGGCGGTCGTGGCCATTTCGACGATCCCCAAGGCGCGGGTGATTTCGCCCATCTGGAGCGTTCCCTGGAATTGCTTTTTCCTCAACTCGGCAAGCCGCGCTACGGCCATCGCTGGGCAGGACGCATCGCCATCACTCGTGATTTCTTGCCGCACCTGCACGAACCGGCGCCGGGGGTCACCCTGGCCCTTGGTTGCAATGGCCGTGGCATCGCCCTGTGCACCAGCCTCGGACGCCAATCTGGCGAACCGCCTGACGGACACCGGAGCGGACTTCCCCTATCCGCTCAGCCCCTTGAGCCCCATCCCGCTGCACCGCTTGCAGCGTTTTTACATAGGCGCCGGAGTTGCCTGGTACTGAATCACCCCGGGTTTCGTGGAGGCCTCAACTCTTGAGAAGATGAGGCCATGAAAAAGACTACGACCTACTCCCCTGAAGTCCGTGAACGTGCCGTGCGCATGGTTCTGGAGCATTTGAACGACTATCCCTCCGAGTGGGCCGCCATTGAAGCCATCGCGCCGAAGATTGGCTGTGCAGCGCAGGCGTTGCATGGCTGGATTCGCCGTCATCAGACCGACGCAGGTCAGCGTCCAGGCCCGACAACCGAAGAGCGCGAACGCATCAAGGCGTTGGAGCGGGAGAACCGCGAACTGCGCAAAGCCAATGAAATTCTGCGTCTGGCCAGTGCGTATTTTGCCCAGGCGGAGCTCGACCGCCGCACCAAGTCCTGAGGGCTTTTATCGATCAGTACCGTGACCGTCTTGGGGTCGAGTCGATCTGCCGCGTCTTACAGATCGCCCCGTCCGGTTACCGTAGGCATGCGGCCCAGCAGCGCAACCCCGAATTACGTTGCTGCCGCGCTCGACGCGATGACGCATTGATCATGGAAATCCAGCGCGTATGGGACACCAACATGCAGTGCTATGGCGCAGTGAAGGTCTGGAAGCAGTTACGGCGAGAAGGCATCGCAGCTGCCAGGTGCACGGTAGAGCGATTGATGCGTCGTGCTGGATTACAGGGCATAAGGCGTGGCCAGGTCGTGCGCACAACGGTGGCTGGCGACAAGGCTCTTTGCCCGCTGGATCGCGTCCAACGCCAGTTCCATGCCGACCGCCCGAACCAGTTGTGGGTGTCGGACTTCACCTATGTATCGACCTGGCAGGGCTGGCTGTACGTGGCGTTCGTGATCGACGTCTTTGCACGCCGGATCGTCGGCTGGCGAGTCAGTACTAGCATGAAGACAGACTTCGTACTGGATGCCCTGGAGCAAGCCCTGTATGCCCGTCAGCCGCATTGCACAGGTGGGCTGATCCATCACAGCGACCGTGGCAGTCAGTACGTCTCCATTCGCTACACTGAGCGATTGGCAGAGGCCGGTATAGAGCCCTCGGTGGGTAGCAAGGGAGACAGCTACGATAACGCCCCGGCCGAAACCATCAACGGGCTGTACAAGGCCGAGCTGATTTACCGTCAGTCATGGAAGAGCCGCGAAGCCGTCGAAATGGCGACCTTGAAATGGGTGCACTGGTACAACCACCAACGCCTGCTGAGCTCAATCGGCTATATCCCGCCTGCGGAGGCTGAGGCAAACTTCCACCAGCAGCAAACAGATCAGGCCGTGGCGGCCTGACTTAAACGAAACGGCCTCCACGAAACCCGGGGTGATTCAATGTTAGGCTTGTGCTTCACGAGAGGGCTCCTAATTCCAATCGCCCAGCACCGATTATTGCGTTTGTGTCTTTGGTCCTGCTAAGCCCGCATGACCTACGAGCCATGGGTCATATAATGGCCATACATAACCGCTTGTCTTAAAAATAAGACCGCTTGGTCAATCTTCCTATCTCGCGGATTTAGATTCGCCTGATTTCACCGATACATCGCTCATTCACTCTTCCAGGTAGGGGCGCGTCATGTTCAACAAAGGCCTAAAACAAGAACTGCAGCGCCTCCGCGAGCAGGTGGACTCCTTCAAGCGGCTGAAGGCCGAGCTCGACGTGGAAATGCTGGGCCTGGAACTGGATGGCCGCGGCTGCATCTCCGCGGTGAACGCCAACTTCGAAAAGGAGATGGGCGTGCGCGCCGCGGATTTGCTGGGACGCCCCCTGGCGGACCTCCTTCCGGCGCACGTCCGCAACCAGGAATACAGCCGCCGACTGCAGCAGGCGCTGAGTCGCGGCGAGCCCTATAGCGGTGCCCTGCATCTCTTGCGTGGCGACGGTCAGGAAGCCTGGTTGCGCGGCATCCTGCACCCCTTCCATGACAGCCAGGGCCAGGTGACGCGCTTCCGACTGTTCTGCAACAACCTGACGAGAACCATCGAAACCTCGCGTGAGCATGAAAGCCTGCTCAAAGCGCTGCGCCGCTCCACGGCGGTGATCGAGTTCAACCTCCAGGGCGAGGTGCTCGATGCCAACGAGCGCTTCCTGCAGGCCATGGGTTATTCCTTGGCGCAGATCAAGGGCAAGCACCATCGGCTGTTCTGCGAGCCGGCCGAGGCCAATTCCGAGGCCTACGAGCAATTCTGGGCGCGCCTGCGTCGCGGCGAATTCGTCGTGGATCGCTTCAAGCGCCTGGATGCCCATGGCCGCGATGTCTGGCTGGAAGCCTCCTACAACCCGGTGATCGATGCCCATGACCGGCTGTACAAGGTGGTCAAGTTCGCCACCGTGATCACCGATCAGGTCCAGCAGGAGCAGGCGGTGTCCGAAGCCGCCAGCGTGGCCTTCGAGACCTCCCGGCACACCGACGACACGGCCCGCAAGGGCGCGGCGGTGGCGCAGCAGACGGTGGAGGTGATGCGTGCCCTGGCCACCCAGATGCAGGAGGCGGTGAAGGGCATCGAGGCGCTGGACAACCAGTCCCAGGTGATCGGCACCATCATAAAGACCATCAGCGGCATCGCCGAGCAGACCAACCTGCTGGCGCTCAACGCGGCCATCGAGGCGGCCCGGGCCGGCGAGCAGGGCCGCGGCTTCGCCGTGGTGGCCGACGAGGTCAGGCAGCTGGCCTCGCGCACCAGCAAGGCCACCGAGGAGATCGTCGGGGTGGTGCAGCAGAATCAGCAACTGGCCGGCGAAGCGGTGACGGTGATCGAGAACGGCCGTCGCCAGGCCGAGCAGGGCCTGGAACTGGCGGGTCAGGCCGGCCAGGTGATCGTGGAGATCCAGGACGGCGCTCAGCGCGTGGTCGGCGCCGTGGGGCGCTTTGCTCAGCACCTATCGACCTAACCATGCTGTACCTGCCGACAGGTGGCGAGCGGCCGGAGGTGAAGGAGGGAGGACGAGGCCCTTCTCAAGACGCCTTCACCTATCTGGTAGGCGGCATACCTACGAGGCCTGGGTCTAGGGCCTAAGCTCAAGCGTGAATTTGCGAAATTCCCACGCCAAACCCGATCAGGCTACCGCTTTCGCACGTGTGCTTTCGCAAAGCTTACGACCACTACCAACAGTACGGTCCATTGCCATGATCGGCACGATCATCAGCAGCGACCTTGAGTTGATCGGCCAGCTGCAGCCGTACTAGACGGCGGTTCGTGGCGGTAACCCTGGAAGACGCGCTGGCCGCACGGCGTCTTTACCGTGAACGCCTGCAGCGACTGGAGCAGCTGTTGGCGAGCTAGAGAACCGTTGGCAAGCGGGTGACCCGTCGAGAGATCCTGAAGGCGTCGTTCGTAACGGACGCGTTTTCAGGATCGTCACTCCAAGAAATCCTGAATTTCGCAAAAGAGGCTGATCGACAACACCAGGGTAGGGAAGCGAGAGTCGCAGCTGGGGGCCGTATCAGGGGTAAAGCTAAAGACTGGATGGGAAGGCAAAGGGCAGTCGTTAGCCTAGACCCATATCCAATTTAACATAAGTTGTGTTATGCGAAGTGGACGTGTTACGGCCAAATAGTAATGTCGCGATCCAGCCAGATAGAAATGTCCCGATCACGTATTGCAGCTAGCCTACCGGCTTTGCAGCCGATGCGGAGCGATCAGGATGTCAGCCTACGAGCGGATCACGATGAGCCTACGTGAAGTTGGTCGCCTCAAGGTCATCCAGGCGGTGACCGAGGGGTTCCTTACGCCAACACGCGCCGCCCAGCGCCTGCAGCTGAGTTCCCGGCAGGTTCACCGCCTGGTGCAACGTTACCGGGACGCCGGCGTTTCGGGCCTGATCTCATGTAAGCGCGGCCAGCCCAGCAATCATCAGCTGAAGCCTGGTCTTGAGCAGCGCGCCGCCGCTCTAATCCGGCAGCACTACCGGGATTTCGGCCCGACACTTGCGGCCGAAAAGCTCGTTGAATGTCACGGCCTACGCCTGGCCAAGGAAACGGTCCGGCGCATCATGATGGATGCCGGCTTATGGACGCCGCGTCGGCAGCGACCGCCCAAGGTGTACCAGCCGCGCAATCGCCGAGCCTGTCTGGGCGAACTGATCCAGATCGATGGCAGCGATCATCGCTGGTTCGAGGACCGAGCACCGGCATGCACCCTTCTGGTCTACATCGACGACGCCACCAGTCGCCTGATGCACCTGGCATTCACCCGCAGCGAATCGACCTTCAGCTACTTCCAGGCTACCCAAGCCTATCTAGAGCATCACGGTAAGCCGTTGGCGCTCTACAGCGACAAGGCCAGCGTATTTCGAGTCAATAGCAAGGATGCTCAGGGCGGTGATGGCCACACCCAGTTCGCCAGAGCCATGTTCGAGCTGAACATCGATACCTTCTGCGCTAACTCCAGCCAGGCCAAGGGGCGTGTTGAGCGAGCACACCTCACCTTGCAGGATCGTCTGGTCAAGGAACTGCGACTACGAAACATCAGCACCGTCGAACCCGCTAACGCTTATCTGCCGCTCTTCATGGCCGATTACAATCGCCGCTTCGGTAAAGTTGCCCGCTCGGACTTCGATGCGCACCGGCCAGTACGCGACGACGAGGACCTATCTCTAATCTTCACATGGCGCGAACCGCGGCGGGTATCGAAAAGCCTCACGCTGCAGTACGACAGACGTCTCTATGTCCTGCACGACACGGTACAAGCACGAGCTTTACCAGGCCGGTACGCAGAGATCTATCACTACCCTGACGGCCGGATTGAGGTCCGATCAGCAGGGATTACCTTTTCCTACGAGACGTTGGATCAGTTGCCTGAGGTCAGCCAAGGCACCATCGTGGAAAACAAGCGGCTGGGCCACGTCCTGCAGGTCGCGAAGCGGATGCAAGAGCAGCGCGATAACCGTCGCTCCCAAGCGGTACCTGGCAATCCAAAGCCAACCAAAGCGCAGCGCCAAGAGCCGCCGAAGAAGAAGGCGAAAGATTTCACACCGGAGGACATCGTGGCCGCCCTCGATAAAAGGCGGTCTCCGAAGCGTAGCCGTCATGCGTCAGTCAATCAGCGCTGAAGGGCTCAGTGCGCTTGTAGCGGCCGGGGCCGCATACGACGTGCGCGCAATTCCAGGTCCCGAGGGCCATGGGTGGCAATTGCAGGTGCGTTATAGCAAAGAGAGCCGACATTTTCCTCTCCGCTCCCGGCGCGAATTAATAAGGGTGTTTCGGTCACTCGATGCGCTCAATAGGTATGCACAGGGTATTGGAATACGAGGGTTCAGGATCGAAACCTGACTCTTTTGTAATCCTCGGCTCAGTCAACTGAAAGCTTTCCAGCGCTACCTTGTGGTCCGCGGCATGTGCCGCTGTATTTGCCTGAGGTGCTTCGTCATGAACCTTTCTAAAGCTGTGTTCCTCGCTCTTGCTTTAACCCTTTCCTCGTCTGCTTTTGCTGAAGGCGGTGCCGATCGCGTCTTCACTCGCATGATGGACGCCCAACAAGCAGCGCAAAGCAAGAAAGCCGAGCCGAGGCTAGCTGGCACGTCTGCAGAAAAAAAGATGAAGACGGCAAGGCTTGCTGCTAGCGAAGCGGCCTACCCAATGCTTACAGAAATGTAATCACACCCTACAAAGCGCTGTGACATCTTCCTGACTAGTCTTCTAACTCCTGTACACGGCACCGGTGCCGTCCTCGCTACCAGGACCTGCTCGTATGGAATCAAGAACCTCTCGACGTACCTTCGTCAAAGGCCTCACGGCTGCTGGCATGCTTGGTGGGCTGGGTCTGTGGCGTTCGCCCAGTTGGGCGGCGGCTGGGTCGACAACGCCCCGCACACTGACGGGTACAGAGTTCGATCTGTCGATTGGCGAGATGCCGGTGAACATCACCGGGAAGCGCCGTACGGCGATGGTGATCAATGGCGGATTGCCGGGCCCCCTGTTGCGTTGGAGGGAGGGCGACACGGTGACGCTTCGCGTGCGCAACAGGCTTGATGCGGCTACCTCCATACACTGGCATGGCATCATCCTGCCTCCAAATATGGACGGGGTACCGGGACTGAGCTTCGCGGGTATCGAGCCAGGCGGCATGTATGTCTACCAGTTCAAGCTCCAGCAAAACGGGACCTACTGGTACCACAGCCACTCCGGCTTCCAAGAGCAGGCCGGTGTGTATGGGCCTTTGGTCATCGAGGCTAAGGAGCCGGAGCCGTTCAAATACGATCGTGAGCATGTGGTGATGCTGACGGACTGGACGGATGAAGATCCGGCTTCGCTGATGCGCACGCTGAAAAAACAGTCCGACTACTACAACTTCCACAAGCGCACCGTTGGCGACTTCGTCAACGACGTGGCTGACAAGGGCTGGGCCGCGACGCTGGCGGATCGCAAGATGTGGGCTGAGATGAAGATGAACCCCACGGATCTTGCGGACGTGAGCGGTGCAACCTACACCTATCTGCTCAATGGCCAGGCTCCAAACATGAATTGGACTGGCCTGTTCCGTCCTGGCGAGAAGCTACGCCTTCGATTCATCAATGGCTCCGCCATGACGTACTTCGACATCCGTATCCCAGGCCTGAAAATGACCGTAGTAGCGTCTGATGGTCTTTACGTGAACCCGGTTGAGGTCGACGAGCTTCGTATCGCCGTGGCCGAAACCTACGATGTCATCGTCGAGCCCACAGGGGAGGCTTACACGGTGTTCGCCCAGTCAATGGATCGTACCGGCTATGCCCGCGGCACCCTTGCCGTGCGAGATGGCTTGGTGGCTCCAGTCCCTCCGCTTGATCCTCGGCCCTTGGTCACGATGGACGACATGGGTATGGGCGGTATGGACCATGGCGGCATGGACCACGGCAGCATGAAGGGTACGAATTCTGTGGCCGGTGATGATATGCAGACCATGAGCAGCATGGGAGGCAGCCCTATGCCAGCCATGGACCACAGCAAGATGTCCTCTATGCAGGGCATGGATCACAGCGCTATGGCGGGGATGGACCACGGTTCGATGTCTGGGATGAGCGGCATGACGATGCAAAGTCATCCCACGAGTGAGAAGAACAACCCGCTGGTCGACATGCAGGCGATGACGCCTACCGCCAAATTGAATGATCCCGGCCTCGGCCTGCGTAACAACGGACGCAAGGTACTCACCTACGCCGACCTCAAAAGCACTTTTGAAGACCCTGATGGCCGCGAGCCAAGCCGTACCATCGAGCTACACCTGACAGGACACATGGAGAAGTTTGCCTGGTCCTTCGATGGGATCAAGTTCTCCGAAGCTCACCCTCTGGTTCTCAAATACGGGGAGCGGGTGAGGATCGTGCTGGTGAACGACACGATGATGACGCACCCGATTCACCTGCACGGAATGTGGAGCGACCTGGAGGACGAGGAAGGCAACTTCCTGGTTCGCAAGCACACCATCGATATGCCACCCGGATCCAAGCGCAGCTATCGCGTCACCGCCGACGCCCTGGGGCGATGGGCCTATCACTGCCATCTGCTGTACCACATGGAGATGGGTATGTTCCGCGAAGTCCGGGTAGAGGAGTGAAGCTAGTGACCGCGTTGAATCGACTCCACGTTTGTTCGCTGCTTGCCATCACCAGCTTCAGCATCGCTTCGGTTGGTGCCTTTGCTGCCGAAGCGGGCAGTTCTGACCTGGACCACAGCCAAATGCAGGGGATGGATCATTCCAAGATGCAGGGCATGGACCACAGCCAGATGCAGGGAATGGATCATTCCAAGATGCAGGGCATGGACCACAGCCAGATGCAGGGGATGGATCATTCCAAGATGCAGGGCATGGACTCTGGAATGACCACCATGGCGCCCAGCAAGCCGGCAGCCCTCGCTCAAAGCCGCACACCTATTCCGCCCATCACGGATGCCAACCGGGCGGCCGTCTATCAAAGCGGCAAAGGTCACACGGTCCATGACGATGCCCTCAACTACTTCCTGTTGTTCGATCAGCTTGAGTGGCAGGACGCTGATAACGGCAGTGTGCTGAGTTGGGACGTCAACGGTTGGGTAGGGGGGGATATTGATCGGCTGTGGATTCGCTCCGAGGGGGAGCGCACCAACGGCAAAACCGAATCCGCCGAGCTACAAGCGTTGTGGGGCCACTCGATCGGCCCGTGGTGGGACGTGGTGGGTGGCGTACGGCAGGACTTCAAACCAGGGCCGCCTCAGACGTGGGCCGCATTTGGTCTCCAGGGTCTGGCCTTATACAACTTCGAGGCCGAAGCGACCGCTTTCCTTGGAGAGGGTGGCCAAACTGCGTTGAGGCTGGAAGGCGACTACGACATCCTGCTGACCAATCGCCTGATCTTGCAGCCCACCGCCGAAGCTAATTTTTACGGGCAGAACGACCCCAAACGCGGAATCGGCTCAGGCTTGTCCGAGACGGAAGTCGGAGTGCGCTTGCGGTACGAAATCTACCGAGAGTTCGCCCCGTACATTGGCGTCAGCTGGAACCGCTCCTATGGCAACACTGCCGATTTTGCCCGGGAGGAAGGGGAAGACCGCAGCGAAGCCCGACTGGTCCTGGGTGTACGTATGTGGTTCTAACCAGACACCAAATCTCATTCCCCACGAACGCCCCTTGGGCTGTAGGAGTTCGCATGTTCAATCGTGCACCTTTCATCACGCTCTTTGCCGCTGGAATGCTGTTTAGCGCCCTGGCTCAAGCCCATCCCAAGCTGGTGTCTTCGACGCCTGCCGAAGGAACTGAAGGCGCCGCCCCGGCAAAGATCGAGCTGCACTTTTCTGAAAACCTGGTCACTCAGTTTTCCGGCGCGAAGCTGGTCATGACGGCGATGTCGGGTATGGAGCATCCGCCGATGGCGGTCAAGGCGGCTGTTTCGGGTGGCAGTGATCCTAAGACCATGGTCATCGCACCTGCCTCGCCGTTGACGGCCGGCACCTACAAGGTCGATTGGCGGGCAGTGTCATCAGATACCCACCCCATCACCGGTAGCGTGACATTCAAGGTCAAGTAAGTATGGAAGATCCGTTCAGCATCGGACTTCGCTTCGCGTTGTATGCCGATTTGATGATGCTGTTCGGGCTGGCGCTCTTCGGCCTTTATAGTTTGCGTGGCCCTGAGCGCCGCTCGGGCATGGTATTGCCGTTCTTGCCTCTGCTGGCTACAAGCGCGGCGACGGGCCTCTTGCTCTCGGTCGTGTCCATGGTGCAAATGGCCAAGGCTATGAGCGGGGTTGAGGAATGGGGCGAGGCCATACCGCATGTTGAGATGATGATCGCCGAGACGGAGCTTGGCACCGCCTGGCTTATCCGTATGGCCGCCCTCGTGGCCGCTGCTGTGACCATTGCCTTCAATCCTCGTTGGCCAATGGCGAGCCTGACCGTGGTTTCGCTGCTGGCAGGCGTGGCGCTGGCCACACTGGCGTGGGCCGGGCACGGCGCCATGGACGAAGGCTCCCGCCGCTTCTGGCACTTCAGCGCAGACATACTTCACCTATGGGCCTCCAGTGGCTGGTTCGGCGCGCTGGTGGCTTTTGCCTTATTGCTGCGGCCCAGCAAATCGGAAACGCAGGCATCAGTCCAGATCCTATCGCGCACGCTTACCGGCTTCGAGCGAGCCGGGGCGGTGATCGTGGTGCTGATCGTCTTCACAGGTGTGATGAACTATCTGCTCATCGTCGGACCCCAAATCAGGGGACTGGCGCAAAGCACCTATGGCCTGCTGCTGCTGGGAAAGCTGGGCCTTTTCGGCGTGATGATCGGGCTGGCTTCGGCCAACCGCTTTCTCTTGAGCCCGGCATTGGAGCAAGCAGTCCACCAAGGCGATTACACGCGTGCGGCACGGTCTATTCGCTACAGCATGGCCTTAGAACTGGGTTCCGCCATTTTGGTGCTTGGGTTGATTGCTTGGCTTGGTACGCTGTCTCCCGAGATGGAAGCGGGGAAGTAAGTTTGCCTTCCCCCGTCGTGCCGTCTCGCCAAGATCGTGTCCCCGAGGGTGAAGCATGAAACTGCTGGTAGCCGAAGACGAACCCAAGACCGGAATCTATCTGCAGCAGGGCCTGCGAGAGGCTGGCTTCACGGTAGATCGAGTGGTCACTGGAACGGATGCCATCGATCAGATGCAGACTGAAGCCTATGACCTGCTGATTCTCGACGTGATGATGCCCGGCCTCGATGGTTGGGGGGTGGTAACACGCCTGCGTGCTGCAGGTCAGTCGGTACCGGTGCTGTTTCTGACGGCACGGGATGGCGTGGATGACCGAGTCAAAGGATTAGAGCTGGGCGCCGATGACTACCTGGTCAAGCCCTTTGCCTTTTCAGAACTGCTGGCACGTGTTCGAACGCTATTAAGGCGCGGGCATGGTAGCCCACCGATTCAAACGAACCTGCAGATCGGAGATCTGCAGGTTGACCTACTCAAGCGCCGCACTACGCGAGGCGGCAAGCGAATTGACCTTACGGCTAAGGAGTTTGCCTTGCTGGAGTTGCTGATGCGTCGGCGAGGCGAGGTTCTGTCAAAGTCTCTTATAGCATCACAAGTATGGGACATGAATTTCGATAGCGACACCAATGTCATCGAGGTGGCGATTCGGCGGTTGAGGGCCAAGATTGACGATGACTTCGAGGCGAAACTGCTCCACACCTGCCGAGGAATGGGCTACATGCTGGACGCACAGGACGAAGGATGAAGCCAGGTTCACTCACGCTACGCTTGAGCCTCTTATTCGTAGTAGCAGTTTCTGCCGTCCTTATGATCGTGGGCATTGCCTTCAACGAGTTAAGCCGTCACCACTTCCGCGCGCTTGATGCGCAGGCGCTGGAAGAAAAGCTTGAAGCGATCACCCAGATTGCTCAAGAGCCCGGCGCGAATTCGGACCAGCTCAAGATTCGCTGGCATACGCTGCTGGGAGCACATTCCGAGCTCAGCGCGGTGTTTCTCCAGGCTGACGGAAGCCTCTTTTTTGCGGAGCCTCCCAGATCATCGGTGCCGTCCCTTGCTCAGGCGACCGAGCACGATGGCGTGTGGGAGTGGGAAAGTGACGGACACATGTTCAGGGCCTTGAAGGCGCCAGTCTCGTCGTCGGAAGCCACTGCTCCGCTGACCATGTGGTTGGTACTGGACGTCACGACGCATATGCACTTCTTCGCCATGCTGGAGCGCTGGTTCTGGGGCGTTCTGCTAGCCAGCACCGTGCTGAGTGCCGCACTTGGTTGGCTGGTTGCCAAGAATGGGCTGCGGCCGGTGGCCAAGGTGACCCAGACAGCCGCCTCGATGTCCGCAGGCTCCTTGAAGGAGCGTATTCCTCTGGAGCCCGTGCCCGATGAGTTACGCGAGCTCATCACCGCCTTCAATTCCATGCTCGGTCGCCTGGACGACTCGTTCATACGTCTATCGAATTTTTCTGCCGACATCGCACACGAGCTACGAACCCCGATCAGCAACCTGCGGACTCATACCGAGGTGATCCTGGCCCAAAAGCGGGACTCGGACGTGTACGAGGAGAATCTGACCTCCAACCTGGAAGAGCTCAATCGCCTGTCGGGAATCATCGACGGCATGCTGTTCCTGGCCAAGTCCGACAACGGCCTGATCGTACCTGAACCGGTCGAGCTGGATTTGGGTAGGGTCATCGGCAAGCTGTTCGGATACTACGAGCTTCTGGCTGAGGATAAGGGTATCCAGCTCAAGGCATCGGGAAGCGCCTTGATCTTTGCGGATAGCGTGATGATCGACCGTGTCGTGTCGAATCTGCTGTCCAATGCCCTGCGCTATACACCGTCCGGGGCGACGATTGAGGTCAACATCGAGGATCACGGCAGCAGCGTTGAGCTTCGCGTCGAAAACCCCGGCCCCAAAATTCCACCGGAGCACCAGGCGAGGATCTTCGACCGGTTCTATCGGGTGGATCCAGCACGTCGCGAAGGTGACGGCAATGCGGGGCTCGGGTTGGCCATCGCCCGGTCGCTGATGACGGCGCATGGTGGCACGATCAACTGTACATCCCAAAGAGGCCGAACGGCCTTCACCCTGACGTTCTTGCGACCTGTTGGCATGCAAACCTGAGCGGATGGCTACCGGTGAGCGGGCCATACCTACGGGCGCTTTCAAAACTACCATCGGGAATGGCTTACAGAATTGTAATGTTCCAGGCAAAACCAATTGCGGCAGGCGCCGGTCGCATATTTTGGGTCCTCTGGACCGAGGTCGGCAGCCGCTCACGCGAGTGGAGTTGCCTACTCACTTCGGGGCCACTCAGGTTCGTCACTCTTTCCCAATCTGGAGATTTACCATGACAAACTCTATGTTCGAATCTTGTATCCAGGCCTGCTCCAACTGCGCTATCGTCTGTGAAACCTGCGCCTCCGCCTGCCTGCGCGAAGACGACGTGAAGATGATGGCGCGCTGCATCGAGCTCGACCGAGACTGCGCCGACATTTGCTACATGGCTGCCACGCTAATGGCTCGCGAGAGCGAGTACGCCAAGCAGTTCTGTGCCCTGTGCGCCACGATCTGCCGTGCCTGTGGCGAAGAGTGCGCCAAGCACGAGGCGCAGCATTGTCAGGCGTGTGCCGAGGCCTGCATGCGCTGTGCCGAGGAATGCGAGCGAATGGCCGCCTGATATCGGTCAGTCAGAGGTGGGGCGGCTCGGCTGCCCTCACCATCTATGCCTCCGTCACACTTAATTGCATCAGTCACTTCACTGACCTGTAACGGCTTCAGGGCATTGGGCGTCCCGGTCCGGCCATGTACGCCTGCACTCAGCTGCCCAAACCTGGCGGAAACCACCGTGAACAGCACGAAGCCTCTGGTAGAAGCCAGTACCGAGCTGCGATTGTCATCGCTGCTTTCGTGAAGCTAGAAGACGGCGGCTACTATCAGCAGTCCTGCAGCTAGGTACCAACTATTGATGTCACTCCGATAAGAGTTAGGCTCGGACGTAAGGTCATAATGACATTTTTACTTAGCTGTCAGAGCGACATCTCTACTTAGCCTTGACAGGACGCGCAGCCGGGCAGGGCGGCCGTGCGTGCCTACAACCGGTCATGGCGCAAGATCAGATCCAGAATCCGTGCACGCGGTTCGAAACGATGTGCAGCCAGCAAGGATGACGAAAAATGCCTTACTGGTTAGAAAACTTTTACAACTGACGGGATTATTTAAATCCTACACTGTTATCAGCCATTTTAAAAAAATCATCACGCGCACTTTTCTCGAATGGCTTCATTTCGGCGATATCCTTCTTCATGCTCGCCATGCAGGCATTCATTGTGTTTTGCAATGCATAAATAGTTTGTGCCCGGTGCCTGGCCATTTGGTATTTGTAGCTATATTCGTTCGGCTGATAAATTTTTAGAAAGTATGCGGAATCCGAGTATAAAATCGAAGCGACCGCGGAGTTGACAGAAAAATCAGTGAACAGCTGGTCTGTAGCACCCTTGGCTTTTTCGATTTCTTCATTTAATACAGACGCCATTGCTGAGCAACGTGCATAAAACTCCGCTTTTTCTGGGCTATGAGGACGCTTGGGTGATAGACCAACAACGATAGGCTCAGAAATGATAGTGGTACCCGCTACCTTGCCCTCCTGACCCTTTAGCAGACTGCGGGCCATGCTTACCTTTTCCGCTCCAAGCTTGCTTTCGGCTGCGTCTATCAGAAGCTTGATTTTTGGAAGGTCGTCTGACTTGAGCTTAGTGCTCATCAGTAGCTCTTGAGCGAGCTGAATCTGCGAATCGGCGTTGCCATCGTCAGACTCGAATCGGAGTGTATCGATATAAACATCGTAGCGAGAGGTGGGAGCTTCGCCTTCTTCCTGAGCTTTCCACTCGACGGACGTCCTTGGGAAGTCAGCGTGAGCCCAATTGCAAGCGAGCACGCTCGATACCAGAATAAATTTCCATGCCCTACCGTTCATATCCACCTTCCATACTGAGTTCTGGCATGATTATCGGCGGTAGATAGAAAAGCTTTAGGCACAAAAAACGTCGAAGCGGGGCTTGTACGGGGAAGCTATCGAGCTTCCTCGGGCTCCATACATCCTAGGCGTCGTCATGCTATTCAAGAGGGCCGCAAGGAAAAAAGTTCTCGCAGTCGGACTCAACATACTGCGTCCGGCCGCCGAACTGAAGGGTAAGTACGCTGGCGTCATCTGATCCATCTGCTATCGCATCTTGCGCAGCATGGCTTTTGTACCAGTGGCCATCTGTACATACGATTAGCCGATCCGGTTGAGCATAGGTAACGCTGCAGCTTTCTGGGACGTGCGCACGATGCACCTTTAAGCATCGCGTCAGCACATGCCGTGCATCGACCGGCGCTGAAATCCCCAGCAGTTCCGCTTGGCGACTGAGCGTATGCGGAACCGTTATCCAGGTAACCGACTCATCGGTCTTCAGGATGCCTAGCTGGCAGTCGCCTGCATAAAGTACCTCCACTTGGAGGACGCGTAGGTCAACGAATACGCAACAATAAGCCGCTTTCTCAATCGAAAACTTCGATCTCAGCCGGTCTTGCTCAGCGTTGATAAGCGCGCGGAGTGAGTCTCCATCAAGCGGCGAAGAAGACTCTTGTGTAGCGATGACGATAGACCTTGCCCAGTGCTGCGCAAATGCGGCCCCATCGCCATCTTCGGCCGCGTCAACTACTACCGCCATTACGCCATATTCTGTATACCCTACCGCAGCAGCATCGTTATTGCTGCTGCGCCCTACGCCTTGGCGGCTCTGCCACGTAACGTGCATCAGCCGACTTCCCCGATCAAGGCTCGCATACGCTCGTACAGCAATCTTTCACGCTCGGGATCGTTTCTGGTTTGGTCGCTGATGGCCTCTGGAAATTGGGGGCAGTCGCTGAATAAAAGGCCGATCTCGGCAGCAATGTAATTTCGAACATCGTCACCTGCCTCTTGGATCTCATCCAAAAGCTCTTCGCGGCCCTCAATAAGATTAAAGATGTCTTCTAGGTCCCGGTTGGCGACCGGCTTTCCATTTCCCCTGCCCTTCCATGCTTCGAGTTTGGTCGCGATGAAGTACACCGGATTGACCAGTTTGATTGAAGTGTGCTCGTCCAATCGGTATCGACTTGAGCTCTTGATCGCATCTTGGTACCAGCGATTCGTAAATCCCAGTGAGTCGTCGGCCGGCATAAAATCAACGCGGAGGTCGCCAAGCATCATCGTGCAAATTGGAACGTTTTGCTTCGCAAGGTGGGGCGTCCTAAACCCAGACGCTCGCAGGCGGTTCTGTAGCTCTAAATATTTAATCGCTCCCATTACGGGTACGATCAAGTCGACGTCATCCGTAGCCCGCACTTGATCGCGAATGAACTCGTCTGTGAGCAGTAGACCGGTTGTACACCCTCCTACGAACGTCATGTCTTCGCACAAATCAGGCCCTAGAGCGTGCGCCACCTTGCATATCATCTCTTTCAAAATCGGAAAGACGTTCATGTCATCTCCAGGCGTTCGCGCAGAAGCTCAATAGCCAAATTTCGCTCCCGTGGTTGGCCAACACGAATGGAATCCACTAGCGCCAACAACGCGTACATCTCTGGATCCTTTCGAGCTGCTAGCACTGCGGTCTTGAAGAGTGGTTCAACTTTCATTCCCATCGTTTTCCCTCGGGCATATGGCCACACCGGGATATGTTCACCGCTGCTGATCAGTGAGCGCGAAAGGACAGGAGCGGCGAATCCGGTCGCAATGCCTCTGGTCAGTTCGCCGTACCGAGCTGGAAAGACGAACCGCAGTCCATAGACGAGAAACTCTAATAGAGCCTGGGTGTTGACCCGGGGAAGCTGAGAGCGCACATCCACCCTAGCTAGGCCGATCTCTACGCAATGCTTCAGAGCCAGGGCGATCTGTGATTTGCTGATCCCGGTCTGTTCCTCCAACGCGCGTGCGGTGTAGTAGGAGGCGCCTGGTGACATATCGTCGAGATCGAAATCCGGTTGATACGAGAAGGCGGCATCTTCCTCATTATGGTGCCAGTCGCGCCAATCGTGTGGCCACGTCGCTACAACCTTGTCTCTCGCCTCGTGTTTTTGCAGACATACGAGTCTGAGCATCACGCCTACGTCTTGACCTTTCATTTTTTGCTCGCTCTACTTGTCCCAAGTCCTAGGACACGGGACAATAAGAACAGCAAATTACCTGTTGCGCAAGCGCGCGAGGTCGGCGAGGTTGGGAATAATTGGCCTGCAGCGCGCTTTTAGATACTTAGAGCGGGCGTGAAAAGCTGGCTCGCACGCGTGCCGCAGAAGACCAGTTCTAGGCTACACGCTGGGCGACACCGGTAACGGCCGGTCTGGGTTAGGCGAGGGTCGGTCCCCCGCTTCCACCATCTTCTGCTACCAGCGGCTCGCCAACGCCGTTGTACAGCGCCGCGTCAGCCTCGCGCGCACGTTGCATGCGGATGACCTCGGCCCCGGTGCAACTGTAACGCCGCCAGTACCGCCGTGCTTCGCATCAATCTACCAGCAGGAGCGGAAAGCCGGTCCGCTGAGCGGCCGCAAGTAGGCTATCCAAGAAGGTATTCCAATCGAAGCAGCGGCGGTCGACCCAGCCCTTACCTAAGTGGCGCGCAGGCGATCTGAGGGATATTGACGAAGGAACTCGCTCGCTGCTTCGGCTGGCGCCTGCAGCCATTCCTTGATCGAGCCATTCGGCAGTATCGCCAACATCCGCTTCTCATCTTCAGGCCGATGGTAGTTCTTCATGAAGGGGTGATCGTCAGCGTTGACGGTCAGCATGGTGAAGCTGAAGCGCCCCTTGCCATCTGGATCGCTCCATTCCTCCCACAGCCCAGCGATCGCCATCAGGCCGCCGTCGGCACGCTCGATCCGCGTGGGCACAGCCTTCCCGCTGCGCCAGTCGGGCTCATAGATCGCTGCTGCAGGGATGATGCAGTGCTGGACCCTCTTCCAGGCGGTGCGAAAGGAGTTCTTTGTGGCAGCCGTTTCGGAGCGGCAGTTGTAGGTGCTGCGCCCGAGCTTTCTGCCCTTTGCCCAACCAGGCAGCAAGCCGAACTGGCCTACCGATATGTCGTACTCCGGTGCGCCGTCATCCTGCGCCTCGGCTGGGTTCAGCCGAACGAAGGGTCCCATGTAGAGGGGCCAGAGCTCGCCTTGGTATTGCTCGTCGACGGAAGCGCCGAATGCGCTTTTCAACCGCGCCGGCGTCGGCGCCTCATAGTGACTGCACATGCCCTGTCGCCTCCGGGAAATCTAACCTGGTGCAGCCGCCTTGTTGGCCGCGCCACCTTGTTTGACCCGTTGGCCACGCTGCGTTCCAGATGGGCTGCTGCCACCTTATCGGTCAAGGAGCCGCAAGCACCCCCGCCTCCCAGCCGCAGGCTCAGCGCCAGGGACAGGTGAGTGGGTCCACCCACCATGGGATTCGAGCATGATCATCAGCAGATATCTGAGTTCCACCGATAGCATCGCGGTCCTCTGAAGCGGGGCAATAGCTAAGCTGCTCCCCAATTCTCCGGGCGAAATGTGGCCCTACTTCACCAGATCCAAGATCTCAGGTCCTGAAATTGGAATGCCAGCAGGGACGCTCACGAAATCGCTGATTCGGCCCAAGAATGCAGCGGCGTCGTCTGTGTTCGAGAGGGGGCGGCCGAAGAGCAATACGTTCGCCGGGTAGCCATTCTGATCCCAGTCGATCGAGAGGCGCTCCAGCTGGTACAGCACACCGTTGCGGAGCCGCTGAACAATCCCGTCTTTCTCGTACCCAGCCTGCCCCAGCGCGTGCTCGCAAATAAAGCGCCTGATCGCAGAGCTCTTGAACAACGCGTCAATCTGCGCCTCAGGTGAAGCGTTGCGCACCTGCTCCCAGACTTCCGGCTCCGCCATCATGAGCACGCTCATCAGCTCGGTGCGCAGCCGCGCGATGTAGCTGTTCAGCCGGTGGGACATTGGGACCTCAGATCTGTTGTCGCTGGTATACGGTGATCGCTAGCAGACCGGACCGGTCCAGCGCGGGCCTCGTCACGAGCTGCCAGCCCGCCATGCTGCCAAGGTACCGCACGCCGTCTTGGTTACCTGCGTGGCGATGCTGCTTATGCCGAAGTACCTCGGCAGGGAGCGTCACTTCGCGATTCAGGTCACGGACCACCCGCGCCAGCCGCGGGAAGACGTTCTCCGGCTTGCACTCACCCTTCGTCTCGTCCAGGTACTCGACCAGGGTGTGATGGGTCAGATAGATCTTGCCGAATACCGGGTTCTCTACCGACGGTTGCGGAGGGGGCGTTCCGTCCCACTTAACGCAGAAGGCCTGGTGATCCCCACGGGTCCAGGGCTTGTTCTTCTCGACGCTGATACCGCTGAGGCCGAAGAACTGGGTGCGCAGCGCGTTCGACGTCTCGTAGAGCTCGCCCTTGGAGCTGTCTGAGAGCAACAGGCGCTTCACCGCACCGCGTGACACCACAAGCTTCAGGTTTCCGCAGTTACGCTGGTGCCCGGCCAGCTCGAATTGCACCAGGGCGCACCACAAGCCGTAGAGCTCGATGAAGTCGAGCACGTTGTCGCCGAGGTCTCGGCTCAGGTGGACCTCGATCCGGCGGAAAAAGCGGTCGTCACCATTGAACAGGACGCTGTAGACGCCTGGCGCGTCCGTGGCCGCGGTGCTCACTTTGCAAACTTTATAGGTCATCGTTTGGATCTCGGCAGGTAACTGGAACCTAGTCTCCATGCCTTTCGAAAATTGCAAACGCCGATTCTAGCGCGGTTGTGGGTCGAACCTTCCAGTGCGTCATACGATCACTCAGAAGTCGTCGTAGCTGACCTTCCAGAACAGGTCGACGCTACCGTCATCGCGGTGGGCAATGATGACGCCCTCCATCTCGCTGATCGCCTCGAGCAGCTGGTCCCAGTCCTGATCTCTCGCGTCGCGTCGTTCAACGTGGACGTGCTTTTCTCGGACGCCAGGCGCGCTCATGACTTGCCTATGAACCCTAGCGGCAAGCTGGTCATAGGGCGTCAATGCCGGCGGTGGGGTGCGGGCCATCTCCACAGGTCCCATGGGGATGTTCTTTTATACAGTATTAAACCGGCCGGCCTGCTGGCAACCGGTGCGTGCCTGGCGAGACGAAAGGCATCTGCGTTGATCGCGAGGCAAAAAAAAGGGTCAGCGTGCGCTGACCCTTTCAGGGTGTTCGGTCTGACCGAACAAGGTGTTGATGATGAGCTGAGCCAAAGGCCGGTACCCAGACTCAAGCGCGACGCTTCCGGAACCTGGCGTTCCTGGCGCTCACCATCAGGGGTGTCACTGCCAAGCGCTCGCCCATCGCGGCCATATCGCTCCGGCTAGAGCTCGCGGGGTGACACTCCGAGGCAGCGCGCGATGAGCGACTGCAGGCCGACATGCGGCAAACGGCCGAGGCTATCGAAGACCTTCCGCGTCACACTGGCATGATGGGCAAGGTGCTCGAGGACGAACTGCCGCTGCTGCAGCCTTGCCTTGATCCAACGAAGCCGGCCTGGCTCAGTGCGAGGACATTCCTGCAAAGGCTGCGGGCGCGTCTCCCATTGGGCGACATGCTTCCCGAAGCCTTCCATACCGGCCTGTGCTGCTGTGGCGCCGCTCAGCTGTTCGAGCAGCGCATCGAAGGCCTGCTGTGCGACCTCCGACCACGGTACGCCATAACGCTCCGGGAAGAGCGCTTCCACCGTCACCTGAAGCGTCTCGGCTTTAGCCGCTTCTTCCGCAGGTACGCGTAATATTTTCTCGTTAATGATCCGGACGTTCCGTTTGGCACTTTTAGTAGGCTGCTATGGCAATTCCCTAGAAGCCGCGGTTTGGACTTTAAAAGGGCAATCCAAGGCGCTGCTTCTCGTCAACACGGGTTTATCAGCGGTCCGTTACGTCGGATCAGCCAAGGCCGCGAGTCCTTCGAGAAAGGCCAATTCCGCCGAACTCATCTTTTGCTCGCGGTTCCAGAGCACATGGATGTCGGCGTCGATCACGCCGTCATCCGGAGGCAGGCGCCAGAGCACGCCACGAGCCACATCGTCGGCGGCGAGGTGCTCGGGCAGGCAGCCGATCCCGAAACCGGCACATACCAGCCGGCGCACCTCGTCGACGCTGGAGGAAGACGCCACTACCCGTCCTTCCAGGCCCTGCTGATCACGAAAAATCGCCAGCGGGGAAAGATTGCCGCCGATCTGGTCACTGGTGAAGCTGACGAAGGACTCCCCACGCAGGTCGTCCACCGTCAGCCCCTTCACACCGAAATGGCGATGTGGACGACCGCAGAAGAAGGCGTAACGCTGCGGCACCAGGCGCCGCTGCTCCAGCCTGGGCGGCACACGGCGGCACAGTCCCAGCCCCAAGGTGGCGGTCCTTTGTTGCAGGGCGCTGAGGATGTCCGCGCTGCGCAAGACCTCCACCTCGATTTCCACGCGTGGAAAACGCCGGTGGAATTCCGCGAGATAGCCATCGTAGGCGGATGACTCGACACGGCTGACGCTGAGCAAGCGGACCTTGCCCACTACGCTATCGCGCTCTTCGCCCAGGGCCGCACCGATCCGCGAGACGTTGCCATAGATGTCAGCGGCGATCCGCAGGACTTCCTCACCGGTCCCGGTCAGGTCGAAGCGCTGGCCCCGGCGCAAGATCAGGGTGGCGCCGAGTTGTTCCTCGAGCCGCTTGAGCGCCTGGCTGACCGCCGACTGGGTAATGTACAGCCGCGCCGCCGCTTTGCTGATACTGCCCTCCTGGCCAATGAACAGGAAGGTACGCAACAGGCTCCAGTCCAGCCGATCATTGAGCACGCGCCGGGGATCGCTGTGGATGGCCTGTCGCTGATCAAATATCTCTCCCATATTAGATCCTCTAATACCAGACATTAAAACTAGAAAATTGACTAATTCTAGGTCTGGCGCGATAACGATGGGAAGCGCCCCAGAGCGCTACCGTGATCTGCCTTGCCAACCATACCTGCCTAGAAACTGCTCGCCGGGCCACGTGCCGTCGCCGGTTTCGTATAACGATTTCAACAACAGGGCCTCTCGTATGTCTCGTTCGCCGCAATCCCGCCGTGCCGCCGCGTCCGCCTTTTTCGGCACAACCATCGAGTTCTACGACTTTTACATTTACGCCACGGCGGCCGCACTAGTATTGGGTCCGCTGTTCTTTCCCAGCCACAATCCGGCACTGAGTACTCTGGCCGCCTTCGGCACCTTCGCCGTGGGCTTCGTCGCCCGGCCACTGGCCGGCATGGTCTTCGGTCATCTGGGCGATCGCCTGGGCCGCAAGCGGATGCTGTTGTTCACCATGACGCTGATGGGCCTAGCTACTGCTGCCATCGGTCTTCTCCCCACCTACGCCAGCGCCGGAATCTGGGCACCCATCGCGTTGGTCGCCCTGCGTTTCATCCAGGGCATCTCAGTGGGCGGCGAGTGGGGCGGCGCGGTGCTGATGGCCAGCGAGCACGCTCCTGCCGGACGCAAGACATTCTTTGCCTCCTTCGCCCAGCTCGGCAGCCCCGCAGGGCTGTTGCTGGCGCTGATCGCCTTTCGCCTGGTCAGTTCGCTGGACCCGGCTGACTTTCATAGCTGGGGCTGGCGCCTACCGTTCGTGGCCAGTGGCGTGCTGATGTGTGTGGGCCTGCTGATTCGCTGCGGGGTCGAGGAGTCTCCCGAGTTCGCGGCGCTAGAACGCGCCGGGCGCAAGGTGGACAAGCCGGTCGCCCAGGTGATCCGCCGCTGCTGGCGGCAGATCCTCTGTGGCGCCGCCGCCGTCACTATCGGCTCGGCCGGCTTCTTCTTCACCAATACTTTCATGATTTCCTACGTCACCCAGTACCAGGGCATCGCTCGCACCACCATCTTGGACTGCCTGTTCTTGGTGACGATCTGCCAGTTCCTTACCCAGCCGCTCGCCGCTCTATGGGCGGAGCGGATCGGCACCGCCCGCTTCCTGCGCGCGGTGGCCCTGGCCTGCATCGCCGTGCCCTATCCGATGTTCCTGCTGGTGCAGACCGGCAACCTGGTGGCGATGACCGCTGGCATCGCCCTGGCCGTGGTCACCCTGTCGGCGCTCTATGCGGTGATCGCCGGATACCTGGCGGAAGCCTTTCCCGCCGAGCTGCGCTACTCCGGAATCTCGCTGGCCTACCAACTGATCTGCGCCATGGCCGGCGGCACCACCCCTTTGATCGGCACCCTGCTGGCGCAGCAATACGCCGGGCAGTGGCTGCCGCTGGCGTTGTTCTTCAGCGCCCTGTCCGCCTTGTCGTTGATCGGCGTAATCGGCCTGGCCCGTCTGCGCGACGAGACCAGACGGCCGGCTACGCTGCCGCGCGTGGCCTGAGCAGGCTCGCCTTTGTCTAGCCCTGGAGTGACCATGAACAAGCCTTCCACCATGACCGATGCCGAATGGACCGCCCGCTGCGAACTCGCAGCGCTGTACCGGCTGGTCGCCCATTTCCGCATGACCGATCTGATCGACACCCACATCACCCTGCGCCTGCCCGGTCCGCAACATCACTTCCTGATCAATCGCTATGGCGTGCTGTTCGATCACATGAAGGCCTCCGATCTGGTGCTGATCAACGAGCATGGCGAGGTGGTCGACGAACACTTCGGCCCGCGCCGGGTGAATGCGGCAGGCTTCGTCATCCATTCGGCGATCCACCTGGCGCGCCCTGACATGGCCTGTGTGATCCATACTCACACCGCCGCCGGTATGGCGGTGGCAGCCCAGGAGCAGGGCCTGCTGCCCATCAGCCAGCATGCCCTGAAGTTCTACGGCAAGCTGGCTTACCACACCTACGAAGGCATCGCCCTGTCGCTGGACGAACGCGAGCGGTTGATCGCCGACCTAGGACCGCACAAGGCGATGATCCTGCGCAACCATGGCCTGCTGGCGGGTGGCAGCAGCGTGGCGGAGGCCTTCCATCAGATCCACTTCCTCGAACGTGCCTGCCAGGCGCAGATCCAGGCGCTGGCTGGCGGCACCCCGCTGGTCTATCCCAGCGAGACGGTGCGGCACCTGGTGGCGCAACAGTTTGAGCGCGACGAGTCCGCCGAGATCGTCTGCCTCACCTGGACGGCGGCGCTGAGTCTGATCGCCCATCAGCGCGAGGACTACTGCGCATGACTACCGTCGTCCTGCTCACTAGAGACGCCGACCTCATCGGTGAATTGCAGGCCGCCTTCGCCGCCCATGCCCCGCAGCTCACGGTGGTGACGCAAGACGATGCCCGCGCGAGCACGGCGACTGTCGCCGCCTGTTGGTTTCCCCCCGTCGGCAGTCTCGCCGCGCTCCCACGGCTCCAACTGGTGCATTCGGTGGCCGCGGGCGTCGAGCACCTCGTCGCCGCCGGCCCCTATCCGGCACTGCCGGTCTGCCGTGTGGTGGATCCGGCGCATCGCCAGGGCATGCTCGAATACATGCGCTGGGCGGTCCTGCACTACCAGCGCGGTTTCGATCAGGTGCTCGCGCACCAGCCCAGCCAGACCTGGCGCCGCCCACCCCAGGTGCCGGCCGGCGACTACCGCGTCGGAGTGATGGGCCTGGGCTCCCTGGGCGCGGCCGTGGCCGAGGATCTGGCCGACGCCGGCTATGCCGTGCGCGGTTGGGCACGCACGCCCAAGTACCTGCGCGGCGTAGATTGCCAGGCCGGCGACGCCGCGCTGTCCCGTTTTCTCGACGGTCTCGATCTGCTAATCAACCTGCTGCCGCTGACCCCGGCCACCGCCGGCATCCTGGGCCACGCCACCTTCACCCGGCTGGCGCGCGGCGCGGTGATCGTCAACGGCGGCCGTGGCGGTCATCTCGACGCCCAGGCGCTGGCCACGGCGCTTAGCGAAGGCCAAGTACGCGCCGCGCTGCTGGATGTGTTCACCCACGAACCCTTGCCCGCCACCGACCCGCTCTGGCACCTGCCGGGCGTGACCGTCACCCCGCACATGGCCTCGGCCGCGTCCTACCCTTGCATCGCCACCCAGGTCGCCGAGAACACCCGGCGCCTGGCCGCGGGCGAGCCCCTGCTGCACACCGTCGATCCCGCGCTCGGCTACTAGGTCGCGCGCCCTGAAAGGAGATTTTTCATGCTCGAAGTCAACGGCGAACGCCTCTGGAATAGCCTGATGGAGATGGCCGCGATCGGCGCCACCGCCGGCGGCGGCAATAGCCGCCTGGCGCTCACCGAGGAAGATCGCCAAGGCCGGGCGCTGTTCGTCGCCTGGTGCGAAGCCGCCGGCCTGAGCGTGCAGCGCGACGCCATCGGCAATCTCTTCGCCCGTCGCCAAGGCCGCGACGCCGACGCGGCGCCAGTGGTGATGGGCAGCCACCTGGACACCCAGCCCAAGGGCGGTCGCTTCGACGGCATCTTTGGCGTGCTCGCCGCCCTGGAGGTGATCCGCCGTCTGAACGAGGAAAACCTCGAGACCCGCCTGCCGTTAGAAATCGCCGTCTGGACCAACGAGGAAGGCGCGCGCTTCACCCCGGCCATGCTCGGCTCGGCGGTATTCACCGGGGCGCTGCCGCTGGCGCGCGCCCTGGCCACCGAGGATCGCCAGGGCGTCAGCATCGCCCAGGCCCTGGCCAGCACTGGCGAAGCCGGCGAGCGAGCCTTGCAGCGGCCGCTGGCCGCCTACTTCGAGGCGCACATCGAGCAGGGGCCGGTGCTGGAAGCCGCTGGCCTGCCAATCGGCGTAGTCACTGGGGGTCAGGCCATCTGCTGGCTCGACGTGCGCGTCGGCGGCACCCCGGCCCACGCCGGCACCACGCCCATGGCGATGCGCAAGGACGCCCTGTTCGGCGTCGGCGAAATGCTCGCGGCGCTGGAAACTCTGGCCTCTGAGTTCGCCCCCGCCGGGCTGGTCACGGTCGGACAGGTGGACATCGCCCAATCCTCGCGCAACACCATCGCCGGCCAAGTGGACTGGACCCTGGACCTGCGCCATCCCGACGACGCCCAGTTGGCCGCCTTGGAAGTCGCCGCCCGCGAACGGCTGGCCGCCATCGCCACCCGTCGCGGGCTGACGCTCGCCATCGAGCGCCACTGGCTGAGTCCAGCCACGCCCTTCGCCGCCGACTGCGTGCAGGCGGTGCGCGACGCCGTGCAGGGGTTGGGCTATGGACACCAAGAGATCATCAGCGGCGCCGGCCACGACGCCATCCATCTGGCCCGTCATTGCCCAACCAGCATGATCTTCATCCCCTGCCGCGACGGCCTCAGCCACAACGAAGCCGAGTGGGCCGAGCCCTTCCACATCGCCCAGGGCGCCGCCGTGCTGCTCAATGCCGTCCTGGCGCAAGCGGGGCACTGATCCCGCGCCAATAAACAACACCCTCCGCCCCGGCCACGGGCGCGGCCTGGCGTGGTGCCTGGCGCCACGCCCTTGCCTCCTGCCAAGACAACAACGCCAACCCCTATGCCCGGAGGATTCACCGTGACCACCACCACGCTTAGCTCCAGCCAGAGCCTGCCCGCGCAGGCCCCCACAGACATGAAGCGCGTCGCCGTCGCCAGCGTCATCGGGACCACCATCGAATGGTATGACCTGTTCGTCTTCGCCACGGCCTCGGCCTTGGTCTTCAACAAAATCTTCTTTCCCGGCTTCGACCCGTTGGTCGGCACCCTGCTGGCCTTTGGCACCTTCGCCTCGGCCTATGGCGCGCGCATCATCGGCGCGGCGCTGTTCGGCCACTTCGGCGATCGCCTGGGACGCAAATCCATGCTGCTGGTGTCGCTGCTGCTGATGGGGGGCGCCACCTTTCTCATCGGCCTGCTGCCCTCCTACGCCACCCTCGGCGTCTGGGCGCCGATCCTGCTGCTGACCTTGCGTATCATCCAGGGCCTGGCACTGGGTGGCGAATGGGGCGGCGCGGTGCTGATGGCGGTGGAGCACGCACCCGCGCGACAACGCGGCCTATACGGCTCCTGGGTACAGATCGGCGTACCAGCCGGTACCCTGATCGCCAACCTGGTGTTCCTGCTCATCGCCAGCGGGCTGTCCGACGAGCAATTGCTAAACTGGGGCTGGCGCCTGCCGTTCCTGGCCAGTGCGCTGTTGATCGTGGTCGGCCTGTACATCCGCCTCAACATCACCGAAACGCCCGCCTTCGAACGCCAGGCCACCCAGCACGAGGTGTCGCGCATCCCGCTGCTCGAAGTGCTGCGCAACCACGGCTGGCAGGTGCTGCTGGGCGGCGTCGCCACCCTGTCCACCGGCACCGCCTTCAACATTATCGTCGCCTTCGGCCTCACCTACGGCACCCAGACCCTGGGCTTCACCCGTAGCGCCATGCTCGCCATCGTGCTGCTCTCCTGCCTGCTCTGCATCGCCCTGTTGCCGCTGTTCGGCGCGCTGTCCGACCGCATCGGCCGCAAGCCGGTGATCGTCGCTGGCATCTTGGGCGAGGCCCTGGTGGCGCTGCCGCTGTTCTGGCTGATGGACACCCACGTCTGGAGCCTGGCCCTGCTCGGCTACTGCCTGCTGATGACCGCCTTCGCCGCCAACTATGGCCCCATCGCCACCTTCCTCGCCGAGCTGTTCGGCACCCGCGTACGCTATTCCGGGCTGTCGGTGGCCTACATGCTCTCCGGCCTGCTCGGCAGCGCCGCCACCCCCATCGTCACCACCGCCCTGCTCTCCGCCACGGGCAAGGGCTCTTCGGTCGCCTGGTACCTGATGGCCTCGGCCGGCGTGTCCCTGGTGGCCCTGCTCCTGCTCACCGAAACCTTCAAGCGCCCGCTCGACGCCCGCGCCTGATCCCCTACCTGGCCCGCCCCAAGTGGGCCCTTGGAGTCGCCATGCAACGCATCACTGCCGCCCTCGCCGGCCCGCAACCGGTCGGTCCCTACTCCCAGGCCGTCGTCACCGGCCATCTGGTGTTCACCGCCGGGCAGATCCCCGCCAACCCCCATGGACAGATCCCCGCCGACTTCAGCGACCAGGTGCGCCAGACACTGCGCAATCTCGGCGCCGTGCTCGAAGCCGCCGGTTCCGGCCTGGATCGCCTGGTCAAGGTCAACGCCTACCTCACCGATCCCGCCCAGCTCGAACCCTTCAACGCCGTCTACCGCGAACTGCTCGGGCACGCTCCGCCGGCCCGCACCACCGTGTGCGTGCAACTCTGGGGCGTGGCCCTCGAAATCGACTGCGTGGCCGCAGTGCGGGAGGCGCCATGAGCGACGTGGCCGCCCTGCTCGCCGACCTCGCCCAGGTCAGCTTTCCCACCCTCGGCCACGTACTCGAGGAGGGTTTCGCCGATCCGCTGCTACGCCAGCAAACTCCCGGCCGGCGCCTACTGGGCCGCGCCGCCACCCTGCAACTGGCCGATCACGATGCCTGCGCGGTCAACCACGCGCTGCTTCGCCTACAGCCTGGGGAGGTCCTGGTCATCGCCACCGGCGGCGACAGGCGCCATGCCTGCATCGGCCTGGTCACCGCCAGCGCGGCCCTAGTGGCGGGCGCCCATGGCCTGGTGGTTGACGGCCTGGTGACCGACAGCCGCGAACTTGTCGATCTCGGCCTGCCGGTGTTCGCCTACGGTACCAGCCTGTGTACAACCAAGCTGCGCGACCTTGGTACCAGCCGCTTTGGAGTCGAGATACACTGCGCTGGCGTCAAGGTCCGGCCGGGCGACCTAGTACTGGGCGACGACAACGGAGTGCTGTTCCTATCGCCCAGTGCCGACCTGGCCGCGACCGTTATCGCGGCGCTCGCGACGGACGCCGCCGAGCCGCAGTTGCTACAACGACTGCGTGACGGCAACCCCCTCGCCGAGGTGCTCGCCATCACCTGCTCCACCGTCGACACTAGCCACTAGGGCGTGTCTGAACAGTAGCCGAGCGAAGGTCAGGCAAGGTAATGATCTTTGAAGAAGCGGATCGGACTCGCGCTCGACCGGGCTCGAGAGCGGGTTTACGAATGATCAATGAGCATTCCGACGGCGCTACCTTGGCCGGACTGGCGATCCAGCTAATTTTAACGCAGCCTGACCTTCGCTCGGCGACTTTTCGTACAGACCCTAGAGCCTCGCTTAGTGCGCTTGTGACTTGCGTATTTCAAAAGGCAGACAGGGTAGGCATTTTCTTAAGCGAGTCGCCGACCATGTCCTCCCCTTTCACCTGGAATATCGCGTTCCACTCTGGCTTTCCTGCCGACAGCGACCTTCAAGCCGCACTCGACGTTGGGATAGCAGTTGGGGTCGTCGCCGATCAAGTGATGCTCAGGCAGCAGCTGCGGGCCCTACCTGACCACCTGGACAGGGCGGTAAAGTCTTCGTCGACTCCGGCACATTCACCGCATTTTGCCGGCAGCTAGCCATGGATTGGCCCTGGCTTCTCACGCTCTGGGTCGCCCGGTCGCCGTGGCCAAGAACCACTCTGCAAAAGCCATCAGCATGCACACCGCCAACCATCCGGCGGCTAGGCATTTCACCACAGATGTCTTCGAGGGCGACCCAGACACCGAGTGCGGCGGCCGCCGGGTGGGCTGGTTTCACATGTCGCCCGACTGCACCCACCACAGCCAGGCGGCCGGCGGCCACCCTCGCTCATCTGCGCGGTAATTGCGATGCCCGCTCCCTCGAGGAACCGCTGCACACCATCAGCGCCTCCGGCCAGCACCACGGCGCGGTCACCGCCTTCCTATCCCGGCAGTTCGGCGGCTCCGTTGGCCAACGCGTCGACGAGCCGGCACCGACCATCACCGCCGGCGGCGGGGGCAAGACCTCGGTAGTCGAGCTGCAGCTCTCGCCCGAGGTCGAAGCCGGTGGCCTGCGCGTCGCCGCATTCCTGATGAGCTACTACGGTGCGGACAACACGAGCCGGCCGGATGAGCCCTCCCCTACTGTCACCACGAAGGACCGCCTTGCGCTCGTCACCGTCACGATCCAAGGCATCCCCTACGTTGTGGTCGACATCGGCCTGCGCATGCTGCAGCCGCGAGAGTTGTACCGCGCCCAGGGCTTCCCCGACTCCTACCAGATCGAATTTGGCCACGACGGCAAGCCGTTCACCAAGTCCGAGCAGGTCCACATGTGCGGCAACAGCGTCTCACCGCCGCACATGGCGGCCATTGCCCGGGCCAACGACCCCTGGCGCGCCGCAGTGGCGACTCCGCGGCGAACAGCTGCGGCGTAGCGTCAAGTCACCGATCCGGCCGGTGGCAGCGCCGCCTGGCCGATCGGTGCAACACCCTTTGCTCAGGAGAAGAACGACGTGAACGACTCATTTCAAGGCGCAACGGTGGAGGCGGCGCAGCGCCGTCGCCGCTTAGTGATGAACACAGCCCAGAGCCCCCGGGCGGACCAGCCATGAGCGGCGCAACGATCTACGTGTCGGCCGAGGACCTGGATGCCTTGCAGGAAGCCGACGGTATTCTGTACGCGCTTTTCGAAGCCGCCGACGCTGAGGCGACCAGTCTAAAACTCGCGCGCGATGGCCTTCGCCGCGTGATCGGAAAAACGCAGAAGGCCGCACGTGCCGCCGGCGGCCGTCGTCTCGTTCAGACCGCACTACGCTACGCGGAAACCCTTAAAGGAGAAAATCGTGCCCCAGATGGACTATGAACCGTTTGCAGGAATCATCCAGCGGGCGCTCCAAGCACGCGGTACCGCGGAGGGTGATCTCGCCCGCGATCCGAGATATCTCGCGCCCGGCTATGTCGTCCGAATGTGCGCAGCGCTGGCCCGGGCCGCTGCTGAGTGCAGCGGGCGCGACGTGGCGCTCGACGAAGTTATCCGCCTGGAGCGCACCTGCACCGGTGCCGACTACCACCACAAGCTGGCACTGCGCTGCGCCCAGCTCGCCGGTTGAGCGTCGGCTGTGGTCCACGATCCCGCGGCGTAGAGAATTGCGCGTGCGGAGGAGCGCTCCTCGCTATTGAGGCCCCGCCGCAGGCGGTATTGGCGCTAGCGCGTCGATGAAGATGGGTTACGGTGGCCACTACCTAGACCTTCGCCTCACCGGAGTAGCGAATGAGCGCAAGCTGGATCCTCACCCAGTCTGGAAAGCAATTTGACCTGCTGGCGCCTGAAGCCGACATGGTGGTGATGGATGACATCGCCCATGCACTGGCGAACATCTGCAGATTCGCGGGTTACACCCAGACCCACTACAGCGTTGGCCAGCACAGCGTATTGGCCAGCCACCTGGTACCGCCGGCGGACGCGCTTCACGCGCTGCTGCATGATGCCGCCGAGGCCTACGTCGGCGACATGGTGAGTCCACTCAAGGACCTGCTGCCAGGCTTCAAGGCAATCGAGGCGCGGATCTGGATGGCCATCGCAGCGCGCTTCGAGATCGCTGCGCAGATGCCGGCCAGCATCAAGGAGGCAGACCTGGTGCTGATGGCAACCGAGCGCCGCGACCTGCTACCCCCAGGCCCCCCATGGCCGTCACTCGAGGGGATCCAGCCGCTTCCCAACCAGATAGTGCCCTGGGCGCCGGCCTTCACGCGGCTGGCATTCAAAAGACGCTTCAGGCAGCTGGTGCGGTCCAGTGGCAATTTCGCGCGGTTGCGCCAGGCGGCCGAGGCCTAGGCCACCTATGCACGGTGGCACGCTATAGGCGGTTTCGCCGTGTAAGAATCTTACAAAGGCGTAGCGGCAGCAGAGGTCCGGCCAGGCGGTATCCAGGGAGCGAAAGAATCTTTCGCCGGCTCTCTGGCCTAGTCCTCACCACCAGCAAGGGGATAGGGATCGATCCCTTGGTCAGCGGTATCGAGCGGACAGGCCACGACGTCCGCGAGGCGCGGCGCCCGATCACCCAGGGACTCGTTCAGCCGCTTGAACCAATCACCGCAGTCCAGCAGCGGGACCTGGAACGACTCCTCGCGCTCGAGCAGCAGCCCGTTGCTTCCTACTTGCTGGTTGACGACCTTGTCGCGGGGCGTCAGGCACGTCGCCTCCAGCCGCGGCTGCAAAAAGGTTGGGATCGAATCCTGGTACTCCATCGGCCGCTGCGGCCAGGTCGCCATCTTGTCTGAGACGACTTGGTAGGCGTCGGGCTCGCCCAGCAGCTCATAGTGCACGCGATGCACGATCAGCTGCTCCGCCGCTACCGCCCAGCGATACACCACGGTGAATGGCTGGGCCGGCCGGAGCGTATCGATCAGCAGACCTACCCGCGCCAGGCGGCCACGCTTGCTGCAGCCGATCGCCATGCGCTTGTTCGGCATCGGCCGGCGCGTGGCCAGGTCCACCCGATCACGCAGGAGCAGGCCGATGGAGTCGATCCGCAGGTCGATCAGTTGGACGTGCGGCCCCGAAACCGGACAGGTCAGGAACCGCGGTACCAGATGAATGAGCATTAGCGGCTGCCTCGTGCGTCGGGGTGCTAGCCGGCCGGCAGTTGGGAGCTCGTTCGCTTGAACAGCGGATCGGCGCCCTCAAAGACGTCATCCGGCGCTTCCGGCCACTCGCGGCGGATGGCGTCGAAGTCGCCTTCATTCCAGCACCGCAGGAAAGTCATGCCCTCGTCGGTCTCCAGCGCGAAAGCGATCGCGGCCGTGGATGCGTCAGGTGCCTGGTCGACTTTCTTCAACGCGTCGTCAATCGCGGCGGCATAGCCTTCACGGTAAGCGTCATCTGGATGGGCCTTGGTGGGGCCAGCCGTGGGGATCAGTGCACCGATCATGTTGTACAGGTCGAGCATGGGGCCGTCCTCGATAGAAGTGGTCCGTCCCAGATCAACGCGCTTTCCCACTTGGCAGCAAAGGCGTCGACCCGGGCGGTCGGCCTAGTGTGCAGCTGGCGCCCTTAGCGCAAGCGGCGATTCACGCCCTTCTTGGTAGGGGATTCGGGGGTTGCCCGAGATGCTGCATCGAGCTCGGCCTGGAGCTCACCAGGCGTGCCGGTGAGCTCTGCCAGGAGCTGCCGGGCCAACGCGTGCGCATCGTGATCCGCCGTCGGCGCCGACCGAGCGCGCGCTGGCCCATCGATTGTTGGGCCCAATGCCCGTGCACGAGGTTGAGTCATGTTCACCCTCCGAAACGTGGGCCGCTGACTGTCATTCCGGTAGCACGCGACGTCAAGAGGACATCTAGCCAGCCGCCGGCACCGGGCGCCTTCGACAGGCGCCGGGGGCGTATCAGGCCGGCGGCGTGTGCCGGCGCGAACGTTCCGCAGCCAGGAAGCCCTTCACCAGAACCGAGCCCCAGGTGTAGAGGGTCTGTCCAAACACCCCGTAGTAGAAGGCGAGTAGCCAGGGGCCCGGTGTAGGCGCGTCGAGCATACGTGCCAACCCGAAGGGGGCGCCGGCCAGGGATGCAATCAGCGCGAGGAAAAGAAGGTAGTCGCCCATCTGGCTGCCATGGCTCACCGGCGGAGCCACTGGCTCCGGGGCTTTAAAGGGAGTGGTGTCCCAGGTCTCGACCAGGCCCAGCGCGCTGCGGACGGCCGCCGGCGCCAGAGATACTTTCGGATCGACGTCCAACCGAAGCATCTGGATGCCGCGCATCTCGTCCCAACTCAATCCGTACCCTTCTGCAGCAAGCTGCTCCAGGGCGCTGATCAGCGCAGTATGGGTCGCCTTGCCATGCCACAGCCCGTCGCGGTGGTCGATCCAGATGCTCCTGGCACCTTGCGCCTGGGCGCAAGCCAGGCGGGCCTTGATGGCCTTGAGATAAATGGCCGGATCGACTGGCAGGGTGCGACCGCCCCTGTGCTCGAGCGCGTATTTCATGCCTGGAATCCCGACTGGAAGAAGGGATCAGTATCATCGCGCTACTACTCTCTGGGCTGGTGATTCACGCCCGTCCTGGGCGGGAACCGGGCCGGTACACGCCCTTTAGAGGGGCAAACTCGCGACTTTTTCGGCGTTGCTCTCGCGACACTGGCGGTCTGATACCCGCCACGAGGTTCCAATGTCCGAACACGACACCACGCTGCTTCCCGAACTCATCCGCGACCTCATCAAAGAGCGGCGCGCTTCCCGCCGGCTGAAGCTGCTCAAGTATTCCTTCTGGGGTACCGGCCTGCTGCTGATTGCAGGCGCGGTACTGGTCGAGCACCTGCAACTCGACGAGGTGGATGAAGCCAAGCAGATCACGGCCGTCATCCAGGTGCGGGGCGAGATCGCCGACGGCGCCGAGGCAAACGCCGCCGCGCTGAAGAAGGCCATCGGACGCGCGTTCGATGACGAGCGCGCCAAAGCCGTGGTTCTCAAGATCAACTCGCCCGGCGGCAGCCCGGTACAGGCCGGCCAGGTGTTCGACGAGATCAAGCGCCAGCGCGGCCTGCATCCGAAGGTGCCGGTCTACGCCGTCATCGAGGACCTGGGCGCCTCAGGTGCCTACTACATCGCCGCGGCCGCCGACGAGATCGTGGCCGATAAAGCCTCGCTGGTCGGCTCCATCGGCGTGACGGCGGCGTCGTTCGGCTTCGTCGACCTGATGAACCGCGTCGGGGTGGAACGCCGGGCCTACACCTCCGGCGCGCACAAGGCGTTCCTGGATCCGTTCCAGCCGAAAAACCCCGAAGAGACCGTCTTCTGGAATGACGTGCTCAAGCAGACACACCAGCAGTTCATCCAGTCGGTGAAGACCGGCCGCGGCGATCGCCTGAAGGATGCCGATCATCCGGAGCTGTTCTCCGGCCTGATCTGGACCGGCGAGCAGGCCAAGCAGCTGGGCCTGATCGATAAGCTGGGGGATGTCGACTATGTCGCCCGGGACCTGGTGGGCGCCACCAGCCAGGTCGACTTCACCGTCAAGGACAATGCCTTCGATCGCTTCGCGAAGCGCCTGGGCGCCTCCGCCGCGCAGCAGCTGTCGATGGCGCTCGGCTTCAGTGGCGTATCGCTCCGATGAGTCACATGGTGAAGATGTCCCCAATGCTGCTTCAGGCCTCTATCGCACCAGCGCTAGCCCCGGCAAATGAAGTACGTCTGGTTCAGGTATTCGATCCGATGGGCACTCAATACCCCAGCACCTCTTGGCAGCGTGCTGAAGAGCTGGTGCTCAGCAATCGAGCCGAATGGATGCCAGGTCGGGGCGAAGGCGAGCTTTCCGCACTCCAACTGACCTACGTACCGTTCATGATCGTTGCGCAGGTCGATCCTACCCAGGACCAGATGGGAGAAACGAAGTCGGCGAGGGCCCGTCGACATAACGTAGCCACACTGCGTAAACGCGATGGGGATCTGTGCTTCTACTGCCTGAATGAGATGACGCGCGAGGAAATGACGCGCGAGCATTTGCTCGCTTCACATACGGGCGGATCTGACCGCAATGAAAATCTTGTGCTCGCCCACGCGCGGTGCAACAAGGCGGTCGGGCATCTCCGCATTGCGGAGAAAGTCCGCGTACGAGAACGCAACCTCGCCCGCATTCTGCTCACTGCCGGCCCTGACTTTACCCATCGCCTTCTGCAGCAGCTGAAGATCATGCCGGTGGAGAACTGACGGGTACCCGGACGCGACAATCGAAGACGGCGTGATCGTCGACGGCGTGGAGAATCTGAATGGGCAATTCGAAATGCTTGCCCTGGCTAATGACCTAATCGTCCCCCCCATACAGATGCGCTACACCGCATTACAAGGCATGGCATGAGATCAGCAGCCCCAGGTAAATATCCCCTGGAAGGGGGCCTCTTAGGCGGCCAAGTTTCAAAGCGTGGCCGAATAACCCAAACAGGTAGCAAGCATAATGACGCTCGATGAAGCGATGGATGAGGAAAGAATGGTGACCCGTGAAGACGCGGAACGTGAATGCCGGAAGCACACGCTCGATCCGTCTGAAATGTTCGCAGAGCTGGGCGACCACCCCGAGTACAAAGCCTGCGATGTGCTTATCTGGCTCGGTTACTGAATCCAGGCAAAACGACTCATGGGCCGTGAACCTGCTGCATCGGCTCGTGAGCTTGATGCTAAAGGCGAGCCCGAGGACCTTGCCGCGCTACGTGTCGGTTAGTGGGCGGCGCTCCCTGGCTGCTCGCGTACTCGCGGCCGGCGACGGGAGATGGTGCAGACGATCGTGGGCCACCAGCACCTCAACCACTCAAAGCCTTATTTGACGGTAGATCTGGCGACGATTCGCCGGGCATTCGAGTTGGCTGTTCGAAGTCACTCACCTTGCAGCTTGTAGCGAATTTATGTAGATTTATCTAAATCCGATAAACCTCCAAAGGTTTGTATAGCTATGGACCCTATCAGTAATCCTTATTCTCCGGGGGCCGGCACGCCGCCACCCGAGTTGGCTGGCCGAGGTGAACTTCGTGAGCGCGTGAGGATTGGCATTGCAAGATTGCGCCGAGGAAACCCGGCCAAAAGCGTTTTGATGGTCGGGTTGCGCGGCGTGGGCAAGACCGTGTTGCTCGACCAAATGCGTACAGATGCCGAGGCCGCAGGGGTTCATACGATCCGTATCGAGGCACCTGAAGGTCGCTCCCTGCCAGCGCTGCTGGCCCCCCAATTGCGCCTCGCATTACTTCGGTTAAGCCGGGTTGAGGCAGCGAAAGACATGGCTCAGCGTGGCCTGCGCGCCTTGGCAGGCTTCGCCAAGGCCTTGAAGGTGACCTACAACGACATTGAGGTAGGGCTGGACTTCGACCCTGAGCCAGGCCTTGCCGACAACGGTGATCTCGAAAGCGATTTGGCTGCCTTGCTTGAGCAAGCAGGCTCAGCCGCTCGGCAAGGCGATACCGCGCTGGTCATCTTTATCGACGAACTTCAGTACGTGGGTGAAGGTGAGCTTGCCGCATTAATCTCTGCTCTCCATCGGTGCGCTCAGAGCCGGCTGCCAGTGACTGTGGTAGGTGCTGGCCTGCCTCAACTGCGCGGGCGAGCTGGTAACGCAAAGTCCTATGCAGAGCGGCTTTTCGACTACCCGGAAATTGGCCCGCTGAGCCAGGCTGAAGCGGCAATAGCTATCGTAAAGCCGGCTGATGACGAGGGTGTCAAGTTCGAAGCCGAGGCTGTGGGGCTTGTTGTGGATCAGACCAGGGGCTATCCCTATTTCCTTCAGGAGTGGGGTAAGCATGCGTGGGATGTGGCAGAGCAGAGCCCCATCACGAAGATGGACGTAGAGCGCGCCACTGGCGAGGCCGTAGCCGCTCTTGATGAGAGCTTCTTCCGGGTTCGTTTTGATCGGCTCACACCAGCTGAGAAAAAGTACCTCCGCGCCATGGCTGAGCTTGGTGCAGGGCCGCATAGGTCAGGGGATATTGCAGAAAAGCTCGGGCGACGTGTGACAGCCCTTGGGCCGACCCGCAATAGCCTGATTGCCAAAGGCATGATCTGGAGCCCTAACCATGGTGATACTGCGTTCACCGTGCCGCTCTTTGACGAGTTCATGAAGCGGATTATGCCGGGGGATGAGTGGGATGCCACGTGACACGAACCGCCTGGGCGGGCGTCCAGCAAGAGGCTGGCTGAAGGGCTAGGCACTGGGCCCTTTGGGTGAATCCGGCGAGCGATGGAATAGGAGCGCGAAAGGGCCAAAGAGGCAGAAGGCTGAAAGCAACATCCAGAAGGTGATGAACGACGCCTCGCCTCGTTCATAGCGCGGCGCTTCACTGCCAAGCGCGCCCTGGCCCCGCCACAGCAACAAGGCGCCCAACGCCAGGCCTATCGCCCACAGGGCCGGAGCGTAGTCCTGCCGGATATCTAGGTTGATGAGGAGCTTCCACAGCCACGAACCGGCGCTGCAGACGCTGGCTATCACGCAGAGCCACATCAGTGCATACATGACGTCGGCGCCGAAGGCAGGAACGATTTCCATGTTCCACTACCCCGCGAGCTTAGCCGTCAGCTCGTAGGAAACGAGCCAATCGCTAACCGCCTCACCGGCCTCGCCCACAATGCCGCTATCCAGCTGCTCACGCAGGCGGGCTGCAAGCTCGTCGACCGAGTCGCACCCCATGTCCTCGAGCTCGTCCGTCGTTACCTCAATGCGTACCTTCATCATTGGTCTCCTATAGGCCAGATGACCGTCATCCTCGCATAGCTCAGTACTGCCGCGGGCGAGGTTCACGCCGGCCAGGGGTGTGAACCTGCAGTTAGCTCGTCTCAGGCGCTAGCCGGCACGCTCGCAGGGCGCAGCCGTGTCGGATTGGAACGCGATGAGCGAGGCGCGCGCCTGGCGGCACGCCTCAAGGCACCCAGGAAAGGAACACGGAACATCGGCCAGCGCATCGGCAAGCGCCTGGCAAAAGTTTGCGAGCGCGAAGGGCTCGTCTATCCCCTCTCCCCCGCCGACCAGGTAGTTTGGCGCGACTTCGACGACCAGCCCGGGATTTGAATCTGCCTCGCGCTGCAGTGTGAAGCGGCCGCCCGAAAGCTCGCGGATCAGCCGCCCCAGCGGTATCCGCGCAAAGCTGCGAGCGTCATCGAAGATTCCGGCGAGCTCACGGATCCGGGCGAAGGGCGCGCGCCAGCGTCCCTCCTCATCTGCTCGCGCTCGCGCAGCCCTCTCCAGGTACCACCGTTCGTACTCCACCACCGGTAACCCTCGGTACAACACATCCTCGAGCTTCTTTTGCTCAGGACTATCGATCCAGCGGTCTCGGGTCTGCGACACGTAGGCAATCAGCAGGTTCGCGCACCCATGCTGCCGCAGGCGCTCAACCTGGTGTTCAAGTGAGGCGGCCGGAGCCCACATCCACGCCGGCGCAAAGCACTCGATCTGCGCCGCGAGCGCGGCGGTCACAGCGTGCACGTCAGCCAGTACCTCGAACCACAGCTCCCCCGTGGTGGCGCCAACCTGGTGATCGAGCGGGAGCCGAGACAGGCGGTGAGGCAGGGCCAGGGCCAGATCCACGAACCCGGGCAGCCGCCGAACGCCGAAGGTGTAGCGTTCCGCGGGGCGGTGGTGCCGCGCCCGTGATTCGGCCTGTAGCGCCCGCTGCAGGATGTCCGGCAGCCACGGCAGCGCTGCGGCCATCCGGCCGCGCTCGGCAAAGTGGCGAGCGCTGAACGTCCCGTTCTTGCCGTTCGGCACTACGAACCAACCACACTGGACAGCTTCGGCTATGAGCTGGACGGGCTGCTGCAGGTTAAAGGACACCGCGCCCAGTACATCGCGAACACCTCCCGACTGCAGGGAGGCGAGGTACCGCCGCGCCCAGGGATAGGCCTCCTTGCACAGGATCGCCTGGCGGTAGTGCTCGAGGGGGAAGGATGCCCGTTCCGGGCCGAGGGGTTCTATAGATCTCATCTTGGCTTCCTGCAGTTGATGCAGCCAGCGTACGGAGAATCGATAGAACGCAAGTTGTCAGCTTTCGACCCAAAGCGGACGTTGAAGTAGGGCAAGTACCGGCCAATAGTAGTAGCTCGCAAACAAGTTAAGCCGGGCTCGTGGAGGACGGTCAACTCCGATAATGACCACCGCTATCGGCAGCACGCTGATCGGCGTCGGATCTCGCTAAGGTCACAAATCGGCTCTCGTTTCGCTCAAGATTCTCGCAGCATCCCGCGCAGGAGGCAGGCCGAACACCCGTGCATAATCCCGCGTGAATTGCGTGGCGCTTTCATAGCCCACCTCGAACGCGGCGGCCGTGACGCTTTTGGCGCTGGCGACCATGAGGGTTCGGGCCTGTAGCAGGCGAACCCGTTTCTGGTACTGCAATGGGCTCAGCGTAGTGACGGCTTTGAAATGCCGGTGAAACGCTGAGACGCTCATGGCCGCCTTTTGCGCCAGGCTTTCTACTCTGATCGGTTCAGCAAAGTCCCGCCGAATCCACTGAATGGCCAGGCTCACGCGGGCCATGGCAGTGTCTGGTGCGGCGATCTCTCGCAACATCCAGCCATGCGGGCCTTGTAGAACGCGAAACAATATCTCGCGCTCGTACGCTGGGGCGAGCGCGGCAATAGCATCAGGGTTGCCCATGAGTCGAAGCATGCGCACCCAGGCGTCCATCAACTCTGGCGTGATGGCAGCAACCGAAAAGCCGGGGTCGCTTTCGTACCGCCCCATAGGTTTCGGAAGGTCAGCCAGCAATGTAGCGAGCACTGTCGGATCGAGGGTCAGGCTAACGGCTAGGTAGGGCTCGCCTGTCTCCGCAGGGTGGACAGCCCCTACCGCGGGCAGCTCGATGGACATCACAAAATACGTCGCAGGGTCATACCGAAGGGTGCGGTCGCCCACCGTCATCGTTTTGCTGCCTTGCAGGATCAGGTTGATCATCGGGTCGTAGACGGCAGCGAGCATGTGCTCGGGGATATCGCCCTGAACCATGGCGACGCGCGGAATGCCCGTCTCGGTGCGGCGATTTTCGGCCTTGGCGGCCAAAATGCGTAGCTCATTCAGTTGATTTTTCATGGAAGGGATGTTGACTGGAGACCGACGCGCCGTACAAGAAAAAAGCAGAAACAGGCAAGTTTGGAGTAGGAAAGGCTGCGTCGGCGAAGCGGTGTGTCGCTACTGTGGTGACTCATTACATCAACAGCGGAGCACCATATGAGCGTGATCGTCATTACCGGCGGCAGCCGTGGTATCGGTGCCAGTACGGCACGGCACATTGCCCAGCGTGGCACGGGTGTCATCCTGACTTACAACAACAATCCCCAAGCAGCGGCGGAGGTCGTAGGGAGTATCGAATAGGCCGGCGGTAAAGCCGTTGCGCTCAAACTCGATGTTGGCAACGCGGGCAGTTTCGAAGCGTTTCGAGAAGCGGTCGTGATGACCTTAAGAGACGTCTGGAACATCAGCACGCTCACTGGCTTGGTCAACAATGCGGGGTATGGCCTATTCAACCCGCTGCAGACTGTCAGCGAAGCCCAGTTCGACGGCTTGTTCAATGTTCACTTGAAAGGTCCGTTCTTCCTGACCAAGGCACTTCTTCCATTGCTGGAAGAAAACGCCAGCATCGTCAACCTGACCAGCGCCACCACCCGCGTCGCCACGGCCGGGGTGGCGCCTTATGCGGCTTTTAAAGGTGGGCTGGAAGTGCTCACGCGCTATATGGCCAAGGAGTTCGGTGATCGGCGTATACGGGCGAATGCGGTTTCACCTGGAGCGATTCGAACTGAGTTGGGAGGCGGGCTCAACGACGAGTTCGAGGCGATGCTGGCTGGGCAAACCGCTCTGGGCAGGGTGGGTGAGCCTGAAGATGTAGCGCAGGTCATTACCATGCTGTTGTCCGAAGACGGCGCCTGGATCAATGCCCAGACCATCGAAGTGGCAGGCGGCTACAACATCTGAACAAGCGAGGACTATGACGTGCTGGATCATGTTTTCCTATCGGTTAGCGACATCGAACGCTCCATTCGTTTTTACGAAGCGGCACTGTCGCCGCTTGGCATCAACGCACGTCTGGACTATGACGGCAAGAACGGCCCGCCAGGTCATCCGGATCTCAAAGGCTTCGGCGCCAATGGCCGAGTGTTCTTCTGGCTGCGCGAGGGTGTGGTCGAGGGACGGGCTGCTCACGTCGGATTTGTCGCGAGCAGCAAGGCCGAGGTCAAGGCTGCCTATGCCGCCGCTATGAGCCATGGGGCCGTTGACAATGGCGCGCCTGGTGCCCGGCTGCATTACGACCCGAATTATTACGCCGCGAACGTGCTAGACCCGGATGGCTACAGTGTGGAATTCGTCTACAAAAACTGGCAGCACGCGCAATGAAGACACTACTGATTTACGGCGCGACGGGTTACACCGGGCGCATGGCCGCTGAGCGAGCGAAAGCACTAGGTCTAACTTTCGAAATAGCGGGACGTACTGTTGATCGACTTGAAGATCTTGCCGCGCAACTGGATGTTTCTTACCGCGTGTTCGGAGCAGATGCTCAGGCGGCAGAGGCGCTGGATGGTATAGACGTCCTGTTGGACTTCGCAGGGCCTTTCGCGCAAACGGCTGAGGCGTTGATGCGGGCGTGTATGCAGGCTGGTGTCGACTACCTAGACATCACGGCCGAGATCAATGTCTACAGGCTCGCGGAGCGGCTGGGTGCTCAAGCTGGCGAGGCGGGCGTGATGCTTCTGCCTGGCGTCGGCTGGGACGTTGTCCCCACGGACTGCCTAGCCATGCATGTGGCCCAGCGGGTTGCGGACCCTCATGCGCTGAACATTGCGCTGCAGGTTCCCGGGTCCATGTCGCGGGGTTCGGCGATGAGCGTCAGCGAAATTATCGGCGCAGGGTTGCTCGCAAGGGTCGACGGGGAACTCGTGGTAACGCCTGATGCGCAGTCACGCCAGTTTGATTTTGGCGACGGGCCGGTGACGTGCCAGCCGTTATCTTTCGGTGATCTAGTGACGGGGTGGCATTCGACAGGCATCCCCAACATCGCGATGTTCGTGCATATCTCGGGCGAGGCTTTTCCCAAGGGTGACTTATCACAACTGCCTGATGGTCCCAGCGCCCATGAGCGGGACACCCACCGGGCTTGCGCGGTTGCAGAAGTCACCGGGGCGGATGGCAGCGTTGCCATATCCATGATCGAAACGGTAAACGGATATTCCTACACGCCGCTGGCCGCCATTGAAGCTGCGCGCCGGGTGTTAAGCGGCGAGCGCAAGCCTGGTTTTGAAACGCCAGCTCGCATTTTCGGCGGTGAATTTGCCGAGAGTATTGCCGGAACGATCATCACTGATCGCTGACTTCCTTAGTACGCATCAATCTGCTCAGCCCTGGCCCCGTGAACACCCCGTCCCTGCGCAACGTTCTAGGTGAGCGTGCCTAGGAGGTGATTGATGCCCTCAGCGAGGGGGAGCACGCTCGGTCGGATCAGCCAGGCATATGAGATCGGTCAGGCCGCGCTCTTCCTGACGAGCGATACATCGAGCGGCGCTTGATCAACATGCTGTTCCCTTGTCTCACTTGGGACATACAGAAGCGCGTCCGACTTGAACGGCTTTTACCAAATTTCTACGGACAGGTTTGGCTCGGATACCGCTACTGCCGAATGGCTTTTTTTGAATCATTGATCTGCCCGCGAAGTATTTAGGCGCTCGTCAAAGGCAGATTTTGGCCGTAAACAGCCTGCCGAAACCGTCCGCTTTGGGTCGATTGCTGTCAGTGGCTATTTCAGGTTTGGGTAGCTTCAGAATGTCGCGGCAATCCTGGAAATTGTCGCAAGGCGCTGGGTAGCCGCCTGCTTGCGTTCTGAAAAGCTGTGTCAGGGTGGAGGCCAGATATCAACCAGGAGCCTTACCATGAAAAGCGAAACCCTCCCCTCCTCTACCACCGATACGGCACAGAGCACCGTCGTACCGGGCCGCCTGGTCTTTCATCGCGACGAGCCGTCCCGCTTCGGTGCCATTGAAGTAATGAGTCAGGATGGCCTGGTGAAGGGCCTCTCGATGAAGCAGCACCAGATCCTACCGTTTGAGCCGGAGGCGCTCCTCACTGCCGCGCAGCTGGCCGAAGTCATCATTGATCTCGCCGGCAAAGCGGCGACACCGGCGAGCGCTGACCAGTTGGCGGCCTACGCTCGTACCTTGGCTGAGGCCTATGGAGCGCACAGCCAAGCGGGTGACCTGGCCGTCGGCGACTTCGCGTTCTATCACGAGGATCCGGATGCATACGGGCCTCTCGCCATCCAGGCGGTCGCTTCGAAGGTCAGCGCCTATAGCAAGTACAAAGAGCTTGAGTTGGACTTCGACCAGGCGGATCTGAGCACTGCCGACCAGCTGGCTGAGGGGCTCATCTGCGCTCTCGCCATCGAAAACGCCGAGCTGCGCCAGCTGAAGGTGTCAGCTCACGCAACAGCCCTCGCCGCGGCATTCGCCAGCTAGCCATTCCGACCGACCCTAGCCCCCGCCTCAGCAGGCCCTTGTCGCACGTGCCTGTCCTCTTGCTTACCCTCTCGCCGGCACACCCGGCGAGTTGTCTCGCACCTACCTACCATCGTACGGTGCCGGGTCTCGCTATCGCAGATCCGCGTTCTGCAGGTAACCCTCTAGCCACCGCAGCGGGATCCGAGGATGCTCCCAGGTACCCCTCGGCAGCACCGGCTGGAGGAGGTCAGGCAGCGCACGCAGTCGCTCGGCGTTTTCCCTCAACGCCAGCCATAGCCTCTCCGGGTCGTCCCATACCGCCAAAAGCTGGCAGACCTCCCGCCAGTTGATGGTGCCGGCCTGCTCCACCGGCGCCGGCCACTTTGTCGCCCGGGTTACACCCTGCTCATCCATCACCATTGGCGCCAGGTCGTAGATCGGCGCCAGCCGTACGCCCTCTCCGTCGCGCAGGATGGCGGTATTGCGGCCGTGGTTGTCCGTGTTGCCGACCACCTGATTCAGAAGGTCTCGCAAAAGGTACTCATCAAGTAGGCCTGGAATGGCCGCTTCCTGGCCGGAAGCCCGCCACACCCTTACCAGCGCCTCAATAGCGTCGAGGTACCCTAGGTAGCTCCCGGGCACCAGCGTGTCCGTCAACGAATAGATTGACTCGACAGCGACCCGCTCAAGACCCGCGGCACCTGGCCGGCGGTCGAAGCGCGGCAACCATAGGCTCGTCTGCCTACCCTCCTCAAGCGCAAGCCCATTAACGGGGATCGTCTCCAGCCCCAGGCTATCGAGCGCCAGGTAGTAGCGGTATTCGCTACGAAGCACGTTTTGGTCAGAAGCGCGCCCCTGGTTGCGGGGAAATTTGACGAGCCAGTGCCGAGCGGCCAAGTCATCAGCAAGCGTTCCGTCCAGGCGAAGCTCGCCCTGATTACCCTCGGTCAGCAGCAGCTTTGGCGCATTGCCTCCGGCGCCGGTGGCGCTTCCCAAGGGGACACCTTGCGGACAGGGGCGGAGCGGACGCATAGCCCGCTGATTGGCGATGGAGGCCAATCGTGGTTAGCCTCAATTGCCGGTGGCACAACTCGCTATAAGCAAGGCCATCCAGTTTGTATGCATACGACAAATCCGAAGCAACCTGATCGGACACCTGGTGCAGGTCGGAAGCCATGACGATTTTGTCGTATGCATACGACAGATCCTGTGCGTCGAGCGCGGACGTGGTCAGCTCAGCGAAGCGATTGACCGTTTTGTCGTATGCATACGACAAAGCATAATCAGCCGTCTAAGTGTTTGTGGCGCTGTAGCTGCCGGGAGCACGGGTAGGACTCTGTCTAACGTCAGGCGAGTACCCACTATCTATTTTTGGAGCGCACGCCCGAGCTCTCGTGATGACTCGTTGGAAGCGCTAAAATTTCTTGCGGCGCTCCTAAACGCTACTAGGCCAGCCACCTATCGATGGCAGCGGTACTGGAGCAAGAAACCTCAGCAAGCCGGGCAATGCGTAACAACTTCTAGCCACTACGTGCTTACTTAAGCACTTATTCGCTTATGCACTTACATGAATGCTTATCACCTATTTATGAGGGAGTACGTCGCAGTGGTGGCCGATCTCTTTTAGGAACTCGTGCGGCCCTCACGCGTCGGACGCTACCGGTGGACGCTCGAACCGGCGACGCGCCTCGGACAGCATCGATAGGCTGAGCTTGCGGACCTCGATCTTGCTCTGCTCGATATGGGCCCTCAGCATCAGCAGGGTGTCATCGCGCTTGCGCAGGCGCAGTGCCTTGAGGATGCTCACGTGCTCGTTGTAGGTCTCTTCGATGCGGGCGCGCTGGGAGAAGTCCAGACGCCGGACGATGCGGATGTGCTCCGTCACCTCGCGGTGCACCCGCAGCATCTCCCGGTTCCCCGTCGCGGCCACCAGCCCGCTGTGAAAGGCTTCGTCCAGTTCGGCAACGGTTTGCATGTCGGTGTGGCGCTGTTCCTGCGGCACGATCCAGACCTGGCACAGGGCTTCCAGCATTTCCGGCAGGTCGACCAGCCCGCACAGCCGATCCACGGCGGCGGACTCGAGCACAATGCGCAGGTCGTAGAGCTCGTCGATACGGGCGAAGTCGAGCGGCTTGACCATCCAGCCGCGGCGGAACTCCACCTCCAGATAGCCTTCGCGCTGTAAGCGATAGAGGGCGTCGCGGACCGGCGTACGGGACACCTGGTAGCGCTCGGCGATCTGCGTCTCTGTGAAGCGGTCATGAGGCAGCAGATAGAAATCGAAGATTTCCTGCTTGATTCTCAGGTAGATCTGCTCGCCCAGGGCGTTGGTCTGGAACTGGGTCATGGGTTATCCCGGGTGTCCAAGGTGTCCAGGTCGATACTGACGTGGGCGGCGACGACCTTCCACTCCCCTTCCAGACACAGCCAGGTCTGCATCTGGCGTCCGACCCGTGCGGTAACGCCATCGCTGAATTCGGTGCTGACGGTGGCGCAGTCCTCGCCGAAGGTGGTGATCACCGTGTGGTGCAGACGTCTGCCCGCCCCGACCGGTTGGCAGAGCCGTCGATACGCGGCGATGGCCTCGCTGCCATAGAGATTTTCCGCCACCCCGAAGCGCACCGTGTGGGGCGACGACCAGAAGTACCCGTCGAGCGTTTCCAGCTCGTTGGCGATCAGCGCCCGCTCGTAATCGCGAAAGGCCGCCGTTACCGCGGCCACTACCTCGGGAAGATTGATTGCGGAAACCGAAGTCATGGCAGGTCCTTGTGCAGAGCGGCTTCCAGAGCCGCCAAAGAGGCCGTCCGGCCGACGATGCCGCCCTGGGCGACGATCATGTCCAGTGTCGCGCGTTTGAACGCCGGGAAATAGCTTTCCGTGGCGTCCTCGATCAGCAGACAACGATAGCCGCGATCATTGGCTTCCCGCATGCTGGTCTGCACGCAGACCTCGGTGGTGACGCCGGCGAACACCAGGTGACTGACGCCCTCGGCTTGCAGTCGCTCGTGCAGACCGGTCGCATGGAACATGCCCTTGCCCGGTTTGTCGATCACCCACTCGCCCTCTATCGGGGCGACCTCGGCGAGGAGCTGGTTGCCGGGTTCGCCACGAACCAGGATGCGCCCCATCGGCCCGGGGTCGCCGATCCGCAGTCCGGGCAGTCCGTGGGCGTGTTTGGCAGGGGGGCAATCGGACAGGTCGGGAAGGTGGGATTCGCGGGTATGGACCACCAGCACCCGGTGCTGACGGGCCAACGCCAGCAGCCGCTGCACGGCTGGGATGATGGCTTTCAGCGGCGTCACATCGTTGCCCAGCGCCGCGCCGAAGCCGCCAGGTTCGATGAAATCCCGCTGCATGTCGATCACCACGAGCGCCGTACTGGCCGGCTCGAAGGCGAAGGTGTCGGGACGGGCGCTCACCTGGATCATACGGCCTCCGCCTGCGTCGCACCGCCCGCCATATGGTGACCCAGCACGGCCCGGTCGGCCTGGGCGATGGCGGTCTCGAAGCCGATATGGCCGTCATGCATCACCAGAATGCGGTCGGCCAGTTCCAGCAGTTCATCCAGGTCTTCGCTCAACAGCAGCACCGCCGCACCGGAATTCCTGGCCGCGACGATCCGTTGGTGAATGAGCGCCGCCGACGCGAAGTCCAGTCCGAACACCGGATTGGAGACGATCAGTACCGCGACCCCCTCGGTCAACTCCCGCGCCAGGACGGCACGCTGGACGTTCCCCCCCGACAGGGTACCGATGGGCCGCTCCGGATCGGCCGGCGTCACCTGGAAGCGCGCGATAAGGTCGCGCGCCTGAGTACGGATGGCTCGGCGATCAAGGCGCCAGCCCTGGCGGCACAGCGGTGCCTGGTCGAAATTGCGCAAGGCCAGGTTCTCCGCCACGCTCAGGCTGGCGATGCAGGCATTGCGCAGCGGCTCCTCCGGCAGGCTGTAGAGGCGCAGGTGCTGCATCTCGCGGCGGGTGGCGTGATAGCGCTGGCCGTTCACCCGGATCTCGCCGGCACCGGCCTTGCGCTGCCCCAGCAGGGCCTCGGTGAGCTCACGCTGGCCGTTACCGGAAATCCCGGCGATACCCACGATCTCGCCGGGGCGTACGGCCAGCGACAGCCCGCTGACCGCCAGCGTCCCCTTGTCGCCTGGCACATCCAGCTTAACCACCTCCAGGCGAGGTGCCGCCTCGATCACGCCGGACCGCTCGAGCTTGGCCGCGGCGGCGCCCGCCTCGCCCATCATCCAGCTGGCCAGGAATTCGGGCGAAGTGTCTGCAACGGCTGTGCTACCAACCAGCCGGCCCTTGCGCAGGACCGTGACGTCATCGGCGAAGGCGGTCACTTCACGAAACTTATGGGTGATCATCAGCACCGAGATATCTCCTCGATGGGCCATCTGCTGCATCAACCCCAAGACTTCATCGGCCTCCTGGGGCGTCAGGACCGAGGTCGGCTCATCAAGGATGATGAGGTGCCTTTCCAGGTACAGCTGCTTGAGGATCTCGAGCTTCTGTTTTTCACCCGCCGCCAGGCTGCTCACGGGACGCTCCAGGTCCAGGCGGAACGGCATGCCCGCCATGAAAGCGGCCAGCCGCTCGCGCTCTTGCGACCAGTCGATACGCCAGGCCAGGTCGCCGCGCGACAGCACCAGGTTTTCCGCGACGCTGAGCCCCGGTGCCACGGTGAAGTGCTGATAGACCATGCCGATTCCGAGGGCGTGGGCGTCCCTCGGCGTGCGGATCTGTCGCTCGCGATCGTTCACCAGGATCGCGCCTTCGTCGAGCGGGCCATAGCCGACGATGCCCTTAACCAGGGTGCTCTTGCCCGCCCCGTTTTCGCCCAGTAAAGCGTGCACGGTCCCGGCCCTGACCTTCAGGGAGACCTCAGCCAGGGCGCGAAAGCTGCCGAAGGTCTTGCCGGCACCGATGATCTCCAGATCCAGGGCGCGCATGGCTCAGTCCCCTGCCAGCACGGCGAGCAGCATGGACGAGTCGCCCACCGCACCAAAGACCCCACCCTGCATCTTGACCATGTTGAGCGCGGCCAAGTGGTTGCCGTGGTCCGTGGCGCCGCAGCAGTCTTCGAGCAGGATGCATTCGAAGCCGCGGTCGTTGCCCTCGCGCATGGTGGTATGGACACAGACATCCGTGGTGATCCCGGTGAGGATCAGGTTGGCGATGCCGCGGGTGCGCAGGATGAGTTCAAGATCCGTGGCGTAGAACGACCCCTTGCCGGGCTTGTCGATGACGATCTCGCCGGGTAGCGGCGCCAGCTCCGGAATGATCTCCCACCCCGGCTCACCCCGGATCAGGATGCGACCGCAGGGACCGTCATCGCCAATGCCGGCGCCGATGTTCCGCGAGCGCCAGCGCTTGTTGGCCGGCAAGTCGGACAGGTCGGGACGATGGCCCTCCCGGGTATGGATGATGGGAAATCCCTGGGCCCGCATGACCTCGAGCACCGACCTTATTGGCTCGATGGGCGCGCGGGTCAGCGACAGGTCGTAGCCCATGGCATCGACATAGCCGCCGACGCCACAGAAGTCGGTCTGCATGTCGATGATCACCAGGGCGGTGTTGGCCGGATCGAGCCGACCGTCATAGGGCCAGGGGTAAGGCGCTGAGGCGAGCAGACGTGGACTCATGGGTCACTCCTGAGCTGAGGGCGTGAACGGGCGCTCCGGTGCGGGCATTCCGCAGGAGGTGCCATCGGTGTGGACCACCTGGTCCTCCCACGGCAGCCGATAGCGACCCGCCGCCAGGTCATGCATGTAGGTGTAGGGGCAATCCTGGGCGCCGCCCTTGACGGCGGAATAGCCACGGTGGCCGAATTGGTAGATGTTGTTCTCCACGCCCCAGTGCACTCGCGCTTCACGCACCAGGTCCGGACGCATTTCACAGCAGACGATCTCGTCGGCACGACCGCCGCCCTGGTTCATCACGCTACCGTCGAAATCGACGAACATGGCTTCGCCCATCGAGTCGAAGGTGCCATCGGACCCACACATGCAGACGCTCGCGGTCTGCATCAGATTGCAGAAGGCATTGGCCTGGTTGGTGATCTGCCAGGCATGACGGATCGGGGCGGTATAGCCCGCGGTACGAATCATGATCTCGGCACCCTTGTAGGCGCACTCGCGCGCCATTTCCGGGAACATGCCATCGTGACAGATGATCAATGCCAGCTTGCTGCCACGCGGACCGTCACAGACTGGAATGCCCTGGTCGCCCGGCTCCCAGGGCTCGACCGGCACCCAAGGGTGCATCTTGCGGTAGTACAGGCGGATCTCGCCGGTATCGTCGACGATGAGACCACTGTTGAAAGGGTTGCCCGCTGGATTGGCCTCCATGATGGAGAAGCAACCCCAGATGCGGTTATCGACGCAGGCCTGGCGTAGCGCCGCCACTTCCGGCCCTTCCAGGGAGCAGAGGATCTCCGGTGAGGTATCCATGGACAGCCCGTGCAGCGAGTATTCCGGGAAGACGATCAGATCCAGGCTCGGCATGCCCCGCCGGGCCTTGCCGACCATTTCCACCACCCTCTGGGTCTGCGCCCACAGGGCCTCCCGGGTATGGGGATCCGGCAGCGACAGCTGCGCCAGACCGATCACGACGCCATTGGGCGACTTGTTCAAACCACCAAGACCACTGGACATGAGCTTTTACCTCTAGCGGGTGAGACTGAGCTCGCCGGGAGCGCCAGTCAGGGTTCGATTTGGCCGGCAGGTGACGAACATCACCAGCAGCGTCAGGGCATAGGGCGCGGCGGCGAACAGGTAGTAACCCGTACTGATACCCACTGCCTGCAGGGCGGGGCCAATGGCGCCGGCCGCGCCGAACAACAAGGAGGCCCACAGGCAATTCAGCGGTTGCCAGCGCGCGAAGATCACCAGGGCCACGGCCATCAACCCCTGGCCACTGGAAAGCCCCTCGTTCCAGCTGCCGGGGTAATACAGCGAGAGATAGGCGCCGCCGACGCCGGCGAGAAAGCCGCCGACCGACGTCGCCCAGATGCGTACCCTGATCGGGTGATAGCCCAGGGCCTGGGCCGATTCGGCATGATCACCGACCAGGCGCAGCATCAGGCCCCAGCGGGTGCTGCGCAGCCCCCAGTGCAGCAGGATGGCCAGGGCTACACCCAGGAAGAACAGCACATTGATGTTCAGTGCCGAGCGCACCCGCTCATCCGCGGACCAGTGCCCCAGCGAAAACGACGGCAGCATGGGTGCCTGCGGCTGGATGAAGGCCTTGCCGAGAAAGAACGCCAGGCCCGTTCCCAGCAGGATCAGGGCGATACCGAAGGCGATGTCGTTGACCTTGGGTAGCGAGCAGACGATGCCATGCAGCAACCCCAACAGCAGGCCGGTACAGCCTGCCGCGAGCACGCCCAGCCAGGGTGAGCCGGACAGGTAGGACGCGGCATAGCCGGTCATGGCCCCCGCGACTAGGATGCCTTCCAGGCCCAGGTTGATGCGTCCGCCTTTCTCGGTGAGGCACTCGCCCAGACTGACGAACAGAAAGGGCGTACCCACCCGCACCGCGCCGGCCAGCAGCGCCAGGAAGAAGGTCAGCCAATCGAGGTTAGCCATGTTCGGGAACGCCTCCGACCGGGGTTGCCGCCTTCGCCAACAGCCGCAGACGCCAGGCCGTGAGGCGTGGGCTCAGGGCTTCCCAGGCCAGCAGATTGGTGAACAGGATGCCCTCGAGGATCAGCGTCGTCGCATCGGGCAGGTCCAGGCGCCGCTGCAACAGGCTGCCGCTGGCCTCTACCCCGCCCAGCAGCGTGGCGCAGAGGATGATGGCCAGGGGGTTATGCCGGGCGGCGAAGGCCACCAGAATGCCGCTGGTGCTATAGCCGGCGATCAGCGCCGCGTTCGCACTGCCCTGCACCGCCGCGACCTCGAACATCCCGGCGAGCCCCGCCGCCGCCCCGCCGAGCAGGCAGGTCATCAGTACCAGGCGATTGACGGAAAGTCCCAGCATCCGCGCGGTTCGCACGTTGCCGCCGACGATGCCCAGGGCGAAGCCGCTGACACTATGGCGCAACAGGACATAGGCCAGCAGGCAGGCGATGACGCCCGCCACCAATCCCCAGTGCACGGCAAAGGCGTCGCTCACGGTACCGATGAGATAGGTATCCTCGAGCGGTACGGTCGAGGGCTTGTTCAGACTCGCCGGATCGCGCAGCGGGCCTTCGACCAATTGCCGAAACAGCGCGATGCCGATGTAGGAGAGCAGCAGGCTGCCGATCGTCTCGTTGAGGCCGCGGCTCTGCCGCATCCAGCCCGCCAGCCCGATCCACAGACCGCCGACCAGCATGGCCGCCAGGCCCATCAGTACCAGCATCAAAGGCCCGGGAAGCGCGGGTAGCCACAGGGGCAGCACCGCGGCGGCCAGACCGCCCAGTACCAGGGCCCCTTCCCCGCCGATGATGATCAGCCCGGCCCGGGCTGGCAGCGCGACGCACAGGGCGGTCAGCATCAGGGGCGCGGCGCGCTGGAGGGTATTTTCCCAGGCGAAGGAAGAGCTGAAGGCGCCTTCGAAGACCAAGGCGCCCGCCGCCAGCGCCGGCTTGTTCTGCACGGCGAGGAAGAGCAGAAACAGTGCGCCCGAGGACAGCACGGCGAGCAGCGTGGGCAGTCCGGGCAGCGCCCTGGCCGCCAGCCGTTGCAGCTTGTGTTCGAGGCTATTCATGCCACCCTCAGATCTGGCCCTGGACGCCTTCGACCAGGTAGTTCATCCGCTCCAGCACCACGTCGGTCTGCGGCTGGCTGGTACCTTCCGCGATGACGACAGTGCCCTTGTTGTCCTTGATCGGGCCCTTGAAGATGACGAAGCTGCCCGCGAGCATCTGGGCCTTGATGGCGTCGGCCTGCTGCTTGGCCGCGTCGCTCACCTTCGGGCCGTAGGCCGAGGTCTTCACGAAGCCGTCCTTGAGCCCGCCACGCATGAAGTTGATCATCGGCTTGCCGGCCTGGGCGGCCTCGACATGGGCGCGATAAGGGGTTTCCCAATTCCACTCGGCACCGGTGAGATAGCCCTCAGGCGCCAGGGCCGCCTGGCTAGCGTGGTAGCCGCAGGTCATGACGCCCCGCTTTTCGGCGGTTTCGACGATCACCTTGGGACCATCCACGTGACAGGTCAGGACGTCGCAGCCGCGGTCGATCAGGCTGTTGGCCGCCTCGGCTTCCTTGACCGGCAGCGACCAGTCACCGGTGAAGATCACCGTGACGGTGATGCTCGGATCGACCGAGCGCGCACCGAGGGTGAAGGCATTGAGGTTGCGCAGCACCTGGGGCACGGGCTTGGCCGCGATGAAGCCGAGCTTCTTCGACTGGCTCATATGGCCCGCCACCACGCCGTTGAGGTACTGACCCTCATCGATGTAGCCGAAGAAACTGCCCGCATTGAGCGGATCCTTACCCTCCTGCCAGAGGCCACCGCAGTGGGCGAAGCGGACATCCGGATACTTCTTCGCCATCTTGAGCACATGGGGGTCGAAGTAGCCAAAGGAGGTGGGGAAGATCAGGGTGGCGCCATCCTGGCGGATCATCGCCTCCATGGATTTCTGCACCGCCACCGTCTCCGGGACATTCTCCTCTTCGATCACCTTGACGTTGGGCAGGGTCTTGATGATCGCAGCGGCCTGCGCATGGGCCTGGTTGTAGCCGAAATCATCGCGGGCGCCGACATAGATGAAGCCGACGACGAGGGGCTTGTCGGCAGCCCGGGCCAGGCTGAACGGGAGTGCGGCACTGGCGCCGATCAGCCCTGCCAGCTTGATGAAATTGCGACGGTCGATAGGATTCATGTCAAGGTCCTCGGTGGGTGTCGGGATCAGAGCGAAGCGCGATAGGCGCGCCAGCCTCCAAAGCGGGTGATGTCTTGGGCGCCATCGAGGCCGGCAGGCTCACAGATGAAGCCCTTGACCCAGCGTCCATCGGCCAACTCGACCGAGCCGATGCCGAGCGGCGCGGGAATCGCGGCGACGAAGGCGCCGAAGAGGCGCAGTGGCATGGTCCAGACCTCGAGGTCGATCGCCGCGCCCTCCTCCGCCACCCTGACCAGGCCAGGCTTGGCCGGCTGGGTATTGGCCAGGGCATAGAGTCGGTAGTGGTCACTGGTGGTGGTGCTGGACAGGCGCCGGGCACCGCTTTCGAGCAGTTGCCAGTTCAGCGGCTGGCCCCAGAGATGCGCGCCCACGACGGCCACTTCCACCTGGGGTTCACCGGCGTCCAGCGGCGCGAGGGCGATGGCGTCGCCTTGGTCTTCGCCTCCGAATAGCGATTGCCAGCGGGCGGCGGTCTCGGCCAGGTACTGGTCCGAACCAGCCCGGCCGATCAGGGTGATACCTGCCGGCAGACCATCGCCCCGGGGTACCCCTGGCAAAGCAAAGGCCGCCATGTTCATCAAATTGACGAAATTGGTGTAGTAGCCCAGGCGCGCATTGCTCTGGACGGGATCCGCCATGACCTCGGCGATGGTGGGCATGCACGGCGCCGTGGGCACCACCAGCAGGTCGAAGCCCGCCAGCAGTCGCTCGGCGTCCCGGGTCAGGGCTTGCAGCCGGTATTGCGCCTCAAAGGTATCGACCGCGGTAAAACGATCCGCGCCAGCCAGGATGCCCTTGACCACGGGATGGAGGGCAGCCGGTCGTTCAGCATAGAACTGCCCTACGGCAGCCCGTCTTTCGGCCACCCAGGGTCCCTGATAAAGCAGTGCGGCTGCTTCGGCCAGGACGGCATAGGGTATTTCGTCGATCGTGACGCTGGGATCCTGGCGCAACCGCGCCAGGCTCTGCGCGTAGGCTTGCGCGGCCTGGCCGTCGCCGAAGAATTCCGGCTGCGCCGGTACCGCCACCCTACGCCGCCGGCGCTGCACGGGCCGGGTCAGGGGTTGGCGCGCATAGGCGTCCTCGGCATCGTAGTGGGCCGCCACCTGCATGACCTGCCAGGCACTGGCGGCATCCGCGGCGAAGATGGACAGGGTATCGACGCTCCGGCAGGCCGGCACGACGCCGCGGCTGCTCAGCAGTCCCAGGCTCGGCTTGAGCCCGACGATCCCATTGAATCCGGCGGGCACCCGCCCGGAGCCGGCCGTATCCGTCCCCAGGGCGAAGGCGACATAGCCCAGGGCGACGGCGACGGCCGAGCCGGAGCTGGAGCCACCGGACACGTAGCGCTCATCGACCGCGTTGCGCACGGCGCCATAGGGCGAGCGGACGCCCACCAGGCCCGTGGCGAACTGATCGAGGTTGGTCTTGCCGACCAGGATGGCGCCGGCATCCAGCAGACGCTGGACGACGTAGGCGTTTTCCCGGGCCACGTAGGCGAACTCCGGACAGGCCACCGTGGTGGGGAGTCCTGCCACATCGATGTTGTCCTTGACCGCGAAGGGAATGCCAAAGAGTGGAAACCGCTCCTGCAGCGCGCCGCCGAGCTCGTTGGCCTGCTGCTCCAACTCCCGGGCCCGCGCCTGCAGGGCCGCCTGCGGCAGACGGTGAATCCATACCTCCGGTCGATCACTGAGCTCCAGCATCTCGAGCAAGGTCTGTACGGTCTGGCTGGGCGTCAGATCACCTGCGGCATAGCGCTGGGTCAGGGTACTGATGGGGTACGGATTCATGAGCATCCATTCCTGTATACAAGTGTGAATTCAAGATTTGCATGCTCTGTGCCAAGTTGTGCTTGGTGTCCAAGGGCGGCTTCTATTCCCCGTCCTTGAGCCTTCAGACACCAGCTAAAAGAACGGAGGTGACGGCCCAATGTGCGCCCCGTGCACCGGTAGCGTGCAGTCGGCTGATGCACGCACCGCTTTGGTTGGCGCCGCTTGGGCGGTTACGCCGGCCGCCAGTCGAGCACCTTCCATCCTGCGGCCTGGGCCTGAGCCAGCAGTACCTCGTCGGGGTTGACCGCCACCGGGTGCTCGACCTTGCTCAACAGGGGCAGGTCGTTACGGGAGTCTGAGTAGAAACTGGCGCCCGCCAGGGACTCGTGCTGCTCCTGAAGCCACTGCTCGAGACGGATCACCTTGCCCTCACGGTAGGTGAGCACGCCCGAGGTGCGCCCCGTATACCGACCTGCGACGACCTCCACGTCTATCGCCAGCACCTCGTCGATACCGAGGCAGGCCGCGATGGGTTGGACCAGGAAGGCCGCCGAGGCCGAAATTACCAGCAGACGGTCGCCCGCCTGGCGGTGGGCCTCCACGGTGCTGCGGGCGTCGGGATAGAAGCGCGGTGCGATGACCGTATCGAGGTAACCGTGCACCACCTCGGCCACCTCCTTGGGCGTCCGGCCAACCAGCGGTTCGAGGCTGAACGCCATGTAGTCTTCCATGGCCAGTTGCCCCTGGCCGTACAGGGCCATGAGCACCTGGTCGCGGCGCGGGAAGTCCTCGGCGTCTACCCAGCCGATGCGTGCCATCCAGGCACTCCAGAGGCTGGCGCAATCGCCGTGGATGAGGGTTTCGTCGAGGTCGAACAAAGCAAGAGCCATGGGAATTTTCCAGCGTGTTGAAGAGACGCGGCCGCCAACAGCGCGCTGGCGGCCGGGAGGGACGGCTCAGCCCATTGCCGGCGCTACCGCACCTTTGGCGGCCGGACGCGGGGCCACGCCGAGCTCGAACAGATCGGCGACCCGCCGGCTTTCCGCCTCACTGGGCTTGATGGCCAGAGCGCAACCCACAAACACCAGGGCATTGAAGATCACGCCGACGATCCCGCTGGTGAGCGAACCCAGGGCAGCGATGTCGTCCGGGTAGAGCACCGTCAGGACGATGGCGATGAGAATGCCGGTGAGCATCCCCAGGATGGCGCCCTGCTTGTTGCCCCAGCGGGTGAAGATGCCGAAGAACAGCGGCACGGCCAGCTGGATGATCCCCTGGTAGGAGATCTGGGCCAGCAGCTGCAGGCGTGAGTAGTTGAACGTCAGGTAGGCCACCACGGCGGCGGCGGCGATGAAGACGATCATTCCGCCCTTGGCCAGCGCGGTGAGCTGGCGGTCGGTCCGGGGCGTGGTCCAGGTCGCGAGATCATTAGCGAACTGCACACCGCAGACCTGCACGCAGCCGTCGACGTGACCGATGCTCGCGGCCAGGACGATGGCGATGGCCAGCGCCAACAGCCACGGCCCGCCGATATCGAACAGGGACAGGAACCAGCCCTGCTGCGGATGGGCCGCCACGTTCGGGTCCTGGCTGACCGCGGCGGCGAACAGCATGAGGATGCCGTAGAAGCCGCCCACCAGCAGGATGGTATAGACCGTGCCCTTCTTTACCGAGCGGACGCCGCTGGCGGTGTAGATGCGCTGGAAGCTCATGGGCCAGCACATGGAGCCGATCACCCCGGTGAAGATCAGGCTGAACATGTACCAGGCGCCATAGCCGGTGCCGGTGTCTCCGGGAATCAGCAGCATCTTGGCCGGCAGTTCGGCCAGGTTGGCGAAGGAGGCGTTTTCACTGCCCCCCAGCAGGAAGACGCAGAGCGCCGCGGCCAGGACGTAGGCGATCAGGCCCTGGTACATGTCGGTCATGATCAGGCCACGCATGCCCATGCTCACCGTCCAGTATTGGCGGATCAGCACCACCAGCACGCCCGCGGTCAGGCAGGCGGTGATGCCCCAGCTGCCGAAGCTGGCGAACTGGAACAGCATGGCCAGTGCCTGGATGCCCATGACCACCCAGGGGAATACCGAGATGATGCCGATGATGGAGGCCAGTCGCTTGACCGCCGGGCTGTCGAATCTCATGCCCAGCAGGTCAGGCTGGGTGGTGAGGTTGAATCTCTGGCCCCAGGTCCAGGCGCGATTGGCCATGAGGTACATGGCGGTCACGCCGAGGGTCGAATAGACCATGCCGTAGAAGCCGAGGGCCCCGCCCACCGACAACGAGAAGAACGCCGTGAAGGTAGCGCCCGGCCACCAGGAGTTGGTGTAGCACATGGCGATGTACCAGGGCCCGTAGGAACGACCGCCGACCGCGTAGTCGGCGAAGTCATGGCTCTGCTTGTTGGTGAGATAGAGCACGGCGATCATCCCGGCCAGGAACAGGCCGATGACGCCGAAGCTGATGAGCATATCGAAGGAGCTACCGGCAGGGATCATGGCTGGGTCTCCTTGGGGATGTCGCCATTGGCGGATTCGACGAGATAGAGCGCCGCTACGCCGACGCCGAGCAGTACGGCGATGAGGATCCAGTAGAAGATCGGCAAGGGAATGCCCAGTACCACTTGAGTGCTGCCGCTCACGCTGAGATAGAACGGCGGGAAGACCGCCATCAGCAGCAGGGCGCAGAAGTACAGACCGAAACCGCAGGTCTTGAGCGAGAAAGGACGGGAGGACGTCATGACGACACCCCCTTCCGGACGCCGCAGAGCAGCGCTGCGGAAGGTACACGAGGGGAAATGAGACTGTTCACGAGGGCTGGTTCCTGTGGCAGGCCGACGGTTGATCGAAAGAGGCTTCGCGAGGCAGTCGAGGGGCGCGCCTGCGCGATGAACAGGTCATCTGCAGGGGGACGCCGGTGTTTCCTATCGTTGTCGGCCACCTTCTGCGAAGTGGCTCGGGGATCCGTCAGACCTGCCTGAGCCAGGTCTCCCAGCGGGAATCGTGGATGACGCTGCGGGCGCGGCTGTGCTTGAGCGCGCCGTATTTGTAGAAGTCGAAGTCGATCTGCGAGACGGCGTGTTGCACCATGGCCCAGGTGGACCACTTGAGGTCGGCCAGCGCCTTGTTGACGTACACCCGCGCCAGCGTCTGAGGGGTCACGGCGCCGAAATAGTCTTCGAGCAAGGCCAATTCCATGTCCGGGGCGAAGAACATCTCGCCGAACCAGAGCGCCAGTTCATAGTGGCGATCATTGTTGGAGGCATATTCGAAGTCCACCAGCCGCACCTCGGCCGCGGCGTTGAGCATGAAATTACCGGCCAGGGTGTCGTTCATGCAGGGCGCCAGATCGACCCCGGACGCCTCCAGTGCCTGCCGGGCACGGCGATACTGGCGGTCGAGCCAGGCATGGTCATCGGGCCATTGCCCGCCCAGCTCATGCACCTGGCGCTGGTGCTCGTCGATCATGTCGAAGGCCGTCTTGGTCTGGATCAGCAACGGCTGGTCGTTGAAGGCCTTGAGTGCACGCAGCGCCCGGTGGCGGACGTCGCGATCGAGGAAGTCACGATTGGACGAGGCGCGCCAGCCCTCCATGAACTCGAAGACCTCCACGCCGTGTGCCTCGAGAAAGGCCACCACCGGGGCGCCATAACCGGTGGCCGCGGCCTTGAGGCTGGCATCGTGGGCGGTACGCCGGTCGATGAAGAGCTCCGTGCCCTGTTGCTGACCAGCGTATCCACCGCCGAGAGCGGCAGGGTGTTGATGAAGGTGCGGTGACCGAACTTGGCGTCGTCCGCCAGGATGACGCTGCGGCGACAGTTCACCGTCAGCGTGCGACGCAGATGCGCCTCGGGTTCCTCGTAGTCCATGAGCCCCAGCTCGGCATCCACCGCGCCGATCCCCATGAAGGCGATGTCGTAGTGAAAGCCCGCGGCGAACGCCAGGGTATGCGGGCCGATCAGGGCGTTATCGTTGCGGCGGATATCCCCAGGGGTCATCAGCACCTGATTGGCGCTGTGCTGTGTGAGCAGCAGGCCAATATCCAGGGAGTTGGTCACCACCCGCAGGGCTTTGAACCGGGTGAGCTGCTGCGCGAGCGCCAGGGTCGTCGTACCGGTGTCCAGGAACAGCGCCATGCCGTCCTGGACCAGTTCCGCCGCACAGGCCGCCAGACGGGTCTTGGCGCGCGTCTGGATGCGGCTACGCACCTGCAGGGGTTGCTCTTCGTTGGGCTTGGGCAGCACCGCACCGCCATGGATCCGACGCAGCTTGCCGGCCTCCTCAAGGTGCTTGAGATCACGCCGGATCGTCTCTTCCGATACCTGCATGGCTTGCGCCAGGTCTGCGGCCTTGACGCGCTGCTGCAGGTTGATGAGACGCAAGATTTCGTCAAGGCGAGGCTGGTTCAGCATGGCAGGAGTCGTCCGCAACAGAGAGAAGCGCTCAGTGTAACGGGCTGCTCCGGCTGATTTCGCGCGGCGTGCGTGCAGCCTCGCCGCGACCTTGGGCGGCGAGAACAGGCGAGGCGATAGCGGGACGGATGAAGCCATGGAACGTTCCTTTCACGGATGGAGCGGTGAAAGGCAGGTTGGAAAGGTGGTGCAACGGGCCAGCCTCTTTAGCGGGCGAGCGCCGTGTGGATCAGGTCAACGCAGCAGGGGTGGTACTCTATGAGCCCAAGGCAGCAGGGCCTCGACGGCGGCGCAGAACTGCAGGACCGCGGCATCCGCATGCCGGGGCCCCACCACCTGCAGGCCAATGGGCAACTCGTCGGCACTCCAGGCACAGGGCAGGCTCGCCGCAGGATTTCCCGACAGGTTGAAGGGATAGGTAAAGGGGGTCCAGCGCGCCCAAGGGGTGCCGCTGCCGGCTGCCTCGTAGCCCTCCTCCGGCCCGGTCAGGTGGGCGGGAAAAGGCAAAATCGGCAAGGTCGGCAGCAGCAATAGATCGTAGGACTCGAACAACGCGTGGACCTGGTTGGCAAACATCGCGCGCTGCTGGGAAGCCGCAAGATAGTCGGCGAGATCGTACTGACGCGCCTTCTCGATCAAGGTGGCGAAGCCGGGATCGAGCTCGCCCAGTCGGCCGCCCAAGGTCTTGCCATAGGCGATGCCGCGCCCTGCTACCCAGAGCGTCTCGAAGGTCGTCAGCGGATCGCGCCAGTCCAGGGTCAGACGGGTTCTACCTCGTTTCCACGGACGGTTTGAAAAGGGCTGAAAACTTCAGATCTTGCCGGGCGACTCTACGACGCATTCGTGGGTTATGAAACCGCTCGATGTAGTCGAATAAATCCGCCCGTGCTTCATCACGAGTTCGATACGACTGATGGGCAACGCGCTCCCGTTTGAGCTGACCGAAGAAGCCTTCACAGGCAGCGTTGTCGCCGCAATGCCCGACTGCACTCATGCTGCAGACCAGCGTGTTGCGATTCAGAAAGCGCTGGTAGTCAGCACTGGTGAATTGGCTGCCGCGATCCGAATGCAGGATCACTGACCAGTCACCCTGGCGCTGCCAGATCGCCATCTCCACCGCTCGAATCACCATCTGCCGATCCTGACGGTGATGCATCGACCAACCGATCACCAGCTTGCTGTACAAGTCGAGCACCACGCATAGGAAGAGCTTGCCTTCCAGTGTGGCTATTTCCGTGATGTCCGTGACCCACTTGCGCTCCGGTTCCTGCGCAGTGAAATCGCGCTCCAGCAGGTTTTTCACGCCTGCTGGACGCCCGCTGGCGAGTCTGCCAAAGCCACGCCTCTTGCGGCGTGGCCAACCTTGAATTCGCTCAGCCGCCATCAGGCGAGCAACACGGTTCAGGCTGACGGTTTCGCCCTCGTCGAGCAGATCCTCGTGCATCCGGGGCGCTCCGATCACACCACGGCTGTCCTCGTGAATCTCCCGAATGCGCCTTACCAGGCGTGCATTCTCTTGAGTTCGCGGGCTTGGATCACGATTCTGCCAGGCGTAATAGCCACTGGCAGAAACCTTCAGGCAACGGCACATCAGACGTACCGGGTACTCGTTGCGGCAGCGCTGGATCACCGTGTACCGCTCGATGATTCCCTGGCAAAGTACGCTGCCGCGTCTCTTAAAAAATCACGTTCCTTGGTCACCCGGGCCAACTCACGCTTGAGGCGGGCCAGCTCCTCATCTCGCGGACTACCGGTTCCGGGAAAGGCCTTTTCTGTGCCTGGTTGTGCTTCTCGAACCCAGCGTGTGAGCAGGTTCGGAGCTACACCAATCTCCAGGGCCACTTGTCGACAGCTCGCCCCTGAACGACGAACCAACTCGATGGCTTCCCGCTTGAATTCAGGACTGTATTTCTTGCGCTTCATGAACACTCCTTCAGCTCGGTATGAGCTTACTCGAAAGTGTCCGTGCTAACGGGGTAGAACCCGGTCCAAGGTACCGCGCTATCAGTAGCTACCTGATACCAAACGCCGCGCGCTGAGCTTAGTACTCGGCCTACCAAACGATCACTTAGTCAACGTCCGGCGAGGCTGCCCACGGGGCGCCGCCGCGACGTTGCTGATTCTCTTCCGATCGGAGCGAACAAAGCGCAGCTCGATACGCCGCATCGCCGCATCGCCGCATCGCCGCACAGATATTCTGGCTCGCTCTTTTAGCCGTCCGGCCGGTGTATCCACGCGGGCGGTATCGACCCAGCGACGCGAGAAACGTGCCCTACTAGATGCCATTGTTGTTCCAAAGCATTGACAGGATCTAACCGTTTCTCGACGGTTCCGTTCGTTGTGTCGCCACAATGGCGACACTTTAAAGCCACTTTGGAGCCACAATAGCGCCATCTTGGAGCCACGTTGGAGCCACATTGCCGCCATTAGGTCTTCAAATATGCTGTGCCGTATTGATGGCAGCACATTTCTGAACAATGTCCTCGCGGAAATAAGAAATGATCGCACGGAGGAATTGCCGGGAGTTTAGGCTATTTGCCGGCTAAATGAGTATAAGTGAGGGGCTCAGCCCCGTTACTCCCCGCTCACAGATGGGCGCGGGCTCGATGACTCAGCGTGTGCGACAAGTAACGTACAAGATGTACCGGGTAAGCGATTGACTGTGAAAGTAAGTAACCGGTACACGTGAAAACAGGTAACCTTTTCATGTACCCGATAAACGCAGACTGTGAAGGTAAACATCCGAAAACCGGCAGTAAACGGACGGAAAGCGGGGAGTAACGGGCCATGTCACCAGGATCGACACCCTGCGATCAGGTTAAACAATGATGAGGACAGGACAGAGCGCTCCCCTGTGGCGGCATGCCCGTGCTGGGTACAGCAGACACGGGGAATGGGCCGTGATTGGCCGTTACTGGAGCTATGTGCTCGCAGGCGTTTGATGCGACCACCAGTCGTTGAGAACGGTTGTCCCAGCTGCAGCTGCCGCCAGCAGTTACCCAGTTGGCGGCATGTCCGCTCGCCGGAGACCGGACCTGGGAACAGTTGATCCGGGGAAACAGCTCGATACATGGCGGCGTATCCGCAGCCGCCCAGGACTGGCGAGCTAGAAACCTATTGCTACCGCGCCGCATAGCGGCTTGGTGGCTCCCGCGCTGCGCGGCGACAAGTCACCGCACACCACGGCAACTTGGGTTTGCCCTGTACTAGCACGCATAAATAAGAAAAGAGATCTCAACCGATCGCAGTAATCGGTAAAGAGCCGCTGAGTCTCGGAGCGTGAAGCTTGCAGCCAAGTAATGTATTGGTGATGAGTTGAGTCACCAGACCCATAAAGACTATAGCAGGAAGATAGTAGCGATAGGCAGTAAGCTTGTAAGTGAGGGGAATTTCTTCTTGACACCGCTGCTAATCTTGGCTCGCCTGCAGTCTTAATTTAAAAAAGCGAGATTATTCAGTCCACTGCAAGGACACAAAAGGCCGTCACTTACTACCAGCTCGCGTAACAAGCTTAGCAAATACCTGACTAAGGGGCTAAACATCAGCAATTTTAACAAGCCTATGATCATACTTGCGATCTGTCGACTAGTGATCTACGTCTTTGCATAGGGCAGACAAGTATTATCAAGCTCAAGATTTCCCGCAACGACTATTGCGGAATTGAGACGACCTAAACTGGCTTCAGAGAAGCAACAAAATCAAAGTATTGATTAATTTTTCAAAGCCAACCTGGTATTGAGTTAAGATCCGATGATTAAATCGGATTCCAGCTTTTTATTTACCCAGTGACGCAAAAGGCGCCTTCCATCGGGAAATCAAAGAGCGGATCATGTGGGCCAGAGTGTTTGCTTTCGAAAACGCGAGGTACCGCGCTCAAGCAGAGGCGTAATGGGATTCACGCACCCAAATTCGATTATCGTTGATGCTTCCGTGAAGCTCCGATAATTTATTTACGTTTCGCCCTAGTAATTTGCAAATGAAAAGGCTATAACGGCAATCACCGCTTAATCTCGAGAAGATCACGATGTCCCTGATCCAAGAATACCGTCAAACCGAAGCTGCAATTGAAGAACTCAAGCAGCGCCTGGAACAGCTTAATAGCGATGAGCGTCTGCAGAAAGAGCTCGAATTCGAGAAGAAACTGCGCGCTCTGCTCGGCGAGCACAGCAAATCGCTCCGGGACGTTATTGCAATCCTGGATCCTGATCGCAGTGCCAATTCGGGTCGCAAAAATAGTGCCCCTGCTGTTCCGCAACAGCGCCGGGTGCGTACGCTGAAGCGCTATAAACACCCTGAAACCGGTGAAGTCATCGAGACTAAGGGCGGCAACCACAAGCGACTGAAGGCTTGGAAATCCGAGCACGGTGCGGACACCGTTGAGAGCTGGCTACAGGGCGAGTAACTACGCCGACCGACGCCGGCGGACCTTGTGTATCACCGCCGGCGCTGTCATTTTCAGCGCCCTTGATCCAACGTCTGAGACTAGGATGCTTCACCAGCTGCTTCTCAGCACCCTCCCCTATCTTGGTTCTCGTGGGCCATCAGATCTGCTGTAAGAATCTTTCATCCAGCTCGGTTGCCGATCACTCAGATGATCCATGGCCGAATTTCGCGCACGCATCAAATGCCCACGCGCCCCCGATTTCATACTTCCAGAAAGAGGCCACTGCCATAGGTGCTAGGTGTTCTATCTCGGTAGAGGTACTGTCGCATAGCGAAAAGAATCTCTCGCTATGCAACGGTCGCTCGCGCGACTACACCGCACCGCACTATCGTCCGCTGATCGATGAGGGCACACGCGTCCGGGCGTGGCTCGCGGCGTTCGCCTACCAACCCGACCTCGAGTAGTCCTCACCGTGATCCACTCTCCAAAGCTTGACAACTTCCCACTCGTCGAAGTGGCCTTCCGGCCCCCCGGGCCAGCCGCTGGCCAACGCGGAGCTCTATCGGCTCGCCGCCGCATGGCTCCAGGACCGTGAGGTTCACGACAAGTAGCCAATCGGCGCGGCCGGCCAGCCTTGCAGTCCCATCACGCGCGAGATCCGCTGGCATCTGCACACACTTGAGGCATGCGGCACCTTGGATGCGCGTGCCTCATGAACGAAGCATGTGGCAGCTGACCGAAAAAGGCGAAGCGTGGGATGCATCGAGTGCCGCTGAGGGCGCTGCCAACGGATTACACCCTGACCGCGCCAGAATTAGCCTACGACAAATGGGTGAATCGCCCCTAGTTTCGTAGACACCTCCAAGCCTCATAATGAGACCCAGCAGGAGGTGCCATGAGCAACCAGCGTTACCCCGAAGAATTCAAGATTGAAGCGGTCAAGCACATCACTGAACGCGGCTTGCGCGTTGCTGATGTAGCAGAGCGTTTAGGCGTGTCCACACACAGCCTGTACGCCTGGGTAAAGCGCTACAGCAAACCCCAAATACAGCGGCAGCAGGTAGATGATCAGCAGGCTGAGCTGCGTCGCTTGCGCGCGGAACTCAAGCGGGTGACCGAAGAGCGAGACATCCTAAAAAAGGCCGCTGCGTACTTTGCCAAGGAGTCCGGCTGAAGTACGCCGTTATCAGCAAACTGTCGGTGGAGTACCCGGTACGGCGTCTCTGCCAGACCCTCCAGGTGCATCCCAGCGGTTACTACGCCTGGCTGGCCGAGCCGAAATCCGCGCGTGCCAAGGAAGATCAGCGTCTGCTCGGATTGATCAAGCATGCCTGGTTGGAAAGCGGCGGGGTCTACGGCTACCGCAAGATCCACGACGACCTGCGTGAGCTGGGCGAGTCCTGTGGCCGGCATCGTGTGGCTCGCCTGATGAGGAGAGAGGGGCTGCGCTCTCAGACCGGTTATCGCCGGCGCCCCGGGTACTACGGTGGCAAGCCGCCAGTGGCCTCGCCCAACCGTCTGGAGCGGCAGTTCAATATCAGTGAACCGAACAAGGTCTGGGTCACCGACATCACTTACATCCGCACGTATGAGGGCTGGTTGTACTTGGCGGTGGTGCTGGATCTGTTTTCTCGCCAAGTGATCGGCTGGTCGATGAAGCCTCGGATGTGCAGCGATCTGGCCATCGATGCGTTGCTGATGGCAGTGTGGCGGCGCAAGCCCAAGCAGGAAGTGATGATCCATTCCGACCAGGGCAGCCAGTTCAGCAGCTCGGACTGGCAGAGTTTCCTCAAGGCCAACAATCTGATCAGCAGCATGAGTCGACGCGGTAACTGTC
>NZ_VBTN01000017.1:0-153947 GCF_013277805.1 Pseudomonas sp. MS15a(2019)
GACCTTATCAACCACGACAGGCCCTTTAGAGGACCTGTTGTGATTGATGGGAGAGATGGTATCTACGGCGGTTTGATGACACACCCGTAGGTTGGCGCTGAGCGCAGCGAAGCCCAACGGCGCCGCCTGCCCCGAAGGTCTGGCTGCCCAGTAGCAGCGCCATGACCAGCTAGGCGGTTCAGCTGCGCCTAACGCTGGTACCGATCGGTGGCCTTTCCTACTTCCGCAAGAGCTTTTGCAGCCGGGCGTGCTGCCAGAGGGCGATCCTGTCGCGCAGGAAGAAGGTCTGGATGCCACGACCCAGCAACAGAATTCCCCAGATGGCGGCGACCCACAGGGACCAGTGGCTCTCAGGCGAGGTCGCGCGATTGAGCACATAGAGAAAGACACAGATGACCAGGCCGCGCAGCACCTGCCAATAGAAGCCGATCTCGGCGGCGACCTGTTCACGGGCATTCGCGATTCGCTCGTCTGCAGCGGATCCCACTGCTTGAGTGGCTTGCCCTGTCAGGTCGGCAACGCTGATTTCCAGAACGGCAGCCAGGGCGCTCAGGGTCTCCAGACTGGCCTGCTCGCCATTTTCGATGCGTTGCACCGTACGGGTGCTGATGCCCGCGAGTTCAGCCAGCTGCTCTTGCGACCACGCTCGGGCCAGGCGGTGTTCCTTGATCTTGTTAGGCAGTTGCATCTCGGTTTCTCCAGCGGTGGTGGACGAGCAAAAGCCTAGCCGCAGGGCCTTCTGTCCGACACGACGACAACCCGACAGCAGCCTGACAGCGAGGTGACAGGGACCTGACGGCCTCGCTAACAGGGAAGGCGGAAGCCCGTCTCCTCACAGGGTCTTCCCTGTCCATCCACTCTACACCGGCTACACGCGGTGAAAACCGTCCAGGGATTTCCACAGCAGGTTCGACTCCGCGGGGGTAAGGCTGCGCCGTTACCTCCGCTACGGACGCTATCGGTCCGTAGCGTGGAAAGCCGCTGGGCGTTTTCCACTGGGCGTTGAGTATCGCCAGCGGACAGGGCTTCGCCGCCTTCCACCCTAATCGTCGGCGATCAGCCGCTTGCCCAGGGTGATGACCTCGGCTTCCACATAACCCAAGGCCGTATAGAAGCCGATGATTGCCGCATTGTCCCGCCGCACCATCAGCTGCAGCTTGGGGCAGCCGCGTTCGCTCAGCAGCTGTTCGGCAGTCGCCACCAGCCGCCGGGCGTGGCCACGCCGCTGATGCTCCGGTGCCACCGCCAGGTAGTAGAGCCAGCCGCGATGGCCATCGGTGCCGACCATGACGCTGGCCATGAGGGTGCCGTCCACCTCGCCCACCAGGAACAACTCGGGTTGCTCGGCAAGCTTGCGCTGGATGTCACGGTAGGGATCGTTCCAGGGGCGAGTCATATCACAGGCCTGCCAGAGGCTGACCAGGGCATCGGTGTCGGCGGACTGGAAGGGGCGGATGTGCATGGGGCGGGATCTCCATCGCGGCCATGGCGGTGCGCCGTAGCGACCGCTCCTACAGGTTACGGTACACCCTGTAGGAGCGGCCCATGGCCGCGATCAGCTTTTCCAGCTAGAGAAAGTTCTCCGCATAGTGGCAGGCCACCTGGCGGGCTTCCACGTTGCGCAACGCCGGGACCTCGGTCTTGCACTTCTCCGTCGCATAGGGGCAACGACGGTGGAAGACGCAACCGGGTGGCGGATCCAGCGGATTGGGCAGTTCGCCCTGAATGCGGATGCGCGGCTTGCTCTGATCCGGGTGCAGACTCGGGGTGGCCGACAGCAGCATCTGGGTATAGGGATGCAGGGGCCGCTCGAACAGCAGGTCGCGACTGGTCTTTTCGACGATGCAGCCCAGGTACATCACCATCACCTCGTCGGCGATATGGCGCACCACCGAGAGGTTGTGGGAGATGAACACATAGGCGGTCCGGTACTGCTGCTGCAGATCCATGAACAGATTGAGCACCTGCGCCTGGATGGAAACGTCCAGCGCCGAGGTCGGCTCGTCCGCCACCAGCACCTTGGGCTGCAGCATCATGGCGCGGGCCACGGCGATACGCTGGCGCTGGCCACCGGAGAACATGTGCGGATAGCGCTGGTAGTGCTCCGGACGCAGGCCCACCTGCTGCATCATCGCCTGCACCTTCTCGCGTCTTTCGCTGCGGGACAGGCTAGTGTTGATCTGCAGCGGTTCGGCCAGCTGGTCGCCGATCTTGCGCCGCGGATTGAGCGAGGCGTAGGGGTTCTGGAACACCATCTGCACCTCGCGGCGCAGTTCCTTGCGGCGGGCGGCGTCGGCGTTGGCCACGTCCTGGCCGCCGATGACCAGGCTGCCGGCGGTGGGCTGCTCGATCAGGGTCAGGGCACGGGCCAGGGTCGACTTGCCGCAACCGGACTCACCCACCACGGCCAGGGTGCGCCCGGCCTGCAGGTCGAAGGAGACGCCGTTGAGCGCCTTGACCGTGGCATTGTCCTTGAACAGCCCGCGGGAGATTTGATAGTGCTGGGTCAGGCCCTTGGCTTCGAGCACGAGGTGCTCGGGCGCCTGCTCCGCAGGGGTGGAGCGGGCGAGGACGGTGGCTTCAGACGGCGCCATGGCGATCCTCCGGCAACTGGCTGGGACGTTGATGTTCGGGCAGCACCTCGGGCACCTCGCCGGGCGCTACGTTGCGCGGGAAGAAGCAGCGCACCGCCCCGCGATCGTAGGGCTCCAGCGCCGGGCGCTCCTGGCAGCGCGGCTGCACATAGGGGCAGCGCGGGCTGAGCAGGCAGCCGGCCGGCCGGTCGTAGCGACCGGGGACGATGCCGGGCAGGGTGTGCAGGCGGTCGGTCTGGCTGTGTTCGGGAATGGCCGCCAGCAGAGCTTCGGTGTAGGGATGGGCGGGGGCGTCGAACAGCGTCGGCACCACGCCTTTCTCCACCGCCTGACCGGCATACATCACCACCACGCGCTGGGCGGTCTCGGCCACCACGGCGAGGTCGTGGGTGATGAGGATCAGGCCCATGCCCTCGTCGCGCTGCAGATTGACCAGCAGCTCCATGATCTGCGCCTGGATGGTCACGTCCAAGGCGGTGGTGGGTTCGTCGGCGATGAGCAGGCGCGGCTCGGCGGCGATGGCCATGGCGATGGCGACGCGCTGGCTCATGCCCCCGGACAGCTGGTGCGGATAGGCGCCGAGGCGACTGGCCGCGGCCGGGATCTCGACCTTTTCCAGCAATTCCAGGGCGCGCTGGCGAGCGGCGCGACCCTTGAGGCCCAGGTGCTGGCGGATCACCTCTTCCAGCTGGAAGCCCACGGTGTAGCTGGGGTTGAGCGCCGTCATCGGGTCCTGGAAGACCATCGACAGCTCCTTGCCTATCAGGTGCCGCCGGCGGCGGCCCTTGAGGCTGAGCAGGTCCTGGCCGTCGAAGGCCAGGCGGTCGGCGGTGATGCGGCCGGGGTGATCGATCAGGCCCATCACGGCCATCATGGTCACCGACTTGCCGGAGCCGGATTCGCCGACGATGGCGACGATCTCGCCCTGATCCACGGTGAGATCGAGGCCTTCCACCACCGGCGGGGCGTCGGTGCCACCGAAGCGCACCGAGAGGTTCTGGATTTCGAGGAGGCTCATGACTGCACCTTCAGACGCGGATCGAGGGCATCGCGCAGGCCGTCGCCCATCAGGTTGATGGCCAGCACGGTGAAGAGGATGGCGAGACCCGGCAGGGTCACCACCCACCAGGCGCGCTCGATGTAGTCGCGGGCCGAGGCCAACATGGTGCCCCACTCGGGGGTGGGCGGCTGCACGCCGAGGCCGAGGAAGCCCAGGGCGGCGGCATCGAGGATCGCCGAGGAAAAGCTCAGGGTGGCCTGGACGATCAGCGGCGCCATGCAGTTGGGCAGCACGCTGACGAACATCAGGCGCAGGGTGCCGGCGCCGGCCAGTCGCGAGGCGGTGACGTAGTCGCGATGCAGTTCGCCCATCACCGCGGCGCGGGTCAGGCGGACATAGGAGGGCAGCGAGACGATGGCGATGGCCACCACGGTGTTGATCAGGCCTGGGCCGAGGATGGCGACGATGGCCACGGCCAGCAGCAGCGAGGGCAGCGCCAGCATGATGTCCATCAGGCGCATGATCACCGGACCGGCGCGGTTGGGCGAGAAGCCGGCGACCAGCCCAAGCAGGATGCCGGGGATCAGCGAGAAGACCACCGAGGCCAGGCCGATCAGCAGCGACAGCCGGGCGCCGTGGATCAGTCGGCTGAGCAGGTCACGCCCCAGCTCGTCGGTGCCCAGCGGGAACTGGCTGTTGCCACCGTCCAGCCACAGCGGCGGGGTGAGCATGAAGTCGCGGAACTGCTCGCTGGGCGCATGGGGTGCGACCCAGGGCGCGAAGAGCGCGCAGAACACCACGATGACCATGAAGACCAGCCCACCGAGGGCGCCCTTGTTGCGGGCGAAGGCGTGCCAGAACTCCTTGAAGGGAGAGGGATAGAGGGCGCTCGGGTCTTGAGCGGCCGGGGTGTTTACCGTTGTCATAGGCTCTGTCCGTATGGGCGCATCAACGCTGGTGGCGGATGCGCGGATTGACCAGGCCGTAGAGGATGTCCACGACGAAATTGACCAGGATGACCAGGGTGGCGATCAGCAGGATGCCGTTCTGCACCACTGGGTAGTCCCGGGCGCCGATGGCCTCGATCAGCCACTTGCCGATGCCGGGCCAGGAAAAGATGGTCTCGGTGAGCACCGCGCCGGAGAGCAGGCTGCCGACCTGCAGGCCGAGCACCGTCAACACCGGGATCAGGGCATTGCGCAGGGCGTGGACGAAGACCACTCGGCCTGGCGACAGACCCTTGGCGCGAGCGGTGCGCACATAGTCCTCACGCAGGACCTCGAGCATGGCCGAGCGGGTCATGCGGGCGATTACCGCCAGGGGAATGGTGCCCACCACGATGGCCGGCAGGATCAGGTGCTTGAGGGCATCGACGAAGGCGCCGGGCTCATCGGAGAGCAGGGTGTCGATGAGCATGAAGCCGGTGCGCGGCGGAATGTCGTAGAGCAGGTCCAGGCGACCGGAGACCGGGGTCCAGCCGAGTTGCACCGAGAACAGCATGATCAGCAGCAGGCCCCACCAGAAGATCGGCATCGAATAGCCGGTCAGGGCCACGCCCATCACCCCGTGGTCCACCGTGGAGCCGCGCCTGAGGGCGGCGATGATGCCGGCCAGCACGCCGAAGACCGTGGCGAACAGCATGGCCGCCACCGAGAGTTCCAGGGTGGCCGGGAACAGGGTCAGGAATTCGTCCCAGACCCCGACGCGACTGCGTAGGGATTCGCCGAGGTTGCCCTGGGCGAGATTGCCGATGTAGTCGAAATACTGCTGGTACAGGGGCTTGTCGAGGCCCAGGCGGTGCATGGCTTCGGCGTGCATCTGCGGATCGACGCGGCGTTCGCCCATCATGACTTCCACCGGATCGCCGGGGATGAGGCGGATCAGGGCGAAGGTCAGCAGGGTGACGCCAAAGAACGTCGGTATCAGCAGCCCGAAGCGACGGGCGATGAAGGCGAGCATCGGAGGGGGTATCTCCTCTTGAGGCTGATCAAGACGGCGCGAGTACATGCCCGGCCGCGTTTTTAAGTGAGAGCCCGCGCAAAAGCTAAAGAGCTTTTGCTCTGACTCTCAGACCTTGTGGGTCTGGATTCATCCCTGAAGGGACCATCCTGGTCCGTACCGAACGCCACCTGCGGGCAGCAGGCTCGTTCGATCCTACGAGTAGGTTCGAAGAGCGCTCTGGGCCAGCGCTCCAAACCCGGCAGACTACCACGTTGCCACGGGCGTCGATATCCTCGACATGGCCGGGGCTTCGCCGGTGTTCGCGACGCGATCCCCGCCAGATGCCGGGCGCCGCGAGAAATCTGCCGGGCATGGCCGTCACAGCAGGTTGAACGGCAGGGTGGAGACCAGGCGCAGCTCCTTGACGTTGCCGTCGACCTGATTCTGGCTGGCGCGGTGATCGGTCAGCAGCAGGCGGAAGCGGCTGTCCTTGAGCGTGCCCTGTTGCACCTTGTAGGTGGTGACCAGGCCGATCTCGCGGTGCTTCTCGCCATCCTGCTGCAGGACTTCCGCATAGTTGGCGTACTTGCCGGCGCCGGCGTCGTAGTGGGTGCCGTCGATGTCCCAGCCCTTGGCGTACCAGACGCCGGTGCTCAGACCGGGCACGCCGAAGTAGCTCCAGTCGGTCTCGTAGCGGATCTGCAGCGACTTCTCGTTGGGGCCGTTGTAGTCCGAGACCAGGGAGTTGGCCAGGTAGATGGCCGCGGTCTCGTGGGCGTAGTCGAAGTACTCGTTGCCGTCGATCTGCTGGTAGGCCAGAGTCAGGCTGTGGGCTTGGTGGCTGCCGGTGAACGCCAGGCTCCAGGCAGTGTTGTCGATGTCGCCGGCCTTGGCGCTGCCGGCGTCGACGGTGCGATAGGCGTTGGCCACCGCCTTCCAGGCGAAGGTGTCGAGGTTGCCGCCGGCCTGGGTGACGCTCAGGAAGTACTGGTTCCAGACGTCTTCGAAGTTGGCGCCATAGACGCTGACCTCCCAGCCCTGGGGCAGCTTGTAGTTGCCGCCGAGAAAGCTCAGGCGGTCGGCGGTGACCTCGCGGGTGCCGTACTCGGTGGTCCACTTCTCATCGCCAGCGCCGGTCCGCGGGCTGACGCGGGTGAAGCTGCCGCCCTGCAGCGAGAGGTTGTCCCATTCATCGCTGGTCAGGGCGAAACCGTCGAAACCGGAGGGGAAGGGGCGGTTGTCGTTGTAGCTGATCACCGGGGTGTCGAGCATGAAACGACCGATCTTGAGTTCGGTGTTGGAGACGCGGAAGCGTGCATCGGCGATGCCCAGCTTGGACCACTCGGCATGGCCCTCACCCTCGGCGTTGGCCAGGGTGCGGTTGCCGCCGCCACCGATCTGGCCCTTGCCGCGCTCCAGGTTGGTGGCCTGGTAGCCGGCCACGTCGATGCCGAAGCCCACCGGACCCTGGGTGTAGCCGGAGCTGTACTTGAGCGCCGTGGCCTGGACCCAGGTATTGCGCGAGTGGGTGCGCACCCGGGTGCCGTTCTTGCTGTAGCTGAAGACCGGATCGGAGCTGGTCTCGCGGGCAAAGAAGTTGCGCGTGGTCAGGGTCAGGCTGTCATCGGCGAAGAAGCCCTTGGCGCCTGCCTGGCCCTTCACCGGCTTCTGCACGTTGGGCAGGGTCTGGACCTCGTTGGCGTAGCTGGGATCTTCCGGCGCCGGGGACTGGGCGTGGGCGGTCAGGGCCAGGGTGAGCAGGGAGAGGGCGAGGCCTCCACGGTGGACGTTGGTCATAGAAGGTGCTCCAAAGCTATCGTTTTTTCTGTTATCTGGGCGTTTTCCGGCACGACCGAACCCGTCGCGCCGAAACACGGCGCGAGGCGGGAAAGGTCGAGGGGCGGGCCGCCCGGGCCCGGTCGCTTACGGCATCAGGTGCCGATCAGTCGAGGGTCACCGTGGAGAAGTCGTAGACCCCCAACGGACTCTGCACATAGCCCTGCACCTTGGGTTGCAGGACGTCGGTGAACAGCGGATGCGCCAGCGGAATCCAGGGCATCTGCTGGTGGAAGATCTGCTGGGCCTGCTCATACAGCGCCGTGCGCTGGGCCGGGTCGTTGATGCGCTTGGCCTTTTCGATGGCGTCGTTGAAGGCCTTGTCGCACCAGAAGGCGCGGTTCTCGCCACTTTCAGTCGCAGCGCAGCTCAGGTTGGTGGTGAGGAAGTTGTCCGGATCGCCGTTGTCGCCGGTCCAGCTCATCATCATCAGGTCGTGCTCGCCGGCCTTGGTGCGCTTGACGAACTCGCCCCACTCGAACTGGGTGATCTCGGCCTTGATGCCGATCTTGGCCAGGTCACCCTGGATCAGCTGGGCCACCAGGGCCGGACTGCCGCCCGGGCCGCTGCCGGTGCTGATGTAGTACTTGAGGGTGAGGCCGTCGGTGTAGCCGGCTTCCTTGAGCAGCGCCTTGGCTTTTTCCACATCATGGGGCCAGGGCTTGATGTCCTTGGCGTAGCCCAGCAGCGAAGAGGGATAGGGATTGATCGCCGCCTTGGCACCGCCTTCGCCGAACACCGTCTTCAGGTAGTTCTGCTGATCGAAGGCCATGGCGATGGCCTGGCGGACCCGTACGTCGCTCAGCGCCTTGTGCCGGGTGTTCATCGCCAGGAAGGAGGTGGTCTGGCTTTCCACCTGGGCCAGCTTGAGGCTCTTGTCCTGCTTGAGCATCGGCACGTCCTGCGGTTTGACCGTCAGGCCGATCTGGCACTCGTTGTTGCGCACCCGCTGGATGCGCACGTTGGGATCCAGGGTCACCGCCAGCACCAGGCCATCCATCTGCGGCTTCTTGCCGAAGTAGTCCGGATTGACCTTGTAGCGGGTATTGGAATCCTTGGCATAGCGCTGGAAGACGAAGGGGCCGGTGCCGATGGGCTTCTGGTTGATGTCGTCGGTCTTCTTGCTGGCGAGCAGGCTGTCGGCGTATTCCTTGGACAGGATCGAACCGAAGGCCATGGCCAGGTCGGCGAGGAAGGGCGCCTCGGGCTGGTTGAGGGTGAAGCGCACATGGCTGTCGTCCACCTTGTCGATGGACTTGATCAGGGTGCCCATCTCCATGGCCGCGGCATAGGGATAGCCGCTGGGGGAGAGGTTGTACCAGGGATTGTTCTTGTCGAGCATGCGCTCGAAGCTGAACACCACGTCGTCGGCGTTGAAGTCGCGGCTGGGCTTGAAGTAATCGGTGGTGTGGAATTTCACCCCCTGGCGCAGGGCGAAGGTGTATTGCAGGCCATCGGCGGAGACCTCCCAGCTTTCGGCCAGGCCCGGCTCCAGCTCGGCGGTGCCCTGCTTGAATTCCACCAGGCGGTTGTACAGCGGCGTGGCCGAGGCATTGAAGGTATAGCCGGAGGTGTAGCGACCCGGATCGAAGCCTTCCGGATTGGCCTCGGTGCAGACCACCAGGGGCCGGGCGAGGGCGGCATTGGCCGTCAGGCAGAGGAGGGCGGCGAGAGACAGCGAGAATAGCGGTTTGGACACGGAAGGCTCCTCGTGAAGGCCCGCCAGGCGGGCCGGACAGGATCAGCGGTCGAGGCTTACGCCATAGAAACCGGTGACGCCGAAGGGGTTGATCTTGAAGCCCTGCACTTCTTTGCGCATGGGCTGGGACACCACCGAATGGGCCATGGGGCTCACCGGCATCTGCTGGCGAATGAGTTGTTGCGCCTGCTCGTAGAGACGGGTGCGCTCGGTGCGATCGTTGCTGGTCTTGGCCTGCTGGATCAGGGCGTCGTAGTCCTTGTCGCACCAGCGCGCATAGTTGCTGCCGCCGATGGCGCTGCAGCCATAGAGCACGCCCAGCCAGTTGTCCGGATCGCCGTTGTCACCGGTCCAGCCATAGGTCAGGACATCGTGTTCGCCGGCCTTGGCTCTCTTGATGTATTCGCCCCATTCGTAGCTGACGATCTTGGCCTTGATGCCGACCTTGGCCCAGTCCTGCTGGATCATCTGCGCCGACTGGCGGGCGTTGGGGTTGGAAGAGCGCTGCACGGTCATGGCCCAGAGGGCGATTTCGGTGCCGTCCTTGATCCCGGCCTGCTTGAGCAGGGCGCGGGCCTTGGTCGGATCATAGGGCGCGCCCTTGATGCTCTTGCCGTAGGACCACTGGTTGGGCGGGATCACGTTCTGCGCCACCTGGCCAGCGCCCTGGAACACGGTGTCGACAATGGCCTGCTTGTTGATGGCCATGTCCAGGGCGCGGCGCACCTCGGGCTTGTCCAGCGGCGGATGCTGGACGTTGTAGGCGAGGAAGCCGACGTTGAAACCTGGCTGCTGCAGCACCTTGAGATGAGGATCCTGCTTCATCTCCACCAGATCCGCCGGGCGCGCATAGCCGCTGACCTGGCACTCGTTGGCCTTGAGCTTCTGCAGGCGGGTAGCGGCATCGGGGGTAATGGCGAAGATCAGGTTGTCGAGCTTGACGTCCTCGGGCTTCCAGTAGTCCGGATTACCCTTGAAGCGGATCACCGCATCCTTCTGGTAGCGACTGAAGACGAAGGGACCGGTGCCGATGGGCTGCTGGTTGAGCAGCTCGGGCTTGCCTTCCTTGAGCAACTGATCGGCGTATTCGGCCGATTGAATGGAGGCGAAGCTCATCGCCAAGTCGGCGGCGAAGGCGGCGTCCACCTTGTTCAGGGTGAAGACCACGGTGTGGTCGTCGACCTTGGCCACCTTGGCGATGTTCTGGTCCAGCCCCATGTCGGTGAAGTAGGGGAATTCGGTGGGATAGGCCTTACGGAACGGCTGGTTTTTATCCAGCATGCGCTGGAAGGTGAAGACCACGTCGTCGGCGTTGAAGTCGCGCGTGGGCTTGAAGTAGTCGGTGGTGTGGAATTTCACGCCCTGGCGCAGGTGGAAGGTATAGGTCTTGCCATCCGCGCTCACGTCCCATTGGGTCGCCAGGCCCGGCTCCAGGGTGGTGCCGCCACGCTGGAACTGCACCAGGCGGTTGAAGACCGTTTCGGCCGAGGCATCGAATTCGGTACCCGAGGTGTATTGCGCCGGATCGAAACCGGCCGGGCTGGCTTCCGAGCAATAGACAAGATTGCTCGCGGCCTGGGCCACGGGAGCGCAGGCGAGCAGGCTCGCCGCCAGCAACGAGTAGGCGTAGGGAAGGCGCATGGGTCTCACTCCATCAGTCAAATGAACGGCCAAGGCCGGGAGTCTAGCTCCCGACCCTGGCCAAGCGGCTTCACTTGCTGACGCTGACGCCGTAGAACTGGTTCAGTCCGAAGGGGCTGATCTTGAAGCCCTGGACCTCTTTGCGCATGGGCATATAGAGGGTCGAATGGGCGATGGGCGCCAGCGGGCGCTGCTCCATGATGACCTTCTGAGCCTGCTGGTAGAGCTCGGTACGCTTGGCTTGGTCGGTGGTGCGCTTGGCAGCCTGGATCAGATCCTCGTAGGGCTTGTAGCACCACATGGAGAAGTTGTTGCCACCGACCGCGTCGCAGCCGAAGTTGGTGCCCAACCAGTTGTCCGGGTCACCGTTGTCGCCACTCCAGCCGATCAACAGGCTGTCGTGCTCGCCGTTATGGGCACGCTTGATGTACTCGCCCCATTCGTAGCTGACGATCCTGGCCTTGACGCCGACCTTGGACCAATCCTGCTGGATCATCTCGGCCATCAGGCGAGCATTGGGGTTGTAGGGGCGTTGCACCGGCATGGCCCAGAGGGTGATCTCGGTGCCTTCCTTGACGCCTGCCTTCTCCAGCATGGCCTTGGCTTTGGCAGGATCGTAAGGCACCGCCTTGATCGAGGTGTCATAGGACCACTGGGTCGGCGGCATGGCATTGACCGCCTCCTGACCGGCGCCCTGGTAGACGGTGTCGATGATGGCCTTCTTGTTGATAGCCATATCCAGCGCCTGGCGCACCTCGATCTTGTCCAGCGGCGCGTGCTTGACGTTGAAGCCCAGCCAGCCTTCGTTGAAGCCGGGCTGCGACGGCATCTGCAGGTTGGCGTCCTTCTTCAGACCTTCCAGGTCGGCCGGGCGCGGGTAGGCGGTGATCTGGCACTCGCCGGCCTTGAGTTTCTGGATGCGTACGGAAGGATCGGTGTTGATGGAGAAGATCAGGTTGTCCACCTTGGGGCCGTCTTCCTTGTCCCAGTAGCTGGGGTTGGCCTTGAAGCGGATCACCGCATCCTTCTGGTAGCGGCTGAAGACGAAGGGCCCTGTGCCGACCGGTTTCTGGTTGATATCGGCGGCCTTGCCCTGCTTGAGTAGCTGATCGGCGTACTCGGCGGACAGGATCGAAGCGAAAGGCATGGCGACGTTCTGCAGGAAGGCCGCGTCGACGTCGTTCAGGGTGAAGCGCACGCTGTGCTCATCGACCTTCTCGACCTTGGCGATATTCTTGTCCAGGCCCATGTCGGTGAAGTAGGGGAACTCGGTGGGATAGGCCTTACGGAACGGCTGGTTCTTGTCCAGCATGCGCTGGAAGGTGAAGACCACGTCATCGGCATTGAAGTCGCGGGTCGGCTTGAAGTAGTCGGTGGTATGGAACTTCACGCCCTGGCGCAGATGGAAGGTGTAGGTCTTGCTGTCCGGGCTGATGTCCCAGCTTTCGGCCAGGCCAGGCTTGACCTGGGTGCCGCCGCGCTCGAACTGCACCAGTTCGTTGAACACGGTCTCGGCCGAGGCGTCCCAGTCGGTGCCAGTGGTGTATTGCGCCGGATCGAAGCCGGCGGGGCTGCCTTCGGAGCAGAACACCAGGTTGGCCGCCTGGGCCAGGGGTGCGCCGGCCAGCAGACCGGAAGCGAAGAGGGCAGCGAGTACGTTCTTGTGCATGGAGACCTCATGTCGGGGACGGCGCAACACGATGTGGCGTTGCGAAACAGAATGCCGGTGTCTTGTGGACAAATGAGCCCACATGCACAGCTTATGCCCATGTCCATAGCTCAGGCGAGCTATTGACCCAAGGTGACCCAAACACAAAACAGATGTCGCAAAGATGTAAGACGAGGTGTCGCAACTAGAAATCGGTGCGCACCAAAAGTGCGCACCGAGACAGCATTGTTACTTTTCTGCACTAGATCAGGGCATCTGTACTTCGATGGTACCGCCTGCCGTCACTTCGACAGTGGTCGTGCCCGGGGCGACGTCAGGGGTCACGGCATCACTGGCGGCCTTCATCGCCGACATGCGCAGCATCGGCAGCGGCTGGGGAACACCGCTGGTGCCCAGGTCCAGATTGACGATGCGATAGCCCGAGCCACCCAGGGCCTCGGTGGCCAACTGGGCGCGTGCCTTGAAGGCGGCCACGGCGTCCTTGAACAGGGCGTCCTCCTGCTGCTTGCGGGTGCCGTCGGCGATGGTGAATTGCAGATTGCCCATCTTCAGGCTGCCCAGCAGTTCGCCGGTCAGCTTGGACAGGGCGGCGAAGTCGGCGCTTTCCAGGCGCAGTTCACCGCGCTCGCGCCAGGCGTTGATCGCCCGACCCTGATCTTCGTAGACCGGATAGGTGTTGCGATTGCCCAGGGAGACATCCACGCCTTTGACCTTGCGTGCCTGTTCTAGAGCCGCGTTGAGGGTCTTGGTGGTGTCGCTGGCCAGGGCCGCCGGATCCTGGCCCTGGCTTTCGGTATAGAGCATGACCTGCATGCGGTCGCGCGGCACTTCACGACTGACCTCGGCCCTCAGGCTGATCTGGTTGTAGCGCGGTTCGTCGGCCTGGACGCCGGTGGCGAGCAGGGCACTGAACAGGGCGGCGCCCAGCGCGAGCGGGCGTAGGGAAGGGGTCATGGTGTTCTCCTGATTGGCGGTACGACAGCGGTGTGACCTCAGACCCGCCGGTTGGTGCGTCGCTTTGCCGCGTCGGCGGCTGAGGGCGAACGGCTCTCGCTATAATGGCGAGTCTGCTCTGACGGGCAGGCCCGCCAGGGGCTGCCGTCTCGATCGTTTCTTGCGCCTGGAACCTCGCATGTTCTCCTTGCCCGTTCAATGGTTGTCCGCCAATCGCCAGAATCTCGGGCGCCTGGTGCTTATCCGCGTGCTGGTGCTGGCCGCCCAGGCCGGCTCGGTCGGCATCGCCCGGCTGTCGGGCATCGTCCAGCTGCCCTGGACGGCCCTGGCCATCACCCTGGGCGTCTCGGCGGTGCTCTGCCTGTTCGCCGCCCTGCGGCTGACCCGCCCCTGGCCGGTCACCGAGCAGGAATATGCCGCGCACCTGGGCTGCGACCTGGCCATCCACAGCGCCCTGTTGTATTTCGCCGGAGGTCCGACCAACCCCTTCGCCTCCTATTACCTGGTGCCCCTGACCATCGCCGCGGCCACGCTGCCCTGGCTCTACACCCTGGTGCTGGCGGCCCTGACCCTGGTGGTCTTCTCGCTGATGCTGCTCTCCTACGAGCCGCTGCATCTGCTGGTGGCCAACGACGGTGCGGTGCTCAGCTACGGCATGTGGCTGAGCTTCGCCCTGTCCGCCGCCGTCATCACCCTGTTCGTCGCGAGGATGGCCACTGCCCTGCGCGAGCAGGAAAATCTGCAGGCCCAGCGCCGCGAGCAAGCCATGCGCGACCAGCAACTGCTGGCGGTGGCCACCCAGGCCGCGGGCGCTGCCCACGAACTGGGCACGCCGCTGTCTACCATGAGCGTGCTGCTCAAGGAATTGCAGCAGGAGCATGCCAATCAGCCGACCCTGAGCGAGGACCTCAAGCTGTTGCAGGCGCAGGTCGGCCAGTGCAAGCAGACCCTGCAGCAACTGGTGCGCGCCGCCGAGGCCGACCGCCGGCAGACGGTGCAGGAACAGACCGCCGTGGAGTGGCTAGAGGCGACCATGGATCGCTGGCACCTGATGCGCCCGGAAGCCAGCTACAGTTTCGAGGTGGTCAGTCTGGGCACGCCGCCGCGGCTGACGCCGCCGGTCGAACTTACCCAGGCGCTGCTGAATCTACTCAACAATGCCGCCGACGCCTGCCCGGAAAACCTGGCCATCCGTCTGCACTGGGATGCCCGCGAGCTATGCCTGTCGATCCGCGACCATGGCGCCGGCGTGCCTCTGGCCATCGCCGAGCAGCTGGGCAAGCCCTTCTTCACCACCAAGGGCAAGGGCTTCGGCCTGGGCCTGTTCCTCAGCCAGGCCAGCGTCACCCGCGCCGGTGGCACGGTGAAGCTCTACAATCACGAAGAAGGCGGCACCCTGACCGAATTGCGCCTGCCGCGGCACTACGCCCTGGCGTGAATGCCTGGAGAATTCTATGACTGACGACCTCAACAGCGGTTTCGACGACCAGCCCCATATCCTGCTGGTCGACGACGACCCTACCTTTACCCGGGTGATGGCCCGCGCCATGGACCGTCGCGGCCTGCGCGTGTCCATCGCCGACAGCGCCGAAGAAGGCCTGCAGCTGGCCAAGGACGACCTGCCGGACTACGCCGTGGTCGACCTGAAGATGGAAGGCGACTCGGGCCTGGTGCTGCTGCCCAAGCTGCTGGAATTGCATCCGGACATGCGCGTGGTCTTGCTGACCGGCTATTCCAGCATCGCCACCGCCGTGGAAGCCATCAAGCGCGGCGCCACCAACTACCTGTGCAAGCCGGCTGATGCCGACGACGTCCTGGCTGCCCTGCTCGCCCAGCACGCCGATCTCGACACCCTGGTACCAGACAATCCCATGTCGGTGGATCGCCTGCAGTGGGAGCACATCCAGCGGGTACTGTCCGAGCACGAAGGCAACATCTCGGCGACCGCCCGCGCCTTGGGCATGCACCGCCGTACCCTACAGCGCAAGCTGCAGAAGCGCCCCGTACGCCGCTGAGCGAGCCTCATCGTCCACCGGCCATGGACGATGAGTGTTACATTGTTTCAGTCAGAATTCGTTCAGGCTTTCCGGCATAGGCTGTGCAGGCGTCTCGTTGAGCAGTCCTTGAGAGTCCGAGCATGTCCGAATCCGCCGTACCCGTGCCCTCCGTCTACGGGGCTTCCCGTGGGCATTTCCTGGCCCGCGTCTGGGCCCTGATCACCCCCTACTGGCGCAGTGAAGAGAAGGGCAAGGCCTGGCTCCTGCTGTCCGTGGTCATCGCCCTGTCCCTGGCCGGGGTCGGCCTGTCGGTGGCCCTGAACACCTGGTATCGCTACTTCTACGATGCCCTGCAGAATCGCGATCTGGCCGCCTTCATCCGGCTGATGCTGTACTTCTGCGGCCTGGCGACCACCGCCATCCTGCTGGCGGTGTACCGGCTGTACCTGACCCAGGCGCTGACCATCAACTGGCGGCGCTGGCTGACCGAAAAGCACTTCGGCCTCTGGCTGTCCGATCGCAACTACTATCAGCTGGAACGTGAGGGTGGTGCCGATAACCCCGACCAGCGTCTCACCGAAGACATCCGCGACTTCGCCGACACCACCCTGAGTCTGGGCCTGGGCTTCATCCGTACCGTGGTCAGCCTGGTGTCCTTCAGCATCATCCTGTTCGGCATCTCCGGCGACATCACCCTGTTCGGCATCACCATCCCGGCCTATATGTTCTGGGCCGCGCTGATCTACGCCACCATCGGTACCTGGCTGACCCACCTCATCGGCCGTCGGCTGATCGGCCTCTACAACCAGCAGCAGCGCTATGAGGCCGACCTGCGCTTCGGCCTGATCCGCGTCCGCGAGAAGGCCGAGAGCGTGGCGTTGTTTCGCGGTGAAGCCAACGAGCACCAGCGTCTGCTGGAGCGCTTCGGCTATGTCTGGGGCAACTACCACCTGGTAATGAACTACACCAAGCGACTGACCTTCTTCACCGCCGGCTACAGCCAGATCGCCATCATCGCCGGCTTCGTCCTGGCGGCGCCGCGTTACTTTTCCGGCAAGATCCAGCTGGGCGATCTGATGCAGATCAACTCGGCCTTCGGCAATGTCCAGGAAAGCCTCAGCTGGTTCGTCGACGCCTACGTCAGCCTGGCGTCCTGGCGCGCCATCTCCGATCGCCTGCTCACCTTCCGCGAGACCATGGCCGAACTGGGCCAGGAATCCGAAGTGCTGGTGCCGCGTGCCGGCGATCAGGACCTGCTGCTGGAGAGCCTCACCCTGAGCGCCGCCGGCCGGCTGCTGCTACACCCCACCGATCTGCGCATCGCCCGTGGTGAGCACCTGCTGATCGAAGGCGCCTCGGGCAGCGGCAAGAGCACCCTGCTGCGCGCCCTGGCCGGACTCTGGCGGCAAGGGCAGGGCGGTATCGCCGTACCGCCGGGGCGTCAGCTGTTCCTGCCGCAGCAACCCTATCTGCCCATCGGCACCCTGCGTGAAGCCCTGGCCTATCCGCAGCCGGCGGATGCCTATTCCGACGAGCGCCTGGCCGCGGTGCTGCATCAATGCCGCCTCGATCACCTGCGCGAGCACCTGGACGAAGCCCGTCATTGGGAGCGCACCCTGTCGCCGGGCGAGCAGCAGCGCGTGGCCCTGGCGCGGGCGCTGCTCTATGCCCCCGACTGGCTGTTCCTCGATGAAGCCAGCTCGGCATTGAGCGAAGCGGACGAACGCGCCCTTTACGAACGCCTGCTGAGCGAGAATCCCGGCCTTACCCTGGTCAGCGTCGGCCACCGTCCGAGTCTGCGCGCCTACCACCGCCGCCACCTGCTGCTGGAGGGACAAGAACTGCGTCCTAGAGCGGTTGGCGAAGTGCCTTGATATGGACTAAGCGGTCTAAATCGGGCGTTTTGGGGAAGGTGGGTGCTATGATTCCGGAGTTACTTCAATTGGTACGAAAATCCATGTCAGCACCCACCGTATCCCGCCCCCGAAAAAGACCCCGTAGCCTGGCAGAAGAGGTCGTCGGGGTGCTGATTCAGCAGATCGGCGACGGCCAGTTCCAGCCCGGCGACAAGCTTCCCACTGAGTCGGCCATCATGCAGGCCCAGGGCGTGAGCCGCACCGTGGTGCGCGAGGCCATTTCCCGACTGCAGGCCGGTGGCTATGTGGAGACCCGCCACGGCATCGGCACCTTCGTGCTGGAGCGGCGCCCCGAGTCGCCGCTGCCGATCGATCCAGCCACCATCACCACCCTCAAGGACGTGCTGGCGATGCTCGAATTGCGCATCAGCCTGGAAGTCGAGGCCGCCGGTCTGGCCGCCCAGCGCCGCTCGGCCGAGCAACTGCAGGCCATGTGGGCATTGCTGGAAGCCATGCGCACCGGCGTCGAAGAGCCTGATCGCGCGGTGAGCGCCGACCTGGAGCTGCACCTGCTGATCGCCAGCTCGACCGGCAATCGCTATTTCAGCGACATCATGAGCTACCTGGGCACGGTGCTGATTCCCCGGACCCGCCTCAATTCCGCCTATCTCGCCCACGATGACCAGCAGCTCTACCAGCGTCGTCTGGATGCGGAGCACGAAGCCATCGTCCAGGCCATCGAAGACGGCAACTTGGAAGCGGCTCGCGCCGCCATGCGGCTTCACCTGAGCAACAGTCGAGAGCGTCTGAGACGCGCTCACGAAGAAATGGAGCGTCAGGCGGAAGAGGTCTGAAACAGGGCTGGAGCGTCTTAAGGAGCATTTTTCTGGTTGGGGCTTGCCCCTTCCATAAAAGAGGTTGTACGATGACTTACAACAGGTGGCGGACCTGCCGCACCTTAGTCCAACCTATGCCGAGGCACTCAAGATGACTCCACAAGAACTCAAACACGTCCTCTCTTCCGGTCTGCTGTCCTTCCCGCTGACCGACTTCGATGCCAACGGCGACTTCCGTCCCGACACCTATGCCAAGCGCCTGGAGTGGCTGGCCCCCTATGGCGCGACCGCGCTGTTCGCCGCCGGTGGCACCGGTGAATTCTTTTCCCTGGAAGCCAGCGAATACAGCGGCATCATCAAGACCGCCGTGGATACCTGCCAGGGCAGCGTACCGATCCTCGCCGGTGTCGGTGGCTCCACCCGTCAGGCCATCGCCTATGCACAGGAAGCCGAGCGTCTGGGCGCCAAGGGTCTGCTGCTGCTGCCGCACTACCTGACCGAAGCCAGCCAGGACGGCGTGGCCGCTCATGTCGAAGCCGTCTGCAAGTCGGTCAAGATCGGTGTGGTGGTCTACAACCGCAACGTCTGCCGCCTGCAGCCGCACCATCTGGAGCAACTGGCCGAGCGCTGCCCGAACCTGATCGGCTACAAGGACGGCCTGGGCGACATCGAGCTGATGGTCGCCATCCGCCGCCGCCTGGGTGATCGCTTCAGCTACCTGGGTGGCCTGCCCACCGCGGAAGTCTATGCCGCCGCCTACAAGGCGCTGGGTGTTCCGGTCTATTCCTCGGCCGTGTTCAACTTCGTTCCCAAGACCGCCGTGCAATTCTACGAAGCCATCGCCCGTGACGATCATGAGGCGGTCGGCAAGCTGATCGACGACTTCTTCCTGCCGTACCTGGAAATCCGCAACCGTTGCGCCGGCTATGCCGTCAGCATCGTCAAGGCGGGCGCCAAGATCGCTGGCTACGATGCCGGTCCCGTGCGTACCCCGCTGACCGATCTCAAGCAGGACGAATACGAGCAACTGGCGGCACTGATGGACAAGCTCGGTCCGCAGTAACCACGGTTATCTAAGAGCGGCCTCACGGCCTCTCTTCCTGTTGCACAACCCGCGTCCAGTCTCTTGGTCGCGGGCTTTTTTTGTCCGCTTTACCTGAGTGCGGCGGGGTTTGAGGGCGTTAGGGTGTGGGTGCCACGCTGGATTACCCACCACGCCCCGATCCTGGAAAGGGTAGGGCGGCACCTGCCCATCCGTGCAAGGTGCAGCCAGAGAATCCCGCCATGAGCGCGGCCCTGTTGTGTCTGGCACTTGCCACGCCGCCTGTGCGTGCCGCCCTGGCCAAGGCAATCAGGTCGGCGCAGCCGTGAGGATTCCGCCATGCCAAGAGGCGCTTCGACGTGCAGCGCGCGGTGGCCGGACTACCCGGCCTGTCGAGCCTAGCGCAATGGTCAGTCCAGGCTGCGGATGCTGACCTTGGAGGTGCCATCGGCCACCATGTCGAGGCGATCGGCCGCACTGCGTGACAGGTCGATCACCCGGCGACGCACCGTCGGGCCGCGATCATTGATGCGGACCACTACGCTGCGACCGTTGGCCAGATTGGTGACCTGGACCCGGGTGCCGAAGGGCAGGGTGCGGTGGGCCGCGGTCAAGGCGTTGGGATCGTACTTCTCGCCGCTGGCGGTGCGGCGACCGGCGTGCCACTTGGAGTAGAAGGACGCCATGCCGGTGTCCTGATAGTCATGGGCCGCGCTGGAGGATAGCGGTGGCGGGAAGCTCTCATGACTGGCGCAACCAGCGAACAGCAGGACCAGCGACAGCAGTCCGGCACGGTGGATCCGATGCATCTCGATGCCTCCTGGCAAAACGACCGGCAGCAGCTTAAGGGGTCGGACCGAGACTGTCAGCCCAGGTCCGTAACCCCGTGCGACTGCCGTCAGCCTTCCAGTTTCTGCTTGAGCAACTGGTTGACCTGGCCGGGGTTGGCCTTGCCCTTGGAAGCCTTCATCGCCTGGCCGACGAAGAAGCCGAACATCTTGCCGCGCTTGGCTTCGTCGCTGGCGCGGTATTGCTCGACCTGGGCGGCGTTGGCCGCCAGGACCTCGTCCAGCATGGCCTCGATGGCGCCGCTGTCGGTGACCTGCTTGAGGCCCTTGGCTTCGATGATGGCATCGGCGCTGGCGCCTTCACCGGCGGCCAGGGCTTCGAACACCATCTTGGCGATCTTGCCGGAGATGGTGTCGTCCTTGATGCGCAGGATCAGGCCGCCCAGCTGGGCCGCGCTCACCGGTGCCTGGCCGATCTCCAGGTCCTGCTTGTTGAGCAGGCTGGACAGGTCGCCCATCACCCAGTTGGCGGCCAGCTTGGCATCGCCGCTCACCCGCTGGACCTCCTCGAAGTAGTCGGCCAACTCACGGCTGGCGGACAGCACGCTAGCGTCATAGACCGACAGGCCGTATTCGTTTTGGAAGCGATCACGCTTCTCGGTCGGCAGCTCGGGCAGCTGGCTGCGCACCTCGGCCAGGAAGGCCGGCTCGATCACCACCGGCAAGAGATCGGGGCAGGGGAAGTAACGGTAGTCGTTGGCTTCTTCCTTGCTCCGCATGGAGCGGGTTTCGTCCTTGTTGGGGTCGTACAGGCGGGTTTCCTGCACCACCTTGCCCCCGTCCTCGATCAGTTCGATCTGGCGCTGCACCTCGTGGTTGATGGCCTTTTCGATGAAGCGGAAGGAGTTGACGTTCTTGATCTCGGCACGGGTGCCGAAGGCTTCCTGACCCTTGGGGCGCACCGAGACGTTGCAGTCGCAACGCAGCGAGCCTTCGGCCATGTTGCCGTCGCAGATGCCCAGGTAGCGCACCAGGGCATGGATGGCTTTCACATAGGCCACGGCTTCCTTGGCGCTGCGGATGTCCGGCTCGGAAACGATCTCCAAGAGCGGCGTACCGGCGCGGTTCAGGTCGATGCCGCTCATGCCGTGGAAGTCTTCGTGCAGGCTCTTGCCGGCGTCTTCTTCCAAGTGCGCTCGGGTGATGCCGATGCGCTTGACGGTGCCATCTTCCAGGGTGATGTCCAGGTGGCCCTTGCCAACGATGGGATGATCCATCTGGCTGGTCTGGTAGCCCTTGGGCAGGTCCGGGTAGAAGTAGTTCTTGCGCGCGAAGACGTTGCGCTCGGCGATCTCGGCATCGATGGCCAGGCCGAACTTGCAGGCCATGCGCACGGCCTCGGCGTTGAGCACCGGCAGGGTGCCGGGCATGCCGAGGTCGACCAGGCTGGCGTGGGCGTTGGGCTCGGCGCCGAAACTGGTGGCGCTGCCGGAGAAAATCTTCGATTGGGTGCTGAGCTGAGCGTGGATCTCAAGCCCGATCACGGTTTCCCATTGCATGTCTCTATCCTTCCTCAGAAGCCGCTCGGCGCCTGGCGATGCCAGTCGCTGACCTGCTGGTACTGGTGGGCGACGTTGAGTAGCCGGCCTTCCTGGAAATAGTTGCCGAGCAGCTGCACGCCCACCGGCAGGCCGTCGACGAAGCCGGCCGGCATCGACAGGCCGGGGATGCCGGCGAGGTTGGCGGCGATGGTGTAGAGGTCTTCGAGGTAGGCGGAGACCGGATCGTTGCTCTTCTCGCCGAGTTTCCAGGCCAGGTTCGGCGTGGTCGGGCCGAGGATGACGTCGACCTCGGCGAAAGCCGCGACGAAGTCGTTCTTGATCAGCCGGCGGATGCGCTGGGCCTTGAGGTAGTAGGCGTCGTAGTAGCCGGCCGACAGGGCATAGGTGCCGACCATGATGCGCCGCTTCACCTCGGCGCCGAAGCCTTCACCACGGGACCTCTTGTAGAGATCCTCCAGGTTGACCGGATTCTCGCAGCGATAGCCGAAGCGCACGCCGTCGAAGCGCGACAGGTTGGAGCTGGCCTCGGCCGGGGCGATGACGTAGTAAGCCGGAATCGCGTGCTGCAGCGTGGGCAGGGAGATGTCCTTGACGGTGGCGCCGAGCTTTTTCAGCGCCTCGACCACGGCCAGCACCTTGTCACCGATGCGGGCATCCAGCCCGGCGCCGAAGTATTCCCGCGGCAGGCCGATGCGCAGGCCGGTCAGCGGCTGCTGCAGGGCGGCGCGGTAGTCGTCCACCGGCTGGTCGACGCTGGTGGAGTCCTTGGGATCGAAGCCGGCCATGGCCTGCAGCAGCAGGGCGCAATCCTCGGCGGTGCGGGCCAGGGGGCCGCCCTGGTCGAGGCTGGAGGCGTAGGCGATCATGCCCCAGCGCGAGACGCGGCCGTAGGTGGGCTTGATGCCGGTGAGGTTGGTCAGGGCCGCCGGTTGGCGGATCGAGCCGCCGGTGTCGGTGCCGGTGGCAGCGGGCAGCAGGCGCGCGGCCACGGCCGCGGCGGAACCGCCGGAGGAGCCACCCGGGACGCGGGTGAGGTCCCAGGGATTCTTCACCGGGCCGTAGTGGCTGGATTCGTTGGCCGAACCCATGGCGAATTCGTCCATGTTGAGCTTGCCGAGGGAAACGGTACCGGCCGCGGCCAACCGCTCCACCACGGTGGCGTCATAGGGCGCCTTGAAGCCGGTGAGGATCTTCGAGCCGCAGCTGGTGAGCACCCCCTGGGTGCAGAACAGGTCCTTGTGGGCGAGGGGCGCACCGAGCAGGGCGCCGGTCTCGCCCGCGGCGCGGCGGGCGTCGGCGGCGCGGGCCTGGGCCAGGGCCGCATCGGCGGTCACGGTGATGAAGCTGTTTAGCTGGGGATCGAGCTGCTCGATCCGCTGCAGCAGGCCGCGGGTCAATTCCTCGGCGGAAAAATCCTTCGCGGCCAGGGCGGCGGCGATCTCGGTCAGGGTCAGCTGATGCATGTCGTGTCTCACTCGATCACCTTGGGGACCAGGTACAGGCCGGCTTCCACCGCCGGGGCGATGGCCTGGTAGGCCGCGCGCCGGTCGCCTTCGGTGGCCTGGTCGGGGCGCAGCCGCTGGGTGGCTTCCAGCGGGTGGGCGAGGGGATCGATACCCGTGGTGTCCACGGCCTGCATCTGGTCGACGAGGCCGAGGATGTCGTTGAGGGTAGCGGTGGTAGCGGCGAGATCCGCTTCATCGAGACCCAGACGGGCCAGGTGAGCGATCTTTTCGACGTCGGTGCGTTCGAGCGCCATCGGCTTCTCCAAGCAGGAAGGCGGCGTGACCCGGTTGGCGGCCGCGTATGCTGGAGACGGGCTGGGCGGGTCGGGCGCCGCGTTGAACAGGGGCTTAACGGCCCGGAAAAGCTCTCAATCTAGCATATCGGCGCCTTGCCCTAAATCCCTGCGATTGTTAGAGTCTGCCGCACTTTTTTACCCGCACGTTTGTCCTGTCGCGTGCCTGCTTGTCACCGCCTAGGGTCACCTCATGTTCAAGAAATTGCGTGGCATGTTCTCCAGCGATCTGTCGATCGACCTGGGAACCGCCAACACCCTGATTTATGTCCGCGAGCGTGGCATCGTGCTCAACGAGCCGTCCGTCGTCGCCATTCGTACCCATGGCAACCAGAAGAGCGTCGTCGCCGTCGGTACCGACGCCAAGCGCATGCTCGGTCGGACGCCGGGCAACATTTCCGCCATTCGCCCGATGAAGGACGGTGTCATCGCCGACTTCAGCGTCTGCGAAAAGATGTTGCAATACTTTATCAACAAGGTGCACGAGAACAGCTTCCTGCAGCCCAGTCCGCGGGTGCTGATCTGTGTGCCCTGCAAGTCGACCCAGGTCGAGCGTCGCGCCATTCGCGAATCTGCGCTGGGCGCCGGTGCCCGCGAGGTGTTCCTGATCGAGGAGCCCATGGCCGCCGCCATCGGCGCCGGTCTGCCGGTCGAGGAAGCCCATGGTTCCATGGTCGTCGACATCGGTGGCGGCACCACCGAGATCGCGCTGATCTCGTTGAACGGCGTGGTCTATGCCGAATCCGTCCGCGTCGGCGGTGATCGCTTCGACGAAGCCATCGTCACCTACGTGCGTCGCAACTACGGCAGCCTGATCGGCGAATCCACCGCCGAGCGCATCAAGCAGGAAATCGGCACCGCCTATCCAGGCGGCGAGGTCCGCGAGATCGACGTCCGTGGCCGCAACCTGGCCGAAGGCGTACCGCGCAGCTTCACCCTCAATTCCAACGAGGTGCTCGAAGCCATGCAGGAATCCCTGGCGACCATCGTCCAGGCGGTCAAGAGCTGCCTGGAGCAGTCGCCGCCGGAACTGGCCTCCGACATCGCCGAGCGCGGTCTGGTGCTGACCGGTGGTGGCGCCCTGCTGCGCGACCTGGACAAGCTGCTGTCGCTGGAAACCGGGCTGCCGGTGATCGTCGCCGAAGACCCGCTAACCTGCGTGGCCCGTGGCGGCGGCAAGGCGCTGGACATGATGGATCGCCACGCCATGGACCTGCTGTCCACCGAATAAGGCAGTTCCAGGCTACAGGCCCCGCTCCGGCTGCCCCTGGCGGCCGGAGCGCTGGGCGCGTTCTGCGAGGAACTCACCATCAAGCCGATTTTCAGCAAAAGCCCGGCGCTGGGCATTCGTCTGCTGATCCTGGCCGCCCTTTCGGTGGGTGTCATGGTCACCGACGCGCGCTTCGACTACCTGAAACCGGTACGCAGCGAACTGGCGCTGGTCCTCTCGCCCCTCTATGAGGTGGCGGGCTTTCCCCTGCGCGCCTGGGAAGGCGTCAGCGATCAGTTTTCCAGCCGCACCGAGCTGATGGCGGAAAACGAGCGCCTCAAGGCCGAACAGCTGCTGCTGCAACGCCGCCTGCAGAAACTCGCCGCCCTCACCGAACAGAACGTGCGTCTGCGCGAACTGCTCAATTCGGCCGCCCTGGTGGATGACAAGGTGCTGGTCGGTGAACTGATCGGCGTCGACCCCAATCCCTATACCCATCGCATCATCATCGACAAGGGCGCGAAGGACGGCGTCTTCGTCGGCCAGCCGGTGCTCGACGCCAGCGGCCTGATGGGCCAGGTGGTGGAAGTGATGCCCTATTCGGCGCGCGTCCTGCTGCTCACCGACGTGACCCACAGCATTCCGGTGCAGGTCAATCGCAACGGCCTGCGCGCCATTGCCGTCGGCACCGGCAACCCCGAGCGCCTGGAACTGCGCTATGTGGCCGACACCGCCGACATCAAGGAAGGCGATCTGCTGGTGAGCTCCGGCCTGGGGCAGCGCTTCCCGGCCGGCTATCCGGTGGCCACGGTATCCAAGGTGATCCACGATTCGGGGCAACCCTTCGCCGTGGTGCGCGCCATTCCCACCGCCAAGCTCAATCGCAGTCGCTACATGCTGCTGGTGTTCAGCGATCCCCGCACCCCCGAGCAGCGCGCCAATGACGCTGCCGAGGCGCAGGAAGCCGCGGATCGCCACGCGGCCCAGCGTCCGGCCGCCCCGGCGAATCCGCCCCCGGCCGGGGCCTCTGCCGCGCAACCGGCGGCAGCCAGCGCCACGCCGGCGCCCGCGGCCACCACGGGCAATCGCACCGCGACCCCCACCAAGCCGCCGGCAGCGGCCCAGGGCAGTAGCGCGACTCATCCCGCCACGCCGACCAAGCCTCCGGCGAACGCCAACGGCAGCACCGCTCATCCGGCCACCGCCACCAAGCCACCCGTCCACGGGGCGACCGGTACCCCTGGGCAACCGGCGGCAGGCGGTCAGGCGCCAGGCCGCACTCAGCAACCCGCACCGGAACTGCCGGACGAGGGTGATCGTTGATGGCGCTGCGCATCGGCCACAAGGGGTGGGTAATCTGGCTCACCCTGCTGGTCGGCTTGCTGCTGTCCGTCGCGCCCATGCCGGAATTCATGGAGATCGGCCGCCCGCTGTGGCTGGCCATGCTGCTGACCTTCTGGACCCTGACCCTGCCGCATCGCGTCGGTCTGTTCACCGCCTGGGTGATGGGCATCGCCGAAGACGTGCTCTATGGCAACCTGCTGGGCCAGACCGCCCTGGTGTTGAGTCTGGTGGTGTTCCTCGTCCGTTCCCTGGCGCAGCGATTGCGCGCCTTTCCCATCTGGCAACAGAGCTTCGTGCTGCTGGTGATCTACGGCATCGCCCAGCTGCTGGCACTGTGGCTCAACGCCCTGGCCGGCAGCCGACCTCCGACCCTGGTGTTTCTCACTCCCTCGCTGGTCAGCGCGCTGCTCTGGCCGTGGATCTATCTGTTGCTCCGCGGGCTGCGCTTCAGATTCGGCGTCAACTGAACTGGTTTCGCGGGTCCCGGACTGGCATGCTCCCGTCATCTTCCTGTCGTCTGGTCGTCGTCGATGCCCCAGCTCTACCTTGCCTCCGCTTCGCCTCGTCGCGCCGAACTGCTCGAACAGATCGGCGTCGCCTTTCAGAAGGTCGCTGCGGCGGTGGACGAAACCCCCCATCCCGGCGAGGCGGCGGACGCCTATGTCGAGCGCCTGGCGCGGGCCAAGGCGGCGATGGGCTGGCAGGTGCTGGCCGGTGCCTCCGCCGGCTGCGTGCTGGGCGCCGACACCTGCGTGGTACTCGATGACCAGCTGCTCGGCAAGCCCCGGGATCGCGCCGACGCCCTGGCCATGCTCGCCGCCCTCAGCGGGCGCCGACACCGGGTGGTGACCGGCGTCGCCGTCGCCGATGGCGAGCGCTGCCTGAGTCGCGTGGTATCCGCCGAGGTGGAATTCCGCCCCCTGGCGCCCGGGGAGGCCGAACGCTACTGGGACACCGGCGAGCCGGCCGACAAGGCTGGCAGCTACGCCATCCAGGGCGCCGGCGCGGTGTTCGTGCGTGGCCTGCAGGGTAGCTACAGCGCCGTCGTAGGGCTGCCGCTGTGCGAAATCGCGGAACTGCTGAGCGCTTTCGCCATCCCTTGTTGGCGGTCTGTCGGACGGCCGACCATCTAGTCCTGAGGCGCCTGGCGCCTTGGTCCCCTTTCTGCCCTTCCACGTCGTCCAAGAGTCCTCCATGAGCGAAGAGATCCTCATCAACATCACTCCCATGGAGTCCCGTGTCGCCGTCGTGGAAAACGGTGTGCTGCAGGAGGTGCACGTCGAGCGCACCCTGAGACGCGGCATCGTCGGCAACATCTATCGCGGCCGGGTGGTGCGGGTGCTGCCGGGCATGCAAGCGGCCTTCGTCGACATCGGCTTGGCCCGCGCGGCCTTCATCCATGCCGCCGAGATCTCCCAGCGCGAAGGCGCGGCGGTGGAGAGCATCAATGCCCTGGTGCGCGAGGGCCAGACCCTGGTGGTCCAGGTCACCAAGGATCCCATCGGTACCAAGGGCGCGCGCCTCACCACCCATCTGTCCATCCCCTCGCGCTACCTCGTCTATATGCCGCGCACCTCCCACGTCGGTATCTCGCTGAAGATCGAGGACGAAGCCGAGCGCGAGCGGCTCAAGGCGATCATGGCGCGCTGCGTGGAGAGCGAGGGCATCGAGCACGAAGGCGGCTTCATCCTGCGCACCGCCGCCGAGGCGGCGCGCGAAGAAGACATCCTGGCCGATATCCGCTATCTGCGTCGGCTCTGGCAGCAGATCTCCGGCAACCTCCAGGGGCCGACGCCGGTGCCCATCTACGAAGACCTGACCCTGGCCCTGCGCGCCCTGCGCGATCTGGTCGGGCCGCGCACGGAAAAGATCCGCGTCGACAGCCGCGAGAATTTCCAGCGCATCGGCCAGTTCGTCGAGGAGCTAATGCCCGAGGTGGCGACGCGGCTGGAGCACTATCCGGGCGAACGGCCGATCTTCGACCTCTATGGTGTGGAAGACGAGATCCAGAAGGCTCTGGAGCGCAAGGTGCTGCTCAAGTCCGGTGGCTATCTGGTGATCGATCCCACCGAGGCGATGACCACCATCGACGTCAATACCGGCGCCTTCGTCGGTCATCGCAATCTGGAAGAGACCATCTTCAAGACCAATCTGGAGGCGGCCACCGCCATCGCTCGCCAACTGCGGCTGCGTAATCTCGGTGGCATCATCATCATTGATTTCATCGACATGGAAGACGAAGAGCACCAGCGCCAGGTGATCCGCACCCTGGAAAAGCAGCTCGAACGCGACCATGCCAAGACCAACATCATCGGCATCACCGAGCTGGGTCTCCTGCAGATGACCCGCAAGCGCACCCGCGAGAGCCTTTCCCAGGTGCTCTGCGAGCCCTGCGCCAACTGCCAGGGGCGCGGCATTCTGCGTACCGCCGAGACCATCTGCTACGAGATCTTTCGTGAAATCCTGCGCGAGGCGCGGGCCTACCAGGCCAATTCCTATCTGGTGCTGGCCAACCAGAAGGTGGTGGATCGGCTGCTGGACGAGGAGTCGGGCAACGTCGCCGATCTCGAAGCCTTCATCGGCCGTACCGTCAAATTCCAGGTGGAGACCATGTATTCCCAGGAGCAGTACGATGTCGTGCTGCTCTAGGTCCGCGCCTTGATGGCCCTGTTCAAGCGCGGCGCGCTGGCTCTGGCGCTGCTGCTGCTCGCCCTGGTGACCCTCTATATGGGCCTGGGGCGGCTGCTTATGCCCTGGGTCGGCGAATACCGTAACGAAGTCGAGACGCGCGCCGCTGCTGCCCTGGGCGAACCGGTGCGCCTGGGGCGACTCGAGGGGCGCTGGGCCCGCTGGAATCCGGTGCTGATCCTGCGCGACCTGAGTCTCGGACGCGGCGAAGGTACGGTGCAGCTGGATCATCTCAAGGTGGTGCCGGATGTCCTTGGCAGCCTCTGGCATCGCCAGCTGCGGCTCAAGTCCGTGCAGATCGACGGGGTCCATCTGGTGCTGGAGGAGGATGCCCAGGGGCACTGGCAACTGCGCGGCCTGCCGCCGCGAGCGCCGGATGCCAAGCCCTTCGATCCGGGTCCCGTGCTCGATGGCCTGGCGCGGCTGGGCCATGCCAGTCTGCTGGACAGTCAGCTCAGTCTGATCCCCCAGCAGGGTTCCCCGGTGACCCTGAGGTATGCCGAGGCCAGCCTGTCCCGGCAGCTCAGCGGCGCCCTGGAATTGGCGACGCGTTTCCGCCTGCCCGATGGCGGCACGGTCGCGGCGCACTTCAGCGCCATGCCACGTCCTGAGAACTGGCGCGCCAGTGGGCTGGAAGGCTATGTCAGTTTGCCCGTCAGCGACTGGTCTCGCTGGGTCCCGGGCACCCTGACCCGACAATGGCAATTGCGCCGTGCCCAGGCGGAAGGCGAGCTCTGGTTCGCCTGGGCCGAAGGGCGGTTGCAACGTTCCCACCTGCGCCTGAAGGCGGATGAACTGACCCTCGCCTATGCCGACCATACCCCGGTGCGCCTGCAGGCCCTGACCCTGGACGCCGACCAGCAGGCCGGCGATGCCAACCGGTACAACGGGGCTCTGGCGCTCAAGACCCAACTCGACGGCAAACCGCTGGAGGCACGCTATGGTCTGGGCTATGACAGCACCGCCCAGCACCTGCAGGTCCGTGGCGACCAGTTGGATCTCAAGCAGGCTGCCCGGCTGGCCCGGGACCTGGCGCCCTTGCCGGCGCCGGTGGTCCAGGCGCTCCAGGCGTTGGCGCCCCATGGCCAGCTGCGCAATCTCAACGCCGACTTGTATCTGCAGAAGCCACTGCGCGAGCGGCTTTCCTATGCGGCCAACCTGGAGCGGGTGGGCTTTGCCGCCTATCGTGGCGCCCCGGCCGCCGAGGGCGTCACCGGCAGCCTGAGCGGCAGCCTGGGCGGTGGCGAATTGCGCCTGGACAGCTCCGACTTCATGCTGCACCTGAGCGATCTCTTCCCTGAGCCCTGGCGCTATCGTACCGCCAAGGCGCGGCTGACCTGGAGTCTCGACGACCAGCGTTTCACCCTGGGCAGTGCCCTGATGCAGGTCACCGGGCCGGAGGGCGCGGCCAGTGGCGACATGCACATCCAGCTCGGCCTGCACCCCGAGGTGGACAGCTACATGGACCTGCGCGTCGGCCTCAAGGACGGCGACGCCAGCTACACCCGCAAGTATCTGCCCACCAAGCTGCCGGCGACCGACTTCAGTCCGGAACTGGCTCAGTGGCTGACCACCGCCATCGTCGGCGGCCGCATCGACGAGGCCATCTACCAGTACCAGGGCTCCCTGCGCCATGGCTCGCCTCCGCACTCGCGCACCATGAGTCTGTTCTTCCGCGTGCACGACGCCCAGCTGGCCTATCAGCCCGGCTGGCCCGCCCTGCGCGAGGCGCGTGGCGATGTCTTCATCGAAAGCGACGGGGTCAAGGTCCAGGTCCCCGAGGGACGCATTCTCGACACCCGGGTCAGAGACGTCGAGGCGCGCATCCCGCTGCTGCACGATGGCAGCGCGCCGCATTTGCGTCTCTCCGCCCGACTCGACAGCAGCGTGCGCGATGGCCTGAAGATCCTCCAGGATACGCCGCTGCCGACCGCCAAGGTCTTTGCCGGCTGGAAGGGCGAGGGTGCGCTGAACAACAGCAGCCTGAATCTGGATATCCCCCTGGCCAAGGGGCAGCCACCGGTGGTGGTGGTCGAGCTGACGCCGGACAAGGCGCGCCTGGAACTGGCCGATCCCCAACTGACCCTCACCGACCTGCGCGGCAGCTTTCGCTACGACACTCGCAGCGGCCTCAGCGCCCCCGACATCCAGGCGCGGGTCTTCGACCAGCCCATCCGCGGGCAGGCGCTGGCCGAGGGCAAGCCCGACGATCCCCGCACCCGGCTGGTGGTGGACGGCCGCGTCGACGTCGACCAGCTGGCGCGTTGGCTGGGTAGCGAAGGGCGACCCCTTCCGGCGCGTGGCCTGCTCGGTTATCGCCTCGGCCTGACCCTCGCCGAGCACAGCGAACTGGCCGTCACCTCGGATCTACGCGGGGTGACCATCGATCTGCCGGCACCCTTCGGCAAGAGCGCCGAGGAGACGCGCGAAGGCTTCTTCAGCCTGGCGCTCAACGATGGCGAGCGCCGGGTGGAGGCGACCTACAAGGGCCTCGCCGATGCCGTGCTGATGCTCGATCCCAAGGCCATCGCCAAGGGCCGCGGCGAGATCGTGCTGGGGGGCGGCACCGCCAATTTGCCCACTGCCCTCGGCTACAATCTGCGCGGGCAACTGGCGGAATTCGATCTGGCCGCCTGGCAGGACGTCTACCAGCGCTATGGCAAGGCCAGTGCCGGTGGCGGTGGTAGCGCAGGGCAGGGCGGTGGCAATACCCTGGACATCTCCAGCCTCGGGCGGGGTGATCTCAGCTTCGGGCGCTTCCTGGCCTTCGGTCAGCAGATCGACAACCTGCGCCTCACCTACGAACCCCTGGGTACTGCCTGGCAACTCGGCCTGGCCAGCCAGACCATCGCGGGCCAGGTGCGCATTCCCCGCCAGACCGGCCAGCCGATCGACATCAACCTGCAGCACCTGCGCATTCCCCAGACCCCGGCAGATCCCTCGGTGGAAAGCGACGCGCCCCGTCCCGATCCGCTGGCTGACGTCGATCCGCGCACCCTGCCAGCGCTGAATCTGGTCATCGACCGTTTCGAACTGGGTGGGCGCCTGGTCGGCGCCCAGCGCCTGCAGCTCAGGCCGTCGCCATCCGGCGCCAACTTCAATGCCCTGGATCTCGACCTGCGCGGCCTCAAGGTCATGGGCGCCCTGCGTTGGGAAGGCGCACCGGGTGCGACCCACAGCTACTACCAGGGACGTCTGTCCGGCGGCAACATCGCCGACATCCTGCTGGGCTGGAATTTCGCCTCCAGCGTCACCAGTCGCGATTTCCGCCTGGATGCCCGGGTCGACTGGCCTGGCTCGCCGGCCCATGTCGCCCTGGCCCGACTCAATGGCAGTCTCGATGCCCGCTTCAACGATGGCCAGCTGCGCCAGGTGGAAGGCACGGCTTCGGCGCTACGCATCTTCGGCCTGCTCAACTTCGAGTCCATCCGCCGCCGCCTGCGCCTGGACTTCTCCGATCTGTTCGGCAAGGGCCTGAGCTACGACAGCATCACCGGCGTGCTCGACGCCCAGCAGGGCGCCTTCCGCACCCGCAAGCCCATCAGCCTCAGCGGGCCGGGTGCCGAGATGAGTCTGCAGGGCCTGCTGGACATGGCCAGCAACCGGGTCGACGCCAACCTCAAGGTCGGGCTGCCGGTCAGCAACTCCCTGCCGCTGGCCGCGCTGATCGCCGGGGCGCCGGCCATCGGCGGCGCGCTGTTCATCGTCGATCGGCTGATTGGCGACCGCATCACCCGCATGGCCAGCATCAACTATCACATCGAAGGCCCCTGGCAGAATCCGACCATGACCACGGGCAAGCGCGATTGAGCATTGCCCTGCGGTCGCCCCGCTGCTTAGGATGGACGCTCCCTTCTGGAGTGCCTGCATGTCCATAGCCATCCTGCAGATGGTCAGCGGCCCCGCGGTGGCGGCCAATCTGCGCGCTGCCGAGCGACTGCTCGAACGCGCCGCCAACGCCGGTGCGCAACTGGCGGTGCTGCCGGAAAACTTCGTCGCCATCGGCCATTCGGCTCCCGCCGAACTGGCCCGAGCGGAGGCGCTCGGCGAGGGCGAGATCCTGCCCTGGCTGTCCAGCCAGGCGCGTGAACGAGGCCTCTGGCTGCTCGCCGGCACCCTGCCGCTGTTGCCCGACGGTGCCACTGAGGGCAAGCCCTGTGCCTGCTCGCTGCTGTATGACGACCGGGGGCAGCGCATCGCCCGCTACGACAAGTTGCACCTCTTCGATGCCGACGTCAGCGACAGCCAGGGCAGCTATCGCGAATCCGATCACTATGCCGCCGGTGAGACCCTCACGGTGGTGGATACCCCGGTCGGCCGCCTGGGCCTGACCGTCTGCTACGACCTGCGCTTTCCCGAACTCTACGGCGCCCTGCGTGCCGCCGGGGCGGAGCTGATCAGCGCGCCTTCGGCCTTTACCGTGCCCACCGGCCAGGCCCATTGGGAGCTGCTGCTGCGTGCCCGGGCGGTGGAGACCCAGAGCTATCTGCTGGGTGCTGCCCAGGGCGGCATCCATGCCAATGGCCGCACGACCTGGGGCCACGCCATGGCAGTGGATCCCTGGGGCGAGATCCTGGCCGTCCAGGCCAGCGGCGAGGCGGTGTTGCTCATCGAACGCGATGCCGAGCGCCAGGCCGAGTTGCGGCGGCGGATGCCCGTTACCCAGCACCGCCGCTTCGCACCGGCGCGCCTGGCCGAACGGCAATGACGGCCATTGGTCTTTTGCATCAGGGACCCGAGACGTCCGCGAGTAGGCTAGAGGCCAGCTCGCGACCCCTTCATCGTTCCGGCGCCCCTGTTGGCGTCGTCTGGAGTTTCCATGAGTGATTACCTGAATAGCGTCGGCTCGGCCCTGCTGGGCCCCGGCGGACTCGCGGTGGACGATCTGCAACCCGTGCTGCAGCGTCTGGCCGGGCCCGGCATCGACGCCGCCGACCTGTATTTCCAGAGCATCGTCTCCGAGTCCTGGCTGCTGGAAGACGGCATCGTCAAGGAAGGCGGCTTCCACCTCGACCAGGGCGTCGGGGTGCGGGCGCTGTCCGGCGAGAAGACCGGCTTCGCCTACAGCAACGCCATTACCGGCGAGGCCCTGGATCTGGCCGCCCAAGCCGCGCGTTCCATCTCCCGTAGCGGCGTCGAGGGCCAGGTCCAGGCATTTCGTGCGGTAGAACCCGCGCAGCGCCTCTATGGCCAGGACAATCCCCTCGATGTGCTGGATCGCGCCACCAAGGTCACCTTCCTGAAGCAGCTGGACGAGGCCACCCGTGCCCTGGATCCGCGCATCCAGCAGGTCACCATCAGCCTGGCCGGGGTCTGGGAGCGCACTCTGGTGGCCGCGGTCGACGGCACCCTCGCTGCCGATGTGCGCCCGTTGGTGCGCCTGGGCGTCAGCGTCATCGTCGAGCAGAACGGCCGCCGCGAGCGCGGCAACAGCGGTGGTGGTGGTCGCTGCGACTATCGTTACTTCCAGCGTGACGACCGCGCCCTGGGCTATGCCCGCGAAGCGGTCCGCCAGGCGCTGGTCAATCTGGAGGCCACGGCGGCCCCGGCCGGTACCCTGCCGGTGGTGCTGGGCGCCGGCTGGTCCGGCGTGCTGCTGCATGAAGCGGTCGGCCATGGCCTGGAAGGCGATTTCAACCGCAAGGGCAGCTCCAACTACAGCGGCCAGCTCGGGCGCCAGGTAGCCTCTTCGCTGTGCACCATCGTCGACGACGGCACCCTGCCGGATCGCCGTGGGTCCCTGTCCATCGACGACGAGGGCACGCCCAGCGGCTACAACGTGCTGATCGAGAATGGCATCCTCAAGGGCTACATGCAGGACAAGCTCAACGCCCGGCTGATGGGCGTGGCGCCCACCGGCAATGGTCGCCGCGAGTCCTATGCCCACCTGCCCATGCCGCGCATGACCAACACCTACATGCTCGCCGGCCAGAGCGATCCGGCCGAGATCATCGCCTCGGTGGAGAAGGGCATCTATTGCGCCAGCCTGGGTGGCGGTCAGGTGGACATCACCAGTGGCAAGTTCGTCTTCACCACCAACGAGGCCTACCTGATCGAGAACGGCAAGCTCGGTCGTCCGGTGAAGGGCGCCACCCTGATCGGCAACGGACCCGAGGTCATGAACCGCGTGTCCATGGTCGGCAACGACCTGGCGCTGGATGCGGGGGTAGGGACCTGTGGCAAGGACGGCCAGTCACTGCCGGTGGGCGTGGGTCAGCCGACGCTGAAGATCGACGCCATCACCGTGGGCGGCACCGGCGCCTGATGCGGGCACCGGCCGTGGCCGTAGCGGACAGAAACCTAGCGCAGACCGCGCTGGGTTTCGTCGAGGGTGCGGATGTACTTGAAGACCTTGCGCGCCGCCGCGGGCGGCTTGTTGTGCGCCGCCTCGTGCTGGGCATGGCGTACAAGGCCGCGCAGATGCTGGCGATCGGTCTCCGGATACAGCGCCACGAAGGCTTCCAGCGCCTGGTCGCCCTCGGCGATCAGGCGGTCACGCCAGCGCTCCAGGGCGTGGAAGCGCTCGTTGTACTGCCGCGTCGAAGTGTCCATCTGGTCGACCAGCGCCAGGATGGCTTCCAGGTCCTGGTCGCGCATCAGCTTGCCCAGGTACTGGACATGCCGTTTGCGCGCAATGTGGGTCTTGTGCTTGGGCGCCTCGGCCAAGGCCTTGCGCAGCGGATCGGTCAGCGGCAGGCGGTCCAGCTGCTCGGCCGGCAACCCGGCCAGGCGTTCGCCCAGCTCCTGCAGCGCGTGCAGTTCGCGCTTGACCTGCGTCTTGCTCTTTTCGCCCAGCGGCGCGTCGTCGTCGTAAGAATCAACCATGAACTATGGGGTCCAGCTAAGAATGGGCGCCATCATAACGAGTTGCCGCACGGTTGTCCGGCCTGGCCGGCGCCGTCCGTAAGGAGAACGTCATGAATCGCAACGCTGCCGTGGGTCCCGCCGCGCTCCCCGAATTGCGCGAACAGGTCGAGGCCATCCTGGCCGAGGCCCGGCGCCAGGGTGCCAGCGCCGGTGAAGTGGCCGTCTCGGTCGACCAGGGCCTGTCCACCTCGGTCCGCAAGGGCGAGGTGGAAACCGTCGAGTTCAATCGCGACCAGGGCTTCGGCATCACCCTCTATGCCGGTCAGCGCAAGGGCTCGGCCAGTACCTCCGCCACCGGTCCCGAGGCGATCCGCGAAACCGTGGCCGCAGCGCTGGCCATCGCCAAGCACACCTCGGAGGATCCCTGCGCGGGCCTGGCGGATGCCGAATTGATGGCGCGCGGCGAGCTGCCTGATCTCGACCTCTATCATCCCTGGGACATCACTCCCGAGCAGGCCATCGAGCAGGCTCTGGCCTGCGAGGCGGCCGCCTATGCCGCCGACAGCCGCATCGGCAATGCCGACGGTACCACCCTCAATACCCACCAGAGCTGCCGGGTCTACGGCAACAGCCACGGTTTCGTCGGCGGCTACGCCAGCACCCGGCACAGCCTGAGCTGCGTGATGATCGCCGGCAGCGGCGAGGCCATGCAGCGCGACTACTACTACGACGTCAACCGCATCGGCAGCGAGCTGATGAGCGCCGAGGAGATCGGTCGCCGCGCCGCCGAGCGTGCCGTGAGTCGCCTGGGTGCCAGGCCGGTGCCCACCGCCAAGGTCCCGGTGCTGTTTTCCCCGGAAATGGCCGCCGGCCTGTTCGGCACATTTTTCGCCGCCATTTCCGGTGGCAACCTCTATCGCAAGTCGTCCTTCCTCGAAGGCGCCCTGGGTCAGCAGGTGTTTCCCGACTGGCTGACCCTGGACGAGCGGCCGCACCTGCCGCGCGCCCTGGGCAGTGCCGCCTTCGATGGCGAAGGCCTGGCCACCTACGCCAAGCCCTTCGTCGAGAACGGCCAGCTGGTGTCCTATGTGCTCGGCAGCTATTCCGCGCGCAAGCTGGGCATGCAGAGCACCGCCAACGCCGGTGGCGTGCACAATCTCCACGTCAGTCATGGCACGGCCGACCAGGCCGAGCTGATCCGGCAGATGGGCACGGGCTTCCTGGTCACGGAAATGATGGGGCAGGGCACCAACCTGGTCACCGGCGACTACTCCCGGGGTGCCGGTGGCTTCTGGATCGAGAATGGCGAGATCCAGTTTCCGGTCCAGGAGGTCACCATCGCCGGTCGCCTCGGCGACATGTTCCGCCAGATCCTGGCCGTGGGCAGCGACGTGGAACGCCGCGGCAGTCTACGCACCGGCTCGGTGCTGATCGACGGCATGACCCTGGCGGGCAGCTAGAACGGCGGTTGGAGTTGTCGCGATGAGGAAAATCCTGTCGAACGGGAGACAGCCCACCCCGTTACTCGTTAGTATCCTAGCAATGCACTAGGACATAGCCGTGCGGTCGAATCCGCTGAACGGACGGCCCAGACTTCACAGGATGCGCCCTCGCGCATCTGCCGTACTCCCCGGCGCCTTCGGGCGCTGGGTCCATACCAAAGCCACCATGGAGACAATCCGCATGCCGCATACTCTGCCTCAGCTGCCCTACGCCTACGACGCGCTGGAACCGCACGTCGATGCCCAGACCATGGAAATCCACCACACCAAGCACCACCAGACCTACATCAACAACCTGAACGCGGCGCTGGAAGGCACCGAGTTCGCCAACCTGTCGGCCGAAGACGTGGTTCGTCAACTGGACAAGCTGCCCCAGGACAAGCGCGGCGCCGTGCAGAACAACGGTGGCGGCCATGCCAACCACAGCCTGTTCTGGACCGTGATGGCCCCCAACGCCGGCGGCAAGCCCGAAGGCGCCCTGGCCGAGGCCATCGAGTCCCAGCTGGGCGGCTTCGATGCCTTCAAGGAAGCCTTCACCAAGGCGGCCCTGACTCGCTTCGGCAGCGGCTGGGCCTGGCTGAGCGTCACCCCCGAGAAGAAGCTGGTGGTCGAGAGCACCGGCAACCAGGACAGCCCGCTGATGACCGGCAATACCCCGATCCTCGGCCTGGACGTCTGGGAGCACGCCTACTACCTGCGCTACCAGAACCGTCGTCCCGACTACATCGGCGCCTTCTTCAACGTCATCAACTGGCCGGAAGTGTCCCGTCGCTACGAAGCGGCGCTGAACGCCTGAGTTGACACCCCATAAAAAAAGCCGCCCTCGGGCGGCTTTTTTTATGGGATGCGGCTGGAGCAGGGTGCTTATCACTCACCCTCGTCGAAGTAATTGTTGATCAGCTCGATCAGGGCGCGCATGGCCTCGTCGCTCTGTTCACCTTCGGTTTCCAGTTGCAGCACCGTGCCCTTGCCGGCGGCCAGCATCATGACCGCCATGATGCTCTTGCCATCGACCGGCGACTCGCCACTACGGCCGACGCGAACGCTGGCGGGATAGCGGCCAGCCACGCCGACGAACTTGGCGGCGGCACGGGCGTGCAGACCCAGCTTGTTGATGATGGTGATCTGTTGGGCAGGCATTGAGTCTGTCCTTGTCGAAACGAAACGGGCGTCAGAGATCGCGGTGACGAATCTGGACGTTCTTGAGCAGGTCTTTGAGTTCGCGACCCAGGCGATCGGCCAGATAGACCGAACGGTGATGACCACCGGTACAGCCGATGGCCACGGTCACATAGGACCTGTTGTTGGCGGCGAAACGCGGCAGCCACTTCACCAGGTAATCGCGGATGTCATTGTACAGGGTCTCTACCTCGGGCTGTTGCTCGAGATACTCCCGCACCGGGGCGTCCAGTCCGGAAAAGTCGCGCAGGTCCGGCTTCCAGTAGGGATTAGGCAGGAAGCGCACATCGAAGACCATGTCGGCATCCACGGGCAGCCCGCGCTTGAAGCCAAAGGACTCGACCAGGTAGGCGGTACCCGGCTCCGGCGCGTTCAGCAGGCGCAACTTGAGGATGTCGCGCAGCTGATAGAGATTCAGGTGGGTGGTATCGATCTTCAGGTCGGACAGATCGGCGATGGGCGACAGCAGCACCTGTTCGTCGTGAATGGCCTCGGCCAGGGATCTTTCCTGGTTGGATAGCGGATGCCGGCGGCGCGTCTCGGAAAAGCGCTTGAGCAGCGTCTGGTCATCGGCATCCAGATAGAGGATGTCACAGCGGATGTTGCGGCTGCGTACCTGTTCGAGCAATTCGGGAAAGCGCTGCAACTGGCTGGGCAGGTTGCGTGCATCGATGGACAGGGCGACCATGGGCTGGGGCCGCTCCATGTCGGTCAGGGCGTGCTGGGCCAGCTCGGGTAGCAGACTGGCCGGCAGGTTGTCGATGCAATAGAAGCCATTGTCCTCAAGCACGTTGAGCGCCGTACTCTTGCCCGACCCGGAACGTCCGCTCACGATGATGAGGTGCATGTCAGTGTCCGCTCTGGGCCTCGACGACGATCTGATAGAGCGCCTGGCTGTCCTTGGCCTTGCGCAGTCGGTCGCGGATGTCGGCGCGATCCAGGATGCCGGCGATCTGGCGTAGCAGGGTGAGGTGTTGTTCGGTGGCCGCTTCCGGGACCAGCAGGACGAACACCAGGTCTACCGGGGCGCCGTCCAGGGAATCGAAGTCCACCGGCTGCTGCAGGTGGAAGAGTACGCACAGCGGTTGCTGCAGACCCGCCAGGCGGCAGTGGGGAATGGCGATGCCATTGCCGAACCCAGTGGAGCCCAGGCGTTCGCGCGCCATCAGGCATTCATGGATGTGCGCCGCATCATGGCCGGGCAGTTCCTGCGCGGCCAGCTCGGCGATGCGTTCCAGTACGGCGGCTTTGCTGCCACCCGGCGCACCCGTCTGGGTACGGCCGGGGGTCAGGATGTTTTCGAGTTTGATCATAAAGCGGCGATCGAACCTCAGCGGACGCCAATGCCCTGCTGGCGTTCGATCGACTTTTCCTTGTGTTTAATCAGTTGGCGGTCGAGCTTGTCGGCCAGGAGATCGATGGCGGCATACATGTCGTCGTGCTCGGCGTTGGCGACCACCGCAGCGCCGGAGACGTGCAGGGTGGCTTCGGCCTTTTGCTTGAGCTTGTCCACTTCCAGGATGACCTGGACGTTGGTGATGCGATCGAAGTGCCGTTCGAGGCGGGCGAGTTTCTCGCCGATGTAGTCACGCAGGGCTTCTGTCACTTCAAGCTGATGGCCACTGATGTTGACTTGCATACCGCTTCTCCTTATTGCCGGGCTGCGATCGGCGAAGCTGCTCGCCGACATGACACGGGTCGATCGAGGCACGGTCACACATCAGGACGCGTCAGAGGAGACGCTTGCGTTCGCTGGACGGAGCGATACCCAGGGATTCCCGATACTTAGCCACCGTGCGACGAGCGACTTGTATACCTTGCGATTCCAGTAAACCAGCGATCTTGCTGTCACTCAACGGCTTTTTCGCGTTTTCCGCCGCCACCAATTTCTTGATGATCGCGCGGATCGCGGTGGAGGAGCATTCGCCGCCCTCGGCGGTGCTGACGTGGCTGGAGAAGAAGTACTTGAGTTCGTAGATGCCACGCGGGGTGTGCATGAATTTCTGGGTGGTCACCCGGGAGATGGTCGACTCGTGCATGCCCACCGCCTCGGCGATGTCGTGCAGGACCAACGGCTTCATGGCCTCTTCGCCGTATTCGAGAAAACCCCGCTGATGCTCGACGATCTGGGTCGCCACCTTCATCAGGGTCTCGTTGCGGCTCTGCAGACTCTTGATGAACCAGCGCGCTTCCTGGAGCTGGTTGCGCATGTAGGTGTTATCGGCGCTGCTGTCGGCACGCTTGACGAAACCGGCGTACTGGGGATTGACCCGCAGGCGCGGTACGGCCTCCTGATTGAGCTCCACCAGCCAGCGCTCGTTGTGCTTGCGCACGATGACGTCCGGCACCACGTATTCGGCTTCGCCGGATTCGATCTGCGAGCCGGGACGCGGGTGCAGGGTCTGGATCAGCTCGATGATCGGCTTGAGCTCGTCTTCCTTGATCTTCATGCGCCGCATCAACTGCGCATAGTCACGGCTGCCGAGCAGATCCAGGTAGTCGCCAACCAGGCGCTTGGCTTCGCCGAGCAGGGGCAGGGTGGCGGGCAACTGGGCCAGCTGGATCAGCAGGCATTCGCGCAGGTTGCGCGCGGCGACGCCGGCGGGCTCGAATTGCTGGACGCGTCTGAGCACCACCTCGACCTCGTCGAGATCGACTTCCAGCTCGGGGTCGAGGGAGGCATGGATGTCTTCCAGGCTTTCCTGCAGATAGCCGTCGGTGTCGATGCCGTCGATGATCGCCAGGGCGATCAGGCGGTCGAGATCCGACATGGGCGCCAGGTTCAACTGCCAGAGCAGGTGGGTCTGCAGGCTCTCGCCGGCGGAGGTACGGGTGGTGAAGTCCCACTCGTCGTCGTCGTTGCTGGGCAGGCTGCTGGCGCTGGTCTGGTAGATGTCTTCCCAGGCGGTATCGACCGGCAGCTCGCTGTCGCTGGGGATGCGCTCGCTCCACTCGGATTCGTCGGCCATCTCGTTGGTGGCGACCGAGGTTTCCTTGAAGGTGGTTTCCATGGTACCGGAGCCTGAGCTCTCATCGCCTTCGCCCGAGGCTTCGCTCTGGTCGAAGTCTTCACCTTCTTCCTGGCGTTCCAGCATCGGATTGGACTCCAGGGCTTCCTGGATCTCCTGCTGCAAGTCGAGCGTCGAGAGCTGGAGCAGACGTATGGCTTGTTGCAGCTGCGGCGTCATCGTCAGCTGCTGGCCCATCTTGAGGACTAGCGATGGTTTCATGGCTGCGGAAATACACCTTGTCTACCGACGCGAACAGCGCCACCGAACCTCGCGAACCCTGCGAGCGTTAGCAAATTATATGCCTTGTTTCCCCGGGTTTGCCTAGAGGCGGAATTCGTGGCCCAGATAGACTTCCTTCACCAGGTCGTTGGCGAGGACTTCTTCGGCGGTACCCTCGGCGATGAGCTGGCCATCGTTGACGATGTAGGCCGTTTCGCAGATGGTCAGGGTTTCCCGCACGTTGTGGTCGGTGATGAGCACACCGATACCCTTGGCCTTGAGGTGGCGGATGATCTGCTTGATGTCACCCACCGAGATGGGGTCCACACCGGCGAAGGGTTCGTCCAGCAGGATGAACTTGGGCGCGGTGGCCAAGGCACGGGCGATCTCGACACGGCGACGCTCGCCACCCGACAGGCTCATGCCGCGGTTGTCGCGGATATGGGTGATGTGGAATTCCTGCAACAGGCTTTCCAGCTCGCGCAGACGGCCGGCCTTGTCCAGGTCCTTGCGGGTTTCCAGGATGCCGAGGATGTTGTCGGCCACGGTCAGCTTGCGAAAGATCGAGGCTTCCTGCGGCAGGTAACCGATCCCGGCGCGGGCACGACCGTGCATGGGCAGGGCGGTGACGTCCTGATCGTCGATCAGCACGCGACCCTGATCGGCCTTGACCAGGCCGACGATCATGTAGAAACAGGTGGTCTTGCCGGCGCCGTTCGGACCGAGCAGGCCAACGATCTGACCGCTGTCGATGCTGACGCTGACGTCGCGAACGACCTGACGACCCTTGTAGCTCTTGGCCAGATGCTGGGCTTTGAGCGTAACCGTCATTGTCCCTGCCCCGACTGCTGCTGATCCTTGGGCTGGATGACCATGTCGATCCGCGGCCGCGGCGTGGTGACCTTGCTGCCATTGGCGCGACCGGCATTGACGATTTGGCGCTGGGTGTCGTAGACGATCTTCTCGCCTTCGAAGGTGTTGCCCTGTTGGACCACCTTGGCCTGGTCGATCAGGATGATGCGATTTTCCTGGGCGAAATACTGGATGGTCAGACCATAGGCCTTGACGATGTCCTTGTCCGCCGAAGGCTTCTGTTCGTAGTAGGCCGGCTTGCCCACTGCGGTGGCGACCTTGATGTTGCCCTGGTTGTCCTGGGTCAGGGTCACCGTATTGCCGGTGATCTTCATGCTGCCCTGGGTGATGACCACGTCTCCGCGGTACACGGCCACGCCCTGCTTGTCGTCGAGCTCGGCGCTGTCGGCCTGCACGCGGATCGGCTGGGTGCGATCGGTCGGCAGGGCCCAAGCCGCGGCACTGCCAAGGGTGGCGCCGAGGGTGAACAGGAAGGGGAGGGTTTTAACGAACCTCATGCTGGCCTCTTACGTTGGACAGCAGGAGCATTCTGCCGTCTTCTAGATACGCTTTCATGCCATTGGCCGTGGTCACCCCATTGGCGGCCTCGATTCTAACGGCTTGCTCGGTTTGCGCATATTGTTTGTCAGGAAAGACGGTCATGCGGGTGGTGGTCAACACCACTGGGCGGCCTTTCTCATCGGTACGCTCGACGCGTACGTCATCGATCAGCTCCGCCTGACTGCCACCGGGGGCGACCTCGGCGCGGGCACTGCGAATGTGCCAGGGATAGTCGGTACCGCGAAAGGCCAGCATGTCGGGGCGGGTCACCAGGGTGACGTCGGTCGCCTTGACGTGTTCGCTGCGCTCGGCCTTGAGTTCGTACTGGATCTTGCCGTCCAGACGATACTGGATCGTCCGGGTATTGAGGGCGTAGCCGTCGATGGCGCTGTCTTGCGGGGTCGACGAGGCCGGAGCATCGACGAAGCGCTGCGGCAGGATGTTCCAGTAGCCGATCGCGATGAGCGCGGCGGCGATCAGGACCAACAGCACGGGGCGGCGCAAGCTGCGAAACATGAGGGTACCTGTGGTGGGCCGCACTAGGGCGGCGGGTTGAACACGAGAGTGCGGCGTATTAGTCGGGCAGTATAACCCGGCCTACAGCACCCCGGCGCGTAGCAGGTCACCCATGTTGAGGGCACCGATCGGGCGCCGCTCGTCATCGATCACCACCAGCGCGTTGATCTTGTGCTCCTCCATGATCTTCAACGCCTCGGCGGCGAGCATCGGCGCCCTGGCGGTTCGACCGCCGCGCGTCATCACGGTTGCGATCGGCGTGGTGCGCACATCAATGCCGCGATCCAGGGCTCGGCGCAGATCGCCATCGGTGAAGATGCCGGCAAGACGGCCATCGGCGGCGAGCACGCTGGTCATGCCCAGCCCCTTACGCGACATCTCCAGCAAGGCATCGGACACCAGGGTGTCTTCGCCGACCTGCGGCAGGTCGGCGCCGGCATGCATGACGTTTTCCACCTTGAGCAGCAGGCGCCGGCCCAGGGCGCCGCCCGGGTGGGAAAAGGCGAAGTCCTCGGCGGTGAAGCCACGGGCCTCGAGCAGGGCGATGGCCAAGGCATCGCCCAGCACCAGGGCGACGGTGGTGGAGGAGGTGGGTGCCAGATTGAGCGGGCAGGCCTCGGTGGCGACGCTGGTGTCCAGGTTGACGTCCGCGGCCTTGGCCAGCGGCGAGGCGGGATTGCCGGCAAAGCTGATCAAAGGGACGCCCAGGCGCTTGATCAGCGGCAGCAGGGTCAGGATCTCACTGGAGGTGCCCGACTGGGAGATGGCGATGATGACGTCATCGCGGGTGATCATGCCCATGTCGCCATGGCTGGCTTCGGCCGGATGCACGAAGAAGGCCGGACTGCCGGTGCTGGCCAGGGTCGCGGCGATCTTGTTACCGACATGCCCGGATTTGCCCATGCCCAGGACCACGATGCGCCCACGGCAGGCGAGCAGGTGGCGACAGGCGGCGGCAAAGCTTGCGTCGATGCGTTCGCCCAGGGCGGCCACGGCCGCTCGCTCTACATCTATGGTGCGCTTGGCGGAGGCGATGAAATCTATTGAGTCGGGCATGGGTCAGAAGGCAGGTGACAGGACAATCGGAAATTATATGCGCAAAGCCGCGACACTCAGCAACGCCGCCTGCAGCTTGGAAGTCTCATCGGCAACGAATGCTATAGTGCCGCCCTTTTGCCGGGGCCGCCGAACGCAAGAGCCGCGTGCCCTGAAGCGGCGGAGCGGCGTCTCCCTGCACAGAGTTGAACGTTAGGAGTCTTGATGACCGTCGATAGCCCGTACGCCGTGGAGTTGAAGGGTGTTTCCTTCAAGCGCGGCACGCGTCTCATCTACGACCGCGTCGATATCCGCATCCCGCGGGGCAAGGTCACCGGGATCATGGGACCGTCCGGCAGTGGCAAGACCACTCTATTGCGTCTCATCGCCGCCCAGTTGCGGCCGAGCAGCGGCGAGATCTGGGTCAATGGCGCCAATCTGCCGCAGCTGTCCCGCGGCGAACTGTTCGAGATGCGCCGGCAGATGGGCGTGCTGTTCCAGAGTGGCGCGTTGTTCACCGACCTCGATGTGTTCGAGAACGTGGCCTTTCCGCTGCGCGTGCACACCAAGCTGCCCGAGGAAATGATCCGCGACATCGTCCTGCTCAAGTTGCAGGCGGTGGGGTTGCGTGGCGCCGTCGAACTGATGCCGGACGAGTTGTCGGGTGGCATGAAGCGCCGGGTCGCCCTGGCGCGGGCCATTGCCCTGGATCCGCAGATCCTCATGTACGACGAGCCCTTCGTCGGCCAGGACCCCATCGCCATGGGCGTGCTGGTGCGCTTGATCCGCCTGCTCAACCAAGCCCTTGGATTGACCAGCATCGTGGTCTCCCACGACCTGGCCGAGACCGCCAGCATCGCCGACTACCTCTATGTGGTGGGCGACACCAAGGTGCTGGGGCAGGGCACGCCGAAGGAATTGCGCGAATCGCCGGATCCGCGGGTTCGCCAGTTCATGCAGGGCATCCCCGATGGCCCGGTACCCTTCCACTATGCCGCGCCGGATCTGCGCGATGCCTTGCTGGGGAAACACTGATGCGTAAGGTCTCCGCCGTGGAGCGGATTCGTCGGCTGGGCCGAGCCGGGCTGGACGTCGTGGCGGCCATCGGCCGCTCGGTGATCGTCCTGCTGCTGGCGGTGTTCGGTCGCGGTGGCGTGGGCAACGGCCTGCAGCTGCTGGGCAAGCAACTCTATTCGGTGGGCGTGATGTCGCTGCCGATCATTGTGGTGTCGGGCTTCTTCATCGGTATGGTGATCGCCCTGCAGGGCTACAACATCCTGGTCAAGTACGGTTCCGAGCAGGCCGTGGGGCAGATGGTGGCCCTGACCCTGCTGCGCGAACTTGGCCCGGTGGTGACCGCGCTGCTGTTCGCCGGCCGGGCGGGTTCCGCCTTGACCGCCGAGATCGGCAACATGAAATCCACCGAGCAGCTGTCCAGCCTGGAAATGATCGGCGTGGATCCGCTCAAGTACATCGTCGCGCCGCGTTTCTGGGCCGGTTTCATTTCCATGCCCCTGCTGGCCGCCATGTTCAACGTGGTGGGCATCTGGGGCGCGGCCATGGTCGCCATCGACTGGCTCGGTGTCTACGACGGCTCCTTCTGGGCCACCATGCAGAACAGCGTGATGCTCAGCGACGTGCTCAATGGCGTGGTCAAGAGCCTGGTGTTCGCCTTCGTGGTGACCTGGGTCGCCGTCTTCCAGGGGTATGACTGCGAGCCGACCTCCGAAGGCATCGGTCGCGCCACTACCCGTACCGTCGTCTATGCGTCGCTCGCCGTGCTCGGCCTCGACTTCATTCTTACCGCCCTGATGTTTGGAGATCTCTGATGCAAACCCGCACCCAGGAAATCGGTGTCGGACTCTTCCTGCTGGCCGGCGTGCTCGCACTGCTGCTGCTGGCACTGCGGGTAAGCGGTCTGACGATGAGCGACCACCACGATACCTACAAGGTCTACGCCTACTTCGACAACATCGCCGGTCTCACCGTGAGATCGCGGGTGACCATGTCGGGCGTGACCATCGGCAAGGTCACCGCCATCGATCTCGACCGCAACAGCTACCGCGGTCGGGTCACCATGCAGATCGACAAGCAGGTGGACAACCTGCCGACCGACTCCATCGCCTCGATCCTGACCGCCGGCCTGCTTGGTGAGAAGTACATCGGCATCAGCGTGGGCGGTGACGAGCAGGTGCTCAAGGAGGGTTCGACCATTCGAGATACACAATCCTCGCTGGTTCTCGAAGACCTGATTGGCAAATTCCTGCTCAACTCGGTCAATAAAGACTCTTCCGCCAATAAATGATGAGAGGCTTCTCCATGCTCAAGCTACTTCGTCACGGAGTGATCGCGATCCTGGCCCTGCTGCCGCTGGTGTCCCAGGCGGCGCCCTCGGCCCATGACGTCATCCAGCAGACCACCAGCACGCTGCTCAGCGACCTCGAGACCAATCGCGACCGGTATCGCAGCAGCCCGGAAGCCTTCTACGAGTCGCTCAACAACATCCTCGGCCCGGTGGTGGATGCCGAAGGCATCTCGCGCAGCATCATGACCGTGCGCTATAGCCGCAGTGCCTCGCCCGAGCAGATGGCGCGCTTCCAGGAAAACTTCAAGCGCAGCCTGATGCAGTTCTATGGCAATGCGCTGCTGGAGTACAACAACCAGGGTATCCGCGTGCTGCCTGAAGGTCCGTCCGACGGTCCCGACCGCACCAGCGTGGGCATGGAGGTCAAGGGCAACAATGGCGCCGTGTATCCCGTGCAGTACAGCATGGTCAAGCAGGGCGAGGACTGGAAGGTCCGTAACGTCATCATCAACGGCCTGAACCTCGGCAAGTTGTTCCGTGACCAGTTCGCCCAGGCGATGCAGGAGAACGGCAACGACCTGGACAAGACCATCAACAACTGGGCGGGCACCGTGGCCAAGGCCAAGGACTCTCCCGAGGCCCAGAAGGCCAAGGTCGGTTCGTGAGTCGCGCCGCCATCACCGGCGAGGGCGCTCGACTGCAGCTGTCGGGCGTGCTCGATCACGCCAATGTGCCGGCCCTGCGTGAGCAGGGCCGGGCACTGATCGGTCAGGGCAGTGGGCCGCTGGTGCTCGACTGCGCTGGCATAGAACGCTCCAACAGCGCCGGATTGGCGCTGTTGCTGGCCTGGCTGCGCGATGCCCAGGTCGCGGGGCGCCCGCTGACCATCGCCGGTCTGCCCTCCGAGTTGCGGCAGATCGCCGAGGTCTCGGATGCCCTGGAGTTGCTGCCCCTGGCGGACGACGCTCACGGCTAACGGTCATCGCAGTCGCCGTACAGCCGGTTTTTTTGTATGATCGCCGGCTGTACTAGATTGCCGAGGTGCCGCCATGCAGGCCCAAGAAGTCAAAAGCCTCCTGGAGGCAAAACTGGCCGATACCCAGGTCGAAGTGGAAGGCGAGGGCTGCAACTTCCAGCTCTACCTGATCAGCGACGAGCTCCAGGCACTCAGCCCGGTCAAGCGTCAGCAGCAGGTCTACTCCCACCTCCAGCCGCAGATCGCCGATGGCAGCATCCATGCTGTCACCATGAAATTCTTCACCCGTGCTGCCTGGGCCGAACGCGCCTGATTCGCAGCGCCGAGAACTCGCTATGGACAAACTGATCATTACCGGCGGCAACTGCCTGAACGGTGAAATTCGCATTTCCGGGGCCAAGAATTCGGCCCTGCCGATCCTGGCCGCGACCCTGCTCGCCGACACTCCGGTGACCATCGCCAACCTGCCGCACCTGCACGACATCACCACCATGATCGAGCTGTTCGGTCGTATGGGCGTCCAGCCGGTGATCGGTGAAAAGCTCAACGTCGAGGTGGATGCCTCCAGCATCAAGACCTTGGTCGCGCCCTATGAGCTGGTCAAGACCATGCGCGCCTCGATCCTGGTGCTGGGCCCGATGGTCGCCCGCTTCGGCGAGGCGGAAGTCGCACTGCCCGGCGGTTGCGCCATCGGTTCGCGTCCGGTCGATCTGCACCTGCGTGGCCTGGAGGCCATGGGCGCCAAGATCACCGTCGAAGGCGGCTACATCAAGGCCAAGGCGCCGGCCGGCGGCCTGCGCGGTGCCCACTACTATTTCGATACCGTCAGCGTGACCGGTACCGAGAACGTGCTGATGGCCGCCACCCTGGCCAAGGGCCGCAGCGTGATCCAGAACGCCGCTCGCGAACCCGAAGTCGTCGATCTGGCCAACTGCCTGATCGCCATGGGTGCCAACGTCCAGGGCGCCGGTACCGACACCATCACCGTGGAAGGCGTCGAGCGCCTCGGTGGGGCCACCTATTCGGTGCTGCCGGACCGCATCGAGACTGGCAGCTACCTGGTTGCCGCCGCTGCCACCCGCGGCCGCGTCAAGCTCAAGGATACCGATCCGACCATCCTCGAGGCCGTGCTGGCCAAGCTGGAAGAGGCCGGTGCCCACATCGCCACCGGCAGCAACTGGATCGAGCTGGACATGAAGGGCAATCGCCCCCGCGCGGTCAACATCCGCACGGCGCCCTATCCGGCGTTCCCCACCGACATGCAGGCGCAGTTCATCTCCATGAACGCCGTCGCCGAAGGCACCGGTACCGTGGTCGAGACCATCTTCGAGAACCGCTTCATGCACGTTCACGAGATGGTACGCATGGGCGCCAACATCGCCATCGAAGGCAATGCCGCCATCGTCACCGGCGTGCCCAGCCTCAAGGCCGCCCCGGTCATGGCGACCGACCTGCGCGCCTCGGCGAGCCTGGTCATCGCCGCCCTGGTAGCCGAAGGCGATACCCTGATCGATCGCATCTACCACATCGACCGCGGCTACGAATGCATCGAGGAGAAATTCCAGCTGCTCGGCGCCAAGATCCGTCGCACGCCCAAGTAAGGACCTCCGATGCTGACCATCGCCCTGTCCAAGGGCCGTATCCTCGACGATACCCTGCCGCTGCTGGCGGCGGCGGGGATCGCCCCGACCGAGAATCCGGACAAGAGCCGCAAGCTCATCATCCCGACCACCCAGGACGATGTGCGCCTGCTCATCGTCCGCGCCACCGACGTGCCCACCTATGTGGAGCATGGCGCCGCGGACCTGGGCGTGGCCGGCAAGGACGTGCTGATGGAATACGGCGGCGATGGTCTCTATGAGCCGCTGGACCTGCGCATCGCCCGCTGCAAACTGATGACCGCGGGCGCCGTGGGCGCTCCGGCGCCGCGTGGCCGGCTGCGGGTGGCGACCAAGTTTGTCAATGTCGCCAAGCGCTACTATGCCGAGCAGGGTCGTCAGGTCGACATCATCAAGCTGTACGGCTCCATGGAGCTGGCACCGCTGGTGGGGCTGGCCGACAAGATCATCGACGTGGTCGACACCGGCAATACCCTCAAGGCCAACGGACTCGAACCCCAGGAGCTGATCGCCCATATCAGCTCCCGCTTGATCGTCAACAAGGCCTCGATGAAGATGCAGCATGGCCGTATCCAGGCCCTCATCGAGACCCTGAGACACGCCGTCGAGGCGCGCGGCGCCTGAGAACCTGTTCAAAGCCTGCTGCGCGTCGGCCAAACTGCGTTAAAAATGGCTTCGGAATGCTCATTTACCACTCGTAAACTCCGCTTCCTCAGCCATTTTTGCCTTGTTTGTCTCTAGCTCGCGAGACTTTGAACAGGCTCTACGTCCTGGCCGGCATGCCGAATGCCGGTCAAGGCTGCTTTCATCCCTCCAGCTTCGCCTATCCGTGCCATAGCCAAATTGTCGGGCGCCCACACGGAACCGGCTGTTACTCTCGGGCGCCCCTTTCGCTCTCCTGAAGAGGATCCGCCATGACCGCTCCGCTCGCCATCCGCCGACTTGCCGCCGCCGCTCCGGATTTCGCCGAGCATCTGGATCATCTGCTGAGCTGGGAAGGGGTGTCCGACGCCGACATCAACCAGCGGGTCCTGGCGATCATCGCCGACGTGCGCCACCAGGGCGACGCCGCGCTGCTCGAATACACCCGGCGCTTCGATGCCGTCGAGGCGACCGCCATGAGCGATCTCATCCTGCCGCGCGCGCGTCTGGAAGAAGCCCTGACCCGCATCACGCCGGAGCAGCGCACCGCGCTGGAAGCCGCCGCCGAGCGCGTTCGTCGTTATCACGAAAAGCAGCGCCAGGATTCCTGGCAGTACCAGGAGGCCGACGGCACCGTGCTCGGCCAGCAGGTCACCCCGCTGGATCGTGCCGGGCTCTATGTGCCGGGGGGCAAGGCCTCCTATCCCTCCTCGGTGCTGATGAACGCCATCCCCGCCAAGGTCGCCGGCGTAAAGGAAGTGGTCATGGTGGTGCCCACGCCCCGCGGCGAGGTCAACGAACTGGTGCTGGCCGCCGCCGCCCTGGCCGGTGTCGATCGCGTCTTCACCATCGGCGGCGCCCAGGCCGTGGCCGCCCTGGCCTATGGCACCGAAAGCGTGCCGCCGGTGGACAAGATCGTCGGCCCCGGCAACATCTATGTCGCCACCGCCAAGCGCCACGTGTTCGGCAAGGTAGGCATCGACATGATCGCCGGCCCGTCGGAGATCCTGGTGGTCTGCGACGGCCAGACCGATCCCGACTGGATCGCCATGGACCTGTTCTCCCAGGCCGAGCACGACGAGGACGCCCAGGCCATCCTGGTCAGTCCGGACGCCGCCTTCCTCGACGCCGTGGCGGAAAGCATCGCCCGCCTGCTGCCGGAGATGGAGCGCGCCGAGATCATCCGCGCCTCCCTGGAAGGCCGTGGCGCCCTGATCCAGGTCGCCGACATGGCCCAGGCCATCGAGGTGGCCAACCGCATCGCCCCCGAACACCTCGAGCTGTCGGTCGCCGAACCCGAGCAGTGGCTACCCAGCATCCGCCACGCCGGTGCCATCTTCATGGGTCGCTACACCGCCGAGGCCCTGGGCGACTACTGCGCCGGTCCCAACCATGTGCTGCCGACCTCGGGCACCGCACGGTTCTCCTCGCCGCTGGGCGTGTACGACTTCCAGAAGCGTTCCTCGATCATCCACTGCTCGGCCACGGGCGCTTCCGCGCTGGGCCGGGTCGCCTCGGTGCTGGCGCGTGGCGAGTCCCTGACCGCCCACGCCCGCAGCGCCGAATACCGTATTCAGGAGGAGCAGGCATGAGCGAGCTCTGGAGTCCCTTCGTCAAGAACCTGGTGCCCTATGTGCCGGGTGAGCAACCCAAGCTGACCAACCTGGTCAAGCTCAACACCAACGAGAATCCCTACGGTCCGTCACCGCGGGCGCTGGACGCCATTCGCGCCGCGGCCACCGACGACCTGCGCCTCTATCCCGACCCCAACGGTCAGGCGCTGAAGGATGCCGTCGCCCGCTACTACGGCCTCCAGAGCGACCAGGTGTTTGTCGGCAACGGCTCGGACGAGGTGCTGGCGCACATCTTCCTGGGTCTGTTCGGCCATGGCCGCCCGATCCTGTTTCCGGACATCAGCTACAGCTTCTATCCGGTCTATTGCGGCCTCTACGACATCGCCTTCGAGACGCCGGCGCTGGACGAGGATTTCCAGATCGTCCCCGAGGACTATCTGCGCCCCAATGGCGGGATCATCTTCCCCAACCCCAATGCGCCGACCGGCAGCGCCCTGGCGCTGGACGCCATCGAGCGCATCGTCGCCGGCAACCCGACCTCGGTGGTGGTGGTGGACGAGGCCTATGTCGACTTCGGGGCCGAGTCCGCGGTCGCCCTGATCGAGCGCCATCCCAACCTGGTGGTGACCCAGACGCTGTCCAAGTCCCGTTCGCTGGCCGGTCTGCGGGTAGGGCTGGCCCTGGGACAGGCGCCGCTGATGGAAGCCCTGGAGCGGATCAAGAACAGCTTCAACTCCTATCCGCTGGATCGCCTGGCCCTGGCCGGCGCGACCGCGGCCTTCGAGGATCGCGCCTATTTCGACGAGACCTGCCGGCAGGTGATCGAGAGTCGCGAAGCGCTGATGGGCGAGTTGCTGGAGCGCGGCTTCGAGGTCCTGCCCTCGGCCGCCAACTTCATCTTCGCCCGGCATGTGCAGAAGGGTGGGGCGGCGCTGGCCGCGAGCTTGCGCGAGCACGGCGTCATCGTGCGCCACTTCAGCCGCCCCGAACGCATCGCCGACTTCCTGCGCATCACCATCGGCACGCCGGCGCAGAATCAGGCGCTGATCACGGCCCTCGACATCCTCTGAGTCTCGTTCGCGGCTAGCGCGCCTTCTCCATCAGAGGGCGCATCCCGACGGTCACCTTGACCTGCACGGTCTTGTCCTGGCGCAGCACCTCGATGGGGATGCTGTCGCCGGGCTGCTTGCGGGCGATCTGGTTCATCGCCAGCCGGCCGTCCCTGATCGGTTGGCCAGCCAGCTTGACCAGCACGTCGCCTGCGCGCAGACCGCCCTTGTGCGCCGGTCCATCGGGATCGATGTCGGTCACCACGATGCCCTGGTCGACCTTGAGGCCATAGGTCTTGACCAGCTCCGGGGTGATCACCTCCACCGCCACGCCCAGCCAGCCACGGATGACCTGGCCGTGCTGGATGATCGAGCGCATGACCTCCATGGCCAGCTTGATCGGGATGGCGAAGCCGATGCCCTGGGAGCCGCCGGAAAGGATGGCGGTGTTGATGCCGATCAGATTGCCGCTGGCGTCCACCAGCGCCCCGCCGGAATTGCCCAGGTTGATCGCCGCATCGGTCTGGATGAAGTCCTCGTAGGTATTGAGACCCAGCTGGTTGCGACCGGTGGCGCTGATGATGCCCATGGTCACCGTCTGGCCGACGCCAAAGGGGTTGCCGATGGCCAGCACCACGTCACCGATGCGGATGGCGCTCGAATCGCCCACCGAGATGGCCGGCAGATTGGGCAGGTCGATCTTCAGTACGGCGAGGTCCGTGGCGGGATCGCTGCCGATCAGCTTGGCCAGGGTCTGGCGGCCGTCGGCCAGCGCCACCACGATGGACTCGGCGTCCAGGGTCACGTGGTTGTTGGTCAGCAGATAGCCGTCATGGCTCATCAGCACGGCGGAACCCAGGCTGAGTTCTTCCACCGGCTTGGTCGCGCCTTTGCGATCGCTGGCCGTATCTCCGGCCTTGCCCGGCTTGGCGGCCTTGGTCGAACGCAGCGACACCACCGCCGGTGCGGCGCGACTGGCCGCGTCGGCGTAGGAAACCGGTCCCTCCTGGCGCGAACTGGCGGGCGCCTGGGCGGCCTCGAACAGCGGCGGCTGGGCGGGCAGGCCGAGCCACTGGGGATAGCGCTGCATGATCAGGGCTGCAACGAGCAGACCGCACAGCACGGGCCAGCCGAGATAACGCAAAGCCTTGTACATCGATCACATCCTTGAATTTGTCCACCCGGGGTGCGCCGGATAAGCTGGCGGGCATTATAAGGAGCGACGCCAGCCGAAGACACGCTGGCGCCGCCAACGAGGAGGTAAGCCGCACGTGACCCTGTCCCTTGAGCAACTGGTGGAGACCGCCGACCGTTACCTGGAGTCGGCCCGGATCCAGGATTATTGCCCCAACGGCCTGCAGGTCCAGGGTCGTGAGCAGGTGCGCCTGCTGGTCAGTGGCGTCACCGCTTCCCAGCAGCTGCTGGACGCCGCCGTCGCCGCCGGCGCCGATGCCATCCTGGTGCACCATGGCTACTTCTGGAAGAACGAGAATGCCCGCCTCATCGGCATGAAGCAGCGCCGAATCAAGACGCTGCTGAGCCACGATATCAGCCTGCTGGCCTACCACCTGCCCCTGGATGTCCATCCCGAGGTGGGCAACAACGTCCAGCTGGGACGCCGCCTGGGGCTGCAGGATATCCGGCCGCTGCCCGGGGATACCAAGGGACTGATCTGGCAGGGCGAGTTGCCGCAGGCGCAATCCGCCGCGGACTTCGGTCGGCAGGTGGCGGACGTGCTGCAGCGCGAGCCGCTGGTGGTCGACGGCGGGCGCTCGATCCGGCGCCTGGCCTGGTGCACCGGGGGCGCCCAAGGCTACATCGACCAGGCCATCGCCGCCGGAGTGGATGCCTACCTGACCGGCGAGGTATCCGAGCAGACGGTGCACAGCGCTCGCGAGAACGACGTGAGTTTCTTCGCCGCCGGCCACCATGCCACCGAGCGCTATGGCGTGCAGGCGCTGGGTGATTATCTGGCCGCGCAGCTGGGTATCCAGCACCTCTTCATCGACTGCGACAATCCCGCCTGAGCGTCATAAGCATATAACTTCTGGATCTAGATGGCCTGGCGGGCCATAACCGTTGCCTATGGTAAGGTTGAGGTTCGTCCACGGCCCGCTCTGTCCGGTGTGTCCAGTCGACTGGATGCCGCAACGGACCTCTCCTAGGCCACCTTTCTGCAATCGTGAGTAGCCATGCTCGACAAACAGACGCACCTCAAACAGCTTGAGGCGGAAAGCATCCACATCATCCGTGAAGTGGCCGCCGAGTTCGACAATCCGGTCATGCTGTATTCCATCGGCAAGGATTCGGCCGTGATGCTGCACCTGGCCCGCAAGGCCTTCTTTCCCGGCAAGCTGCCGTTCCCGGTACTCCACGTGGACACCGGCTGGAAATTCCAGGCCATGTACGAATTCCGCGATCGCATGGTCGCCGACATGGGCCTCGATCTGCTGGTGCACAAGAATCCGGAAGGGGTCGCCCAGGGCATCAATCCCTTCACCCATGGCAGTGCCAAGCACACCGACATCATGAAGACCCAGGGCCTCAAGCAGGCGCTGGACAAGTACGGCTTCGACGCCGCCTTCGGCGGTGCCCGCCGCGACGAGGAGAAGTCCCGCGCCAAGGAGCGCGTCTACTCCTTCCGGGACAGCAAGCACCGCTGGGATCCCAAGAACCAGCGTCCCGAGTTGTGGAACATCTACAACGGCAAGACCAACAAGGGCGAGTCGATTCGCGTCTTCCCGCTGTCGAACTGGACCGAGCTGGACATCTGGCAGTACATCTACCTCGAAGGCATCCCGATCGTGCCGCTGTACTTCGCCGCCGAGCGCGAGGTGATCGAGAAGAACGGCACCCTGCTCATGATCGACGACGACCGTATCCTCGAGCACCTCTCGTCCGAGGAGAAGGCCCGCATCCACAAGCGCCAGGTGCGCTTCCGTACCCTTGGCTGCTACCCCCTGACCGGCGCGGTGGAGTCCCAGGCGACCACGCTGACGGACATCATCCAGGAGATGCTGCTCACCCGCACCTCCGAACGCCAGGGCCGGGTCATCGACCACGATGGCGCCGGGTCCATGGAAGAGAAGAAACGTCAGGGGTATTTCTAAGATGTCGCACCAATCCGATCTGATCGGCCAGGACATCCTGGCCTACCTCGCACAGCACGAACGCAAGGAGCTGCTGCGCTTCCTTACCTGCGGCAACGTCGACGACGGCAAGAGCACCCTGATCGGGCGCCTGCTGCACGATTCCAAGATGATCTACGAGGATCACCTGGAAGCCATCACCCGCGATTCCAAGAAGGTCGGCACCACCGGCGAAGAGGTCGATCTGGCGCTGCTGGTGGACGGTCTGCAGGCCGAGCGCGAGCAGGGCATCACCATCGACGTGGCCTACCGCTACTTCTCCACCGCCAAGCGCAAGTTCATCATCGCCGATACCCCCGGCCATGAGCAGTACACCCGCAACATGGCCACCGGGGCCTCCACCTGCGACCTGGCGATCATCCTGGTCGACGCCCGTCACGGCATCCAGACCCAGACTCGCCGGCACAGCTACATCGCCTCGCTGCTGGGCATCAAGCACATCGTGGTCGCCATCAACAAGATGGACCTGCTGGGCTTCGACGAGGCGGTGTTCGAGCGCATCAAGGACGACTACCTGGCCTTCGCCCAGCGCATCGACCTCAACGCCAAGGACATCCACTTCGTCCCCATGTCGGCGCTCAAGGGCGACAACGTGGTGAATCGCAGCGAGCAGACGCCCTGGTACAGCGGCAAGCCGCTGATGGAAATCCTCGAGACCGTGGAGATCGCCGCCGATCGCAATCTCGACGACCTGCGCTTCCCGGTGCAGTACGTCAACCGGCCCAATCTCAACTTCCGCGGCTTCGCCGGGACCCTGGCTTCGGGCGTGGTCACCAAAGGCGATGCCGTGGTGGTCCTGCCGTCGGGCAAGGGCAGTCGCATCAAGTCCATCGTCACCTACGAAGGCGAGCTGGAGCAGGCCGGACCCGGCCAGGCGGTGACCCTGACCATGGAAGACGAGATCGACATCTCCCGCGGCGACGTCCTGGTACATGCCGACAACCGTCCCCAGGTCACCGACAGCTTCGAGGCCATGCTGGTGTGGATGGCCGAAGAACCCATGCGGCCCGGCAAGAAGTACGACATCAAGCGCGCCACCAGCTACGTGCCCGGCTCGCTGCCGAGCATCGTGCACACGGTGGACGTCAACACCCTGGAACGTGGCGCCGCCAGCGAGCTCAAGCTCAACGAGATCGCCCGGGTCAAGGTGGCTCTCGATGCGTCCATCGCGCTGGATGGCTATGGCGTCAACCGCACCACCGGCGCCTTCATCGTCATCGATCGCCTGACCAATGGCACCGTCGGTGCCGGCATGATCATCGCCGACCCGGTGGGCCGGGGTGGCCATGGCCAGGGCGCGCACCAGCTGCACGTCGGCAATGGCGAGCGGGCCGCGCGTTTCGGTCAGCAGCCCAGCACCGTGCTCTTCACCGGTCTCTCCGGCGCCGGCAAGACCACCCTGGCCTATGCCCTGGAGCGTCGCCTGTTCGATGCCGGTCGCGCGGTCTTCGTGCTGGACGGTCAGAATCTGCGCCACGACCTGAACAAGGGGCTGCCCCAGGATCGCGCCGGGCGTCGCGAGAACTGGTTGCGTGCCGCCCAGGTGGCCCGCCAGTTCAACGAAGCGGGTCTGATCGCTCTGGCGGCCTTTGTCGCGCCGGATGCCGAGGGCCGTGCCCAGGCCCAGGCGCTGATCGGTGCCGAGCGTCTGCTGACCGTGCACGTCAAGGCGTCGCCCAAGGCCTGCGCCGAGCGCGATCCCCAGGGGCTCTACGCCGCCGGTGGCGACAACATTCCGGGTATCTCCTTCGCCTACGATGCACCGGAAGATGCCGATCTGGTGATCGACACCGAGCAGCTGTCGGTGGAGGAGGGGGTCCAGCAGATCCTCGACGTCCTGCGTCGGCGCCAGGTGGTCTAGGGCGTTTAGCCAAGAAAAAACCCGCCGAGAGGCGGGTTTTTTCTTGGGCCCTTACCAGCGCGGGGGCGGGCCGTAGTAGTAGGCGCCGGGCGGCGGGCCGTAGTACACCGGGCGGGGCTCCACCACGCGATATTCGTAGACCGGTGCCGGCTCGTAGTAGACCACGCGCGGCGGCGGAGGCGGCGGGGGCCCTTCGACGTAGACCGGCTCGCGGGCGTAGGAATGGGAGACGATGGCTCCGCCGACCACGGCGCCCACTACGGCACCGAGAAAGGCCGGACCGGGACCACGACCGTGGGCGGACGCCTGACCGGCGATGGCGAGGCAACCGGCAAGCACCACGACTTGAGTGATGCGACGTAGCATGATCTTTCTCCTGCGACCCGGGGAAATGAAACCGGGTATGTCTATCAGACCGCAACGGTGGCCAGTCGCCTAGATCGCCTCGGGTAAAGTTTGGGTAAAACCAAATCCGGGGACATCAGTCCCAACAACTCGAGGTCGACGTGTCCCCACCCCCGCGGGATGCATCTCCTGTATCTGGCACCGCGACCGGTGCCCTGACCACGAGACCACCGTGCAGATTCTCTATACCGCTCTGATCCTCTTGCTGATGGTGGGTGCCACCCGACTCAGCGCCCATCTGATTCCCATCCCGCTGCCGCTGATCCAGGTGGTGGTCGGCGCCTTGCTCGCCTGGCCCACCCTGGGGCTGCACGTGGCCCTGGACCCGGAACTCTTCCTGCTGCTGTTCATCCCGGCGCTGCTGTTCTCCGATGGCTGGCGCATGCCCAAGCGGGAATTCTGGCGGCTGCGCCGACCGATCTTCGTCCTGGCCTTCGGCCTGGTGTTCCTCACGGTACTGGGTGCCGGCTGGTTCCTGCACTGGATGCTGCACCTGCCCTGGGCGGTGGCCTTCGCCCTGGCGGCGGTGCTGTCGCCCACCGATGCCGTGGCGGTGTCCAGCATCGTCCGCGGCCGGCTGCCCAGCGCCTTGCTGCACGTGATCCAGGGTGAGGCCCTGCTCAACGACGCCTCGGGTCTGGTGACCTTCAAGTTCGCCGTGGCGGCGGCCCTGACCGGTGCCTTCTCGTTGAGCCAGGCCAGCCTGGAATTCGTCATCGTCGCGGTGGGCGGCGTACTGGTCGGCGGGGTGCTGAGCTGGCTGGTGGGTCGCGCGCGCGCCTGGATGGTGGTGAAGCGCGGTTGGAGCGATGCCGCGCCCCATGTCGTCTTCATGCTGTTGCTGCCCTTCGCCGCCTATGTGCTGGCGGAGCGACTGGGGGTCTCGGGCATCCTGTCCGCCGTCGCAGCCGGGATGATGCAGAGCCGGGTCGACATGCTGCCCCGGCAGACCGCCACCCGCCTGCTCAATCACAGCGTCTGGGGGCTGGTGGAGTTCGCCTTCAACGGCCTAGTGTTTCTGATCCTGGGCCTGCAGCTGCCCGACATCCTGGCGGCGGCGCTGCCGGCGTCCCAGGCGCTTTGGCCGGCCGCGGGCTGGCTGACGCTCTATGTGCTGGGTGCCTATGCGGTGATCATGGCCATTCGCTTCGGTGTCATCCTGGGCTATTGGCACCTGACCCAGCCCGGCAGCGGCCCTATCACCATCGCCGGAGATCCTCGGCTGATCGCCGCCATCGCCTCCCTCAGCGGGGTGCGCGGCGCCGTGACCCTGGCCGGTGTGCTGTCGCTGCCGCTGCTGCTCTCGGATGGCACGCCCTTTCCCCTGCGTGACGTCCTGGTGTTCATCGCCGCCGGGGTGATCCTGCTCTCGCTGGTGGTGGCAAGCATCGGCATACCGCTACTGCTGGCGCGGCTGCCGGAGCAATCCAACGACCTGCTGGAGCGGGAGCGCTGCGAGGTGCGGATCAATGCCGCCCGGGCCGCCATCGTGGCCCTGGAAGACGTGGAGTCGAGCGACACCGACGAGCCGGCGCGGGCGGCGCTGCAGGCGGAGATCAAGGCTGGCATCATCGCCGAATTCCGCGACGAGCTGAGTTCCGCCGATGACAGCGAGGACGCCCGTTCCCTGGCGCGCCTGCGGGATAGCCTGGACGGCGAGCTGCGCCTGCTCGCCATCCGCGCCCAGCGCCGCGAACTCTATCGGCTGCGGATCGCCGGGGTGATCGATGACCTGGTGGTCAGCGAGTTCCTGCGCGAACTGGACATCCAGGAGACCGCGCTGATGCGCGATCAAGGCAATCGCTAGCCCTGGCAGAAGCGGCGGATGCGCTCCGCCGCTTCCACGCATTCGGCCAGGGGTGCGACCAGCGCCATGCGGATCCGTCCGGCGCCCGGGTTGACGCCCGCGACGTCCCGCGACAGATAGGAGCCTGGCACCACGGTCACGTGTTCGCGGGCGAAGAGGTCACGGGCGAAGACTTCGTCATCGCCCGGGGTCTTGGCCCAGAGATAGAAGCCGCCGTCCGGCAGTGACACCTCCAGGCTGCCCTGCAGGATGTCCAGCACGGCGGCGAACTTCTGCCGATAGAGTTCGCGGTTCTCGCGGACATGGGCCTCGTCCTGCCAGGCCACCGCACTGGCCTTCTGCACCTGCACCGGCATGGCGCAGCCATGGTAGGTGCGATAGAGCAGGAAGCGCTTGAGGATGGCGGCATCGCCCGCGACGAAACCCGATCTCATGCCCGGCAGGTTGGAACGCTTGGACAGGCTGTGGAAGACCACGCAGCGGGCGAAGTCGCTGCGATCCAGTTCGGCGCAGGCGGTCAGCAGGCCGGGTGGCGGGCTGGCTTCGTCGAAATAGAGTTCGCTGTAGCACTCGTCGGCGGCGATCACGAAGTCGTGGCGATCGGCCAGGGCGATGAGCTTTTTCAGCGTTGCCACGGGCAGCAGGGCACCGGTCGGGTTGCCGGGCGAGCAAAGGAACAGCAGCTGGCAGCGTTGCCAGATCTCGTCCGGCACGCTGTCGAAGTCGGGGTTGAAACCCTTGTCCGCCAGGCAGGGCAGGTAATGCGGCTCGGCGCCGGCCAGCACGGCCGCGCCTTCGTAGATCTGATAGAAGGGATTGGGACTCAGCACCAAGCCGCGCTTGCTGCGATCCACCACCGCCTGGGTAAAGGAGAACAGGGCTTCGCGGGTGCCGGTCACCGGCAGCACGTGGCGTGCCGGATCCAGCCAGCCCGCCGGGACGCCGAAGCGCTGGCCGGCCCAGCTGGCGATGGCCTCGCGCAGCTCGACGATGCCCAGGGTGGTCGGGTAGACCGCCAACTGGTCCAGGTTCGCGGTCAGGGCCTCAGCGACGAAGGCCGGTGCCGGATGCTTGGGCTCGCCGATCGACAGCGGGATCGGCTTGATCGCCGCTGGCGTGGTCACGCCGGCGAGCAGGGCGCGCAGCTTCTCGAACGGATAGGGCTGCAGCAGGTCGAGGGTGGGATTCATCGTCGGGTGGTCCTTCGTTCGAGGCGTTAGATCAAGGCGCTAGATGCTGATGCGGCTGAGTGGCGTCTGGCTGTCCGACTCGCCCAGTTGCTTGATCAGGGCTTGCTGCAGGGCGCTGCACAGAGCGGGATCTGCCAGGGGGCGACCATCGGCGTCGGTGACATAGAAGACGTCTTCCACGCGCTCGCCGAGGGTGGCGATCTTGGCGTTGAGCACGGACAGGTCGAAGTCGAGGAAGATGCGACCCACCCGTGCCAGCAGCCCGGGTCGGTCCGGCGCCGTTAACTCGATCAGACTCGCCGAACGCGTGGTGTCGGTATAGATGTTCACCTGGGGCGAAAAGGCGAAATGCTTGAGCTGGCGGGTCACGCGCCGGTTGATGATGCTCGGGTACTCTTCCGGGTGCTTGAGCGCCTCGATCAGGCCGGCGCGGATCTGGGCGACGCGCGCGGGATTGTTGCCGATCGAGCCGCCATCGGTGTCCAGCACGATATAGGTGTCCAGGGTGAACTGGCTGCTGGAGGTGATGATGCGTGCGTCCTGAATGTTCAGGTTGAGCTGGTCCATCACCGCCACGGTCACCGCGAAGAAGTCATGCTGGTCCGCGGCATAGATGAAGATCTGGGTGCCGCCTTCGGAATCCCGCTGGGTGGTCTCGCGGATCAGCACCAGGGGCTCCGCGGTATCGCCATGGCCGAGGATGGCCTCGGTGTGCCAGGCCACGTCCAGCGCCGTATGCCGCAGGAAATAGGTGTCGCCCAGCTGCGACCACAGCTGCTCGGCGTCATCGGCATCGATGCCGCGGCGCATCAGGGTATCGAGGGCCGATTGCTGGGTGCTGCGAATCTGCTCCTCGCGATTGACCGGATTCTCCAGGCCGCGGCGCAGGGCGCGCTTGGTCTCGGTGTAGAGCTGGCGCAGCAGGGTGGCGCGCCAGGAATTCCACAGCGACGGATTGGTCGCGGTGATGTCGGCCACGGTGAGGACGTACAGATAGTCCAGGTGGGTGTGGTCACCCACCGTCAGGGCGAAGTCGTGGATCACCTGGGGATCGGAGAGATCCTTGCGCTGGGCGGTGGTGGACATCACCAGGTGGTTGCGCACCAGCCAGCTGACCAGGCGGGTATCCCATTCCGGCAGCTGGTGGCGGCGACCGAAGGCTTCCACGTCTTCCGCGCCCAGCTCCGAGTGATCGCCGCCACGGCCCTTGGCGATGTCGTGGTAGAGACCAGCGATATAGATCAGCTCCGGCTTGGGCAGCTTGTGGATCACCCGCGTCGCCAGCGGATACTTCTCCGCCAGGACGTCGTAGCTCATCTTGCGCAGATGCTTGATGAGATTGAGGGTGTGGGCGTCCACCGTATAGATGTGGAAGAGGTCATGCTGCATCTGGCCGACGATCTGGCCGAATTCGGGCAGGTAGAGCCCCAGCAGTCCGTAGCGATTCATCCGCCGCAGATTGCGATGGATCCCGGATTCGCTCTTGAGCAGTTCGATGAACAGGCTGGTATTGCGGATGTCCTGGCGGAAGGCGTCGTCGATCAGGTGACGGCTGTCACGCAGCAAGCGGATGGTGCCGGCGCTGGGGCCCTTGACCGCCGGGTTCTGCGCCAGCAAGACGAACAGTTCCATCAGGGCGAAGGGCGTGCGCAGGAACACCTGCGGATGCACCACCTCCAGATAACCGTTGCGGATCTGGAATCTGTTGTTGATCGGCGTCACCGCGGCAGGTATCTGCTCGTCGCGCAGATTCACTTCCTCGAAGTGCTGCATGACCACGTCGCTGAGCTGGGAGACGTCCATCACCACCCGGTAGTACTTCTGCATGAAGCGCTCGACCGCCAGCTTGGCGTCGTTGTCCTCGTAGCCGAGCAGGTTGGCGATGCGTCGCTGGTGGTCGAACAGCAGGCGATCCTCCGGGCGACCGGCCAGCATGTGCAGGGCATAGCGAACCTTCCACAGGTACTCCTGCGCCGAGATCAGCAGGCTGCACTCGCTTTCGGTGAGAAAGCCCTGGCCCACCAGGGCCTGCAGGTTGAGGGTGCCGAATTGCCGCCGGGCGATCCACAGCAGCGTCTGGATGTCGCGCAGGCCGCCGGGCGAACCCTTCACGTTGGGTTCGAGGTTGTACTCGGTGTCGTTGTACTTGGCGTGCCTTGCACTCTGCTCGGCGCGCTTGGCGAGGTAGAAGGCGCGCCCTGGCCAGAGGTGCTCGACACTGGTGGCCGCGAGCATCGCCTGGCGCAGGTGCTCGGGGCCGGCGAGGGTGCGGCTTTCCATCAGGTTGGTGATGACCGTCAGGTCGGCGAGGGCTTCGGTGGTGCACTCGCGCAGCGATCTGACGCTTTGCCCCACCGCCAGGCCCACGTCCCACAGCAGGGTCAGGAAGCCTTCGATGGAATCGCGGAAGCGTTCCTGCTCCTCTTCGGCCAGCAGGATCAGCAGGTCGATGTCCGAATGCGGGTGCAACTCGCCGCGGCCATAGCCGCCGACCGCGAGCAGGGCGATGCCATCTTCCGGCCAATTGAAGCGATTCCAGGCCGCGATGAGCATCTGGTCGATAAACCAGGCGCGATCCTCGACCAGCCGGCGCACGCTGCGTCCGGCCAGAAAGCGGGCATCGAGGGTGGCGTTCGCGGCCCTGATGAATTTCTTGAAGGCCGCGAGGGGGCTGGCTTTCAGCGAAAGCTCAGCCTGGAACTGGCCGGCGTCGAACAACTCCGAATCGACATGGGGCATGGGCGCTCACTCACGCAGAAACGCGGGGAAAGGTTTCGTCCTTTCTCAGGGTCAGGATCTCGTAACCCTGTTCGGTGACCAGCACCGTGTGTTCCCACTGCGCGGACAGCTTGCGGTCCTTGGTGATGGCGGTCCAGCCGTCGCCCAGCAGGCGGGTCTCGTAGCGGCCCTGGTTGATCATCGGCTCGATGGTGAAGATCATCCCGGCCTGCAGCTCGAGGCCGGTACCGGCACGGCCGTAATGCACCACCTGCGGCTCCTCGTGGAAGCCCTTGCCGATGCCGTGGCCGCAGTATTCGCGCACCACCGAGAAGCCGTTCTTCTCCGCATGCTTCTGGATGACTTCGCCGATATCGCCCAGGCGCGCGCCCGGGCGGACCAGCTCGATACCCTTGTAGAGGCATTCCTGGGTGATCTGACAGAGGCGGTCCGCCCACTCGGGCACGTCGCCCACTAGATACATCTTGCTGGTGTCGCCGTGGTAGCCGTCTTTGATCACGGTGATGTCCACGTTCATGATGTCGCCGCTCTTGAGCGGCTTGTCATTGGGAATGCCGTGGCAGACCACGTGGTTCAGCGAGGTGCAGATGGATTTCGGATAGCCCTTGTAGTTCAGCGGGGCGGGGATGGCCTGCTGCACGTTGACGATGTAGTCGTGGGCCAGTCGATCCAGTTCTTCGGTGGTGATGCCGGGACGCACGTGCTCGTCCAGCATTTCGAGCACCTCGGCGGCCAGTTGGCCGGCGATGCGCATCTTGGCGATGTCTTCAGGGGTCTTGAGGATGACGGTCATCGGAAATCTCTAGGTATCACGCCGGGCGTTAGCTTTCGATCCGCTATTCTATCAGAGCCGTCGCCCGCGCTGTGGCTACCGGCGGTACCCCTGGATCTCCGCTAGGCGGCAATCGCCGCTGGTGGTATCCGGCAAGGCGTGATATAAAGTCGCGCGCTTTTTCGGGGCTATGCCCTCTAGCGCTCCTAACCCCACACACGCATCGACACGATGACCTGGGTGCTTCCCGATGGGAAGTTGGTCATTGGGATGCGTGGAGGCCCAACCCGACTACGAGGAACATCTAAATGTCTCAAGTCTCCATGCGTGACATGCTGAAAGCCGGCGTGCATTTCGGCCACCAAACCCGTTACTGGAACCCGAAGATGGGCAAGTACATCTTCGGCGCGCGTAACAAGATCCACATCATCAACCTCGAAAAGACCCTGCCGATGTTCAACGAGGCCCTGACCTTCGTTGAGCGCCTGGCGTCCGGCAAGAACAAGATCCTGTTCGTCGGCACCAAGCGCGCTGCCGGCAAGATCGTTCGCGAAGAAGCCGCGCGTTGCGGTCAGCCCTTCGTTGATCATCGCTGGTTGGGCGGCATGCTGACCAACTACAAGACCATCCGTGCCTCGATCAAGCGTCTGCGCGATCTGGAAGTCCAGTCCCAGGACGGTACTTTCGACAAGCTGACCAAGAAAGAAGCCCTAATGCGTACCCGCGACCTCGAGAAGCTCGAGCGCAGCCTGGGTGGTATCAAGGACATGGGCGGTCTGCCGGATGCCCTGTTCGTGATCGACGTTGACCACGAGCGCATCGCCATCACCGAAGCCAACAAGCTGGGCATCCCGGTCATCGGCGTCGTCGATACCAACAGCAGCCCGGAAGGTGTTGACTACATCATCCCCGGCAACGATGACGCCTTCCGCGCCGTTACTCTGTACCTGAGCAGCGTTGCCGATGCCGTGATCCGTGGCGGCAGCAACGGCGGTGCCAACGAGCAATTCGTCGAAGAAACCGCTGCCGAAGCCGTCGAGGGCTGAGCAGGTCGACCCTAGGGTCGAGCGGTTCGACGTGCGAGAAGGGGGCCTAGCCCCCTTTTTGCCTACTGGCGTTTCATTGGCTCCGTCTCCGTGCGGAGTGACCTCGAAACCGATTCAAGAGGATTTCAAACATGGCAGAAATCACTGCAGCCCTGGTCAAAGAACTGCGCGAGCGCACCGGCCAAGGCATGATGGATTGCAAGAAGGCCCTGGCCGCTGCCGGTGGCGACATCGAGAAGGCCATCGACGACATGCGTGCCGCTGGCGCCATCAAGGCCGCCAAGAAAGCCGGTAACGTGGCTGCCGAAGGCTCCATCGCGGTCAAGGTCGCTGACGACCACAAGGCTGCCGTCATCATCGAAGTCAACTCCCAGACCGATTTCCTGGCTCTGCAGGACGACTTCAAGGGCTTCGTCGCCGCCAGCCTGGACAAGGCCTTCGCCGAGAAGATGAGCGATGCCGCTCCGCTGATCGCCGCTCAGGAAAGTGCCCGTGAGGCCCTGGTCGCCAAGTGCGGCGAGAACGTCAACATCCGTCGTCTGACCCGCGTCGAAGGCGATGTCGTTGGCGCCTACCTCCACGGTCACCGCATCGGTGTGGTCGTTACCCTGCAGGGTGGCAGCGCCGAGTTGGCCAAGGAAATCGCCATGCACGTCGCGGCGAGCAATCCCCAGTTCCTGAATCCGTCCCAGGTTTCCGAAGAAGCTGTCGCTAAGGAAAAGGAAATCTTCCTGGCGCTGAATGCCGACAAGATCGCCGGCAAGCCGGAAAACATTGTGGAGAACATGGTCAAGGGTCGTATCAACAAGTTCCTGGCTGAAGCCAGCCTGGTTGAGCAGCCTTTCATCAAGGATCCGGAAGTCAAGGTCGGTGAACTGGCCAAGAAAGCCGGCGCCGAAATCGTTTCCTTCGTACGTTACGAAGTAGGCGAAGGCATCGAGAAGGCTGAAGTCGACTTCGCTGCCGAAGTCGCTGCCCAGCTGGCTGCCAGCAAGCAGTAAGACCGGCATCCGCCGTTGACCAGGAGGCCGCCCGCTTCGAGCGCGCGGCCTCTTTGTCAAATTGGAAGGCAGGTCTGATTTCTCGTCTTCCAAGGAGTTTTTTGCCGATGGGAGTGAACGCAACTGCAGTTGCGCTTTCCTATCGCTGGATCAAAATCCCCGCACATGTTCATCGCCACAGGAGAGAGTGAATGGCACAGCAGATGAGTGGTCGCCAACCCCGTTACAAGCGTATTCTGCTGAAGCTCAGTGGCGAAGCCCTGATGGGAAGTGAAGACTTCGGGATCGATCCGAAGGTGCTGGATCGCATGTCGCTGGAGATTGGCCAACTGGTGGGCATCGGTGTCCAGGTCGGTCTGGTGATCGGCGGTGGCAACCTGTTCCGCGGTGCGGCGCTGTCCGCCGTGGGCATGGACCGGGTGACCGGCGACCACATGGGCATGCTGGCTACCGTGATGAACGCCCTGGCCATGCGTGACGCCCTGGAACGCTCCAATATTCCCGCCACGGTGATGTCCGCCATCTCCATGGTCGGCGTGACCGACCAGTACGATCGCCGCAAGGCCCTGCGTCAGTTGAAGGATGGCGAAGTCGTCATCTTCTCCGCCGGGACCGGCAATCCGTTCTTTACCACCGATTCCGCCGCCTGCCTGCGCGCCATCGAGGTCGAAGCCGATCTGGTGCTCAAGGCCACCAAGGTGGATGGTGTATACACGGCAGATCCTTTCAAGGATCCCAATGCCGAAAAATTCGAGCGCCTGACCTACGACGAAGTGCTCGACCGCAAGCTGGGTGTCATGGACCTCACGGCCATCTGTCTCTGCCGTGACCACAACATGCCCCTGCGGGTTTTCAACATGAACAAGCCCGGCGCCCTGCTCAACATCGTGGTGGGCGGTGGTGAGGGCACCCTGATCGAGGAGGGAGCAGCATGATCAACGAGATCAAGAAGGATGCGCAGACGCGCATGACCAAGACCCTGGAAGCCCTGGGCCACGCCTTTGCCAAGATCCGTACCGGACGCGCTCATCCAAGCATCCTGGATAGCGTCATGGTGTCCTACTACGGCAGCGACACTCCGCTGCGCCAGGTGGCCAACGTCACCGTCGAGGATTCGCGGACCCTGGCCCTGAGCGTGTTCGACAAGAGCATGATCCAGGCGGTCGAGAAGGCCATCATGACCTCCGACCTGGGCCTCAATCCGGCCACCGCCGGCACCACCATTCGCGTGCCGATGCCGGCCCTGACCGAAGAGACCCGCAAGGGCTTCACCAAGCAGGCGCGTGCCGAGGCCGAGCAGGCGCGGGTCTCCGTGCGCAACATCCGCCGCGATGCCCTGGCTCAGCTCAAGGATCTGCTCAAGGAAAAGGAAATCAGTGAAGACGAGGATCGTCGCGCTCAGGATGAAGTCCAGAAGCTGACTGATAAATTCGTCGCCGAGGTGGACAAGGCTCTGGAGGCCAAGGAAGCCGACTTGATGGCTGTTTGACAACGGTTGGGACGTAACATGGGCATGAGCAAGCCAGGCAAGGTGGTGCCACGTCACGTGGCGATCATCATGGATGGGAACAATCGCTGGGCGCGCCGTCGGTTGCTGCCGGGCGTCGCCGGTCACAAGGCCGGAGTGGACGCCGTGCGCGCGGTCATCGAGGTGTGCGGCGATGCGGGCGTCGAGGTGCTGACGCTGTTCGCCTTTTCCAGCGAGAACTGGCGGCGTCCGGCCGACGAGGTCGGCGCCCTGATGGAGCTCTTCCTGTCCGCCTTGCGGCGAGAGGCCAAGAAGCTGCATCAGAATGGCATCCGGCTGCGCATCATCGGCGATCGCTCGCTGTTCCACCCGGAACTGCAGGCGGCCATGGCGGAAGTCGAGGCACTCACTGCCCATCACACCCGGTTCGTGCTGCAGATCGCCGCCAACTACGGGGGGCAATGGGATATCACCCAGGCCGCCCAGCAGCTGGCGACGCAGGTCCAGCAGGGGTCGCTGCAGCCGGGTGACATCACGCCGGAGCTGCTGCAGGGCTGCCTGGCGACCGCTGACCTACCGTTGCCCGACCTGTGCATCCGCACGGGTGGCGAGCGGCGGGTCAGCAACTTCCTGCTCTGGCAGATCGCCTATGCCGAGCTGTATTTTTCCGACCTGTTCTGGCCGGACTTCAAGCACGAGGCCATGCACGCCGCGCTGGCCGACTTCGCCACCCGCCAACGGCGGTTCGGCCGGACCTGCGAACAGGTCGAAGCGGAGCTACGCGCCTAATGCTGAAGCAGCGAGTTATCACGGCGATGGTGCTCCTGCCCATCGCCCTGGCCGGATTTTTTTGGCTGGAAGGGGCGGCCTTCGCCTTGTTCATCGGTGCGGTCGTGGTCCTGGGTGCCTGGGAGTGGGCACGCTTGGCGGGTCTGGAAACCCAGCCGCTGCGTTGTGCCTATGCCGCCGTCGTGGCGCTGGCGCTGCTGCTCTGCTGGTGGTTGCCGGCGGGGGCGCACGGACTGCTGTTCATCAGCCTGGCCTGGTGGCTCTATGCGACCGTGCTGGTGCTCACCTATCCCGATAGCGCTCGGGCCTGGCAGGCCTCCTGGCGGCGCCTGCTGATCGGGCTGGTGGTGCTGGTTCCGGCCTGGCAAGGGCTGATGCTGCTCAAGGCGGCACCGGGTGGCAATCTGCTGATTCTCGAAGTGATGATGCTGGTGTGGCTGGCCGACATCTTCGCCTATTTCTCCGGACGGGCCTTTGGCAAGCGCAAGCTGGCGCCGGCGGTGAGTCCGGGCAAGAGCTGGGAAGGCCTCTATGGTGGCCTGGCCGCCGCGCTGGTGGCGACCCTGGTGCTCGGTCTGGTCCGTGGCTGGGGTCTGGGCGACCTCATGCAGGCGCTCATCGGCGCGGCCTGCGTGGTGCTGATTTCCGTGGTGGGTGATCTCACCGAAAGCATGTTCAAGCGTCAGGCCGGGCTCAAGGACAGCAGTCAACTGCTGCCGGGGCACGGCGGCGTACTGGATCGCATCGACAGCCTCACCGCCGCCGTACCGCTGTTCGCGCTGCTGCTCTGGTGGGCCGGCTGGGGTGTTCAGTGAGTCTCCAATGGCTTTGCGTGCTGGGTGCGACCGGTTCCATCGGTGCCAGCACCCTGGATGTGGTAGCGCGGCATCCTGAGCGTTATCGGATCTTCGCCTTGAGCGGGCATCGTCGCCTGAACGAGCTGGCTGATCTCTGCCGACGTTTCCAGCCGGTCTATGCGGCCGTGCCGGATCAGGCGTCCGCCGACTGCTTGGCCGGCCTGCTGCGAGGGGCTGAAATGCTCCCCGAGATCCTGGTGGGCGAGGGTGGCCTGGAGGCCATCGCCGCTCATCCCCAGGTCGATACCGTCATGGCGGCCATCGTTGGCGCGGCCGGGCTGAAGCCGACGCTGGCGGCGGTCAAGGCTGGCAAGCGCGTGCTGCTGGCCAACAAGGAAGCCCTGGTCATGAGCGGCGCGCTCTTCATCGAGGCGGTGCAGGCCAGTGGCGCGACCCTGCTGCCCATCGACAGCGAGCACAACGCCATCTTCCAGTGCCTGGCCGATCCGGCGACACCCGGCCTGGCGCGCAAGGGCGTACGACGCATCCTGCTCACCGCCTCGGGTGGTCCGTTCCGCGAGACACCGGCCGAGCAGCTGGTCGAGGTGACGCCGGACCAGGCCTGTGCCCATCCCAAGTGGTCCATGGGCCGCAAGATTTCAGTGGACTCCGCGACCCTGATGAACAAGGGGCTGGAGTTGATCGAGGCGTGCTGGCTGTTCGAGGCGACACCTGAGCAGGTCGAGGTGGTCATCCATCCCCAGAGCGTGATTCATTCGCTGGTCGACTATGTGGACGGTTCGGTGCTGGCCCAGTTGGGCAATCCCGATATGCGCACCCCCATCGCCCATGCCCTGGCCTGGCCCGAGCGAATCGACTCCGGGGTCACGGCGCTGGATCTGTTCGAAATTGGCCGGCTCGAGTTCGAGCGCCCTGACGAAACGCGCTTTCCTTGCCTGCGTCTGGCCCGGGAAGCCGCTCAGGCGGGTGGTTGCATGCCGGCGACGCTCAATGCCGCCAATGAAGTCGCCGTCGAGGCCTTTCTCGCGGGTCAACTGGGTTTTACCGAGATCCCGCAACTGATCGAGTCGGTGCTCAAGGGTGTCGAGCCCGGTCCGGCCGCCGATCTGGACGCGGTTTTCGCAGCCGACAATACCGCTCGGCAGCTGGCTCGGGAGTGGTTGGCGAGACGCTGATCCCGCGCCTCGACACCTGACCTGCGAGTCCGCAGAATCGGCACACTGAGGTAGCGGAGGCAGCCAATGTCCATCCTTTATACGATACTGGGAACCCTGATCGCCCTGGGCGTCCTGGTGACCATTCACGAGTATGGCCATTTCTGGACGGCGCGCCGGTGCGGCGTCAAGGTCCTGCGCTTTTCCGTCGGTTTTGGCAAGCCGCTGCTGCGCTGGCACGATCGCCACGGCACCGAATTCGTGGTGGCCGCGATCCCACTGGGCGGCTACGTGAAGATGCTGGACGAGCGCGAAGCGCCGGTGGCCCCTGAAGATCAGCATGCCGCCTTCAACCGCAAGACGGTACGCCAGCGCATCGCCATCGTCGCCGCCGGTCCGATCGCCAACTTCCTGCTCGCCATCCTGTTCTTCTGGGTGCTGGCCATGCTGGGTTCCCAGCAGTCGCGGCCGGTCGTGGGCGGCATCACGCCCGATACGCTGGCTGCCACCGCAGGCATTCCCGTCGGTGCAGAGCTGACCGCGGTGGATGACGCCGCTGTGGACAGCTGGTCGGCAGTCAATCTGCGCCTGGTTGATCGTCTGGGTGAAAGTGGTCCGCTGCGCCTGAGTTACCGGGTGCCGGGCACCACCGCCGAGCAGCGCACGGTCATCCAGCTCGACGCCTGGCTGCGCGGTGCGGAAGATCCCGATCCGATCCAAGCCCTGGGCCTGAAACCCTGGCGGCCACAGATTCCGGCAGTCTTCGCCGAGCTGGATCCGGCCGGTCCGGCGAAAGCGGCCGGCCTGCAGACGGGAGATCGCCTGATCGCCCTGAACGATACGGCGATCAGCGATTGGCAGCAGGCGGTGGACTGGGTGCGGGCGCATCCCGATCAGCAGGTCAAGGTCACCTATGAACGCGAGGGTCAGCGGCGGGATCTGTCCCTGCGTTTGGGCGCGCGGCGGGTCGATTCCACCGACGCCGGCTACCTCGGCGCCGGTGTGGCACCGGTCAAGTGGCCGGCGGAAATGGTTCGCGAAATCAGCTATGGACCCGTCGCCGCCGTGGGGGAGGGGATCGGTCGGACCTGGCAGATGAGCGTGCTGACGCTGGTTTCCCTGAAGAAGATGCTCTTGGGAGAGCTGTCGGTAAAAAACTTGAGCGGGCCGATAACCATTGCTAAAGTGGCGGGCGCTTCCGCTCAGTCAGGCCTAGGGGACTTCCTCAATTTTCTGGCGTACCTGAGCATTAGCCTGGGGGTTCTGAATCTGTTGCCTATCCCTGTGCTCGACGGTGGTCACCTGGTGTTCTACTTCGTCGAGTGGATTCGCGGGCGGCCCTTGTCCGAGCGTGTACAGACATGGGGCATGCAGATCGGTATTAGCCTCGTCGTGGGTGTGATGCTGCTGGCCTTGGTCAATGACCTCGGTCGCCTCTGACACTCTGCTGATTGCCGAATCTGCCGCCCAGTGCGGCAGATTCTTTATTTGCCAGTTGGAATAAAAGGGACTCATGAAACGCCTGCTGCTACCTGCGGTAATAGCCGCGCTGATGATCGGCGAGGTACACGCCGAGTCCTTCACCATCTCCGATATCCGCGTCAACGGACTGCAACGAGTATCGTCCGGCAGCGTCTTCGGTGCCCTGCCGCTCAATGTCGGCGAGTCCGTCGACGACAACAAGTTGGCCGAAGCCTCCCGCTCGCTCTTCCGTACCGGATTCTTCCAGGACATCCAGCTGGGCCGTGACGGCAACGTCCTGGTCGTGAATCTGGTCGAGCGTCCCTCCATTTCCAGCATCACCCTGGAAGGCAACAAGGCGATCTCCAGCGACGACCTGATGAAGGGCCTCAAGCAGGCCGGTCTCGCCGAGGGCGAGATCTTCCAGCGTGCGACGCTGGAAGGCGTGCGCAACGAACTGCTGCGCCAGTACGTCGCCCAGGGCCGTTATTCCGCCAGCATCGACGCCGAAGTGGTGCCGCAGCCCCGTAACCGGGTGCAGCTCAAGATCACCGTCAACGAGGGCGAGGTCGCGACCATCTCCCACGTTAATGTGGTGGGCAACACGGTCTTCGCCGAGGATGACCTCACCTCGCTGTTCGAACTCAAGCCGAGCAACTGGTTGTCGTTCTTCCGTAACGATGACAAATACTCCCGGGAAAAGTTGGCGGGTGACCTGGAGCGCCTGCGCTCCTATTACCTGGACCGCGGCTACATCAACATGGACATCACCTCGACCCAGGTGTCCATCACGCCCGACAAGAAGCACGTCTACATCACGGTCAACGTCAACGAAGGGCAGAAGTACACCGTTCGTGAAGTCAAGCTGTCCGGCGACCTCAAGGTGCCGGAGGAAGAGCTGCGCAAACTGATGCTGGTCCAGCCGGGCCAGGTCTTCTCGCGCAAGGTCATGACCAGCACCTCGGATCTGATCACCCGCCGCCTGGGCAACGAAGGCTATACCTTCGCCAACGTCAACGGTCTGCCCGAGCCCCATGACGACGACCACAGCGTGTCCCTGACCTATGTGGTCGATCCGGGCAAGCGTGCCTACGTCAATCGCATCAACTTCCGCGGCAACACCAAGACCGAGGATGAGGTGCTGCGTCGCGAGATGCGTCAGATGGAAGGCGGGTGGGCGTCCACCTACCTCATCGACCAGTCCAAGACCCGTCTCGAACGCCTGGGCTACTTCAAGGAAGTCAAGGTCGAGACGCCCCAGGTGCCTGGCACCGACGACATGGTCGACGTCAACTACAACGTCGAAGAGCAGCCGTCGGGCTCCATCACCGCCAGCATCGGCTTCGCCCAGAGCGCCGGTCTGATCCTGGGCGGTTCCATCAGCCAGAACAACTTCCTCGGTACCGGCAACCAGGTCAGCATCGGTCTGACCCGTTCCCAGTACCAGAGTCGCTACAACTTCAGTTTCACCGATCCCTACTTCACGCCGGATGGCGTGAGTCTGGGTTACAACATCTTCTATCGCAGCACCGACTACAGCAAGCTGTACGACAGTGACGTCTCCTACTACTCGATCAACAGCCTGGGTACCGGTGTCACCCTGGGCTATCCGATCAGCGAGACCTCGCGCCTGACCTATGGTCTGAGCGTGCAGAAGGACGAGATCAACCCGGGTACCTACAGTGCCGACGAGATCTACGATTTCGTCCAGCGTGAAGGGGACAACTTCACCAACTTCAAGGCCAGCATCGGCTGGTCCAGCTCGACGCTGAACCGCGGCGTGCTGCCGACCCGTGGTGCCTCCCAGAGCCTGACCGGCCAGATCACCATCCCGGGCAGCGACCTGAGCTTTTACAAGCTCGACTACCGCGGCCAGTTGTTCACCCCGCTGACCGACACTACCGCGCTACGCTTCCATACCGAGCTGGGTTACGGTGACGGCTATGGCAGCACCGATGGCCTGCCGTTCTACGAGAACTACTACGCCGGTGGCTTCAACTCGGTACGGGGTTTCGAGGACAGCAGCCTGGGTCCGCGGACGACGCCGCCAAAGAACCCTGCGACTTATGCTAATCAAGGTCAGGGCTATCGCGATCGGGAAAACGACGAGGCCTTCGGTGGCAACGTCCTGATCACCGGTGGTGTGGAATACCTGTTCCCCTTGCCCTTCGTGAAGGATCAGAAGTCCCTGCGGACCGTCTTGTTCTGGGACGTGGGTAATGTGTTCAGCACCAAGTGCTACCTGAACTCGACACAAAACTGTGGTGATGTCAGCTTCTCCAACATGGCCAGTTCCGTTGGTGTCGGTGTGACCTGGGTTACCGCCCTGGGCCCGCTGAGCTTCAGCCTGGGCATGCCGGTCAAGAAGCCGGCCAACTCCGATCCGCAGGTCTTCCAGTTCTCGCTGGGTCAGACGTTCTGACCCAGGCTACACCTTTGCGCTTTACGCAGGAGTCAACTGTGCACAAGTACACCCGTTACGCTCTGTTCGCTGCCGTTCTCGTCGCCGCTCCGGTGTTCGCCGATACCAAGATCGCCGTGCTGAACTACCAGATGGCCCTGCTGGAATCCGATGCCGCCAAGAAGTACGCGGTGGATTCCGAGAAGAAGTTCGGTCCCCAGCTGAACAAGCTCAAGGGCCTGGAAAGCTCCGCCAAGGACATCCAGGACAAGCTCAACAAGGGCGGTGACAAGCTGGCCCAGGCCGAGCGTACCCGTCTGGAGAACGACTTCCGCCAGAAGGCCCGGGACTTTCAGTTCCAGTCCAAGGAACTCAACGACGCCAAGGCCGCCTCGGATCGCGACATGCTCAAGTTGCTCAAGCCGCGCCTGGACAAGGCCGTGGAAGAGGTGCTGAAGAAGGGCGATTACGATCTGGTGCTCGAGCGCGGTGCGGTGGTGGACGTGAAGCCGCAATACGACATCACCCGTCAGGTGATCGAGCGCATGAACGCGGGTCGTTGATGAGCCATAGCACCTTTACGCTGGGCGAACTGGCGCAGTGGCTGGAAAGCCGCCAGTTGACCGTGGAGTTACGCGGTTCGTCCGAGCGCCTGGTAACCGGTCTGGCTACCCTGCCCGAGGCCGGTCCTGAGCAGTTGAGTTTTCTCGCCAATCCTCAGTACCGCCGCTACCTGGCCGATACCCAGGCCGGTGCCGTGCTGCTGACGGAAAAGGACGCCGACGGCTATGCCGGTGACGCCCTGATCCTGGCGAACCCCTATCTGGCCTACGCGCGGCTTTCCCATCTGTTCGATCGCAAGCCGCGCAGCGCGGCCGGTATCCATCCCACGGCGCTGGTCGCGGCGGATGCCCAGGTGGATCCGACGGCGGCCATCGGTCCCTATGTGGTGATCGAGGCGCAAGCGCGCATCGGCGCGGGCGTCAGTCTGGGCGCCCACTGCGTGGTCGGTGCGCGGAGCGTCATTGGCGCCGACAGTTGGCTGGCGCCCCGGGTCACGCTCTATCACGACGTGACCATCGGCGAGCGTGCCGTGGTGCAATCGGGTGCCGTGATCGGTGCCGAGGGCTTCGGCTTCGCCAACGAGGGTGGTCAGTGGCAGAAGATCGCCCAGCTGGGTGGGGTGCTGATCGGCGACGACGTCGAGATTGGTGCCAACACCACCATCGACCGCGGCGCCCTGGCGAACACGGTCATCAGCAATGGCGTCAAGCTCGACAACCAGATCATGATCGCGCACAACGTCCAGGTCGGTGAGCACACCGCCATGGCCGCCTGCGTGGGCATCTCTGGCAGTACCAAGATCGGCAAGCACTGCACCATCGCCGGCGGCGTGGGCATGGTCGGTCATATCGAAGTGTGCGACCACGTGTTCGTCACCGGTATGACCATGGTGACCCGCTCGATTACCGAGCCCGGCGCCTATTCCTCCGGTACGGCGATGCAGCCTGCCGGTGAATGGAAGAAGAGCGCCGCGCGGATTCGTCACCTCGACGACATGGCCCGCCGTCTGCAACATCTGGAAAAAATCGTTGCTACCGTGACCTCGCGGGATGACGCTGCTTCTGATGCTTGATTCTGCATCGGATGTTTCCCCTTTCTGAACAGGCCTTCCCCGACCATGATGGACATCAACGAGATCCGTGAATATCTCCCGCATCGCTATCCCTTTCTGTTAGTGGATCGCGTGCTGGAGCTGGATATCGAAGCCAAGCGCATTCGTGCCTACAAGAACGTCAGCATCAACGAACCGTTCTTTACCGGCCACTTCCCCCAGCACCCGATCATGCCGGGCGTGCTGATCGTCGAGGCCATGGCCCAGGCCGCCGGCGTGCTCGGTTTCAAGATGATGAATTCCTCGCCGGCAGACGGCACCCTGTACTACTTCGTCGGATCGGATAAGCTGCGGTTTCGCCAACCGGTGACGCCGGGCGATCAGCTGATGCTCGACGCCCGCTTCATCAGCACCAAGCGCGGCATCTGGAAGTTCGAGTGCCACGCCAGTGTGGACGACAAGCCGGTCTGTTCGGCTGAAATCATCTGTGCGGAACGCAAGCTATGACGTTGATTGACCCCAGGGCTATCGTCGACCCCAAGGCACGGCTCGCCGCCGATGTCCAGGTCGGCCCCTGGTCAATCATCGGACCGGATGTCGAGATTGGCGAAGGGACCGTCATCGGCCCTCACGTCATCCTCAAGGGTCCGACCGTGATCGGACGTCACAATCGTATCTTCCAGTTCTCGTCGATCGGCGAGGATACGCCCGATCTCAAGTACCAGGGCGAACCGACCCGGCTGCGGATCGGCGACCACAACACCATCCGCGAAGGGGTCACCATCCATCGCGGTACCGTGCAGGATCGGGAAGAGACGACCCTTGGCGATCACAATCTGCTGATGGCCTATGTGCACATCGGCCATGACAGCGTGATCGGCAATCACTGCATCCTGGTCAACAACACGGCCCTCGCCGGGCACGTGCATGTCGACGATTGGGCGATTCTGTCCGGCTATACCCTGGTACATCAGTTCTGCCGCATCGGTGCCCACAGCTTTTCCGGCATGGGCACGGCCATCGGCAAGGATGTGCCGGCCTATGTCACGGTGTTCGGCAATCCGGCCGAAGCCCGCAGCATGAACTTCGAAGGCATGCGCCGCCGGGGCTTCTCGGCTGAAGCCATCAAGGAATTGCGCCGCGCCTACAAGGTGGTCTACCGCCAGGGGCTGACCGTCGATGACGCCCTGCGTGAGCTGGAGCCGGTGGCTCAGCGGTTTCCCGAGGTGGCGGTGTTCCGTGATTCCATCCTGAGTGCGACGCGTGGCATCACCCGCTGAGTTCGCCCAGCGTCCGCTGCGCGTGGCGCTGGTGGCAGGGGAGGCGTCGGGTGATCTGCTCGGCGCCGGCCTGATGCAGGCGCTGCGTGAACAGCACCCGAATATCTCCTTCATGGGCGTGGGCGGTCCGCGGATGGAAGCCGAAGGGCTGGTGTCCGAGTTTCCCATGGAACGCCTGGCGGTCATGGGGCTGGTCGAGGTGCTCGGCCGCCTGCGGGAACTCCTGGGTCGGCGCAAGACGCTGATCGCCGGGTTGCTCGACGCCCGTCCCGATGTCTTCATCGGTATCGATGCCCCGGACTTCGTTCTCGAGATCGAAGCCCAGCTGCATCGCGCGGGCATTCCCGCGGTGCATTACGTCAGTCCCTCGGTCTGGGCCTGGCGGCAGAAGCGCGTATTGAAGATCCGCGACGGCTGCGACCTGATGCTGACCCTGTTCCCCTTCGAGGCGCGCTTCTACGAAGAGCAGCAGGTGCCGGTGCGCTTCGTTGGCCATCCGCTGGCCGACACCATTGCGCTGGACAACGACCGCCTGGCGGCTAGGCAGGCCCTGGGTTTGCCGGAAGAGGGGCAGGTCGTCGCCCTGCTGCCCGGCAGCCGCGGTGGCGAAGTGGGGCGCCTGGGTGCGCTGTTCCTCGACGCGGCCGCCCAGTTGCTGGCCGTGCGTCCCGACCTGCGCTTCGTGTTGCCCTGTGCCAATGCCGTGCGGCGAGCGCAGGTGGAGCAGCTGCTGGAAGGGCGGCCGCCCTTGCCGCTGCTGCTGACCGATGGCCGTTCCCATGAGGTGCTGGCCGCCTGTGATGGCGTGCTGATCGCCTCGGGCACCGCGACCCTGGAGACGCTGCTGTTCAAGCGACCCATGGTGGTGGCCTATCGGGTGGCGCCCCTGACCTATCTGATCCTCAAGCAGCTGGTGAAGAGTCCCTACATTTCGCTGCCGAACCTGCTGGCCGGGCGCAAGCTGGTGCCCGAGCTGATCCAGCACGAGGCGACGCCGGAACGGCTGGTGGCCGAACTGCTGCCGTTGCTGGAGCGGCCGCAGCAGCAGACCGACAGTTTCGCCGCCATCCACCACAGCCTGAGGCGCGATGCCTCGGTCCAGGCGGCCGGGGCCGTGCTGGATCTCCTGCGGCAGCGCAGCTGATGCAGCTGGGACTGGATTTCAATCTGGTCGAGGCGCTGGTCGCCGGGGTTGACGAAGTCGGCCGCGGTCCGCTGTGTGGCGCCGTGGTCACCGCCGCGGTGATCCTCGATCCGGGCAAGCCCATCCTCGGCCTCAACGATTCGAAGAAGCTGTCGTTGACGCGCCGCGAAGCCCTGTTCGACGAGATCCAGGAAAAGGCCCTGGCCTGGTGCGTGGCCCGTGCCGAGGTCGCCGAGATCGACCAGCTCAACATCCTGCACGCCACCATGCTGGCCATGCAGCGTGCGGTGGAAGGCCTGAGGGTGCAGCCGCGGCTGGCCCTGATCGATGGCAATCGCTGTCCCAGGCTGGCGGTGCCCAGTTCACCGGTGGTGAAGGGCGACAGCCAGGTCCCGGCGATCGCCGCGGCCTCCATCCTGGCCAAGGTGACCCGCGATCGCGAGATGCAGGTGCTGGATACCCTCTATCCGGGCTATGGCCTGGCCGGGCACAAGGGCTATCCCACCGCCGAACACCTGGACGCGCTCAGGCGCCTGGGGCCCACGCCGATCCATCGGCGTTCCTTCGCGCCGGTGCGTGACGCCTGGCACGCCCTCGAGACCCAGGCCTCCACCCAGATCATCGCGACCTACTGACGGCCGTCGCGGCGCTCTGACCCCGGGTCGACAATCCAGTACAATCTCGCGCCTCATGCATCAAGGGGTCTCTGCCATGTCCGCATCCTTCGTCCACCTGCGTCTGCACACGGAATACTCCCTGGTCGACGGGATCGTGCGGGTGAAGGGGCTGGTCAAGGCCGCCGAAGCGGCCGGGATGCCGGCCGTGGCGGTGACCGACCAGGGCAACCTCTGCTCGCTGGTCAAGTTCTACAAGTCCGCCATGGGCGCTGGGATCAAGCCCATCGCCGGTGCCGACATCTGGCTGGCCGGTCGCGATGGCGATGCGCCGCTGAGCCGCATGACCCTGCTGGTCATGAACGCCAAGGGCTATCGCAACCTCACCGAGCTGCTGTCGCGGGGCTTCCAGGAAGGTCAGCAGGATGGCCAGATCGTCATCCAGCGCGACTGGGTGAAGGCCGCCAGCGAAGGCCTGATCGCCCTGTCCGGTTCCAAGGAAGGCGAGATCGGCCTGGCGCTGCTCGAAGGCGATCTGGCCCTGGCCGATCAGCTGTTCGAGGAATGGCAGCAGGTCTTCCAGGAGCGCTTCTATCTGGAGGTGCAGCGCACCGAGCGAGTCGGTGACGAGGAGCACCTGCATGCCGCCGTGGCCCTGGCCGATCGCTGCGGGGGCGCCCTGGTGGCGACCAACGACGTGCGCTTTCTCAAGGCCGAGGACTTCGAGGCCCACGAGACCCGCGTCTGCATCGGCGAGGGGCGTCCGCTGGACGATCCCCGTCGCGAGCGCAAGTACAGCGACCAGCAGTACCTGAAGTCGGCGGCCGAGATGGCCGAACTGTTCAGCGACCTGCCCGAGGCGCTGGAAAACACCGTCGAGATCGCCAAGCGCTGCAACATCGAGATCCAGCTGGGCAAGTACTTCCTGCCCAATTTCCCGATTCCCAACGGGATGACCATCAACGACTACCTGCGCCATGTGTCCTTCGAGGGCCTGGAAGAGCGCCTGGCCGTGCTCTGGCCGCGGGAGACCACGCCGAATTACGAAGAGAAGCGCCAGGAGTACGTCGACCGACTCAACTTCGAACTCGACATCATCATCCAGATGGGCTTCCCCGGTTACTTCCTCATCGTGATGGACTTCATCAAGTGGGCGAAGAACAACGGCGTACCGGTCGGCCCCGGCCGGGGCTCGGGTGCCGGCTCCCTGGTTGCCTACGTACTCAAGATCACCGACCTTGATCCGCTGGCCTACGACCTGCTGTTCGAGCGCTTCCTCAACCCCGAACGGATCTCCATGCCCGACTTCGACGTCGACTTCTGCATGGACGGGCGCGACCGGGTGATCGAATACGTGGCCGATCTCTATGGTCGCGAGGCGGTGAGCCAGATCATCACCTTCGGCACCATGGCCGCCAAGGCGGTGGTGCGCGACGTGGCGCGGGTGCAGGGCAAGTCCTATGGCCTGGCCGATCGCCTGTCGAAGATGATCCCCTTCGAAGTGGGCATGACCCTGCAGAAGGCCTTCGAGCAGGAAGAGGTGCTGCGCGACTTCCTGGCGACCGACGAGGACGCCAAGGAAATCTGGGACATGGCCCTCAAGCTCGAGGGCATCACCCGCGGCACCGGCAAGCACGCCGGGGGCGTGGTGATCGCGCCGACCAAGCTGACCGACTTCTCGCCCATCGCCTGCGACGAGGACGGCAACGGTCTGGTGACCCAGTTCGACAAGGACGACGTCGAACAGGCCGGTCTGGTCAAGTTCGACTTCCTCGGTCTGCGTACCCTGACCATCATCAAGTGGGCGCTGGAGACCATCAACCGCACGGAAGTGGAGGAGGGGCGCGAGCCGCTCAACATCGACTTCATCCCGCTGGACGACAAGCCGACCTATGCCCTGCTGCAGAAGGCCGAGACCACCGCCGTCTTCCAGCTGGAATCCCGCGGCATGAAGGAGCTGATCAAGAAGCTCAAGCCGGACTGCCTGGAAGACCTCATCGCCCTGGTGGCGCTGTTCCGCCCCGGTCCGCTGCAGTCGGGCATGGTGGACGATTTCATCAACCGCAAGCACGGCCGCGCCGAACTGGCCTATCCGCATCCGGACTACCAGTACGACGGTCTGCAGCCGGTGCTGGCGCCCACCTACGGCATCATCCTCTACCAGGAACAGGTGATGCAGATCGCCCAGGTCATGGGTGGCTACACCCTGGGCCAGGCGGACATGCTGCGCCGTGCCATGGGCAAGAAGAAGCCCGAGGAGATGGCCAAGCAGCGCGGCGGCTTCATCGAGGGTTGCGCCAACAACGGCATCGATGGCGAGCTGGCGGGCAACATCTTCGACCTGGTGGAGAAATTCGCCGGTTACGGCTTCAACAAGTCGCACTCGGCCGCCTACGGCCTGGTCTCCTACCAGACTGCCTGGCTGAAGACCCACTATCCGGCGCCCTTCATGGCCGCGGTGCTGTCGGCGGACATGCACAACACCGACAAGGTGGTGATCCTCATCGAGGAATGCCGCCACATGAAGCTGCGCATCGACACGCCGGACGTGAACATCTCCGAGTTCAAGTTCACCGTGAACGAAGGGGGGCGCATCGTCTACGGCCTGGGTGCCATCAAGGGCGTGGGCGAGGGGCCGGTGGAGGCCATCGTCGAGGCCCGTGCCGAAGGCCCCTTCAAGGACCTCTTCGATTTCTGCGCGCGGGTGGATCTCAAGCGCATCAACAAACGCACCCTGGAAGCCCTGATCCGCTCCGGTGCCCTGGACCGCCTGGGGCCGCATTACCACGACGAACTCAAGGCCTATCAGGCGACCATCGACCAGAATCGCGCCGTGCTGCTGGCGGCCATGGAAGAGGCCATCGCCTCGGCCGAGCAGACCGCCCGCAGCCACAACAGTGGTCACGTGGATCTCTTCGGTGGCGTCTTCGCCGAACCCGAGGCCGACGTCTATGCCAACCATCGTCGCGCCCGGGAGCTCAATCTCAAGGAGCGCCTGCGCGGGGAAAAGGAAACCCTGGGGCTGTACCTGACCGGGCATCCCATCGAGGAATACGAAGGCGAGGTGCGGCGGCTGGCGCGCCAGCGCATCGTCGACCTCAAGCCGTCGCGGGAGACCCAGACCGTGGCCGGGCTGATCGTCAACCTGCGGGTGATGAAGAACAAGCGTGGCGACAAGATGGGCTTCGTCACCCTGGACGATCGCTCCGGGCGCATCGAGGCCTCGCTGTTCGCCGAAGCCTTCAACGCCGCCCAGGCGCTGCTGCAGACCGATGCCCTGGTGATCGTCGAGGGCGAGGTCAGCCAGGACGATTTTTCCGGTGGTCTGCGCCTGCGCGCCAAGCGGGTGCTGGGCTTGGAAGAGGCCCGTACCGCCCTGGCGGAGAGCCTCAGGATCGCCGTGCGTAGCGAGGCGCTGGCCGGCGATCGGCTGCGCTGGCTGGGCGAATTGTGCGGTCGCCATCGCGGCGCCTGTCCGGTCACCATCGACTACCAGGGGCCCACCGCGCGGGCGCTGCTGCAGTTCGGCGAGAACTACCGGATCGATCCGGCCGATGGCCTGATTCAAACCCTGCGTGACCAGTTCGGCAGGGAGAACGTCTTTCTCAACTATCGTTAAGTCCGAGCGCCTCGTGCGCTCCGTCCCAACCCTCGCCAGCGGCGGGTGCCGGTGACGTGGCAGGAGTCTCGACCTGCCTCGTCCGATCCCTTAAGGTAGGCGCCCCGGCCCCTGGCTCTAGATTGTAATAACGGATGCCCATGAACCCGAACTATCTCGATTTCGAACAGCCCATCGCCGATCTCCAGGCCAAGATCGAAGAACTTCGACTGGTCGGTAACGACAATGCGCTGAACATCAGTGACGAGATCGCCCGGTTGCAGGAGAAGAGTCAGGCGCTCACCAAGAGCATCTTCAGCGACCTGTCCAGCTGGCAGGTGGCCCGTCTGGCCCGGCATCCGCTGCGTCCCTATACCCTCGACTACATCAACTACCTGTTCAGCGATTTCGAAGAGCTGCACGGCGATCGTCACTTCGCCGACGATCCGGCCATCGTCGGGGGCATCGCCCGCCTGGAAGGTCGTCCGGTGATGATCATCGGTCACCAGAAGGGTCGTGAAGTCCGCGAGAAGGTCCGTCGCAACTTCGGCATGCCGCGTCCGGAAGGCTATCGCAAGGCCTGTCGCCTGATGGAAATGGCCGAGCGCTTCAAGATGCCGATCCTGACCTTCATCGACACTCCCGGTGCCTACCCGGGCATCGACGCCGAAGAGCGTGGCCAGAGCGAGGCCATCGCCTGGAACCTGCGCGTCATGGCGCGGCTGAAGACACCCATCATCGCCACCGTGATCGGCGAGGGTGGTTCCGGTGGCGCCCTGGCCATCGGCGTCTGCGACCAGCTCAACATGCTGCAGCACTCCACCTATTCGGTGATCTCGCCGGAAGGTTGCGCCTCCATCCTGTGGAAGACCGCCGAGAAGGCCCCCGATGCCGCCGAGGCCATGGGCATCACCGCCGAGCGGCTGAAGAGCTTGAACATCGTCGATCAGGTGATCGATGAACCCCTGGGTGGCGCGCACCGCGATCCCCAGGCCATGGCCAACAGCCTGCGTACTGCGTTGCTGGAGCAGCTGGACGAGCTCAAGGGCTACGATATGCCGGCGCTGCTGGAGCGTCGCTACGAGCGCCTGATGAGCTACGGCATCGCCTGATTCCGCTCTCATGAGTCTGCTGGATCGGCTGCACGCCCGCCTGGAGCGGCAGCCGCTCACCCGTCACTGGCGGGTGGGCTTCTCCGGCGGACTCGACTCCACCGTTCTCCTGTACCTCTTCGCGCGGCTGCGCGAACATGGCCTGCCGGGCGATCTGCAGGCGGTGCATGTGCATCATGGCCTGCAAGCCGCGGCGGATGCCTGGGTCGAGCACTGCGCCCAGGTCTGCCAGAAGTTGGCTGTCCCTCTCGATACCCTGCACGTCCATGCCGATGGCGCGGCCAGTCTCGAACGGGCTGCGCGCGAGGCGCGCTATGCGGCCTTTGCCCAGGTGCTGCCCCAGGATGGCTGCCTGGTGCTGGGGCAGCATCGCGACGATCAGCTGGAAACCCTGCTGCAGCGGCTGGTACGGGGCGCGGGTGTGAAGGGGCTGGCCGGCATGCCCGAAACCCGTTCGCTGGTTGCCGGTCGCCTCTGGCGGCCCCTGCTGGACGAGCCGCGTAGTGCGCTGCTGGCCTATGCCGAAGCCGAAGGGCTGGACTGGATCGAAGACCCCAGCAACGTCGATACCCGACTGGATCGCAACTATCTGCGGCACGAGGTGCTGCCACGGCTACGCGACCGCTGGCCGGGCGTCGATCAGGTCATGGCGCGCGGTGCCCGGCATCTGGCCGAAGCCGACGAATTGCTCGGCGAGCTGGCCGATCTGGATCTGCAGCGGGCCCGGTGTGTCGATCACGGGTTCGCCTGGATTCCCTTGCCCAATCTGGCCCTGGCGCCTTTGCAAGCCTTGAGCGAGGCGCGCCAGCGCAATGCCTTGCGCACCTGGTTGGATCCGCTGACGCGCCAGCCCGACAGCGCCCACTGGGCTGGTTGGCAGGCAATGTGCGAGGCGGGCGCGGCGAGCGATCCCCTCTGGCGTCTCGAAGGTGGCCAGGTGCGCCGGGGGGCAGGGCGGATCTGGTGGGTGCCCGACGCCTGGCAGGTCGCGCCGCAATCCCTGGCCATCACCGGGCAGGAAACCAGCCTGGAGCTGGCCGGCAATGGTCGCCTGAACTTCCTCGAACAGGCCGCCGAATCCGGCTGGCGGATCGGCTATCGCCAGGGGGGCGAGCGGTTGGTCGTACCAGGTCGCGGCTCGCGCGAGCTCAAGCGCCTATTCAACGAGCAGGGGGTGCCGCCGTTCCTGCGCGGCCGATTGCCGCTGCTCTGGCGCGGCGACGAACTGCTGGCGGTGGCCAACCTGCCCGGCCTGGATGGCCTGCCGGGGGGAGGGCGGCTTGAGTGGCAGCCCGCAGACGGCATGGGCGGGTTTGAGCTGGGATGACCTTTAGGCTAGACTACGCTCCCGTCTTATATCGCATTTTCCGCTCGCCCCGAGTGGACGGTGTGCATTGGTCCGGCGCCAGTCCGACCGCTCTCGCTTTCATCGGCGGCTCTCCGCCTCAACGCAGATTCTAGGAATTTTCATGACGCGCTTTATTTTCGTCACGGGCGGTGTTGTTTCTTCTTTGGGGAAAGGCATCGCCTCGGCTTCCCTGGGCGCCATTCTGGAAGCGAGAGGGCTGAAGGTCACCATGCTCAAGCTGGATCCCTACATCAACGTGGATCCCGGCACCATGAGCCCCTTCCAGCACGGCGAGGTGTTCGTCACCCATGACGGCGCCGAGACCGACCTGGACCTGGGTCACTACGAGCGATTCATCCGCACCACCGTGACCCAGAACAACAACTTCACCACCGGTCGCATCTACATGGACGTGCTGCGCAAGGAGCGCCGCGGCGACTACCTGGGCGCCACCGTGCAGGTGATTCCGCACATCACCGACGAGATCAAGAGGCGCATCATCAAGGGCGCCGGCGATGCCGACGTGGCCCTGGTGGAGATCGGCGGCACCGTCGGCGACATCGAGTCGCAGCCCTTCCTCGAAGCCATCCGCCAGCTGCGGGTGGAGATCGGGGCGCGCCGCGCCATGCTGATGCACCTGACCCTGGTCCCCTACATCGCCACCGCTGGCGAGACCAAGACCAAGCCGACCCAGCATTCGGTCAAGGAGCTGCGCTCCATCGGCCTGCAGCCCGATGTGCTGATCTGCCGTTCCGACCACACCGTCGACAGCTCTTCCCGTCGCAAGATCGCCCTCTTCACCAACGTCGAAGAGCGCGCGGTCATCTCCCTGGAAGACGTCGACACCATCTACCGCATTCCCTCCGTGCTGCACGCCCAGGGCCTGGACGAATTCGTCGTCGAGCGCTTCGGCCTGGAGTGCAAGCCGGCCGATCTGTCCGAGTGGGATCGCGTGGTGGACGCCAAGCTCAACCCCGAGCAGGAAGTCACCATCGCCATGGTCGGCAAGTACATGGAGCTGCTCGACGCCTACAAGTCGCTGATCGAGGCCATGACCCACGCCGGCATCCAGAGCCGCACCAAGGTCAACCTGCGCTATATCGACTCCGAGCACATCGAGCAGCAGGGCACCCATCTGCTCAAGGGCGTGGACGCCATCCTGGTGCCCGGCGGCTTCGGCCTGCGCGGCGTGGAAGGCAAGATCGCCACCGTGCAGTACGCCCGCGAGAACAAGATCCCCTACCTGGGCATCTGCCTGGGCATGCAGGTGGCGGTCATCGAATTTGCCCGTAACGTGCTGGGCTGGAAAGACGCCAACTCCACCGAATTCGACAAGGCCAGTGGCCACCCGGTAGTCGGCCTGATCACCGAATGGCAGGATTCCACCGGCGCGACCGAGATCCGTACCGAAGGCTCCGACCTGGGCGGCACCATGCGCCTGGGCGCCCAGGAGTGCCAGCTGATCAGCGGCACCCAGGTGCATGACTGCTATGGCCAGGACGTCATCGTCGAGCGCCATCGTCATCGCTACGAGGTCAACAACAATCTGCTGCCGCAGATCCAGGCCGCCGGCCTGAAGATCTCCGGTCGTTCGGGCGATGGTGCCCTGGTGGAAGTGGTGGAGGCCCCGGATCATCCCTGGTTCGTCGCCTGCCAGTTCCACCCGGAGTTCACCTCCACCCCGCGTGATGGCCATCCGCTGTTCAGCGGCTTCGTCAACGCCGCCCTGCGCTACGCCAAGAAGGATTGATCATGACCGCTCAGAAGATCGTCCGCGTCGGCAATATCGAGATCGCCAACGACAAGCCCTTCGTGCTGTTCGGCGGCATGAACGTGCTGGAATCCCGTGACCTGGCCATGCAGGTGTGCGAGCAATACGTCAAGGTGACCGAGAAGCTGGGCATCCCCTATGTCTTCAAGGCCAGCTTCGACAAGGCCAACCGTTCCTCGGTGACCAGCTATCGTGGCCCGGGCATGGAAGCCGGCCTGCGCATCTTCGAAGAGCTCAAGGCCACCTTCGGCATGCCGGTGATCACCGACGTCCACGAGCCCTACCAGGCGGCTCCGGTGGCGGCGGTGTGCGACATCATCCAGCTGCCGGCCTTCCTCTCGCGGCAGACCGACCTGGTGGTGGCCATGGCCAAGACCGACGCCGTGATCAACATCAAGAAGGCGCAGTTCCTTGCGCCCCAGGAAATGAAGCACATCCTCGCCAAGTGCGAAGAAGCCGGTAACGACCAGCTGATCCTCTGCGAGCGTGGTTCCTCCTTCGGCTACAACAACCTGGTGGTCGACATGCTCGGCTTCGGCATCATGAAGAGCTTCGGCTACCCGGTGTTCTTCGACGTGACTCATGCCCTGCAGATGCCGGGTGGGCGCGCCGATTCCGCCGGTGGCCGCCGCGCCCAGGTCACCGACCTGGCCAAGGCCGGCATGAGCCAGGGCCTGGCCGGTCTGTTCCTGGAAGCCCATCCGGATCCCGAACATGCCAAGTGCGACGGCCCCTGTGCCTTGCGCCTGGACAAGCTGGAGCCCTTCCTGGCCCAGCTCAAGGCGCTGGACGAGCTGGTGAAGTCGTTCACGCCGATCGAAACTGCCTGAGCGGCGGCTGAACCAAAAGGCTCGCGGGTAGCCGAAGGCTGATCCGTCAATGACCGGTAACATGGAGATCGATACAAAAATGGCTAACATCGTCGACATCAAGGGACGTGAAGTCCTGGATTCCCGCGGCAACCCTACCGTTGAAGCGGACGTGATCCTGGACAACGGTATCGTCGGTCGCGCCACCGCGCCGTCCGGCGCGTCCACCGGTTCGCGCGAGGCACTGGAGCTGCGCGACGGCGACAAGAGCCGCTACCTGGGCAAGGGCGTGCTGAAGGCCGTGGGTAACATCAACGGCCCGATCCGTGACCTGCTGCTGGGCAAGGATCCGAGCGACCAGAAGGCGCTGGACCGTGCCATGATCGAGTTGGATGGCACCGACAACAAGGCCAAGCTGGGCGCCAACGCCATCCTGGCCGTGTCCCTGGCCGCCGCCAAGGCTGCCGCCGAAGACCAGGATCTGCCGCTCTACGCCCACATCGCCAACCTGAACGGCACCCCCGGTCAGTACTCCATGCCGGTACCGATGATGAACATCATCAACGGCGGCGAGCATGCCGACAACAACGTCGACATCCAGGAATTCATGGTCCAGCCGGTCGGCGCCAAGAGCTTTGCCGACGCCCTGCGCGTGGGCGCCGAGATCTTCCATCACCTCAAGGCCGTGCTCAAGGCCCGTGGCCTGAGCACTTCCGTGGGTGACGAAGGCGGCTTCGCGCCCAACCTGGCCTCCAACGCCGACGCCCTGGCCGCCATCGCCGAAGCGGTGAAGAACGCCGGCTACGAACTGGGCACCGACGTGACCCTGGCCCTGGACTGCGCCTCCAGCGAGTTCTACAAGGACGGTCAGTACGACCTGTCCGGCGAGGGCAAGGCCTTCGACGCCAACGGTTTCGCCGACTACCTGGCCGGGCTGACCGAGCAGTTCCCGATCATCTCCATCGAAGACGGTATGGACGAGTCCGACTGGGCCGGCTGGAAGGCCCTGACCGACAAGATCGGCAGCAAGGTGCAGCTGGTGGGCGACGACCTGTTCGTCACCAATACCAAGATCCTCAAGGAAGGCATCGAGAAGGGCATCGGTAACTCGATCCTGATCAAGTTCAATCAGATCGGCTCCCTGACCGAGACCCTGGAAGCCATCCAGATGGCCAAGGCCGCCGGCTACACCGCGGTGCTCTCCCACCGCAGCGGCGAGACCGAAGATTCCACCATCGCTGACCTGGCCGTGGGCACCGCCGCCGGTCAGATCAAGACCGGTTCGCTGTGCCGTTCCGATCGCGTCTCCAAGTACAACCAGCTGCTGCGCATCGAAGAGCAGCTGGGTGCCAAGGCGCCTTACCGTGGTCGTGCCGAGTTCCGCAGCTAAAATCTGTGTGACCGGGAGGCGATGACCTAGGTCGTCACCTCCCACCACGTCCGACGGACCACAGGATAGATGCCCAGTTTACAAGCGTAGAGCTGGGCTTCTATCCTGTTTTCGTCTCTGCCGCCGTCCGCGAATCCGTTATCTCCCATGCGAAGTCCCTACTGGCTGTTCCCCTTCCTGCTCCTGCTGCTCGGCGGTCTTCAGTATCGTCTGTGGGTCGGTGATGGCAGCTTCGCCCAGGTGCGCGAACTCAAGCAGCAGATCGCCGACCAGAATGGTGAGAACAAGCGCCTGCTGGAGCGCAACGAGATCCTCGAAGCCGAGGTCGTCGAGCTCAAGAAAGGCATGGAGACCGTCGAGGAGCGTGCCCGCCACGAACTCGGCATGGTCAAACAAGGCGAAACCCTTTTCCTGCAATCCAAATAATGTCCCTTCTGCCTTCCTTCTGGACAGTCATCCCCGCCGCGGGCGTGGGTGCGCGGATGCGCGCCGACCGACCCAAGCAATACCTCGACCTGTGCGGCCGCAGCCTGCTGGAACGCACCCTCGACTGTTTTCTCGACCACCCGCGCCTGCGCGGCCTGGCGGTGAGCCTGGCGCCGGAAGACCCCTGGTGGCCGACGCTGGCCTGCGCCCGCGATGCCCGCATCCTGCGCGCGCCCGGTGGTCGCGAACGGGCCGACTCCGTGCTGGGGGGCCTGTTGCTGCTGAGCGAGCAGGGCGCCACCGACGGTGACTGGGTGCTGGTGCACGATGCCGCGCGGCCCAATCTCCACCGCGAGGATCTCGACCGGCTGCTGGCCGAGCTAGCCCAGGACCCGGTGGGTGGCCTCCTGGGCGTGCCAGCGCGGGATACCCTCAAGCGCGTCGGCCGCGATGGCCGGGTGAGCGAGACCGTGGATCGCAGCCAGGTCTGGCTGGCCTATACGCCGCAGATGTTTCGCCTCGGTGCCCTGCGTGACGCCCTGAGCGCCGGTCTGGCAGCGGGCGCCGCCATCACCGACGAGGCCTCGGCCATGGAGTGGGCGGGCCATGCGCCGCGCCTGGTGGAAGGCCGGGTGGACAACATCAAGGTCACTACCCCCGAAGACCTGCAGCGGCTGCAAGTGGTCTTCGCCGAGGCCTAGGATCCAGGCCCGCAGTGGCCCATCGCTTAAAAGACTCGCTCGCTGCGCTCAACCCGCTGGGTGGCGAGCGCCTGGGCGCGGGGTGCCCAGGCCTTGCTTGAGGTGCTCCACCAGCAGGCGAATCTTCGGTGAGAGAAAGCGCCGCTGCGGATAGAGAGCCCAGACCGCGCTGTTGGGCGGCTGGCGGTTGTCCAGCAGGGCACGCAGTTCACCCCGGGCCAGATGCGGCAGCACATAGTAGTCCGGCAGCTGGCACAAGCCGAAGCCGCGCAGCGCGGCGTCCAATACCGCCTGGCCGCTGTTGCAGCGCCAGGAGCCTTGGACCCGGTGCAGCACTTCACGCTCGTTTTCGCGAAAGCTCCAGATGTCGCTGGTGCCGACCAGGCAGCGATGGCGAGCGAGTTCCGACAGGGTGTGAGGCGCGCCGAAGCGTTCCAGATAGCTGGGTGCGGCGCACAGATAGAGCTCCCGCGGCGCCAGCCGGGTCGCCACCAGGCGGGAATCGGCCAGACGGCCCAGGCGGATGGCCAGGTCGTAGCCTTCGTGCAAGAGGTCGACGGTGCGATTGGTCAGGTCCAGCTCCAGACTCACCTCGGGATGGCGGGCGAGGAAGTCGTTGACCAGGGGCACGACGAAACGCTCGCCATAGGTCACGGCGCAGGTCATGCGGATCAGTCCCTTGGGCTGGCTGGAGAGATCGCTGACCTCGCGTAGGGCTTCGTCGCGCGCCTCCTGCAGACGGCGGCAGTGCTGCAGAAAGGTGTGGCCGGCTTCGGTGAGGGCGACGCTGCGGGTGCTGCGATAGAGCAGCCGCGCCTGCAGGCGTTCTTCCAGGCGGGCGACCTGACGGCTGACGTGGGAAGTCGAGGTGCCGAGACGATCAGCCGCCTGGCCGAAGTGCAGGGTGCTCGCCACGGCGACGAATTCGTCGATGCCTTCCCAGCCCATGATTGTTTCCCTATGGCAAAAATGAATTCCAGTATGCCCGATTGTTCCAGGATTTCTGGCGTCTAAACTGGTCACCTCGTTTTTTCGTCCCTCTGGAGTCGACCATGATCAAATCCCGCGCCGCCGTAGCCTTTGCGCCCAATGAGCCTCTGAAGATCGTCGAAGTGGACGTCGAGCCGCCCAAGGCCGGTGAGGTGCTGATCCGCATCGTCGCCACCGGCGTCTGCCACACCGATGCCTACACCCTGTCCGGCCAGGATTCCGAGGGCGTCTTTCCCTGCATCCTCGGTCACGAGGGCGGTGGCATCGTCGAAGCGGTGGGCGAGGGCGTGACCTCGGTCGCCGTGGGCGATCACGTCATCCCGCTGTATACCGCCGAATGCGGCCAGTGCAAATTCTGCAAATCCGGCAAGACCAACCTGTGCAGCTCGGTACGCGCGACCCAGGGCAAGGGCCTGATGCCCGATGGCACCACCCGCTTCTCCTACAATGGCGAGCCGATCTATCACTACATGGGCTGCTCGACCTTCTCCGAGTACACCGTGCTGCCAGAGGTGTCGGTAGCCAAGATCCCCGCCGAGGCGCCGCTGGAAAAGGTCTGCCTGCTGGGCTGTGGCGTCACCACCGGCATCGGCGCCGTGCTCAACACCGCCAAGGTGGAAGAGGGCGCGACCGTGGCCGTCTTCGGCCTGGGCGGCATCGGTCTGGCGGCCATCATCGGCGCCAAGATGGCCAAGGCCAGCCGCATCATCGCCATCGACATCAATCCGTCCAAGTTCGACATCGCCCGCGAGCTGGGCGCCACCGACTTCGTCAATCCCAAGGATCACCAGAAGCCGATCCAGGAGGTCATCGTCGAGCTGACCGATGGCGGCGTCGACTACAGTTTCGAGTGCGTCGGCAACGTCAACCTGATGCGGGCGGCCCTGGAGTGCTGCCACAAGGGCTGGGGCGAGTCGGTGATTATCGGCGTGGCCGGTGCTGGCCAGGAGATCAGCACCCGGCCGTTCCAGCTGGTGACCGGTCGCGTCTGGCGCGGCAGCGCCTTCGGTGGCGTCAAGGGCCGTAGCGAGCTGCCCGGCTATGTGCGTAAGGCGCAGAGCGGCGAGATTCCGCTGGATACCTTCATCACCCACACCATGGGCCTGGAGCAGATCAACGAGGCCTTCGAGCTGATGCACGAAGGCAAGAGCATCCGCACCGTCGTCCACTACTGATCGCCGAGAGGGCGCCCACGGGCGCCTTCTTTCCGAGGGAGATGACCATGAGTCTCGAACTGCTCTCCAGCAACAAGAGTTTCGGCGGCTGGCACAAGCGCTATCGCCACCGCGCCCGCAGCCTCGACTGCGACATAACCTTCGCCGTCTATCTGCCGCCCCAGGCGGAAGCCCGCAGCGATCTGCCGGTACTCTACTGGCTGTCGGGCCTGACCTGTACCGACGAGAATTTCATGCAGAAGGCCGGTGCCCAGCGCTTGGCCGCCGAGCTGGGCCTGGTGCTGGTGGCGCCGGACACCAGTCCGCGGGGCGAGGACGTGCCGGACGACCCCGACAAGGCCTGGGACTTCGGTCTGGGTGCCGGCTTCTACATCAACGCCACCCAGCAGCCCTGGGCCCGGCACTACCGCATGCACGACTATGTGGTCGAGGAACTGCCGGCGCTGATCGAAGCCAACTTTCCGGTCTCCGATCGCCGCGGCGTCAGCGGTCATTCCATGGGTGGCCACGGGGCCCTGATCTGCGCCCTGCGCCATCCGGGTCGCTATCGTTCGGTGTCGGCCTTCTCGCCCATCGTCAATCCGCTGGATTGCCCCTGGGGGCACAAGGCTTTTTCGAACTATCTGGGCGAAGACCGCAGTACCTGGGCGGAATGGGATGCCTGTGCGCTGCTGGCCAAGGCCGAGGAGCGGCTGCCGCTGCTGGTCGACCAGGGCGAGCAGGACAGCTTCCTCGCCGAACAGCTCAAGCCCCAGGCGCTGCAGCGGGCGGCGGAAGCCGCGGGTCATCCGCTGGAACTGCGGCTGCAACCCGGCTATGACCACAGCTATTTCTTCGTCGCCAGCTTCATCGACGACCATCTGCGGCATCACGCGGCGGCCCTGTCGACCCCATAGGTTCTGTACGAAAAGTTGCCGAGCGAAGGTCAGGCGAGGCGAAAAGCGCTGAGGAAGCGGAGTTTATTAACGGTAAATGAGCATTCCGAAGCGTTTTTCAACGAAGCATTACCGAGCGCAGGCACTTTTGGTACAGAGCCTAAGGGCGACGGAAGCTGTTGCCAGCCGGTAGAATCGACGCCCTGTCATTTTCCAGGGCGTCTCTCTTCATGCGCATAGGTCACGGTTTCGACGTTCACGCCTTCGGCGAGGGCGATTTCATCACCCTCGGTGGCATTCGCATTCCCCACCACCACGGCCTGGTCGCCCACTCCGACGGCGACGTGCTGTTGCACGCCCTGGCCGACGCCCTGCTGGGCGCGGCCGCCCTGGGCGACATCGGCAAGCATTTCCCCGATACCGATCCGCGCTTCAAGGGCGCCGACAGCCGGGTGCTTCTGCGTCATGTGGTCGGTCTGGTGCGCGAGCAGGGCTGGCAGGTCGGCAACGTCGACGGCACCATCGCGGCCCAGGCGCCGAAGATGGCGCCGCACATCGAGGCCATGCGCCAGGCTATCGCCGAGGACCTGCAGGTCGAACTGGGCCAGGTCAACGTCAAGGCCACCACCACCGAGCGTCTGGGTTTCGTCGGGCGCGAAGAAGGCATCGCCGTGCACGCCGTGGCCCTGTTGCTGCCGCTATGACCGAAGACCAGCTGCTCGGGCCGCGCGCCCATGGCGAGCCCTGTGGCCAGGCGATCCTCAAGGCCAGCGCCGAGGACTTCCAGGTGGACGAGGTACTGGACATCCCGCTGAGCGGTGATGGCGAGCACCTCTGGCTGTGGGTCGAGAAGCGCGGCCTCAACACCGAGGAGGCCGTGCGCCGCCTCGCCCGTGCCGCTGGCGTGCCCCAGCGGGCGATCAGCTACGCCGGCCTCAAGGATCGCCAGGCCTTGACCCGTCAGTGGTTCAGCCTGCACCTGCCCGGCAAGGCCGATCCGGACCTCGCGGCCGCCTGCGACGAGACGCTGGTGATCCTCCAGCAGGGGCGGCACCGGCGCAAGCTGCAACGCGGCGCCCATGCCGCCAATGGCTTCCGCCTGCGCCTGACCGGGCTCAAGGCCGATGCCGTGGCGCTGGAGGCGCGGTTGCAGGCCATCGCCGCCAAGGGCGTACCCAACTATTTCGGTCCGCAGCGTTTCGGCCATGAGGGCGGCAATCTGGCCGATGCTCAAGCGTGCGCCCGCGACCAGCGCCTGCCCGAGCAGCGCAACCGGCGTTCGCGGACCCTGTCCGCCGCGCGCAGCTGGCTGTTCAATCAGGTGCTGGCCGGTCGTGTCGCCGATGGCTCGTGGCAGCGGGCGCAGGAGGGCGACCTGCTGGCCTTCACCGACAGCCGCAGCCACTTTCCAGCGACCACCGCCGATCTAGAGGATCCGCGCCTGGCGGCGCTCGATCTGCACCCCACCGGCCCCCTGTGGGGCGCCGGCGAGTCACCGGTGCAGGGGCCGGCCGCCGCCCTGGAACAGGCGGTGGCGAAGGCCGCCGGAGAGCTGCCCGCCTGGCTGGCCGGTGCCGGCCTCTCGCATGAACGGCGCATCCTGCGCCTCCCCATCGGCGGCCTGACGTGGCATTATCCCGCTCCTGACATTCTGCAACTCGAATTCGTCCTGCCGGCCGGCTGTTTCGCCACCGCAGTGGTTCGCGAGCTGGTAACGCTTGGCGAGGCAGGGCAGACGGAACATCCATGCGACTTCTGATCGCCAACGACGATGGGGTGCTGGCCCCCGGTATCGCCGCGCTGCATGCCGCGCTCTCCGCTCGTGCGGACTACGAGTGCCAGGTAGTCGCGCCGCTCTATGACATGAGCGGCGTGAGCAGTGCCCTGACACTGGACCGCCCCCTGCATCCGCAGCGCCTGCCCAATGGCTTCCTGGGCGTCAACGGCACGCCTACCGATTGCGTTCACCTCGGCCTCAACGGCCTGCTGGACGAGACGCCGGACATGGTGGTGGCCGGCATCAACCTGGGTGCCAACCTGGGCGACGACGTTCTCTATTCCGGCACCTTCGCCGCGGCCATGGAAGGGCGTTTCCTCGATCGTCCGGCCCTGGCCTTTTCGCTGGTCTCGCGCAGCCCCGACAACATGGCGGTGGCGGCCGAGATCGCGACCCGCATCGTCGCCCTGCACGAGCGCTTCGACCTGCCGCCGCGCACCGTGCTCAACGTCAACATCCCGGATCTGCCGCTCGAGCAGATCAAGGGCCTGCAGCTGACCCGTCTGGGGCACCGTGCCCAGGCCAAGCCGCCGGTGCGCGAGATCAATCCGCGCGGCAAGGCCGGCTACTGGATCTCGGTCTCCGGCGATGCCGTGGATGGCGGACCAGGTACCGATTTCCATGCCGTGCTGGAAGGCTATGTGTCGGTGACGCCGCTGCAGTTCGATCGCACCTTCCGCGAGGGTTTCGCCGGCCTGTCGGCCCTGACGGAGCTGCTGACATGACTCAGGGGCAAGAGCATATGCAAAGACACGGCATCGGCATGACCTCCCAGCGCACCCGGGAGCGCCTCATCCAGCGCCTCTACGAAGAGGGGCTGTCCAACGCCCAGGTGCTGGAGGTGATCCGCCGTACGCCGCGTCATCTGTTCGTCGACGAGGCCCTGGCCCATCGCGCCTACGAAGACACGGCGTTGCCCATCGGCCACAACCAGACCATCTCCCAGCCCTTCATGGTGGCGCGTATGACCGAGCTCCTGCTCGCCGGCGGGCCGCTGGACAAGGTCATGGAGATCGGTACCGGCTCCGGCTACCAGACCGCCATCCTGGCGCAGACGGTGGAGCGGGTGTTTTCCGTGGAGCGGATCCAGTCGCTGCAGGACAGAGCTAAGGAGCGGCTGCTCGAACTCAACCTGCGCAACGTGGTGTTCCGCTGGGGCGATGGCTGGGAGGGCTGGCCGGCGCTGGCGCCCTACAATGGCATCATCGTCACCGCGGCCGCGCGGGAAGTCCCCCAGGCGCTGCTCGACCAACTGGCGCCTGGCGGTCGCCTGGTGATCCCGGTGGGCGTCGACGAGGAACAGAAGCTTCTGCTGATCGTGCGTGAAGACGACAGCTTCGTCCGCCACGAACTCAACGCCGTCCGTTTCGTGCCCCTGCTCAACGGACCTCTGGCCCAGTGAGCGATAGGGAACGTTACCCCGGTGCCACGCTCCAAGGCTGCCTGGCGGCTTTGGCCGCTTGAGGCCGGCGGGATGGCCGGACGGTAGATGATCAGACTCTGCGGGAGGAACGGGTGAAGGCCCGAGCGCAAGGATTTCCAGGACGAGGGCGATCAGGCTGGCTGGCGACAGTGCTCGTGGCCCTGCTGCTGACGGGTTGTTCGAGCAACGGTTCGCGAGCGCCGGTGGTCGACCGCGGCGATGGTCGCGGCAGCGTGCCCCAGGTCACTTCCGGGCAATATCGCGTCAAGCGCGGTGACACCCTGTTTTCGATCGCTTCCCGCAACGGCTGGGAATGGCGGGCCCTGGCGGCCCAGAATGGTCTCAGTGCGCCCTATGTCATCCATGTCGGCCAGGTCATTCGTTTCGGCAACGGTTCCAGCGCCAGTGGTTCCAGTCGCATCATCCATCGACCGGCCACGGTAGCTTCCGCTCCGGCACCGGGCAGTCCGGTGGCCACCCCGGTACCCATCCCGCCGCCCGTCACCTCTAGTCCCACCGCCGCCACCCCGGTGGTGACCCCGAATCTGCCTACGGCGCCACCGCCGACCCCGGTGACGCCAGCCCAGACGCCGACCCGTGACGTCCCCCAATCGGCCTCCGGTTGGGCCTGGCCGACGAAAGGCACCCTGATCAGTCGCTTCTCCGCCAGCAGCAGTCTAAACAAGGGAATAGACATCGCCGGCCAGGAAGGCCAGCCCGTGATGGCCGCCGCCGATGGCACCGTGGTCTATGCCGGAAACGGTCTGCGGGGTTATGGTGAACTGGTTATCGTCAAACACAGCGAAACCTACGTCAGTGCCTACGGTCACAATCGTAGGTTGCTGGTTCGGGAAGGTGAGCGTGTCAAGATAGGGCAGACGATTGCCGAGATGGGTTCGACCGGGACCGACCGCGTCAAGCTTCATTTCGAGATTCGCCGTCAGGGCAAGCCGGTGGATCCTTTGCAGTTTTTGCCCAATCGCTGATTCGCTAGGCGCCGACTCGATCCCGCAGCTCTTTGGGGGCGAGTCATGGCGCATCGGCAACGTATCGATACGCCCTGGCTCGAAGCACAGACGAGCAAGGGTTACTCAAGATGATCCAGAACAAACAAGAAACCGAGTACGATCTCGGCGACGATGTCCTGCTTCTCGATTCCAATCCCTTCGGTGAGGAATCCACCGAATCCGCCATGACCAAGGCGCTCTCCGGGCGCGGTAACCAGGTCTTGCGCGGCGCCAAGCTGGCCGATTATGGCCGAGCACTAGACGCCACTCAGCTCTATCTCAACGAAATCGGCTTCTCGCCACTGCTGTCACCGGCGGAAGAGGTGCATTTCGCGCGTCTCGCGCAGCGCGGTGATCCCGCCGGTCGCAAGCGCATGATCGAAAGCAACCTGCGCCTGGTGGTCAAGATCGCCCGCCGCTACATCAATCGCGGCCTGTCGCTGCTCGATCTGATCGAGGAAGGCAATCTGGGCCTGATTCGCGCCGTGGAGAAATTCGACCCCGAACGGGGCTTCCGCTTCTCCACCTATGCCACCTGGTGGATCCGGCAGACCATCGAACGGGCGATCATGAACCAGACCCGCACCATTCGCCTGCCGATCCACGTGGTCAAGGAACTCAACCTGCATCTGCGCGCGGCACGCGAACTCACCCAGAAGCTCGACCACGAGCCTTCGCCCGAGGAGATCGCCGCGCTGCTGGAAAAACCGGTGGCGGACGTCAAGCGGGTGATGGGCCTTAACGAGCGGATCAGCTCGGTGGACATGGTGCTCGGTCCCGATTCCGACAAGACCCTGCTCGATACCCTGACCGACGATCGCCCCACCGACCCCTGCGAATTGCTGCAGGATTCGGATCTCAACCAGAGCATCGACCAGTGGCTGCTAGAGCTGCCGGAAAAGCAGCGCGAAGTGGTGGTACGCCGCTTCGGCCTACGGGGTCATGAAGCCTGCACCCTGGAAGAGGTCGGGCAGGAGATCGGATTGACCCGCGAGCGGGTGCGGCAGATCCAGGTCGAGGCACTCAAGCGATTGCGCGAGATCTTCGAGCGCAACGGCCTGTCCAGTGATTCGCTGTTCTGACCAGCCCTAGCTGAATATCAACCAAACGAAGCCCGGATTCATCCGGGCTTTTTTCTGCGTGTTCTTGTAAGCCTCGGCTTACAGGCCGCGTAAGCATGGATCGCTTGAGACTGCCGGAAAGCATCGCTTGATCAGCATGGCTAATCTTCAAGTGATTGCCGCATAACGATTTTTTGTTTCGGGCGGAGCAGCGAAGCGGCCTGAGAGGGCGGCTTGTGGCAGATTGCCATTGCTCGGGAGGAGAGTACTATCGGCTCTGTGTCTGGGACGACACGGATCGGCAGGAAGCGGATCGGGATCACCTCAGGACGAGGTTCACCAGGACGGTGGCAGGATTACAGGGACAGGGACGAAGGGGGCGGAGCGATCCGCCCCCTTTTTTATTGCCTGGAGATTCCAGGCAAGGCCTAGCGTTCGAGCTGGGGGAGCTTGTTGGGCTTGCCATCCCACTCGGCGGCGTCAGGCAGGGCTTCCTTCTTCTCGGTGATGTTCGGCCAGATGTTGGCCAGCTCACTGTTGAGTTCGATGAAGGCTTCCTGGCCGGCCGGTACCTCGTCTTCCGAGAAGATCGCCTGGGCCGGGCATTCGGGTTCGCACAGGGCGCAGTCGATGCACTCGTCCGGGTGGATCACCAGGAAGTTGGGGCCTTCGTAGAAGCAGTCCACCGGGCAGACTTCCACGCAGTCGGTATATTTGCATTTGATGCAGTTGTCAGTGACGACGAAGGTCATCTGCTCGTTCTCCTCAGGCTAAGGCGGCGGATTCTAGCAGCATTGCCGGAACCCTCGTATCCGTTAACTCAGATACGCTTTTTCCATTCGTAGATAAGCTCCAGGGCCCGTCTGGGTGTGATGTCGTCCGGCTGCAGGCGTTCCAGTTCCTCGATGAGAGGATGGGTGGCGCTGGCGAACAGATCGGCTTGCAACGGACGACCCTTGGCCGGCGCGCTTACCGGCAGGGGGGCACCCACCTCACCGTTGAAACTGGCCGCTTCCAAGCGGGCGAGATGCTCCCGCGCGCGCAGGATGACGTCTTCCGGTACCCCGGCCAGTTGCGCCACGGCCAGGCCATAGCTCTGGCTAGCGGGGCCGGGCAACACATGGTGCAGGAAGACGATGCGGTCGTTGTGCTCGGTGGCGTTGAGGTGGACGTTGGCCACGCTCGGCTGGCCTTCCGGCAACACGGTCAGCTCGAAGTAGTGGGTGGCGAACAGCGTCCAGGCGCGCAGCCGCGCCAGTTGCTCGGCGGCGGCCCAGGCCAGGGACAGGCCGTCGAAGGTGCTGGTACCGCGACCCACCTCGTCCATCAGCACCAGGCTGTGTTCGCTGGCGTTGTGCAGGATGTTGGCGGTCTCGCTCATCTCCACCATGAAGGTGGAGCGGCCGCCGGCCAGGTCGTCGCTGGAGCCGATGCGGGTGAAGATGCGGTCCACCAGCGACAGCTCACAACTGGCCGCCGGGACGAAGCTGCCGACATGGGCCAGCAGCACGATCAGCGCGGTCTGGCGCATGTAGGTGGACTTGCCGCCCATGTTCGGACCGGTGATCACCAGCATGCGGGTGTCGTTGTCGAGGGTGACGTCGTTGGCGACGAAGGGCGTTTCCAGCACCTGCTCCACCACCGGGTGGCGCCCCTGGCCGATCTTCAGGCAGGGCTCCGCGACAAAGCGCGGCTTGTTCAGGTCCAGGTTGAGGGCGCGCTCGGCGAAGTTGGCCAGGACGTCCAGCTCGGCCAGGGCCGCGGCGCTATCCTGCAGCGGCGCCAGGTGGCCGATGAGTTCGTCCAGTAGCGCCTCGTAGAGGGCCTTTTCCCGCGCCAGGGCGCGACTCTGGGCCGACAGGGCCTTGTCTTCGAAGGCCTTGAGTTCCGGGGTGATGAAGCGCTCGGCGCCCTTGAGGGTCTGGCGGCGGATGTAGTCGGCCGGTGCCGATTCGGCCTGGCGGCTGGGGATCTCGATGAAGTAGCCGTGGACGCGGTTGTAGCCGACCTTGAGCCCCTGCAGGCCGGTACGGGCCTTTTCCCGGGCCTCCAGGTCCATGAGGAACTGGCCGGCGTTCTCGCTCAGGGTCTGCAGCTCGTCCAGCTCGCTGTCGTAGCCGCGCTTGATGACGCCGCCGTCGCGGATCACCGCCGGCGGGTTGTCGATGATGGCGCGGGCCAGGGTCGCGGCCAGTTCTGGATAGGTCTGGATGCTCTTGGCCAGATCGAGCAGGTGCGGGGCGATCATCTGCGTCAGCCCGTCCTGCAGCGCCGGCAACGCGGCCAGGGCGTCTCTCAGGCGGGCGAGGTCACGCGGGCGGGCGTTGCGCAGGCCGATACGGGCGAGGATGCGCTCCAGGTCGCCGATGTCCTTGAGCTGCGGCTGCAGCGTCTCGAAGCGATAGCCTTCCAGCAGGCAGGTGATGGCGTCCTGACGCGCCTCGATCACCGCGCGATTGCGCAGTGGGCGATTCAGCCAGCGGGTCAGCAGGCGACTGCCCATGGCGGTCTGGCAGCGGTCCACCACCGATTGCAGGGTGTTGTCGCGACCACCGGCCAGGTTGACGTCCAATTCCAGGTTGCGGCGACTGGCGCCGTCGAGGATGACGGTGTCGTCCAGACGCTCGTGCCTGAGGCTGCGCAGATGGGGCAGGGCGGTGCGTTGGGTTTCCTTGGCATAGGCCAGCAGGCAGCCGGCGGCGCCGAGGGCCAGGCCCAGCTTGTCGCAGCCGAAGCCCTTGAGGTCGCCGGTGCCGAATTGCTGGCAGAGGCTCTTGAGCGCCGAATCGCAGTCGAAATCCCAGGGCGCCCGACGACGCACACCGCGGCGCTTCTCGGCGGGCAGGCCGACGGGCCAGTCGTCGGGGATCAGCAGTTCCGCGGGATTGAGGCGGTCCAGCTCCGCCAGCAGGGTTTCCCAGCCGGCCAGTTCCTGCACGGTGAAGCGGCCGCTGGCGATGTCCAGCACGGCCAGGCCGAACAGGCGCTCGTCGCCCAGCACGGCGGTCAGCAGGTTGTCGCGGCGCTCGTCGAGCAGCGCCTCGTCGCTGACGGTGCCGGGGGTGATGATGCGTACCACCTGGCGTTCCACCGGGCCCTTGCTGGTGGCCGGGTCGCCGATCTGCTCGCAGATCACCACGGATTCGCCGAGCTTGACCAGCTTGGCCAGGTAGCCTTCGGCGGAGTGGAAGGGAATGCCGGCCATGGGGATGGACTTGCCGGCCGAGGCGCCGCGCGCGGTCAGGGTGATGTCGAGCAACTTGGCGGCACGCCGGGCGTCGTCATAGAACAGCTCGTAGAAATCGCCCATGCGATAGAACAGCAGCTGCTCGGGATGTTGATGCTTGATCTTGAGGTACTGCTGCATCATGGGCGTGTGCGCGGAGAGATCGCTCATGCGGGTGTTTCGATCCGGTTGCCGTTGAATAGCCGGGTATTGTCCACCAACTCGTGGCGTTTGTCGGCCCCACTCGGCTCAAGGGAGCGGCATCAGGCCTGCGGCTTTTGCTCGCGGGCGGCCAGCAGCAGATCAATCTGGGTCATGAGCCTTTCCAGGGTGAAGGGCTTGGCCAGCACCTCGACGCCAGGGGCGGGCAGGGGTTCGCCGGGTAGCTCCGCCTCGGCGTAGCCGGTGATCAGCAGGGTCATCAGACCCGGGCGACGCTCCCGGGCCAGGGCGGCGAGCTGGCAGCCGCTCAACCCGCCCGGCAGGCCGACGTCGGCGATCAGCAGATCCAGCGGCGTATCCGATTCGAGCACCTGCAACGCGGTGGCGGCATCGGTCGCCTCCAGGGTGCGGATGCGGTGTTCGCGCAGGGCCTCGTCCACCAGCGTCCGCACCAGGGGTTCGTCGTCCACCACCAGAACCGTCATGCCAGCGGGATAGCGTAACGGCGAGGTACGCATCGTCTCGAACGACGGCGGTGGGACTTCCACCAGGCGTGGCAGATAGAGCGTCACGGTAGTGCCTCGTCCCGGAGCCGAGGCGATATGGGCAACCCCACCGGACTGCCTGGCGAAGCCATAGATCATCGACAGGCCCAGGCCAGTGCCCATGCCCACCGGCTTGGTGGTGAAGAAGGGATCGAAAGCGCGCGCCAGGACCTCGGGCGGCATTCCGGAACCGGTGTCGAGCACCGCCAGGGTCACGTAGTCGCCAGCCGGCAATTCCAGCGCGGTGGCCTGGGCGTCGTTGAGACGGCGATTGGCGGTGACGATGCGCAGCATCCCTCCCTCGGGCATGGCATCCCGGGCGTTGATGCACAGATTGAGCAGGGCGTTTTCCAGCTGGTGGGGATCGCACAGTGTGAGGTCGAGCGCCTCGGCCAGTTCGATATGGATCTCGACCTGGGGGCCTACCGAGCGGCGGATGAGCTCTTCCATGCCCTGCACCAGGGCGTTGGTCTGAGTGGCCGAGGGATCCAGCGCCTGGCGACGGGAAAAGGCCAGCAGGCGGTGGGTGAGGGCCGCGGCGCGTTCGGCGGCGCCCTTGGCACCCGTGGCATAGCGTTCGAGGTCGGTGAAGCGACCCTGCGCCAGGCGCAGACTGAGCATGTCGAGGCTGCCGATCACGCCGGTCAGCAGATTGTTGAAGTCATGGGCGATGCCCCCGGTCAACTGGCCCACGGCTTCCATCTTCTGGCTCTGGCGCAGCTGTTCCTCGGTCTGGCGCAGGGCTTCCTGTTGCTCGCGGATGGCGGTGACTTCACGCACCGCGGCATAGATGAGGCCGTCCTGCAGCACCGCGTTCCATGACAGCCAGCGATAGCCGCCCGTGCGATGCCGATAGCGATTCTCGAAGCCGAACACCGGCTCACCGCGCGTGAGACGTTCCAGTGCCGCCTCGGTGCGGGCGCGATCCTCGACGTGGACAAAGGCCATGAAGGGCTCGTGGTGCAGCTGCTCGATGCTCCAGCCCAGGGTGCTGGTCCAGGCCGGATTGAGGTCCAGCAGCTGGCCTTCCAGGGTCGCCGTACAGAGCAGGTCGGGGCTGGCCTGCCAGATCAGGTCGCGCTGACGGGTGCGCAGGGTGACCTGTTCGCCGAGATTGCCGGCGAAGCGATAGAGGGACTCCAGGCTGCGGCGCTGGGCCGCGCAGACCGTCGCCATGATGATATTGACCAGCACGAATAGGGCATGGGACACCCAGCGTTCGGAAAACAGCGCGAAATAGGCCGGCGCCTTGACGAACAGGGTCTCGGCCAGCAGCACCGACAGCAGGATGGCACAGAGGCCGGGACCCAGGCCGAACCAGAAGGCCGCGGCCATGATGAAGGGGATGAACAGCAGATAGGGCAGGCTGTCGATGCCCAGACTCAACCGGATCCCGGCCGCGATGCCGATCAGCAGGGCCGCGCCCAGATAGCGCCAGGGGGCGGGAGCGTCCCGCGGGACCAGCTTGAGTAGCCGGCTGAGCAGGGTGTGGGTGGCGATGGGCACTAGAGCTAGACCTCGGGACGCTGGTCCGTCACGGTACCGAAAGGGCGCACGACCGAAAGGCGGGCGGACCGGCGGTTCAGGTGCCCTCGTGCCGCTCGAACTCCTCGACGGCGCGCGCCACCTCGGCGTTGTCCGCCGCCGTGCTGCGGGCCTGGCGCTCGAAGGCGGTGGCCAGTTCGTTGACCAGTTGCAGCAGGCGGGGGATGTCGCCGCTGCGCTCGGCATCGGCGGCCTGCTCGCGCACGCGGTTGACGAAGGCTTGGGGATCGTCGAAGGCGGTCATGGGGTGTTCTCCGTTGGGCTGATAATGGTCTGACCACAAATGAGCGCCAAGGCTCACTCGCGGTGCTGCCAGACCTCCGGGTTGACCAGATTCGGCGGCCGGCGACCGTCCAGGGCGGCCAGCAGGTTGTCCACCGCGCAGCGGGCCATGGCCTCGCGCGTCTCCTGGGTCGCCGAGCCCAGGTGTGGCGTCGGTACCACGTTGGGCAGCCGCAGCAGGGGTGAGTCCGGCGCCACGGGTTCGCGATCGAAGACGTCCAGCCCGGCGCCACGCAGGCGGCCTTGCTGCAGGGCGGCGATCAGCGCGGCTTCATCGATCACCGGGCCGCGCGAGACATTGATCAGGATGGCATGGGCCGGCAACCGCGCCAGTTCGGCAACGCCCAGCAGGTGGTGGGTCTCGTCGCTCAGGGGCACGGTGACGCAGAGGAAGTCACAGCTCGCCAGCAACTCGGGCAGCGCCAGGAAGCGTGCGCCAAAGCGCTCGTCCACCTCCGGCTTGGCGGCGTGGGCAGTGTAGTTGACCTGCATGCCGAAGCCCAGGTGGGCGCGACGGGCGATGGCCTGGCCGATGCGGCCCATGCCCACCAGACCTAGGGTCTTGCCATGGACGTCGCAGCCGAAATGGTCCTCGCCCAGACTGGCCTGCCACTGGCCGGCGCGGACCCAGTCGGCCAGCTCGACGATGCGCCGCGCGGTGGCGAGCAGCAGGGCGAAGGCGGCATCGGCGACGCTTTCGGTGAGCACATCCGGGGTGTTGCAGAGCAGGATGCCGCGCCGCTGCAGATAGGGCAGGTCGTAGCTGTCGAAGCCCACCGAGACGCTGGCGATGGCTTCCAGCCGGGGCGCCAAATCCAGTAGTTCGGGCGTCAGCTTGAAGCTGGAGCCGAGCAGGCCCTGGGCCTCGGGCAGGCGTTCGCGCAACCGGGCTTCGCCGCCCGGGGCCTTGACGTCGATGTACTCCAGGTCGAAGGCCTCGCGCAGTCGCGCGGTCAGCACCGGCGACAGGGCCTTGTAGTGGATCACCTTCTTTTTCATGGACGAGTCTTCCTCTAGTGACTGGTGGCGGGCTTGAGCGCCGCGGCGCGAGCGACCGGTTCCTGGCGCAGGAGCAGGGTCAGGACCACGGCCACCAGCAGGGCGCCGCCCATGAAGCCGAAGGACGCGCCGGGACCGCCGGTCACGCCGTTGAGATAGCCCACCAGGTAGGAGCCGGCAAAGGAGCCCAGGGCGCCCATGCTGTTGATCAGCGCCATGGCGCCACCGGCGACGTTGACGGGCAGGATCTCCGGGACGATGGCGAAGAAGGGGCCATAGGGGGCGTACATGCAGGCCCCCGCCACCACCAGCAGCGCGTAGGACCACCAGAAGTGGTGAGGGCCGAGGGCGAAGGAGCCGAGGAAGGCCAGCGCGGCGATCAGCAGCGGCGGCCAGACGAACAGTTTGCGATTCTGCATGCGGTCCGAGGCCCAGGACACGCCGAGCATGGCCAGCACGGCGGCCAGGTAGGGCAGGGAGGACAGCCAGCCGGCCTGGACGATGTCCAGTTGGGCGCCCTGGCGCAGGATCGACGGCAACCAAAGGACGAAGCCATAGACGCCGATGCTCCAGCAGAAATATTGCAGCGACAGCAGGATGACCTTGGGCGAACGGAAGGCTTCGGCGTAGTTCTTAACCGGCTTCATGCCCTGTTGTTCGGCCTTCAGCGCCTCCTCCAGGCGGGTCTTTTCCTCGGCGGCGAGCCAGGTGGCATCCTTGGGCCGCTCGGCGGCCAGGCGCCACCAGATGAAGGCCCAGATCACCGCCGGCAGGCCTTCGATGATGAACATCCAGCGCCAGTCCAGGGCATGGATCAGATAGCCCGAGACCACCGACATCCAGAGAATGGTCACCGGGTTGCCGAGGATCAGGAAGGTATTGGCCCGCGAGCGCTCACGCTTGGTGAACCAGTGGCAGAGATAGACCAGCATCGCCGGCATCACCGCCGCTTCGACGACGCCGAGCAGGAAGCGGATGGCGATGAGCAAGGTGACGTTGGGCACCATGCCGGTCAGGGTGGCCAGGCCGCCCCAGGCGATCAGGCTCCAGAAGATCAGCCGCTTGACGCTGCGCTTCTCGGCATAGATGGCGCCGGGTACCTGGAAGAAGAAGTAGCCGAGAAAGAACAGCGCACCGAGCAGCGAGGACATCGCCGGGGTGATGCCCAGGTCGTCGGCCATGCCCGAGGCGGCGGCGAAGCCATAGTTGGCCCGGTCGAGGTAGGCCAGGCTGTAGGTGATGAAGACCACTGGCATCAGATACCACCAGCGGCGTGGAGCGAGAGAAGAGGCGTTCATGGGGTCACCTGCTTGATTGTTCTTGTAAAGGTGTAGATCAGGGCAGTTCGTGTCGGTAGGGCAGTCCTTCCATGTCGCCGACCACCTGCACGGCGCGGGCGCCGATCCAGTTGCCGCGGGCGACGGCGGCGGCGACATCGAGGCCGTCGAGCAGGGCGCTGACGAAGCCGGTGGCGAAGCCATCGCCGGCGCCGACGGTGTCTACCACCTCGGCCACGGACACGCCGGGGACCTCACCCTCGGCCTCAGGGGTGCGCCAGTAGCCACCTTCGGGACCGAGCTTGATGGCCACGGCCTTGGCGCCGCGGTCGAGGTAGAAGGCGGCGATGTCCGCCGGGGTGTCGTAGCCGGTCAGCAGCCGGCCCTCGGCCAGGCCGGGCAGCACCCAGTCGGCGAGGGCGGCGAGGTCGTTGAGCTCGCGGCGCATCTGCTCTTCGCTGTCCCACAGCGAAGGCCGCAGATTGGGATCGAAGGAGATGCTGCGACCGGCGTCGCGCATGGCCTGCAGCAGGTGGCGGCTGAAGGCGCGGGCGCTGGACGACAGTGCCGGCGGGATACCGGTGGCATGCAGGTGACGCGCCTGCAGCAGACTCGGGTCGAAATCCTCCTCGATGTTGAGGTGGCTGGCCGCCGAACCGCGGCGGAAGTACTCCACCACCGGATCGCTGCCATCGGCGGCGCGAGACTTGAGCTGGAAGCCGGTGGGGTGCCGCGGATCGACGGTGAGGCGGCGGCAGTCCAGCCCCTCGGCTTCGAGGCTGGTGCGCACGAAGCGGCCAAAGGAGTCATCGCCGACCCGCGACAGCCAGGCGACCTTGAAGCCCAGGCGACTCAGGCCGATGGCCACGTTGTTGTCGGCACCGGCGATGCGCTTGCCGAACTGGCCGACCGTGGCCAGCTCGCCCGGTGTCTCGGCGACGAACATGGTCATGGTTTCGCCAAAGGCGAGGATGTCGATGTCAGCCATGCCGGCGCGCCTCCTGGACCTGGGTATCCAGGGTGTGCAACGCCGCCACCTGGCGACGGGTCTCGGCCAGCAGATCCGCACCCATCAGGGGAAATTCGATGGCCCGTCGCAGGCCGCTGAGGAAGTGCGTCATCAGCCCCTGCCAGGCCAGCAGGTCCGCGGCTTCCGGCGGCACGGCATGCAGGCCACCGGCACGCCGGCGTACCGCCTTGCAATGCAGGTAACGGACGTCCGGGCCGAGCAGGCGGGCGGCCTGCAGCGGGTCTTCGTCCTGCCAGCGCCAGTTGCCGACATCGAAGGTCAGTCCCACCGGCAGCTGCGCTGCCCGCGCCGCCTGGATGAAGGCGCGCAGCGGTTCGATCCGGCCACCCTGGGCGGTCTGGTCGTTTTCCACCAGCAGCTGAGGGCCGGCGTCGGTCAGCAGGGGGGCGAGCGCCGCCAGCTCGGCTGCGGCGCGATAGTGCCCGAGGGACACCTTGAGCGTGTCGGCGCCCAGCAGTCGGGCCTCGGCGAGGGCTTCGGGCAGGCGCGGCGAGAGCGCGGCGTCGGTTTCGGGCCAGAGCTCCAGGGGTACGGAATAGACGCAGCCCAGGCCGGCGGCCCGGATGGCGGCGCCCAGGGCCGCGAAGTCGGGAGCCTCGGTAAAGAGTTCGGCGCGGATCTCCACATGGGAGGCTCCCGCGGCGGCGATCAGATCGAGCCAGGCGGCCTGACCCTGGGCACGGACCCCGTCGGCGCCAAAGGCCGAGGTGGTGATGGCGATCTCCGGTGGCATTGTTGTTCTCCTGAAACCGGTTTCAACAAATGACGGATAAAAATGCGAAAGGTGCCCTCAGGCCCTGGCGCGAGTCGACTGGCGGACGCGCAGCTCCGCGCCGAAGGTCTGCTGGAATGGCGCGCTGCGGTCACCGTCGATGCGTCGCTGCAGGCGCTCGAAGGCGGCTACGCCCAGGGCATGGGTAGGCTGGGCCAGGGCGCTGATGCCACCACCAACCAGGGGAAACCAATCCAGATCATCCAGAGCCAGCAGGCCAAGGCGCTCGAACAGGGGTTCACCCAGGGCCTGCAGGGCCAGGGTCGTCGCCAGGGTCGCTACGCCATTGGCGGTGAGCAGGGCCTTGGAGCCGGGGCCGGGGCTGGCGAGGAAGGCGGCCAGGGCGGCTTGCAGCGCCAGGGCGTTGTCGGCCTCGCCACAGTGTCCGCCACGACAGTCAGCGTGCTCGGCCAGGGCCGCGTCGAAGGCGCCCAGGCGCTGGAGGCGCGAGCTGGTCCCGTCCAGGGGCTCGCTCACCAGCAGCAGGTCGCGATAGCCCTGCTCGCGCAGGTGCGCTACCCCCAGCTCGATAGCTTGGTGGTTGTCGAGGCCGACCAGATCGGCCTCGACGCCCGGCAACTCGCGGTCCAGCAGCACCAGTGGCAGACGGCTGCCCAGGTGCTGCAGGTCGGCGGCATGCTGGCCGAAGGTGTTCACGATAAGGCCTTCGATGCTGTAGGACTGCAGCGCGGCCAGTTGCTGGCGCTCCTGGCGGGCGTCCTGATCGGTGTTGCAGATCAGCAGCGAATAGCCCTGCTGGCGGCAGGCGGTTTCCACGCCGTGCATCACGGCGGTGGAGTAGGGATTGAGCAGGTCGGCCACCAGCATGCCGATCAGGCGACTGCGTCCACGCTTGAGGCCACGGGCCATCTGGTTGGGCTGGAAATCGAGGGCGACCACGGCCTGCTCGATGCGCGTGGCGAGGGCGTCTGACAGCAGGCGACGATCGCCGCTGATATAGCGGGACACGCTGGCCTTGGACACGCCGGCGACGGCGGCCACTTCGGCGATGGTCGCACGGGTGGCGCGCGGACCGGGGATGAAGACATCGTTCATGGCGTACCGCTGTTAGGATTTTGTAGGTGCCTGAAACCGGTTTCAGTAAATCTTTTCTCACGCGGGCCGGCAAGCCGGTCTAAGGTGCAGGCCGACCAGTGGTCGCCGCAGGCGGTCGCTTGCCGCGGTCACCTTTTATGTTCTCTTTTTCACAGGAAGGTCTCGATGGACTCCCTCGACAGTCTCGCCCGGCAACTGGGTGAAGCCCTGCAGGCGGCCGGCGCCCAGGTCACCACTGCCGAATCCTGCACCGGTGGCGGCATCGCCGAGGCGATCACTCGCGTCGCCGGCAGCTCGGCCTGGTTCGAGGCCGGCTTCGTCACCTATTCCAACCGCCAGAAGACCCTGCAGCTGGACGTGCCCGAGGTCTTGTTCGAACAGGTCGGGGCGGTCAGCGAAGAGGTGGTGACGGCCATGGCGCTAGGTGCGCAACGGCGCGCCGGGGCCCGCTTCGCGGTCGCAGTGAGCGGTATCGCCGGGCCGGGCGGCGGGGTGCCGGGCAAGCCGGTCGGTACCGTCTGGCTGGCCTGGCGCGACGGCGAAAAATTGCGCACCGAACGGCAGGTCTTTGCCGGTGATCGCGCCGCCGTTCGCCAGCAGACCCAGGTCCGCGCGCTGGAGGTTTTATTGGCCTTTTTGGTCGAGGAAAACGGCCCTCAGGTGTAGCAACCAGGGGGTGAATATGGTTTAATACTGTTCACTTATACAGGTATCCACGGCCGTCTGGCCCTTCTTTCTCCGAGAGGAATCTAATGGACGACAACAAAAAGCGTGCCCTGGCCGCGGCCTTGGGACAGATCGAAAAGCAATTCGGCAAGGGCACCGTGATGCGCATGGGCGATCATGATCGCCAGGCCATTCCAGCGATTTCCACCGGCTCCCTGGGCCTGGACATCGCCCTTGGCATCGGTGGCCTGCCCAAGGGCCGGATCGTCGAAATCTACGGTCCCGAGTCCTCGGGTAAGACCACCCTGACCCTGTCGGTCATCGCCCAGGCCCAGAAGCAGGGCGCCACCTGCGCCTTCGTCGACGCCGAGCACGCGCTGGATCCGGACTACGCCGGCAAGCTGGGCGTCAATGTCGACGACCTGCTGGTGTCCCAGCCGGATACCGGCGAACAGGCCCTGGAAATCACCGACATGCTGGTGCGCTCCAACGCGGTCGACGTCATCATCGTCGACTCGGTAGCGGCCCTGGTGCCCAAGGCCGAGATCGAAGGCGAGATGGGTGACATGCACGTGGGTCTGCAGGCGCGTCTGATGTCCCAGGCGCTGCGCAAGATCACCGGCAACATCAAGAACGCCAACTGCCTGGTCATCTTCATCAACCAGATCCGCATGAAGATCGGCGTGATGTTCGGCAACCCCGAGACCACCACCGGCGGTAACGCCCTGAAGTTCTACTCTTCGGTCCGTCTGGACATCCGTCGCATCGGCGCGGTGAAGGAAGGCGACGAGGTGATCGGCAGCGAAACCCGCGTCAAGGTGGTCAAGAACAAGGTGGCACCGCCGTTCCGCCAGGCCGAGTTCCAGATTCTCTATGGCAAGGGTATCTACCTGAATGGCGAGATCATCGATCTGGGCGTGCAGCTGGGTCTGATCGAGAAGTCGGGTGCCTGGTACAGCTACCAGGGCAGCAAGATCGGCCAGGGTAAGGGCAATGCCGCTAAGTTCCTGGAAGACAATCCCGAGATCAAGGGTGCCGTCGACAAGGCGATTCGCGAGAAGCTGCTGAGTCAGCCGACCAATCAGAAGGCCGAAGTGGCCGCCGAAGAAGACGCTGACATCGATCTGTGATCGGGTGCCACGTTTGACACAACCCCCGCCTCGTGCGGGGGTTTTTGCATAAGGAGGATCACCCTTGGGCAATCCACTGGATACCACCGCTGCCATTCGTTTCGCCGCCATGGATCTGCTGGCCCGTCGCGAACATGGTCGCGAGGAGCTATCGCGCAAACTGCGGCGGCGCGGGGCTGAGGAAAGCCTGCTCGGTCCGGTGCTGGATCGCCTGGCCGAAGATGGCCTGCTCGACGAGAGTCGCTATCTGGAAAGCTACATCGCCAGCCGTGCCCGTTCCGGTTACGGGCCCATGCGCATTCGCGAAGAACTGGGTCAGCGCGGCTTGCAGCGGGATCAGGTGGAAGCCGCACTGCGTGAAGCGGACGTGGACTGGCAGGCGCACCTCGAAGATGTCTGGCGCAGGAAATTCGGTACGCCCCCAGCTGATGCCAAGGAACGCGCCAAGCAGGGTCGCTTCCTGGCCTATCGGGGCTATGCCATGGATGGGATCAACCGGGTGTTGAGTCGGCGGTAGGCAGCCTGTTCTGTTGGCCTTCGCTGTGCTCAGCGCCAACCTACGGGACAACTGACGTAGGTTGGGTTGAGACGGCTCCATTGTCGAAGCCCAACAGGGGCTCCAGGGTCTGTTGGGCTTCGCTATGCTCAGCGCCAACCTACGGGGCAGTTAGGTAGGTTGGGTTGAGACGGCTTTATCGTCGAAGCCCAACATTGCCGTAATGGTCTGGATGCATTGAGCTTCGCTATGCTCAGCGCCAACCTACGGGGCAGTTGGGTAGGTTGGGTTGAGACGGCTCCATCGTCGAAGTCCAACATCGGGTCCGGTACCAGAGATCGTTGGGCTTCGCTGCGCTCAACCCAACCTACGAGGGGCTGCTGTAGGTTGGGTTGAGACGGCTCCATCGTCGAAGCCCAACAGAGACTCCGAGGTCTGGATGCGTTGGGCTTCGCTGCGCTCAGCGCCAACCTACGGGGCAGTTGGGTAGGTTGGGTTGAGACGGCTCCATCGTCGAAGCCCAACAGGGATTCCAGGGTCTGGATGCGTTGGGCTTCGCTGTGCTCAGCGCCAACCTACGTGGATAACCAATGCTCCGGGCGATTGAGTTCGTCCACCAGTTCGCGCAGGCGGCCGTAGTGGCGGCCATGGAAGTCGAAGGTGAGGCGCGTCAGGTGGGCGAATTCCGCTTCGTCGGCCTGGCCTTCGCCCGGGGCCAGCTGGGTGAAGCCCGGGGTGCGGCAAAGGTCGCCGAAATCCCTGCCCAATTGCTCCAGGCAGGCCGGGGTCACGGCGTGCTTGAGACGGATATGGAGCAGGCCGTCGCGTCGGCGGGTGGAGTGGTAGTTGCCATAGAAGCGCTCGATCTCGGCCGCGGCGGCCTCCGGTGAGCGTACCAGCCGGACCAGCTTGAGATCGGCGGGCAGGATGTAGCCTTCGTCCAGCAGATTGCGCTCTAGATAGGCCAGGGTATCGTCCCAGAAGTGGCCGTCGGGGGTATCCAGCAACACCAGCGGTACCAGCGGGCTCTTGCCGGTCTGGATCAGGGTGAGCACCTCGAAGGTCTCGTCCAGGGTGCCGAAGCCGCCGGGGCAGAGCACCAGGGCGTCCGCCTCCTTGAGGAAGAACAGCTTGCGCACGTAGAAGAAGTGGAAGGACAGCAGGTGATCCGTGCCTTCGATGGTGGGATTGGCGCGCTGTTCGAAGGGCAGGGTGATGTTGAAGCCCAGGCTGGCCTCGGGCCCGGCGCCCTCGTGGGCGGCGCCCATGATGCCGGCGCCGCCGCCGGTGATGACCATCATGTCGCGGCGGGCCAGGGCGCTGCCCAGTTCGCGGGCGAGGGTGTAGAGACCGTGGTCGATGCGGGTCCGCGCCGAGCCGAATACCGTGACCTTGCGCCGCCGGCGAAAGCGCTCCAGGGTGCGGAAGGCCTGCTCCAGCTCCTTGAGGGTCTGCAGCATGATCTTGGCGTCCCAGCGCGCCGGATTGGTCTGCGCCATGCGCACCACCGTCACCAGCATCTCGCGATAGAGGCCCAGATTGGGGCTGCCGCCCGGCAGGGCGTGCTCCAGCAATTCGTCGATGCGCTGACCGAGATCGGCGGCGCTGGGCTCCACGTGGCGGGCCAGGTAGCTGTCGTCGTTGTCCTCGGTCATGCCGCGACCCTCCGCTTACTTGCCCAGGCCGCAGTCGGCAGCCTGGAAGCGCTCGACCATGACCGGCTTGTTGGTCTGGTATTCGGTGAAGTCATAGACCAGGGTGGCGCCACGGGCCAGCAACTGGCGATAGCCGTTGTTCTGGCAGACGCTCTCGGCGAGCTGCACCCGCACCGTGGCCGGATTTTCGCGCATGCGCGCGGCATGCGCCGGGCGCACGCTGAGGTTGTTGACCAGCTGCTTGCCCTGCACGGTGTAGCCGCGGTCGAGGATGTCCTCGTTGATGGCGCGTGGCGTGCCCTGGCTGCTCTCGGTGGCGACCTTGCGCAGCATCTGGTTGAGCTCGTGGTCCTTGAGCGACTCGGCCGCCTGGACGGTGAAGGGCAGGGCGAGGGTCAGGGCGAGCAAAGCAAAACGAGGCATCGTGTTCTCCAGCGTAGAGGAGCCCGTTTCGACCGTGGTCGCGGGCGGGGGTTCGCAAGGCGTCTACGCAGGGTAACCTGCCTGGCCGCCGCGGGCATCCCGATCGCTCTGGTAAACTGCGCTTTTACCCGCGAGCCCGGCATGACCCCGATCAGCGATACCCCTCTGCATGCCGTGGCCCGTCTGCGCCAGGAGCGCCTGGCGCGCAGCATCAAGCCCTTCATCGCCCGGGGCTCGCGCATGGCGCGCTGCCCGAATTGCCGCCTGGCCCCCAGTCATTGCCTCTGCGACCTGCGCCCCCTGCGCCAGACCCACGCCGGCATGTGCCTGCTGATGCACGATGTCGAGCCGCTCAAACCGAGCAACACCGGTTGGCTGATCGCCGACGTGGTGGCCGATACCCACGCCTTCGGCTGGAGTCGCACGACGGTGGACCAGGGGCTGCCGGAGCTGCTGGCGCAGCCAGAATGGCAACCGCTGCTGGTGTTTCCTGGCGAATACGCGGCCCCCGAGCGGGTGGTCGAGACCCTGCCGCTGGCACCCGGCCAGCGACCGCTGTTCGTCTTGCTGGATGCCACCTGGACCGAAGCGCGCAAGATGTTTCGCAAGAGTCCCTACCTGGACCGCCTGCCGGTGTTGAGTTTCCAGCCCACTGCTCTGTCGCGCTACCGCCTGCGGCGCTCCACCCGCGGCGAGCACCTCTGCACCGCCGAGGTCGCCGCCCTGTGCCTGGAACTGGCTGGCGAGGCGCCGGCCGGGCGGCTGCTGGAGGCCTATCTGGACGTGTTCAGCGAGCGCTACCTGGATGCCAAGCATCATCTGCCGCTGGCGGCGGACAGCCCAGCCAGTAGGCAACTGAAGGCCCTACGCGCTAGTTGACCGGCTTGATCTCCACCGGCGCCTGGCGCGGCCAGAGCTGGGCGGCCAGCATGCCGGCGAACATCAGCACGCAGCCGAGGTAGCCACGACCGCTGAGGGCCTCGCCCAGCAGCCAGGCGCCGAAGAAGGCGGCGAATACCGCCTCCAGGGAAAAGATCACCGCCGCGTGAGAGGCGATGGCGCCGCGCTGGGCGAACACCTGCAGGGTGTAGCCGATGCCGGCAGCGATCACGCCGCCATAGAGCAACTCGGGTAGGGCGAGGACGATCCCGGTCGACTGGATCGGCTCGAAGGCCAACGCCAACGCCAGGCTGAGGATCGCGCAGACCCCGAACTGCAGGATCGATAGCACCGTGGCGTCGTGACGACTGGAATAGTGTCCCACCAGCAGCACATGGACCCCCCAGGCCAGGGCGCCGGCCAGTTGCAGCAGATCGCCGGACGCCACTTGGAAGTTGTCGCCGATGCTCAGCAACCCCATGCCCACCACCGCCAGACTGGCGCCGATCCAGGTGCCCAGATGGCTGCGCTGGCCGAGCAGCAGTCCCAGCAGCGGCACCACGATGACATAGAGACCGGTGATGAAGCCGGAGTTGGTCACGCTGGTGAACAGCAGGCCGACCTGCTGCAGATTGATCCCCAGGGTCAGCACCAGGCCCATCAACAGGCCGCCCTTGAAGGTGTCGCGGGTCAGGCGCCGCTGGCGGCCATGGCGGCGCAGGTACAGCAGCAGCGGAAGAAGGGTGAGGGCACCCAGGGCGAATCTCAGGCCGGTATAGAGAAAGGGGCCGATGTGCTCCATGCCGCCGGTCTGGGCGATGAAGGCGCTGCCCCAGATGAGGGCGGTGAGCAGCATGAGCAGATCGGCACGCAGGGCGGCGCTGGGCATGGGCGTCTCTTGGGCAAAACGGCAACTGTGCCGCAAACCGCCGGGTCTTGCCTACCGTCCGCGGTCCGCCCGGCCTTGCTCCCGTCCGCGCCGTTGGGCATGCTTGCACGCAGCCCGGGCGCCAGGTACCTGGTCGATGCGGGCGCTCACGAAAACAAGGAAAGCTACACCATGGCGGCTGCCTACCAGATACTGATCGCCGACGATCATCCGCTGTTTCGCAGCGCCCTGCAGCAGGCCCTGACCCTCGGCCTGGGCGCCCAGGCACGGCTCACCGAGGTGGCCGACATCGCCGAGCTCCAGGCCTGCCTGGCCGAGCGCACCGACTGGGATCTGGTCCTGCTCGACCTCAACATGCCCGGGGCCTATGGCTTTTCCGGCTTGGTCCTCCTGCGTGGCCAGTATCCCCAGGTGCCGGTGGTGATGATCTCGGCCCAGGAAGAACCGGCGGTGGTGCAACGCGCCCGGGAATTCGGCGCCAGTGGCTTCATTCCCAAGTCCAGCGATCTGAGTACCCTGCAGCAGGCGGTCAGCCAGGTACTGGACGGTGATACCTGGTGGCCGCCGCAGGTGGAAGGTGCCGCCGCCCTGAGCGAGGAAGCCAAGGCCGCCAGCGCCGGGCTCGCCAGTCTCACCCCGCAGCAGTTCCGGGTGCTGACCATGCTCTGCGAAGGGCTGCTCAACAAGCAGATCGCCTTCGAGCTCAATGTCTCCGAAGCCACGGTCAAGGCCCATGCCACGGCCATCTTCCGCAAGCTCGGCGTCCGCACCCGCACCCAGGCGGCCCTGCTGCTGCAACAGCTGGAGAGCACCTCCAGCTGACTCAGGCGCTCTCGGCGCCCGAACCGGGCGCGACCGTCGACTTTCACTTTCTGGCAGCTGCCGTCCACCCGGATCGGCGGTTCGCCCCTGCTGGATGGAGCTTTTCGGTGATCTCTCCCTACAAAGGCAAGACCGGCTTGCGCCGGGTCATCAACGCCACGGGCTATTCCCTGGCCGGGCTGCGCACGGCCTTTCGCCAGGAAGCGGCCTTTCGTTCGCTGGTGATGCTCAATGTGGTGCTGGTACCGCTGGCGTTCTGGTTGGAGGTGAGTCGCGGCGAACGGGCACTGCTGGTGGCGGTCTGCCTGCTGTCGCTAGTGGTCGAGCTGTTCAACGCCGCCATCGAGGCAGTGGTGGACCGCATTTCCCTGGACTGGCACGAACTGTCGAAGAACGCCAAGGATCTGGGCAGCGCTGCGCAGTTCGTGGCCATGTTCATCATCGCCGCGGTCTGGGGCATCGTCCTGCTCGGTTGAGCAGGACCCCGATCAGAGGGTAGCGCCCAGGGTGGCACCCGCCGTGGTGTCGTCCGCGGCCAGACCCTGTTCCAGCACGCTGGGCTGGGCCGAGTGGATGACCTTGTGGATGAAGTGCAGCTTGGCGATCACCGGCGCGGGCAGGGCGAAGGGATAGAAGTCCGGCTGGCCCATGCTGCGGGACAGTTCGTTGAGCATGGCTGCCAGTTCGATCCAGGCATTGGCGAAGCCGAGGAATTCGTCATCGCTGCGGTCCTCGGCCTCGTAGAGCGCCTCGCGAGTGAAGGGCTGGAAGTCCAGCTGCAGGCTGCCGGCGTTCATGCCTAGGCTGGCGGTGGTGGCCAGGGTGTCCATCATGTGCAGGTAGTGCGCCCAGGTCTCCGCCCAGTCTTCCCAGGGGTGCATGGTGGCGTAGGCGCTGACGTACTGGCTTTCCCAGCCAGCCGGCGCGCCCTGCTCGTAGTGGCGCTGGAGGGCCTCGCCATAGTCGGCGCGCTCGTCGCCGAACAGGGCACGGAAGGGCTCCTCCCAGGCGGTGCCGGCGACCAGACGATCGAAGTAGTAGTGACCCACTTCATGGCGGAAATGGCCGAGCAGGGTGCGATAGGGTTCGTGCATGTCGGCACGGACCTTTTCCCGGTGGGCGTCGTCCGCTTCGAGTATGTTCAGGGTGATGAGGCCATTGGCATGCCCGGTGGTGGGGGTGCCGGTGGCGTCGGGGGCGAGAAAGTCGAAGGCGAGTCCGTGCTCGGCATCCACGGTCTGGGGGATTACCTGCAGCCCCAGGCCCAGCAACTGGGCGACCAGTTGCCGCTTGGCCAGCTCCAGCTTGCGCCAGCGCTCGCCGTTGCCCTCGAAGGACAGATCCGGAATGGTGTGGTTGAGCTGGCAAGCCACGCAGAATTCGTTGCCGGAATCGGCCGGCACCAGCCAGTTGCAGGCGGCGGGCGTGTCCAGGTTGGCGCAGCGGCGATAGAGGCCGCTGCTGGCCTCGGGCAACTGCCAGAGACCGCCTTCGCCCGGCAGCAGCGCCGTCGGCGTGCCCTGGTCCGGGGCGTAGCCCAGGGCGTTGCCACAGGCCAGGCATTCGCTGTTGGGAAAGAAGATGGCCTGGCCGCAGGTGCAGTTGGCGACCTTGCGCTGGACGGGCAGGGCGCGCAGGGCGTTGCGTTGCTGACGATTGGAACTGTAGCTTCCGAGAAAATTGCGCATGGGACTGATACCTGGCGAGAGCGGCCGCGTCGGACGCCGGCGGAGCGCTGGCGTCTTGCTAGCGAATTAGTAGAGCGGCCAGACCCTGGAGTTCCGGGTTGTTCGTCGCCTGGGACGACTGGCGAGGGCTCTAGGATCGGTCCCGGCACCCGCTGACGCTTCGCTGGCCGCGGTGGCCCGCGTTTGCGGTGGCGCATCCCGAGCCACACCACTACCCTAGTGACCATCGAGACGGGCGCGGGCGCTCCGGCGCCCCCGCCGCTGCGCGCCGTCCGAATCCGCTTCCGTACCCTGTCAGCCGTCCCTTGACCATGCCCCCGAACGCTTCCCGCAATGCCAGCGACATGACCGGCAGCTACCACGAACTCTGGAGTCCGCGGGGCGGCGTGCGGCCGCCCTGGCGGCGCTTCTACGGGCACCTGGCCGGGCTGCGACCCGCCCAGCTCGACCAGCGCCAGGCCCTGATCGCGCGGCAGATCCAGGAAAACGGCGTGACCTACAACGTCTACGCCGATCCCAAGGGCAGCGACCGGCCCTGGGCGCTGGACCTCTTGCCCCAGCTGATCTCGGCGGAGGAGTGGGCGCCCCTGGCCGCCGGCGTGGCGCAGCGGGCGCGCCTGCTGAACCGGGTGCTGGGCGATCTCTATGGCGAGCAGCGCCTGTTGCACGAGCGGCTGCTGCCGCCGGAGCTGGTGTTCGGCCACAACAACTTCCTCTGGGCCTGCCAGGGGTTGCGTCCGCCGGGCGATACCTGGCTGCACGTCTATGCGGTGGATCTGGCCCGCGCGCCCGATGGCCGCTGGTGGGTGCTGGCCGATCGCACCCAGGCGCCGTCCGGCGCCGGCTATGCGCTGGAGAACCGCCACATCGTGGCGCGGGCCTTTCCCGACCTGCACCGCGACCTGCAGGTCCAGCCGCTCAACGGCTATTTCCAGGCCCTGCAGCGCACCCTGAGCACCGGGCTGGACATCGGCGAGGAGGCGCCGCTGGCAGTGCTGCTGACGCCGGGGCGTTACAACGAGACCTACTTCGAGCACCTCTACCAGGCCCGCCAACTGGGCTTTCCGCTGGTGGAAGGCCAGGACCTCACGGTGCGCGATGCCTGCCTCTATCTCAAGACCCTGAGCGGGCTGAGACGGGTCCATGCGGTCTTCCGCCGGCTGGACGACGACTTCTGCGATCCGCTGGAGCTGCGCACCGATTCGGCGCTGGGCGTGCCCGGTCTGTTGGAAGCGGTACGCCAGGGCAACGTCATCATGGCCAATGCCCTGGGCAGCGGGCTGCTGGAGTCGCCCGGCTTGCTGGGCTTCCTGCCCGGCGTCTGCCAGGCCCTGCTCGGCGAGACCCTGGCGCTGCCCTCCGTGGCCACCTGGTGGTGCGGCGAGACGCCGGTACGGGAAGCGGCCCTGGCACGCCTGGCGGAGCTGGTGATCAAGCCGGCCTATCCGGCCCAGGGCTTCGAGCCGGTGTTCGGCAAGGCGCTGGATACCGAGGGACTGGCCGAATTGCGCGCGCGCATCCTGGCCACGCCCCATGCCTATGTCGCCCAGGAGCGTATCCAGCTGTCCCAGGCGCCGGTCTGGCAGGGCGGTAGCCTGCAGTCGCGGGCCATCGGCATGCGCGTCTATGCGGTGGCCAGCGAAGACGGCTACTGGGTGATGCCCGGCGGCCTGACCCGGGTCGCCCATGAGGGCGCCGCGGTGGTGTCCATGCAGCGCGGCGGGTCGAGCAAGGACACCTGGGTACTGGGTGGCAGTCGCGCTGCCGCCGAAGTGCCCGGGGCGCGGGTGCTGGGGGTGCGCGACCTGGTGCGCAAGGACCCCTTCCTGCCCTCGCGCACCGCCGAAAACCTGTTCTGGTACGGTCGCTACAGCGAACGTTGCGAGGATGCCGCGCGCCTTCTACGGATCGTCCTGAGTCGCTACCTGGACGCCGACGACGGCGGGCCGGCGGTGCAGTCGGCCATCGATCTGGCCACGGCCCTGGAGTTGCTGCCAGCGGGTGACCGGCTGGCGGAGCAACTGCGCGCGGCCCTGGGGCCGGGTGACTTTCCCAGCGGCCTGGGCGCCAACCTGCAGCGCCTGCATTGGGCCGCGGCCCAAGTCCGCGGACGGCTGTCGCCGGAGAACTGGCGCGCCATCCGCGAGGTGGAGCGCGAGGCCCATGGCCTGGGCCAGGTGGGCAGCGAGCCGGGCGAAGCGTTGCAGAGTCTCAACCGCCTGGTGATGGCGCTAGCGGCGGTGGCCGGCTTCACCTTCGACGACATGACCCACGACGAGAGCTGGCGCTTTCTGATGATCGGCCGGCGCATCGAACGGGTGCAATTCCTTGCCGGCAGCCTGGCGCACTTTCTCGAAGGGGGCGCCACCTGGGACGCGGCGGGCCTGGAATGGTTGCTGGAGCTGGGCAACAGCATCATCACCTATCGCTCCCGCTACCAGGCGGCGCCCCAGCTGATCCCGGTGCTGGACCTGCTGATGCTGCACGAGCACAACCCCTATTCGATCCGCTTCCAGCTGCATGCGCTGATCAACGCCGTGGAGCACCTGGAACGCTATTACGGCCTGCCCCGCGATCCGGCGTTGCACGATGCCTACGACCGGCTGCGCCGCTTCGACCTCGCGACCCTGGAGAACACCCTGTTCGGCGACGCCGGCCGGATCGAGGTGCAGCAGGGCCTGGCGCGCCTGCTGCGACAGATCGCCGAGGCCAGCAGCCAGCTGTCCGAGCGGGTCATCTATCGCTGCTTCGCCCATGTCGATGCCGTCAGTCAGCGCACGGTGTCCATGTGATGAACCAGATCCGCTATCGCATCCAGCACGACACCCACTATCGCTACGAGGCGCCGGTGTCGCTCTCCCAGCAGTTGCTGCACCTGCTGCCGCGCGACTGCGCCTGGCAGCGTTGCCTGTCCCGGCAACTGGCGATCCTGCCGCAACCGACCCAGCGCCAGGACGCTTGGGACGCCTTTGGCAATCCGCTGACGCGGCTGTCCTTCGAGCGCCCCCACGACGAACTCTATGTCGGCACCGAGCTGGAGGTGGAGGTGGACTCCCGCGCCGGGCTCAGGCTGGCGGATTCGCCCCCCTGGGAAGAGGTGCGCGACAGTCTGCGCTATCCCGCCGCCCGGGTCCCCCTGGACGTCCACCACTTCCGCTTCGAATCGCCGGCGGTGCCCCTGGACGGCATCTTCGCTCGCTTCGCCGAGGACTGTTTTCCACCGGGTCGGCCGCTGCTGCTGGGCTGTCGGGCGCTGATGGAAAAGATCCACCGCGAATTCCGCTTCGACGCCACCGCCACCCAGGTGGCGACGCCGCTGCGCGAGGTGCTGGAGCACCGCCATGGCGTCTGCCAGGACTTCGCCCACCTGATGCTGGCCTGCCTGCGCGCCCTGGGGCTGGTGGCGCGCTATGTCAGCGGCTATCTGCTGACCCGTCCGCCACCCGGCAAGCCGCGGCTGATCGGCGCCGACGCCTCCCATGCTTGGATCAGCGTGCATTGCCCGCTGCAGGGCTGGGTCGACTTCGATCCCACCAACGACGTCCTGCCGGACCTGGAACACATCACCCTGGCCTGGGGCCGCGACTTCACCGACGTCTCGCCGCTGCGCGGAGTGATCCTTGGCGGCGGCGACCACGATCCGGTGGTCGAGGTGACGGTGACGCCGCTGTAGGTCTGGGTGGCAGACGCCAGGCCGATCGCGAAGTCGCCGGGCTATCCCCGGCCATGACGGAAGGCGTGAAGCGGCGTCGCCTACTCCAGACAAACCTTGATGCTGTCGGGTCTCATGGGCCCAGCTGCCTAGCGTCTTGATCTGGAAAGACTTTTTTAGCGCGCTGCACACTTATTGTATATACAGCAGGGATGACTGGATTTGGATCATTACCGATAACACCTGTTTCAGGCCTTTACAATGCGTCTGGAATAGGATCACGGCCATTTTAAGCGCTTGACAGTCGTCTCCCTCCTGGTTAAATGTATATACATTAACAAGAGGGATCCCTATGTCCTCCGCCTTCACTTCCCGCCTGTGGCGCCACGTCACCCTGTTCGATGGCCTGCAGACCCTGCCCAAGCCCATGGCGGTCTGGGTCAAGAACGACCAGATTGCCGGTGTCTGGCCGGAGTCCGAGTTTCGTACCGAGCTGGCCCCAGGGGTCGAGCGGACGGAAGTGGGTGGAGTGATGACGCCGGGCCTGGTGGATTGCCATACCCATCTGGTCTATGCCGGTCAGCGTGCCGGAGAATTCGAGCAGCGGTTGGAGGGCGCCAGCTACGCGGAAATCGCCCGCGCCGGTGGCGGCATCCTCGGCACCGTAAGGGCCACCCGGGCAGCCAGCGAGGCGGACCTCTTCGCCCTGAGCCTGCCGCGCCTGCAGGCCCTGGCCGACGAGGGCGTCACCACCGTGGAGATCAAGTCCGGCTATGGCCTGACGGTGGCCGACGAACTCAAGCTATTGCGGGTCGCCCGCCAGCTGGGCGAGGCGCTGCCGGTCCGGGTGATCACCACGCTGCTGGGCGCCCATGCCGTACCGCCGGAATTCCAGGGCGATGCCGAGGGCTACGTCGATCTGGTCTGTCGGGAGATGATTCCGGCCGCGGTGGCCGAGGGCCTGGCCGATGCGGTGGACGTCTTCTGCGAGGGCATCGCCTTTTCGCCGGCCCAGTGTGAGCGGGTATTCCTGGCGGCGCGCGAGCACGGTCTGCCGATCAAGGCTCATGCCGAGCAGCTGTCCAACCTGGGTGGCAGCGTCTTGGCCGCGCGGCTGGGCGCCTTGTCCACGGATCATGTGGAGTACCTCGACGGAGCCGGCGTGCGCGCCATGGCTGCCGCCGGTACTGTCGCCGTGCTCCTGCCCGGTGCCTTCCTGATGCTGGGCGAAACCCAGCATCCGCCGGTGGAATTGCTCCGTCGGTACGGGGTGCCCATGGCCTTGGCCAGTGACGTCAATCCGGGCACCTCGCCGCTCTATCTGCCGACCCTGATCGCGCACCTGGGCTGCACCCTGTTTCGCCTGACCCCCCGCGAGGCCCTGACCGGCATGACCGCCCATGCTGCCCAGGCCCTGGGGCGTCCGGAACTTGGACGTATTCAGGTGGGCGCCCCGGCGGATCTCTGCCTGTGGGACGTCGGTCAGCCAGCGGAGCTGGCCTATGAGGTGCGTCCGGGCCGCCTGCGTCAGCGCGTCTTCGGCGGGGAGGTGCAGCATGTTCGCTGATCGCCAGACCCTGGAGTGCTGGACCGGCCGTATCGATCCGGAAGCCGATGCCTTGCGCTGGCACCAGCGCATCGAGCCGCTGGCTGCGGACAGCACGCCGGGTATCGCGCTGCTGGGTTTTGCCTGCGACGAGGGGGTAAGGCGCAATCAGGGTCGCACCGGCGCTGCCGAGGGGCCCGTCGCCTTGCGGCGGGCCCTGGCCAACGTGGCTTGGCAGCGTCAGGGCCCAGCCTATGACGCCGGTGATGTTCGTTGCGCCGATGGTGATCTGGAAAGCGCTCAGACGCGCTTGGCCGGGGCCGTGTGCGGTCTGCTGGACGGTGGTCATCTGCCGCTGGTGCTGGGCGGCGGCCACGAGGTCGCCTGGGCCAGCTGGTCGGGCCTGGCGCTGCACCTGGCCAAGACGCTGCCCAAGCCACGCATCGGCATCGTCAATTTTGATGCCCACCTGGACCTGCGCGATCCGACGCGGGGCCCCACCTCCGGTACACCCTTCGCCCAGATCGCCGCTCACTGCGCCCACCACGACTGGCCCTTTCGCTATGCCTGCCTGGGCCTGAGCCTGGCGGCCAATACCCGCACCCTGCTCAGGCGTGCCGCCGAGCTGGACGTGCTGACCCGCGAAGACCACGAGATTCGCGAGAGCAGCCTGGAGCGCATCGGCGCCGAGCTGGACGCCTTCGCCGCCGACTGCGATGCCCTCTATCTGACCTTCGACCTGGATGTGCTGCCGGCGGGCGAGGCGCCCGGGGTCAGCGCACCTGCCGCTCATGGCGTGAGCCTCGCCTTGCTGGAACCCCTAATCCGCCGGCTCAAGGCCAGCGGCAAGTTGCGCCTGGCCGACGTGGCCGAACTCAATCCCGCACTCGACCAGGACGGCCGCACGGCCCGGGTCGCGGCGCGGCTGATCCATACCCTGGCACTGGACCTTTAAGGCCTGCCGCGAACAACAAGAGAGGAAGATCCCATGACCCGTTTTCGTGAAGGTGAGATTCGCGCCCCCCGCGGCACCCAGCTCAATGCCAAGAGCTGGCTGACCGAGGCGCCGCTGCGCATGCTGATGAACAATCTCGATCCCGAGGTTGCGGAAAACCCCCAGGAGCTGGTGGTCTACGGCGGCATCGGTCGCGCGGCGCGCAACTGGGAGTGCTACGACAGGATCGTCGAGAGCCTCAAGGCGCTGGGTGACGACGAAACCCTGCTGGTGCAATCGGGCAAGCCGGTCGGGGTGTTCAAGACCCACGCCGATGCCCCGCGGGTGCTGATAGCCAACTCCAACCTGGTACCGCACTGGGCCAGCTGGGAGCACTTCAACGAACTGGATGCCAAGGGCCTGGCCATGTACGGCCAGATGACCGCCGGCAGCTGGATCTACATCGGCAGCCAGGGCATCGTCCAGGGTACCTACGAGACCTTTGTCGAGGCCGGGCGTCAGCATTACCAGGGTGACCTGCGTGGCCGCTGGGTGCTCACCGCCGGTCTCGGCGGCATGGGCGGTGCCCAGCCGCTGGCCGCGACCCTGGCCGGCGCCTGTTCGCTGAACATCGAGTGCCAACAGACCAGCATCGACTTTCGCCTGCGCAGCCGCTATGTCGACGAGCAGGCCACTGACCTCGATGACGCCCTGGCGCGTATCGCCCGCTACACCGAAGAAGCCAAGACCCGCGACGGCAAGGCCATCTCCATCGCCCTGCTGGGCAATGCCGCCGAAATCCTGCCGGAACTGGTCCGCCGTGGCGTGCGCCCGGATATGGTCACCGACCAGACCAGCGCCCATGACCCGCTCAATGGTTATCTGCCGATCGGCTGGACCTGGGCCGAATACAAGGATCGTGCAGTCACCGATCCGGTGGGCGTGGTCAAGGCCGCCAAGCAGTCCATGGCTGCCCACGTGCAGGCCATGCTCGACTTCCAGAAGATGGGCGTCCCGACCTTCGACTACGGCAACAACATCCGCCAGATGGCCCAGGAAGCCGGCGTCGCCGACGCCTTCGCCTTCCCGGGCTTCGTGCCGGCCTATATCCGTCCGCTGTTCTGCCGCGGCATCGGTCCGTTCCGCTGGGCCGCGCTGTCGGGCGATGCCGAGGACATCTATCGCACCGACGCCAAGGTCAAGGAACTGATTCCCGATGACGCCCACCTGCACCGCTGGCTGGACATGGCCCGCGAGCGCATCGCCTTCCAGGGCTTGCCGGCGCGTATCTGCTGGGTTGGCCTGGGCCTGCGCGCCAAGCTGGGCCTGGCCTTCAACGAGATGGTGCGCAGCGGCGAACTCAAGGCGCCCATCGTTATCGGCCGCGACCATCTGGACAGCGGCTCGGTATCCAGCCCCAACCGCGAGACCGAGGCCATGCAGGACGGCTCCGATGCCGTCTCCGACTGGCCCCTGCTGAACGCCCTGCTCAACACCGCCAGCGGCGCCACCTGGGTCTCGCTGCACCACGGTGGCGGGGTGGGGATGGGCTTCTCTCAGCACTCCGGCATGGTCATCGTCTGCGACGGCACCGACGCCGCCGCCGCCCGCATCGCCCGGGTGCTGCACAACGACCCGGCCACCGGGGTGATGCGCCACGCCGACGCCGGCTATGACATCGCCATTGACTGCGCCCGCGCGCAGGGCCTGAATCTGCCCATGATCGGCAAAGGAGTCTGATCGATGAATACCCTTATCCTGAAACCCGGCACCCTCGACCTGGCCCGGCTGCGCCAGGCCTATCAGCAGCCGCTGCGCGTCGAGCTGGATCCGGCGGCCCATGCCGCCATCGATGCCAGCGTGGCCTGCGTGGAAAGCATCCTCGCCGAAGGCCGGACCGCCTATGGCATCAACACCGGCTTCGGCCTGCTGGCCTCGACGCGGATCGCGCCGGCGGATCTGGAAAAGCTGCAGCGCTCCCTGGTGCTGTCCCATGCCGCCGGTGTGGGCGAGGCGCTGGACGACGACCTGGTGCGGCTGATCATGCTGCTCAAGGTCAACAGTCTGGCCCGCGGTTTCTCCGCCATTCGCCGCCAGGTCATCGAGGCGCTGATCGCCTTGATCAATGCCGAGGTCTATCCACATATCCCGCTCAAGGGCTCGGTGGGCGCCTCGGGTGACCTGGCGCCGCTGGCGCACATGTCGCTGGTGCTGATCGGCGAGAGCAAGGCGCGCTACCAGGGCCAGTGGCTGCCGGCCCGCGAGGCGCTGGCGGTCGCGGGTCTCGAACCCATGACCCTGGCGGCCAAGGAGGGCCTGGCGCTGCTCAATGGCACCCAGGTGTCCACCGCCTATGCGCTGCGCGGGCTGTTCGAAGGCGAAGACCTGTTCGCTGCGGCCACGGTCTGCGGCGGCTTGAGCGTCGAGGCCATGCTCGGTTCCCGGGCGCCCTTCGATGCGCGCATCCATACCGCGCGGGGCCAGCGTGGCCAGATCGACGTGGCCGCGGCCTATCGCGAGCTGCTCACCGACAGCAGCGAGGTGTCCCGCTCCCACGCCAATTGCGACAAGGTCCAGGATCCCTATTCGCTGCGCTGCCAGCCTCAGGTGATGGGCGCCTGCCTGACTCAGTTGCGCCAGGCCGCCGAGGTGCTGGAGGTGGAGGCCAACGCCGTGTCCGACAATCCGCTGGTGTTCGCGGAAGAGGGCGACGTCATCTCCGGCGGCAACTTCCACGCCGAGCCGGTGGCCATGGCCGCCGACAACCTGGCCCTGGCCCTGGCCGAGATCGGTGCCCTGTCGGAGCGGCGCACCTCGCTGATGATGGACCGGCACATGTCCCAGCTGCCGCCCTTCCTGGTGGAGAACGGCGGGGTCAATTCCGGCTTCATGATCGCCCAGGTCACCGCCGCGGCCCTGGCCAGCGACAACAAGGCCCTGGCCCATCCGGCCAGCGTCGACAGCCTGCCCACCTCGGCCAATCAGGAAGACCACGTGTCCATGGCGCCCAATGCCGGCAAGCGACTGTGGGCCATGGCCGAGAACGTGCGCGGCATCCTCGCCATCGAGTGGCTGGGCGCCTGCCAGGGCCTGGACTTCCGTCACGGCCTGAAGAGTTCGGAACGCCTGGAAAGGGCGCGCAGCCTGTTGCGCGAACAGGTGCCCTACTACCAGGAAGACCGCTTCTTCGCCCCCGACATCGAGGCCGCCAGCGCGCTGCTGGCCAGCGGCTGCCTGAACGAGTTGATCACAGCGCGCCTGCTACCCAGTCTCTAAGGGCTATCGCCCGCCTGCAAGGCCGCCTTCTCTGCGGGCGGCCATCTCTGTACTACAACAACAATCGGAGATCTCTAGCATGACCAACCTGGTTGGCCTCACGCGGGGTTTGAATGCCCGGCACATACGTTTCATCGCCCTTGGCTCGGCCATTGGCACGGGCCTGTTCTACGGTTCGGCCTCGGCGATCCAGCTGGCCGGCCCGTCGGTACTCTTGGCCTATCTGATCGCCGGAGCGGCGGTGTACATGGTCATGCGCGCTCTGGGCGAGATGGCGGTACGCAATCCGGTTTCCGGTTCCTTCGGGGCGTATGCCTCCAGCTACCTGGGCCCGCTGGCGGGCTTTCTCACCGGCTGGACCTACTACTTCGAGATGGTCATCGTCTGCCTGGCCGACGTGACCGCCTTCGGCATCTACATGGGCTTCTGGTTTCCCGATGTACCGCGCTGGATCTGGGTGTTGTCGATCATCTTCTTCATCGGCGCTCTGAATCTCTGCTCGGTCAAGGTCTTTGGCGAGCTGGAATTCTGGCTGTCCGCTCTCAAGGTCGGTGCCATCGTGGCGATGATCCTGGGTGGCCTGGGCATCATGCTCTATGGAATGGGTCTGAGCGAAGGCGGCACCGGCATCCAGAATCTCTGGGCGCACGGGGGCTTCATGCCCAATGGCATCGGCGGCTTCATTGCCTGTTTCGCGGTGGTGGTCTTCGCCTTCGGTGGCATCGAGATCATTGGCGTCACCGCGGGAGAGGCCAAGGATCCGCAGCGGGTCATCCCCCAGGCGATCAGGGCCGTGCCCGTGCGGATCCTGCTGTTCTATGTGCTGACGCTGTTCGTGCTGATGGCCATCTTTCCCTGGCCGGAGATCGGTACCAAGGGCAGTCCCTTCGTACAGATATTCGATCACCTCGGCATCGGCTTTGCCGCCGTGCTGCTCAACATCGTGGTGATCTCCGCGGCGATTTCGGCGATCAACAGCAATGTCTTCGGCGCGGGGCGCATGCTCTATGGCATGGCCAAGCAAGGTCAGGCGCCGGCGGGGTTCGCCAAGGTGTCGCGCAATGGCGTGCCCTGGCTGACCGCGGTGGTCATGGCGCTTGCCCTGCTGCTGGGCGTGATCCTCAACTACCTGATCCCCGAAGACGTCTTCTTGCTTATCGCCTCCCTGGCGACCTTCGCGACGGTCTGGGTCTGGTTGATGATCCTGCTGTCCCAGGTCGCCATGCGGCGCGGCATGACGCCTGCCGAGACGGCCGCGCTGAAGTTTCCGGTTCCTCTGTGGCCCGTGGCGCCTGCTGCAGCGATTGGCTTCATGCTGTTCGTGTTCGGCGTGCTGGGCTGGTTCCCGGACAGTCGTCCGGCCATGGGGGTAGGCGTGGTGTGGCTTGGCTTACTGATCCTCGCCTACTACATCTGGGTCCGGCCTTCCGTTGATCGCCAGCCGGCGTTGACGGTCGAGTAACGTCGAGAGGTTTCCGTCCCCTGCCAACGGATGGCAAGGGACGGAGCGGGGCGTATCATTCGACTCTTTGCGTTGCCAACGCCATGGAGATCCGGTGACCAGCCAGACGCCCCCGCGCTACAAGATGATCGAAGATTTCCTGCTGACGCGGATCCGCAACGGGGACTATCCAGTCAATCACCAGATTCCTCCCGAAGAGCAGCTGGCGCGGGACTTCTCGGTCAGTCGGATGACGGCCAACAAGGCGATCAACAACCTGGTGCAGCAAGGCTATCTGGTGCGCCAGGCCGGGCTGGGAACCTTTGTCACCGATTCCCGTGCCGAATCCTCGCTACACGAGGTGATGAACATTGCCGCCGAGGTGCGCGCAAGGGGGCATAGGTACGCCAACGATGTCTTGCGCAGCGAAGCTATCGCCGCCGATGACGAGGTGGCTCTGCGTCTTGGCCTGCGGATCGGTAGCCAGGTGTTCCACAGCATCCTGGTGCACCGTGAGGATGGCGTGCCCATCCAGCTCGAAGATCGCTATGTCAATCCGCGCTGGGTGCCGCACTACCTGGACAGCGACTTCAGCTGCCAGACGCCCAACGAGGTGCTGGTGGCCAGCTGTCCGATCAGCGATGTGGAGCACATCGTCGAGGCGGTGCTGGCCAACGCTCAGACCGCGCACTGGCTGGAGATCGCCGAGGGGGCGGCCTGCCTGTCGATGATCCGCCGGACCTGGTCGAACGAGCACCTGATTAGTTACGTGCGGCTGCTGCATCCTGGCGACAGGTACAAGCTGAGCTCGACGACGCGGCATCGCTGAAACAGGGACCTCAAGCCAGGACGATGCCGCTGCGAGTCAGGCAACCGGATGCTATGGCGGGCAGGTTCCGCAGCCGCTGGTGGCGGTCTTGGGGGTCGCCAGCGGTCGCAGCTGGATCAGGCCGAGGTGCGCCTGGCCCTGCAGGGTCAGGGTTTGACCAGAGGAAGCAAGGGCAACACGCGCCGCATCATGCCGCTCCAGCCTGATTGGCGAATGGCCGCCCAGGATGCACAAAGACCCTTGGTCGCAGAACAGCAAGGTGGTCGCCACCACGCCTAGCTGCCGAGTACCGTCGAGCCTTAGCCAGCTCAGCTCGCCCTGGTAGCGATCCGAGCGATAGATCAGATTGAAATCGCGGATGGGTCCATCGAGCAATTTGCAGCTGACCTGGGAGTCACCGGAAAAGATGAACGTCTCCCAACAGCCGAGCGCTGGGGTGCATAGGCCGTCGACATTCAGCCGCATGCCGGCGCCTTCGAGCACACTGATGATTCGCGTCATGCCGGGGAAGGGAGAGAAGTCGCCTGACTGGGAGACGTCCGCCATGGAGACCCGCCAGCCGAAGTCCGCCTTTGTGCCATCCGTGTCGCGGGCTATCTCCAGGGTGGTGCCCAGGCCGTTACGCCAGGCCATGCGGCGATGCGCAGCGGCGGGCAGATGCTCGACGAGATTCATGGGCTGACCTGCCTGGCTTGCTGGATCGCCTGGCCCTGACACAAGGTCTTGGTCCACAAGCCCGCACATCCTTCAAGCATCTGACCAGCCTCCTCGACGGCAAGGGGTGCAAGGGCATCGCTCGCGAAACGAGCGTGATCCTGCAAAAGCGAGATAGTAAGAACAACTCTGGCTATTTGTATAGACATTTGAGAGGTCAGAGCTTTACTAGGAGAATGCCTTGGCGTTCGGGTAGTACCTCCGCAGCTGATTCTGTCCGCCTGGGTCTGTCGGGTCGTCCTGGTCAGTCTGCAGATAGCCGACACCGAGGCGCCGGCTGGATAAATCAGAGCTTGGCCACCAGCGCCACGGCGTCCTGTTTGGCTTGGTCGCGCGAAGCCTGGTCGACCTCGGCACCGAACAGGGTCTTTTCCACCACCACGGTATGCATCCGGTCGATGCCGACCATCTCGCACCAGGTGCGCAGATAGGATTCCTGGTGCTCCTGGCGATCCAGGGCCGCACCGCGGGCGGCGATCACCAGGGCCTGGCGGCCGCCGAGCAGGCCATTGAGGCCGCGCTCGTCGAAGGTGAACAGCAGGTCCTTCTGGCTGACCACGTCGAACAGTTGCTTGAGCTTGTAGGGGATGCCGAAATTCCAGCAGGGCACGCCGAACACCAGCACATCCGCGGCCTTGAAGCGCTGCGCCAGTGCCTTGGCAACCGTCCAGGCGTGCGCCTGCTCAGCGCTCAGGGGCTCACCCTGGATGCCGGCGTACTTGGCGTCGAGGATGGGGCCGTCGAATTCCGGCAGGTCACAGTGCCAGGCATCGAGGGTATCCACCTCGGCGTCGGGATGTTTGCCTTGCCAGGCCTGGATGAAGGCGGTGGCGACGTCCAGCGAGGCGGAGCGCTCCTGGCGGGGCGAACCTATCACGTGCAACAGGCGGGGCATGGGCAGATCCTCGAAGGATGGGGATTGCGATAACTATAATCCCGTCGACGGGGTGCGCCAGTCTGAAGCGAGGCGGGCCGATGGATGGTCTCGAAAGCGATTTTTGGCGTGACGATTGGTGTTGGGCGGGCCCTCACCCCAGCCCTCTCCCAGGGGGAGAGGGGGTGGTTGGGTGCGAGTGGGAGGCCGCGTGCGCCATAGGGTGGACAAGGACGCAGCCTCGGTCAGGGCGGGGGCGACGGGGCGACTACGTAGGTTGGGCTGAGACAGCTCCACCGTCGAAGCCCGACAACCAACGTCGTGCCAGCCCCGTTGGGCTTCGCTGGCGCTCAACCCAACCTACGCGCCCATCCTTCACTCGTAGGTTGGGCGAAGCCCGACAAATGTCCCATCCCCACCTCAGGCCGAACCGGCTTCCGTGCGCAGGGCCGAGCCGCGCAGGCCGAGTAGGGTGTCCAGCAGCAGGAACAGCAGCAGGCTGCCGCCGAGCACCGGCAGGCACAGTCCGAGCAGCACGGCCGTCGCCGGGACCAGCAGGCGCGGCAGGGGCGACAGCTGCCGCCAGAGGGCGACCAGACCCGGTTGCGCCGGATCGCGAGTAGGACGACGGCGCCACCAGAGCAGATAGCCCCAGACGGTCATGACCAGCAGGCCGAGGGCGATGGCCACCAGCACCAGCTGGTTGGCCAGACCGAACAGCACGCCCATATGGGCATCGATCCCCCAGCGGGTCAGCTTGGCCGGCAGCGAGTACTGGGCGAAGCGCACCTGGTCCACCACCTGGAGGCTGGTCGGATCGACGGCGACGGCGTCCACCTGGGTCGGCCAGCGGCGGTCGATCTCGCTGACCGTCCAGGCCTTGTCGGCGCTACGGGCCGGACGGATCTCCAGCTTGCCCGCGTCGATGCCGGCGGCGCGGGCGCTGGCCAGTACCCGATCGAAGGTGGCTGGATCCAGCGGCGGTGCCATGGTCATGTGCATGGCGCCATGGCCGTGGTGCTCAGCGTGCTCGTCGTGGGCCATGGCCGGTGCCGGCGCGCTGCCCAGGGCGGTCTTCACGCTGGGCGTGGACCAGCCATAGTGAGCGCGCAGCACGCCGATGTTGTCGCCGGCGAAGCGCGACCAGGTCAGGCCGGTGGCGGAGAGGAACAGCAGTCCGCCCAGCAGCCAGACGCCGGTGCTGGCATGCAGACCGCGCAGCCCTCGGGCCGGGCGGCGCTGGCGGCGCCGCACCAGCCACAGCGTGAGACCGCCGAGGGCCGCGACCCACAGCCAGGAGGCGGCCAGCTCGCTGTAGAGGCGACCGGGTTCGCCCAGCAGCAGGCTGCGGTGGAACTGATCGATGGCGGTGCGCAGCGGCAGGATGCCGCTGGTGCCATAGACGGTCAGGTCGCCACGGATGGCGCCGGTGACCGGATCGACGAAGAGGGCGCGATGGGCCGATTCGCCCAGGGACGGATCGTTGAACATCACCCGGGTAGTGTCGCCCGCCGCAGGGGAAGGACGTACCGCGCCCAGGGTCAGCGCAGGACCGGCCATGGCCTGGGCGGCGCGCACCTGCTCGGCCAGTGGCAGGGCTTCGCCACGGCTGGGGGTGTGCAGGGCCTCGGCATAGAGGCGCGCTTCCAGTTGCGGCGTGAGGGCATAGAGCAGCCCGCTGGCGGCGGCCATCAGCAGAAAGGGACCGACGAACAGGCCGATGAGGAAATGCAGCCGCGCCAGCAGTTGCAGCAGCGGCCCCGGCGCCTTGGCGGCTGGAGCGGAGGGGTGCGAAGTCATAGCGTTCACCACGGAGCGACGCGCGACCAGCGAGGGGCCACGCGCGGGATTACGAAAAGAGAGGACAGCCGTCTTTCGTCGCCGAGGTGTCAGGGCGCCTGGGGATGGAGCGTGGAGCGTCGTGCGCGGGGTGGGGGCGGCAGCGCGCTCTGGTAGCGTCGGCAATGGGGATCGCCGGGACGCAGCAGCCATTGCAGGGCGACGGCCAGCAGGGTGGCGAGGAACAGGGTGGCGGCGAAGACGCAATCACCCGTGGGCGAGAGGGTCGTCACGCTGCCGCCCAGGAGGCCCGCGTGCATGCCGGCCATGTCATCACCCTGGACGGCCTGAGCGTGCAGACCGTGATGGTGCTCATGCACTTGGCCGAGGTATGGCAGGACCGGCAGGGTGAGGCGTGCCAGCATCTGACCATGGCCCAGGGCGCAGACGAGTCCGTTCAACAGGATGCAGGCGAGCAGCATCCAGGCGAGCGAAGCGCGCGGGAAACGGACGGTTTTCATGGCTGGGACTGTATCATCGTCGCGAGCGGCGCACAGCCCGGCCGGCGCGGCCCTGCGCCGAAATGTCGCGCCCCTGCCGCTGCCGGAGAGACGAACAGGACATGAGCGAAGCGCCACCCATCACCCTCGAACGGCTCACCGTGGCGGATGACGAGACGCTGGACTTTCTGCTGGCGAGCTATCGCGAGCTGTTCGGTAGCCGGATCGAGACAGCGGCCGTACCGCGGGATCTACAGCGCTTCGCCGACCACTATGGCGCGGGTCGTGGCTGCCTGCTGATCGCCCGGGGCAGCGCCGGAGAGCCTATTGGCAGTATCGCCTATCGACCCTACGACCGGCGCTTTCCCCAGCTGGCCTATCCCGGCGAGCGGGTGGTGGAGGTGGTGCGGCTGTTCGTGGCGCCCCGGCAGCGGCGCCAGGGCCTGGCGCGACGGCTGTTCGCGACGCTGCTGGCCCAGGCGCGGCGCGACGCGGTCGAGCGCCTCTATCTGCACACCCATCCCTTCCTGCCCGGGGCCGAAGCCTTCTGGCTGGGCCAGGGCTTCCAGGTCGTCGAACGGGAGACGACCCTGCCCTGGCAGACCATCCATCTGGATCGACGGCTGGACAGCCCTCAGGCGTCCGCCGGCCCGCGACAGAGCAGATAGGTATCCATGATCCAGCCGTGTTCTTCGCGCGCGGCACTGCGCACCTGGTGGATCTCTTCAGCCACCTCCTGCAGTGGTCCGGCGATGAGGATCTCGTCCGCCGTGCCGACGTAGGCGCCCCAGTAGATGTGCAGGCCGGGCTCATCCAGGCGGCGATAGGCTTCGTGGGAATCGAGCATCACCACCAGGCTGTCCAGGTGCGCGGGAAAGCGCTCCAAGCGCCGGCCGGGCGTGATCTCCAGGGCCTGGCCGATGCGATTGAGCGGCACCCGATGGCGTGCGGCCAGGGCCTGGACGCTGGAGATGCCGGGGATCACCTCGTAGTCGAAGTCCAGTCGGCCGTCGCGCCGGATCGCCGCCAGGATGCGCAGGGTACTGTCGTACAGCGCCGGATCGCCCCAGACCAGGAAGGCGCCGCATTCGTCGTCCGCCAGCTCATCCGCGATCATCTGTTCCATCAATGCCTGCTTGGCGGCATTGAGGTCGTCCACCGCCTGGCGATAGTCGCCTTCGCGGCGGCGCTCGGGGATGGGCGCGGTGACGAAACGATAGTCCGCCTGGCGGATGTGCCGGGCGCAGATGGTTTCGCGCAGGTGGATCAGGCTGTCCTTTTCCGTGCCCTTGTCGAACAGGAAGAAGGTGCTGGCGCGATTGAGGGCGGCGATGGCCTGGAGGGTGAGGTAGTCGGGATCGCCGGCGCCGATGCCGATGACCAGCAGGGTTTTCATGGGGTGGCCTCGATGGAAGGAGCAGCGCCTAGTGTAACGGGGGATGTCTTCTCCGTAGAGACTCGGGCAATCGTCATGCTAGGTTCGACCGGTTTGCCTGCTGCCAGGCAGGGATGGACAGGATCGAGGAGGACAGGGGCGTGACGATGACGGCGAGCTGGCGACGGATACCCCGCGGGGTCTGGATTCTGGGTGGGGTGAGCCTGTTCATGGATATCTCCTCGGAGATGATCCACAGCCTGTTGCCGCTGTTCCTGGCTACCGGCCTGGGCCTGAGCGTGCTCTATATCGGCATCCTCGAAGGGGTGGCCGAGGCGACCGCGCTCATCACCAAGATCTTTTCCGGCGTACTCAGCGACTACCTGGGCAAGCGCAAGGGCCTGGCGGTGCTGGGCTATGGCCTGGGCGCCCTGAGCAAGCCGCTGTTCGCCCTGGCCAGTGGTGCCGGCCTGGTGTTCGGCGCGCGCTTCCTGGATCGCATCGGCAAGGGTATCCGTGGGGCGCCGCGCGACGCCCTGGTGGCCGACGTCACGCCGCCGGAGATCCGCGGTGCCGCCTATGGCCTGCGCCAGTCGCTGGATACCCTCGGCGCCTTTCTCGGCCCGCTGCTGGCGGTGGGGCTGATGCTGCTCTGGGCCAACGATTTCCGCGCGGTGTTCTGGGTGGCGGTGATCCCCGCCTTCATCGCCGTCGCCTTGCTGTATTTCGGCCTGGAGGAACCCAAGGCGGCCATCGTCCAGGCGCGCACCAATCCGCTCACCCGCAGTCAGCTGCGCAAGTTGCCGGCAGCCTTCTGGCAGGTGGCGCTGCTCGGCGGCGTCTTCACCCTGGCGCGCTTCAGCGAGGCCTTCCTGGTGCTCAAGGCCGAGCAGGTGGGCGTACCCCTGGCGCTGGTGCCGCTGGTGATGGTGGGCATGCACCTGGTGTTCGCGCTGTCGGCCTATCCGCTGGGGTCGCTGTCCGACCGGGTCAGCCATCGCGCGCTGCTGGCTTGGGGGCTGGTGCTGCTGATCCTGGCCGACCTGGCCCTGGCCTTCAGCAGCGGCTGGATCGGGCTGGCCCTGGGCATCCTGCTCTGGGGTCTGCACATGGGCATGACCCAGGGCCTGCTCGCCGCCATGGTCGCCAAGACCGCGCCGGCCGAGTTGCGCGGCACCGCCTTTGGCCTGTTCAACCTGGTCAGTGGCATCGCCCTGTTGCTGGCCAGCACCATCGCCGGCGCGCTCTGGCACTTCCTCGGCTCCGCCGCCACCTTCCAGTTCGGTGCCCTGGCGGCGACGCTGACGCTGCTGGTGCTGGCGGCCTGCGGCCGCAGCGTGGCACCGCCGGCAGGCTAGTCGAACAGGGGCCGCAGATAGGGCGCCGTGGGGCTGGCGGGATCCTCCGCCACTGCCCGCGGCGTGCCACTGGCGACGATGCGGCCACCCGCCGTGCCGGCGCCGGGGCCGATGTCGATCAGCCAGTCGCTGCCGGCCACCACCTGCAGGTTGTGCTCCACCAGCACCACCGTGTTGCCTTCGTCGACCAGGCCGTGCAGCTGGCGCATCAGGCGCTCCACGTCGGCCGGGTGCAGACCGGTAGTGGGTTCGTCCAGCACATAGAGGGTGGTGCCTCGGCTGGTGCGCTGCAGTTCGGTGGCCAGCTTGATGCGCTGAGCCTCGCCGCCGGAGAGTTCGGTGGCCGGCTGGCCCAGGCGCAGATAGCCCAGGCCGATGTCGGCCAGCACCCGCAGCGCTCGCGCCACCGGGGCTTCCTCGGCGAAGAAGGCCAGGGCCTCGTCCACCGTCAGGCCCAGGACCTCGGCGATGGTCTTGCCCTGCCAGCGCACCTCCAGGGTCTCGGGGTTGTAGCGCGCGCCCTGGCAGGTGGGGCAGGCGGCATAGACGCTGGGCATGAACAGCAGTTCGACGCTGACGAAGCCCTCGCCCTCGCAGGTCGGGCAGCGGCCCTTGGCGACGTTGAAGGAGAAGCGTCCGGCGTCGAAGCCGCGTTCCTGGGCCTCGGGGGTGGCGGCGAACAGCTTGCGCACCCCGTCGAACAGCCCGGTGTAGGTGGCCAGGTTGGAGCGTGGGGTGCGGCCAATGGGCTTCTGGTCCACCGGTACCAGCCGGCGGATGCCGCCGAGGCCACCGACTACCTGGCCGGTGGTGGCGGGCAGGGCATCGCCGTCCAGTTCCGGGGCTTCGTCGCCATCTTCGGCGGCGCGCTGGCCCAGTTCGGCGCCCACCAGTTCCAGCAGCGCCTGGCTGACCAGGCTGGACTTGCCCGAACCGGAGACCCCGGTCACCGCCGTCAGGCAGCCCAGCGGAAAGGCGGCGTCCAGGCCCTGCAGGTTGTTGCGGGTGACCCCGGCCAGCCGCAGCCAGCCCTGGGGTTCACGGGGCGGCCGGGTCTCGCGTTGCGGCGCGGCGAACAGATAGCGCGCCGTCACCGACTCCTCGACCTCGGCCAGACCGGCGGGCGGGCCGCTGTAGAGTACCTGGCCACCGCCTTCGCCGGCCGCGGGACCGACATCCACCAGCCAGTCGGCACGCTTCATGGTGGCCAGGTCGTGCTCCACCACGAACAGCGAATTGCCCTGGGCCTTGAGGCCGTCGAGGGCTTCCAGCAGCGACTCGCCATCGGCCGGATGCAGACCGGCGGAGGGTTCGTCCAGCACATAGACCACCCCGAACAGCTGGGACACCAGCTGCGTCGCCAGGCGCAGGCGCTGCAATTCGCCGGAGGAGAGGGTGGTGGTGCTGCGCTCCAAAGCCAGATAACCAAGGCCCAGGCGGGTGAGGGTCTGCAGCCGTTCCAGCAATTCGGTGGCCATGCGTTGGGCGGCCAGGCGCTTTTCCGGGGAAAGATCGGGGGTACGGCGTACGTCCGGGGCACTGGCGTGATCGCTGCCGCCGGCGGCCTTGCGCCGGGCGCGATCCTGCTTGCCGGCCTTGGCGTCCAGCACGCGGGCATCCTTCGCCTCGTCGAAATCGCCGGCAGCGACCCGGCGCAGCAGCACGGTGAGGTCGTCCAGCGGCAGCCGCGACAATTCGCCGATGTCCAGGCCGGCGAAGGTCACCGAGAGCGCCGCCCGGGTCAGCCGCTTGCCGTGGCACAGCGGGCAGGTCTGGCCGATCATGAAGCGCGCCGCGCGCTGTTTCATCTTGGCGCTCTGAGAGTTGGCGAAGGTGTGCAGCACATGGCGCCGCGCCCCGGTGTAGGTGCCCTGGTAGCTGGGCTCGGCCTTGCGCTTGAGCGCGGCACGGGTCTGCTCGGGGGTGAGGCCGGCATAGACCGGCACCGTGGGCTGCTCCTCGGTGAAGAGGATCCAGTCGCGCTGCTGTTGCGGCAGGTCACGCCAGGGCGTGTCGATGTCATAGCCCAGGGTGACAAGGATGTCCCTCAGATTCTGCCCGCCCCAGGCGGTGGGCCAGGCGGCAATGGCTCGCTGGCGGATGGTCAGCGAGGGATCCGGCACCATGGAGGCCTCGGTCACTTCGTAGACCCGGCCCAGGCCGTGGCACTCCGGGCAGGCACCCTGGGGCGTGTTGGGCGAGAAGTCCTCGGCATAGAGCATCGGCTGGTCGGCGGGGTAGCGCCCGGCGCGGGAGTAGAGCATCCGCACCAGGCTGGACAGCCCGGTCACGCTGCCCATGGACGAGCGACTGCTGGGCTGGCCACGCTGCTGCTGCAGGGCCACCGCCGGCGGCAGGCCTTCGATGGCCTCCACCTGGGGCACCCCCACCTGATCGATCAGCCGCCGCGCATAGGGCGCCACCGATTCGAAGTAGCGGCGCTGGGCCTCGGCATAGAGGGTGCCGAAGGCCAGCGATGATTTGCCCGAGCCGGACACCCCGGTAAAGACCACCAGGGCATCGCGGGGGATGTCCACGTCGACGTTCTTCAGATTGTGCTCGCGGGCACCGCGGACGGAGACGAAACCGGGACGGGGGGAGGAGGGCATGACGGGCGGAAACCTTGTCTGAGAGCGTGCAGATTCGGACCGCGGCACGGCGCAAAGGATCGCCGGGCGATGGCGGACGACGGGACAGCGGTCTCGTCGTCCGCCTGCCTGGGCTCAGAAGGTGTAGCTGACCGACAGCGTCGCGTTGCGCGGCGCGCCGTAGTTGCCGCTGGTGGCGTTGTTGTAGAGCGACAGCAGGTATTTGCGGTCGGTGAGGTTGTTGAGATTGAGCTGGGTGCTCCAGTGCTCGTCGAAATCGTAGCTGCCCAGCACATCCACCAGGGCATAGGCGTTCTGGTGGATGCGGCTGTTGTTGTCGTTCTCGATACCGCTCTGCCATCTCAGCCGCGCGCCGACCTTGGCCTGGGGCAGGCCCGGCAGGCGATAGGTCGCCAGGCCACGCAGGCTGTGGCTGGGCACGAATTTGCGCGCCCGCTCGCCGTCCGCGTCGTCGATGCGCACATAGGTGTAGCCGGCCAGCAGGTCCAGGCCGGGCAGCGCCTCGCCGGAGACCTGCAGCTCCAGGCCATGGCTCTGGTAGTCGGTGGTGTCGTAGAGCGTACGCGAACCGGCGAGCACCGAGGTCGAGGCGACGTTGCGCTGCTCGGTCTTGAACACCGCGGCGGTCAGGCTCAGGCGGTCGTCGAACAGGCCACCCTTGATCCCGGCTTCCAGGCTCTTGCCTTCCAGCGGATCGAGCAGCCGGCCATCCAGGCCGAAGCTGTATTGTGGGCTGAAGATCTTGGTCCAGCTGGCATAGAGGCTCCATTGCGGACTCAGGTCGTAGACCAGGCCGGTGTAGGGAGTGACCTCGCCATGGGCACGGGTGTAGTAGTCGGCGCCATAGCTCAGGCCGCTGGCATCGGCGCTGAGCATCCGCGCACCGACGATCCAGTGCAGGTCGTCGACCAGCTCGAAGCGGGCGCCGGCGAACAGGCTTTTCTGGCGGTCGGTGAAGTCCTGGGTGTGGCCGATATCGTCGGTGTATTGCAGCGACGGCTCGGGGACCCCGGCCAGGGAGCCGGAGAGGGTGGTGGGGTAGTAGCCATCCTCGGCGAGGATCTTTTCCCGCAACTTCTGGTGGGTCCGGCCGTAGCTGGCGCCCAGGGTGAGTTCGTGGTCGCGACCGAACAGCTGGAAGGGGCCGGACAGCCTGGCCTCGCCGATCAGCTGGTGCGCCTTGCTGGCGGAATGGTCGCCAAAGGCGGTGGCGGCGTCGCCGTTGACGCCGAAGATGTAGTACATGTCGGCGTTCTGCCGCTCGGTGACGCCGGTCGCCGTGAGGGTACCCCGCCAGCCGTTGCCGAAGTCGTGGGTGAATTCGCCGAAGACGCGCTGGGTATCCAGATTCCAGTAGGTCCAGTCCTGGCCGATGCTGGAACTGCGCCGGCCGTAGTGCAACGGATTGCCGTCCACGTCGGCCAGCGGCAGGTTGCCCCAAGAGCTGCCGTTGGCGTCGCTGTTGTGCTGGGAGAAGCCGAGGGTCAGGGTATCGGCGTCGCTGAGGTCGAAGGCCACCAGGCCAGCCGCGATGTTCTTTTCATGGCCGTAGCGATCCAGCCAGGAATTGCCCTTGTCGTGGGCATAGATGAAGCGCCCGCGCACCTTGCCGGTTTCGGTCAAGGGCCCGGAGACATCGGCATCCACCCGGCGGTTGTCCCAGGAGCCGACGCTAGCGCCGAGCTTGGCCTGGAACTCGGCGGTGGGCCGCTTGCGCACGAAGTTGACGGCGGCGGAGGGATTGCCGGTGCCGCTCATCAGGCCATTGGCGCCGTGCAGGACGTCCACCTGCTCGTATTCGGCCAGGTCCTGGTCGCCCACCAGGGTGGTGCTGACGAAGGGCATGCCCATGCCGTCGTACTGGAAGCTGTTGATGTCGAAGCCGCGGGAGGTGAATTGGGTACGGTCGGTCTCGGTCTGCTCGACGGTCACCGACGGGGCGGCACGCAGGGCTTCCTTGATGCTCTGCAGGCGGAAGTCCTCGACCTGATCGCGGGTCAGGGTGGTGATCGCCTGGGGTGTCTGCCGCTCGCTCAGGCCCAGGCGCGTGGTGCTGGTGCTGACCGGGCGCTGGTAGCCGATATCCGCGCCACCGCCCGTGGCGCTGGCCTGGATGGTGGTTTCGGGCATGGCCAGGGCGGCCTCGGCGCTGCCGGCTTCCAAGGCATAGATGCCGGCAGCGCGTTCGCTCCAGCGATAGCCGCTGCCACGCAGCAGGCGCTCGAAACCCTGGTCGAGGGTATAGCGTCCCTGCAGTCCCGGACTGCTGCGCCCGGCCAGCGGCGCCGGATCGAACACCAGCTGGACCCCGGCGGTAGCGGCGAAACGGGCCAGCACCGCATTCAGCGGACCGGCGGGAATCCGGTAGTCACGCACCTCCGCGGCGGCCAGGGCCGGCAGCGGCAGCAGGGCCAGCCCGGTAGCCGCCAGGGGCACGCCCTGCAGGGCGACGGCCAGGATCAGTGGGGTGAAGGCTCGGGTGGCGGGTTGCTGCCGGTGGATCTTTGCCATGTCGTGTTGCCGTCCTCTTGAGCGCACCAGGCGCGGGCTGCCACCGCTCCCCATGAGGGTGTCTGCAGCTATCCCGGACGAGCGCGGCAAAGTGCTCAGGGCAGCGCGAACTTTTTTTCAGCTGGATCGCCGGCGTTCAGGGCGCCCCCACCGCCACCCAGTAGCGGGTGCGGCGCGTGATGCGGATCGGCAGGATACGTTCCAGCGCCAGCAGGGCCTGGTCGGTGTCGTCCAGCGACAGGGCGCCGGACACCCGCAGCCCGGCGACGGCCGGGTCGCAGCGCAGCAGGCCGGGGCGATAGCGACCCAGTTCCGCCAGCACCTCGGCCAAGGGGCGGTCGTGGGCCAGCAGCATGCCGTGCGTCCAGAGGCTGGCATCCTCGTCCACCGGGGCGCGGCGCTGTACGCCGCGGGCGTCGAACCAGGCTTGCTGCCCCGCGGCCAGGTGTATGGCCGCACCCTGCTGCGGACGCACCTCCACGCCATGGGCGAAGACCGCCACCCGGCAGAGCGTCTCCTCCCCCCGTACGCTGAAGCGGGTGCCCAGGGCCTCGACCTCGCCCTGCGCCAGGCTGACCACGAAGGGCCGGCGTGGCACGACGGGATCGGCATGGGTGGTCACCAGCACCTCGCCCCGTCGCAGATGGAGGCGGCGGATGCCTGCGTCGAAGCGCACGTCCAGGGCGGAGTCGCTGTTCAGCACCAGCTGACTGCCATCGGCGAGCAGCAGGGAGCGCCGCTCGCCGATGGCAGTCGTCAGCTCGGCACCCAACGCGTCCAGTGGCAGGGTGCGCAGGGCCAGCCAGCCGCTGGGAAGCCCCACCAGCAGGGCGGTGAGCAGGCGCAGAGTGCGCCGCCGACTGAGCGTCCGGTCACCGACGCGGCGTACCGTCTGCTGGCCGATGTCCACGGGAACGCTGGCGAAGGTCCCCATGACCCGCTCGGCTCTTGCCCAGGCCGCGCCATGGGCCTCGCTCTGCGCGCGCCAGCGTTCGAAGGCCTGGCGCTGCGCCTCGTTGGCGCCGTCGAAGTTGAGGGTGAGCAGCCACTCGGCCGCCTCTTCGAGCAGTTGCGGCGCGGGAGGGCTCATGCCTCGCACGCCACCAAGCAGGCCACCAGGGCGCGCTGGATATGCCGGCGCACGGTGATCACCGCCAGATCCAGCCGCACGGCGATCTCGGCCAGGGTCAGTCGCTGGAATTGCGCCAGCAGAAAGGCCTCCCGGACCGGGGCGGGCAGGCCATCGAGCATGGCATCGATGCGCAGCAGGGCGTCGACGATCAGCCAGTGCGTCTCCGGCGACGGCACCTGGGCCTCCGGCAGGTGGGCGATGGCGTCGCGATAGGCACGTTCCACCTCCTGGCGTCGCCAGAGGTCGATCACCAACCCCTTGGCCACCTGCACCAGATAGCGCCGAGAGTCTTCACGCACCGGCAGGCGCCCGGAACCGAGAATGCGCAGGTAGGTGTCCTGGGCGATGTCCGCCGCATCCGGCGCGTTGCCCAGCCGCCCGCGCAGCCAGCCGCTGAGCCAGCCATGATGATCGCGATAGAGCTGATCCAACGCGATGGTGGGCGAGCCGGAAGACAGGGCAGGGCGCATGGAAGATCCTTGGCGCGAACGCCGGTCTTTAAATGATAAAGCGTCTCATTTTAGTTAAAGGCGAGGGTGCGCACAATGTGCGATCGAGCGGATCGACGAAGCGGGCAGGTGGTCGGGGGCAGGTGGGCATCGCCTGCCGCTTCCGAGTTGGGCCGGGCAGGCCGGCGGGGAAGATGCGGGAGCGAGAAGCGCGGCCCGAGGCGGTTAGCCCCGGGCCAGTTTCACAGTGGCCTCAGTCCTGCGCATGCTCCAGGGCATAGGCGCGGCAGTGGGCCAGGTAGCCCATTTCGTGGGCGCCTACCAGTTGCACCACGCTGCTCCACAGCCAGGAGGGCGCATCCAGGGTGCGGGTGCGATTGCGCTGCAGATCGCTCATCCACTCCACCCGGGTGGCCAGGTCCATCTGCCGGGCATGGGCGCGCCCGACCACCCGGGCCAGGTAGGCCGCGGCGCTCATGGCCTCGCGGGCGCTGAGTTCGTCCAGTTCCAGCTTGAGATCCTGGGGCAGCAGTTCGCGGATGAAAAAGGAGTGATCGAGCATGCGCACCGCCAGCATGCGATTGCCCAGGGCCGGGGAGAGCTGGCGTGCCCCTTCCACTACACGCTTGCCGTTGTCGCGGGGCATGGTGGCATGGGCCACGCGCGGAGCGGCGGCGGCGACCGCCTGCTTGACGTCGATCAGGCAGTAGTCCTGGTCGTCGCCGTCGTCCACGCCCAGCAGCACGGCGTAGCGGCGCAGGCCCAGGGAGCTGCAGCCCTTGACCCAGTAGGCACTGTCGAGCAATTCGACGCGGCTGTCGTGGCTGCGGCCCTTGAGCGAGGTCACCAGGGCGTGGATGCCCGGGGTCTCGCACAACTCGGCGATGGCCTGGCGCTCGGCCTTGCTCAGCTGCCAGAAGTGCTTGCCCAGCGGCAGCTTGGGTCGAGTGTTTTCCATGCGTTCGCGCGCCAGGTGCTTCCAGGTGCGCTGCACCGCGCTGCGCATCCCGGCCTTGACCTGGGCCGGTCGCGGCACCTCGTGTTCCAGATCGTCCTCGAAGGCCACTTCGTAGCCGCGCATCATCTCTTCGAGCATTCGCGCCGTGGTTACCCCCGGCAGGTCGGAGCCGCGCGCCGCCGTGGCCAGCGACAGCGCCAGGCGCACCAGGTCATGGGCCGGATTGCCGACCACGGTCTGGTCCAGGTCGCGGATATTGACGTCGGTGGTGCCGTGCAGATCGCCCGTGGGGCCGAGGTTGCCGGCATGGCAGTCGCCGCAGATCCACACCGCCGGCCCATTGGGCAGGCTGCGACCGGGCTGGCTGTGCAGCCACTCGTAGAAGTGCACCGTACTGCCCCGCACATAGGCGTGGGCGGAACGGGCCATTTTCAGATTGCGCAGCTGGTTGAGGCGAGGCAGACGATCGACGGGACGCGGGGTTTTCATGCAGGGCGCAGGCCTTGGGGGAGACGCCTGTGTGACCGTTGCGCTAGGGGAATGTTTCAGTTTGTGTCAGCAGTCCACCGCTTGGCCAGGGCCAGGCGGTGGGAGAGGTCGGGATCGCGTGGCGAAGGCCGCAGGTCAGCGCTAGCAGCGAAACTGGCCGATCTGCCTATTCAGGTCATTGGCCAGGGCATCCAGGGAGACGGCGGTCTTGACCGTCTCGTCGATGGCCTCGCTGTTTTGCTGGGCCATCTGCGCCAGGCGCTCCACGGTACGGGCGACGTCATGGCTGGCGGCGGTCTGTTCGCGCAGGGACAGGGAGATCTGGTTGACCACCCGTACCACCTTGTCCGAGGAATTGTTGATGCTGACTACCGCCTCGCCGACCTGATTGGCCAGATCGACCCCGCCGTTGACCTGGCGCACGCCCACCTCCATGTCGCTCATGGCCGCCTGGGTCGCTGCCTGGATCTTCTCGATCATGGCGGCGATCTCCTGGGTGGAGTTGGTGGTGCGTTGCGCCAGCTGGCGGACCTCGTCGGCCACCACGGCGAAGCCGCGCCCCTGTTCGCCAGCCCGCGCCGCCTCGATGGCGGCGTTGAGCGCCAGCAGGTTGGTCTGGTCGGCGATGCCCTTGATCACGCTGACGATGGACGACACCCGTTCCGAGTGCTCGCCCAGTTCACCAATGCGGGTGGCCGAGGACTGCACCGTGCCGGCGATGGATTTCATGCTGTCCACCGAGGCCTGGATGGTCTGGCCGCCGTCCTGGGCCAGGCGACCCGACTGGCTGGAGAGGTCGTGGGCTTCCCCAGCGTTGTCGGACACGTGGTTGATGCTCACGGTCAGCTGCTCCACGGTGGCCGCCATGCTGGAGGCGGCACTGGATTGCTCCTGGGCGGCGGTGGACAGCTGCTGGGAGTTGGCGGAGATGCTGTGGGAGGCGGCGACCAGTTGGTCGGTGCCCTGCTTGATCCCCTGGATCATGTCGCGCAGCCTGTCCTGCATCTGGCCGAAGGCGGTCAGCAGCTGACCCAGCTCGTCACGTCCGCCGGCAGGGATCGGCGAATCGAGTCGGCCGGCGGCAATGGCCCGGGCGATGGCAACGGTCTGGGCCAGTCGACCCACGATGGTGCGCGACAGCGACCAGGCGATGCCCAGCGCCAGCAGCGCGGCGAGGATGCCACCGCTGATCAGGATCAGCATGGCCTGCTGCTTGGCGTCGTCCATCGACTGGGTACGGCTGTCCAGTAGCCGATTCTCCCGGGTCTTGATCTGCGCCAGCAGTTCGCGCATCGCGTCCATCTTGCCCTTGTCCTGGGCGGTGGCGATGCGGGCGGTGAGGGTGTCCAGCGGCTGGGTACCGGCGTTGACCTGCCGGCGTAGCGCCAGAATCTGCTGCACGGACTCGTTGTTCCATTGCTGCTTGGCCTGACCCAGCTGGGCCAGACCGGCCTGCTGCTCGGGATTGTCGCGGGTGAGCTGGGTCAGGTCCTGCAACTGATCGGCGAACTGTTGTTCGCCTTTGTTCAGGGGTTCGAGAAACTCGTCCTTGCCGGTCAGGGCGAAGCCACGCATGCCGGTTTCCATGTTGACCAACGCCAGCAGGGCGGCATCGGAATCCTGCAGCACATGGTAGGAGTGGATGTTCTGCCGGACGGCCAGGTTGACTTGGGTGAAGCCATGACTGGCCGCCAGGATCAGCGCCAGGATGATGACCAGGATCGCGCCGAAGCCGAGTCTGAGTTTGTTCGAGATGGTCAGTTGTTGCAGCATGGGAAAACCTCAAGCGCTAGGTAGTCGACTCACGCCCAGGGGGGCAAGGTTAGGGGTTATGGCGAGCTAGCGGAGGGGAACGCGACTGATCCGTGTCTTGCGTTGACGGCGGGGGAAGCGTGACTCCTGGTGGTACAGGTATCGCAGATGACGCGGCTCGATCATCCCTGTGGCGGAGCGAGCGCCGGAAATGGCTTTTTCGTTCAAGAACCGCAGGCCAGAGCGTCTGGGTCTGGTGTTGGAGCGGTGGTCCATGAAAAAGTTTTATGTGACGCAATAAACATTTTTGCGGTCAGGCGCGATTCGTAGGAAGGGTTGCTGCCCGTGAAGGTCAGGGCAAATAAAAAGCTGTCAGCGCTCCAGCCGCGCCAAGTGCCTGCCAATTCATCGGCCTCCGCTGGGCTGGCGGTGTCGATGAACCCACCAGCAGGCCCTGGACGTGGGGCGCTTCCAGATGCAGCGCGACAACGCCTGGACTGCCAAGCCGTCGGCCTGGGCGGCAGTTCGATCCGTGCGCAGGGCATTCGCCAGCGCCTCGGCAAACCGATGGCGGCACTGGCGGGGGAGGTTAAGCCTGAGATTAAGAGGTCGGGCGATCGGCCGCCGGATCCTATGGCGAGCGCTCACCGGGAGCGCCAGGCCCAGGCTATACTGGGCCTCTCTCCCGACCACCCAGGTGCAGCATGGCTACCGATACCTCGAAGCTGGATCGAATCCTCGCCGAGACCCAGCGCGAGCGTGAACGCGGCTATCGCGAAAAAGCGCTGAAGATGTATCCCCACGTCTGTGGTCGCTGCGCCCGGGAATTCGCCGGCAAGCGCCTGAGCGAGCTGACCGTGCATCATCGGGACCACAACCACGACAACAATCCCCAGGACGGCTCCAACTGGGAATTGCTCTGCCTGTACTGCCACGACAACGAGCACAGTCGCTACACCGATCAGCAGTATTTCAGCGACAGCTCCCTGAGCACGCCCAAGGTGGCCCAGGCGACCCACAATCCCTTCGCGGGGCTGGCGGGACTGCTGAAAAAGGACTGAGCGCACAGCGATCCAGGCAGTCCGTCCTGCCTTAAGCCGATCTTAAGTCTCGCCCTCTAGCGTTTCAGGTCTTTGGCCGATTGCCGACCTGGGAGCGAGAGGGGATGAGACGTTCGAGCGTTGCTAAACGGTTGGCCGCCGGGACCTTGGCCGTGCTGGCCGCAGGCTGTCTGCCGGAGGCCTCCGCCGAGATGACCGTCATCCGCGGAGAGGGCGCTGCTGCCAGCGCCGACACCGCGTCGGTGTACTTCAACAGTGGTATCAACGACCGCTCGGTCAGCTCCCTGCTGGCCGCCCTGAACGACATCGCCCTCAAGTACCCCGCCACCAAGAACGTCAATCTCTACCTCAACAGCCCTGGCGGCAGCATGGAGGCGGGCTATGTCGCCTACGATTTCATCCGCCACTATCCACTGCACATCAATACCATCGACGCCGCCGCGACGGATTCATCCGCCACCATGATCTACTGCGCGGCCGAAGATCGTTATGCGGCGCCGCTCGCCAGCTTTCTCCTGCATCCGGCCGCGGCGGCCATCGCCGTCAACGGCTACATGAAGCCGGATCAGGCCAAGCAGGCGTTCGAGGACGTCGAGCGCGAGAACCTCAAGTTCCGCGAGATCTACAAGGGCTGCCTCAAGCTGACCCCGGAGGAGCTCACCACCTTGCTGTCCTCCGAAAGCAACAGGCGACGATTGGGCTACGACGCCGCCAAGGACATCGGTTTGATCACCCGGGCGCCGGACCGGTTGCCGCGCGGGACCGACCGGCTACCTATTTCGTCAGCGATGGCGGAAGCCGGTGAGGGCAGGTTGACGCCCGGCCAGACCCGCAGTGCGGTCTACAAGCGCTCGTTCTTTCGTGATACCTTCGGGGTATGCATTGCCCCTCCCGCGACTGGCAACCCAGTCCCCCATAGCTCGCACCTCTCCCGTCCTTGCTCGCTGACGCAAGGACGTCTGTCGTCCTGTCGCGCCCGCGGCGTGGCGGCTGCCAACCCTGGAATTCACGCCTGATCCGGCGTCTGCCACTCGCTTGACGGGTCAGGCACAGGTGCGAGTTGTCCATGTTGAATACCCTCAAGACGCATTGGTTTTCCAATGTGAAGAACGATGTGCTGTCCGGATTGGTCGTCGCCCTGGCGCTGATCCCCGAAGCCATCGCCTTTTCCATCATCGCCGGGCTCGATCCCAAGGTGGGGCTCTATGCCTCCTTCTGCATCGCCGTGGTGATCGCCTTCGTCGGCGGTCGCCCCGGCATGATCTCGGCGGCTACCGGCGCCATGGCGCTGCTGATGGTGACCCTGGTCAAGGAGCACGGCCTGCAGTATCTGCTGGCCGCGACCCTGTTGACCGGGGTGCTGCAGATCGCCGCCGGCTATCTGCGCCTGGGCGCGCTGATGCGCTTCGTGTCCCGTTCCGTGGTGACGGGCTTCGTCAATGCCCTGGCGATCCTGATCTTCCTGGCCCAGCTGCCCGAGCTGACCCATGTCGGCTGGGAGGTCTACGCCATGACCGCCGCCGGGCTGGGCATCATCTATCTGTTCCCGCTGCTGCCGGTGGTGGGCAGGCTGCTGCCTTCGCCGCTGGTGTGCATCCTGGTGCTGACGGCCGTCTCCCTCGTCCTGGGGCTGGACATCCGCACGGTGGGTGACATGGGACAGCTGCCCGATACCCTGCCAGTGCTGCTCTGGCCCCAGGTGCCGCTGACGCTCGACACCCTGCTGATCATCTTGCCTTACTCCCTGGCACTGGCCGTGGTGGGGCTGCTGGAGTCGCTGATGACGGCCACCATCGTCGACGACATCACCGATACGCCCAGCGACAAGAATCGTGAGTGCAAGGGGCAGGGGATCGCCAACATCGCCGCCGGCCTGCTGGGCGGCATGGCGGGCTGCGCCATGATCGGCCAGTCGGTGATCAACATGAAATCCGGCGGACGCACCCGGCTGTCAACACTCTGCGCCGGCGTCTTCCTGCTGCTGATGGTGGTGTTTCTCGGTGACTGGCTCGCCCGGATTCCCATGGCGGCCCTGGTGGCGGTGATGATCATGGTCTCCATCGGCACCTTCAGCTGGGATTCGATCCGCAATCTGCGGCGGCATCCGCTCTCCACCAACCTGGTGATGGTGGCCACCGTGGTGGTCGTGGTCGCCACCCACAATCTGGCGCTCGGCGTGCTGGTCGGGGTGCTGCTGGCTGCGCTGTTCTTCGCCAACAAGGTAGGGCACCAACTGACGCTGACGTCGCGTCTGGAGGCGCCCGGTATTCGCGTCTACGAGGTGCGTGGCCAGGTGTTCTTCTCGTCCACCGCGGCCTTCATCGAGGCCTTCGACTTCAAGGAGGTGCTGGACGAGGTCCGCATCGATCTCAGGGCGGCCCAGTTCTGGGACATCACCGCCGTCGCCGCCCTGGACAAGGTCGTGCTCAGGTATCGCCGGGAAGGCGTGACCGTGGAGGTCCTCGACCTCGATCAGGCCAGCGCGACCCTGGTCGACCGCTTTGGCATCCACGACAAACCCGGGGCCAGCAGCCAACTGCTGGGCCACTGAGGAGGGAGACACCATGAGCAAGATCATCGCCTGTATCGACGGCTCGCCCCTGGCGGGCAGTGTCTGCGACCACGGTGCCTGGCTGGCACAACGGCTGGAGCTGCCCCTCACCCTGCTGCATGTCCTGGAGCGTAGCCTCTATCCCACAGCCCCCGATGCCAGCGGCGCCATCGGTCTCGGTTCGCGCGAGCACCTGCTCGAAGAACTGGCGCGGCTGGACGAGCAGCGCGCGCGTCTGGCACGTGCCGATGGCGCGGCCCTGTTGGCTGGGGCCGTGGAGCGGTTGCAGGGCAGCGAGCTGGTCACGGCGCCTGCCATGCTCCAGCGGCACGACTACCTGGTGGATACCCTGCGCGAACTGGAGGCGGACATGAGCCTGCTGGTGATCGGCAAGCGCGGCGAGCATGCCGGTCGCCGCGGTATCGGTAGCCAGTTGGAAACCGTGGTGCGCACGCTGCACAGGCCCATCCTGGTGTGCGCCGCCGACTTCCGCGAACCCCGGCGCTTTCTGCTCGCCCATGACGGCAGCGATGCCACCCATCGGGGATTGCTGGAGGTCGCCAGGAGCGGGTTGCTGGCAGGGCTGCAGGGCGAGGTCTTGCAGGTCGGTGAGTCCACGCCGGCGCGCGTGGCCGAACTGGAGGCCGCTGCGGAGCTCCTGCGTACCGGCGGCAGCGAGGTGACGACCCAGCTCGTGGCAGGGCATCCGGCCGAGGTGATTCCCGAGCGGGTCCAGGCCTCTCGGGCCGACCTGCTGGTGATGGGTGCCTACCGTCATTCCGCTGCCCGGCGCTTGCTGCTGGGCAGTCAGACGTCCCACCTGTTGCACCACACCGACATCACCACCCTGATACTGCGTCCCTGAGAGAGCGGCCCTGGTCGCTACGGCGGCCAGGGCCTTCGCCTGTCAGGAATCAGGCTGCAGGGCCTGTTCGAGAAAGTCGATGAAGGCGCGAACCTTGCCGCTCAGCGCGGAACGCTCGGAAACGCAGGCATAGATGTCCATCGGCTCCGACTGCGCGGCGGTGGCGTCTTGGCTCTGGGCGTCGAACAGCGACACCAGCTGGCCTCGCTCGATCAGCGGCAGGGCGACAAAGTCTGCCAGGCGTGCGATGCCGCCCCCGTTCACGGCGAGCTGGGCAATCATATCGATGTCGTCGCAGACGAAGCCAGGGCGGGTGGAGGCCTCGAAGGTCTGACCCGCCCGTACGAAGCGCCAGGGCAGATAGCGTCCATCGGTGGGGTAGCGAAACAGCAGGCAGGCGTGCTGCTGCAGCTCTTCCGGGGTATGGGGTGTGCCGGCCTGTTCGAGATAGGCGGGCGCGGCGCAGAACACAAAGGCACGAGAAGCGATCCGGCGGGCGACCAGGCTGTCGTTCAGCTGCGCCTTGATCCTCAGGCTGACATCGATCTGTTCCAGGCGATGATCCAGGCGCCAGTCGCTGCCAATCAATTCGATGTCGATGCCCGGATAGGTACGCTTGAACGCCGGCAGCAGCGGCGCCAGCAGGTGGCGGCCAAAGGCGGCGGTGGTGGCTATCCGCAGCGGTCCCTGCGGCTCGCTGGCCAGGGTGGCCAGGTGGGCGGCGATCTCGACGTCCTGGGGGATGTGCCGGACTTTCTCGAAATAGCGGGCGCCGCTTTCGGTCATGGCGAGACGGCGCGTGGTCCGCGACAGCAGCCGTACGCCCAGATGTGCCTCCAGACGAGCGATGCTCTGGCTCACTGCGGCCGCGCTCAGGCCCTGAGCGCGAGCGGCGCCGGCGATGCTGCCGGCTTCCACGACCCTGATGTAGGTACTGATCAAGCCCAGGATGTCCATGGGGTCCCTGCCGAAGGATTCGTTGATTTTTGTTTATAGTGAACCAAGACAGAGAAGGCTACCGGCAGAGACTCGCCCTTGTAAGCTTGGCCTCGATTCCTTGACCCGAGGCAACCCGATGAAGCCAATCAGTCCTGCCACATCAATAAAACCACGCTTTCCCAAGCGGGCGACGCCCTATGTTTTCGCTCTCTATATGTCGACCATCATGGCCCTGCTGATGTGCCTGGTGATCACCCTGGCGGAATTCGGCTTCGACGCCGACTACTTCAGGAATGTGATGAATGCCTATCAGGTGGCCATGCCGTCCGCCTTCGTCTGCGTGTTGCTGGTACGGCCTCTGGTCGCCCGACTCGTCGCCCTGACCGTCCATGCCTGAGCGGTTTCAGGCGGCTTGTCGGTCACGGCCGGCCACCTGGGCTGCGCCTGGCCATTCCGCTCAGGACGGCGAGCCAGGCGACGCCCACGGCATAGTTGAGGCGCTGGTAGAGCCCGAAGCCTTGGCCGTCGGCGACCGCGCTCGCCATCATGCCCGCGGTGACCAGGGCCAGCAGGGTGCAGATCGCCGAGAAGGCAGCCAGGCCGGGCGAGGCCAGCAACCGCTTGCCGAGCCACGCCCAGAGCGCGCTCGCCAGGGTCAGCGACAGGAACATCACCAGGCCGGCCAGATTATGCAGCTGCTGGGAAACGGAGGGCTGCAGCGGGGCGCAGCCCTGGTCGCAGGGGAACAGCCCGGTGGCGAAGCTCGCCAGGCCGTGGAGCAGGATCAGGGCCGCGCTCAACCCGGCTAGGCGCGACGTGCGAAAACGTCTGGCCAGCCCCAGGGCGACCAGCACGAACAGCACCCCCAGAGGAACGTTGTTGAGCCAGGCGGAAAATCCCTGAGTGGGCGCATCGACAGCCCCCAGCCGACTCAGGGCATGATCGACATGGCTGTAACCGGGATACGCCAGGGCGGTCAGCCCTACGCCGATAGTCAACCAGAACGGAATCAACAGACCCGTGCCCAGCAGCAGCCGATCCATGCGGTTCCAGGCGAACGTCCTCGTCATCATCACTGCTGCTGCCTCCCTGGTATCGTCTGGTCATGCTAGGAGGTGCTGGCGGGCGAGCGTTACGGATTTTTTTGCAAGGCAGCTTGCCCAGGCGTCATCCTGGGGCGCCCCGCTGCCAAGGATGACCGCTGATGACTAGACGCCTGCCCAGTACTACGGCGCTGGTGGCCCTGGAAGCGGCCGCCCGCCATCTCAGCTTCGCCAAGGCGGCGCAGGAGTTGTCGCTCAGCGAGGGCGCCATCAGCCGGCAGATCGCCAAGCTGGAGGCTGCACTGGGCGTCAGACTGTTTCTGCGGATCGGCAATCGCGTCGAGCTTTCCGCTGCCGGAGCCCGCTATGCCGCGCACATGCGCACGGCCCTTGCCGACATCGAACGCCACACGCGGCAACTGGTCGCCCAGGCCCGCGGCACCACCGCGCTGGAGATTGGCGTCATTCCGACCCTGGCGGGTCGCTGGCTGATCCCGATGCTGGCGCGCTTCCAGGCGCGCCATCCGGACATCGAGGTCAATCTGCGCGAGCGGACGCAGCCCTTCGCCCTGGAAGACAGCGGACTGCACGCCGCGATCAACTATGACCATCCGGTCTGGCACGGTCTGCGGGTGCAGCCGTTGTTCGAGACGCAGCTGGTCGCGGTCTGTCATCCACGTCTGGCGGGCAATCCTCCGGCCAGCCTGCCGCTCCTGCACAAGCTGGAGAGTCCGCACAGCTGGGCCCGTTATGCCACGCTCACCGGGTTACCCCTGGGCGCCCAGGCGGTTGGTCCTACCTATGATCGCTACTCGCTGCTGATCGAGGCCGCCAAGGCCGGCTTCGGCATGGCCCTGGTACCTGAGCACTACATCGAGGAGGATCTGGCCGCCGGCCGCCGGCCGCCGGCCGCCGGCCGACTCCAGGCGCCCTGGCCGGTCCTGCCGGAGCTGCGTGAACGCTATGTGCTGGTCACCCGTCCCACGACGGAAATCGATTCCGCGCTCGCAAGTTTCGAACGCTGGCTGCTGGAAGAGGCGAGGATGGGGTGAGGGAGATCCGGTCGTAGGTTGGGTTGCGACGGCTCCACCGTCGAAGCCCAGCGGCCCAGTGTTCAGCTAACTGGCGTTGGGCTTCGCTGAGCTCAGCCCAACCTTGTATCTCTCCCGGGTAATGGGATTAGCTACCTCATTACCCGGAGCCGGCTAAGCACCTGCCCAACCTGAGCACTCGATGCTGTGTCGTAGAGTGTGTCTGCCGGCTCCCTTTCTCCACATCCTGAATGGTAT